>DASREP010000033.1:0-64827 GCA_035652015.1 Bradyrhizobium sp. | reverse complement strand
GGCTTCGCCGATGCCAGAAACCAGACAGCCAGAACGCCTCGCGCCCCGGGCGACATCAAATCGGAAGAGTGGGCGAGATCATCTCGGAATCCTGGGCGAGATCAAATCGGTACACCCGGGCGAGATCATCGGAATCCGCACGCCGACTTTCATTTCCTCCAGGCCCGGCGTCTCAAAAGTAAACCACCGCCCGGCCGAGCCATCGAGCAAACCGCTACCCAAATAATGCTGTTCAAGCAAAGTGTCCTGGTTCAGCGTAAAAATCTTGTCGAAGCGGCAGAGGAAATCGCGGACTAAGCTTGGTTGCGGACCTAACTGAGCTGGATTGCGCCCCGGCTCGAAATCGACGTTCGCATAGGAGCTGTTCATGGTGCTGAACATCCCAAGAAGCATGCTCTCGAATGTCTTCAGCTCAGTTTCGTGCCTGGCGTCTTTATAGGTTGCGTATAGTCCGCGTAGTGACTCCAATGTGCCCTCAAAGCCGGCACCGGACGCTTTGGCCTTCCAAAGCTCCGTTGCAATGACAGGCGTGACTCCCGAACATCCGAGAAGATATTCGAAAGCTTCATTGGCGAGCCATCCGCCCCAGTTGCGGCTAAAGCCGGCGCCAGTAAGAAGAATGTAGGACAAAACCGCCTCCTTCGAACCGATCCATTTCGTAGCTAGCGTTCACCTCAATGGCTGACTTTGTCGATGAAGAACATTGTGCCCTTTGCTCGCGCATCTGGCCCAGCGAGCGGAAAGCATTTCGCGTCAATCTCGACAGGCTGCCCCTCAATGAGCGCGTTTGCAACTCCTGCTTGATGGCGTTCTGGCGTAACTTAGGATTGCCCGTTCGGGACGATTCGATCGAGCACTAGGCCAGCGCGGAGCGGCACCCCCGGGGCCAAAAATCGAATCGCCCGCGTGCGGCTCAGTTGTGCCCCCGCAAAATTTGCGAATTCCATACGAGGGCCCCACCGTAAACAATTACAGCACTCTAAACACGGCTTTGGACGAAGCCTACTCCGAACATTTGGATGCAGCTAGATATTGTGCTTCAAGTGAATTCCACCGTAGGCTTTACGCGATTGATTCCCGGGAGCTAAATCTTGGTCGAAATAATCTCGCGGCCCCGTGGGCGCCGACGACCGCCTGCTTTTACTTTCAATGAGGTTACCAAGGCCGCCGCCAAACACGCGGAGCTCGCTGCCAAAATCACGATCAAAACTTATAAGAGAAAGCGTGCATATGACGAGGACGATTTAACGGGTGTCTTGCTAGGGAGCATGCTCACAGAGTTTCACGGCATACAGCTTGGAGGGATAACTTTGGATGCGTCAATCCTACGCCATCGACGTGGCATTGCGGCCGAAGAAAGCAGATATGGGGCGGACCTACTGATACACGTGACGATGGACACCCCTACACAAAGCTTTTCTAAAGGCGTTCTCGTTCAAGCCAAGAAATCTGAACCGGACGACTATTGGTCAACGAGACAGCGAAACGCGCTTATCGATCAATGCAACAAGATGCTCCGGGTCACACCCGCGGCTTTCGTATTCCACTATTCGGAAAGGGGCATCCGTTGCGGCGCGGCCTCCCGAATCGCGGGCGCCACAAATGCCTACAGTATCGCATACCTCTGCGGATGGTCATTTTACAGGTTTTTCCTCGAGCTATTTCGATGTCCTATCGGTGATCCACGCATTTCGAGTGCGAATGTGGCGGGCCTTCCCGAACCGGACGATATACCTTTTGCCATGGAACTTGCTTTCAGGGGCCAACTGGCGATCGACGCAGGCTCATCCGTCGCCTAGGGCGTCAAGGCATCCCGCGATGGCAACCATCTTTGATCTCAAAAAGGACCTGCCAAACTGGCCGTTGGCCATCCTCGATGACTGGCTTCTCTATTTTGCCAATGAGCCCGATTTGGGATGGCCACCGCCTGAGCCGCTAGGCACCCATAGATGGTCAGGCATCCTCGGCGGGAGACCATTGTCATGGTGGCATCATGTTACATGGAAGAAGGAGAGCATCGATTGCAGTTTGAATAATCTCTGCGAGAAATCGTCCACTCTTACATCAGCTACCCTCAGTGAGGTTCTTACGGGCAAAGCCGACAAAGTAGAAAAACGTCGTTACCGAATGCCCATGCAATACATTTTAGAACATGGTGTGTTTCTAAACGCACTTGTAGCAATGAACACGCCGAGCGGATTGTTGGTGCTGGATGGCTACCATCGACTAGCAGCCCTTCATGGACTACTGCAAATGTCCGATGCGTTCTTCGAGAAACCAAATAGGATAAAACCAACTACCAGGCAAGACGCATGGATCGGAACGCACAGGAATGGAGAGCTCCCACTTACGTAGATTGGAGATTGCTATGGCCCTTTTCAGACTGCCGCTTTCAGGCGACGTTAATCAGTGGATCAGTCCAATTACTTCGTGGTGGAGCGGCAACCAGATTTCCGTAAATCTGGGCGAATCAAGGTCACCTGAGGCTGAGGCCGAAATTCCCAGAACGCTCGGTACTTATGGACGACAGCTTGGGAAGATTACCGACGCCATGATCGTGCTGTTGAGGCATTTGCCCCCGAGGGCAAACCTGACACAGGAGGAGAAAGATGCGGTCGCGGCTTTCGAGAAATTGGCCAACGACATCGCCGAAATCAAAAACGCCCACAACCGTCCAGCGATGCGCCTTGAAAGGACGGCCATCCCATAAGCAGGCGGGTCAGACAGCGACTCACCGCGCGGAAGGCTAGCCGCAGCTATTTAAGTCAGCTGGAAAAAGGCGCTTTTTATGCCAGCCTGAAAATTCTGGAGAAGCTTGCTAAGCCGCTTGGTGTTGAACCTTATGAGCTTATCTTGCCGTCTGCTAAGAGGAGGCGATAGTACCGGCCCAGGGCGCCGAAATTCGCTGACGCGGATGCGCCCCATAGTGCCCCTGCTCAGGTTCATTTGTGAAGCACCACGATCGGGCAAAGAGAGCGTTGATCGAGTGCAAGGCGCGGCTATTCGCGCAGTCAGGAAAATTGAAACTCTGAACAAGAATATAATCGACCTGCACAACTCCCTAATGACTGGAAAGAAGGCTAAGAGGACAAAACGCGCCGAGCGCACCCCCGCGGAAAAAGGGTAAGAAGGCGAAGGCCTCTAATGTCGCATAAATCCCGTAGCGTCGTATGGCTCATTGGCTTCCAGCTGTCTGGTGCTCATCGGCCCAGATGTGTTCTTCGTCGCCCATTTGTGACCTCTGTACTACATCTGCGTGCCCGGGGACTAACCGGTAAGTGTTTCCTCTTTTGATGCAGCCTCAAGACTCGCCCAGTCCTCAAAGAAGCGGTCAAGCCACCCCATCGCGTATTCGGGCAGTGGCCTATATTCCGGCATAAAGCGGCGCAGTGGATTATCATTCCGTTGTTGTCCCTTTTTTTCCAGGCGTCCTAAGCCAATCCTGATGTGTGTCCCGAAGTGACTTGGCAACTACCACACTCGGTACGACCCATGTTTTTGGCTGGTCATGGAGCGACTTTCCGAAATCGACGAAACAATAAAATAGGTTTGGAGATATAAGGTCTTCGTGTTTTTGACCCATATGCCATCCTCCGTCCGATCCCATATCTCGACGAACCTTCACCTGTACCGCACACAGGCGAGCGCCAAGCTTGTCTGTCACGACGATATCCGCGTTCGGCACGCCTGTTGGAGCTAGTGCCGCGATCATGTTTCTCCGCAGTAATTGGCACATTACAAAATGCTCGCCGGCAGCGCCAAGGATTGTAGTATTCGGTGCGTCCTTCTCCTTGATCGGCATTCTTCCTCCAATGGCTCCCGGAGCGGGAAGTGACACAGATCGGTATCTTTGATTGATTTGGGCGCGAACACGTTGATCGTTATAAGTGAGATCGCTGCCGTAGAGCAGCTACTTTCTTAGCACGAAGTGCAAGACGCCGAGTTGGAGTGGGATGTGAAAGAACAAATCGATGATCTACTTCACAGAATGAACGTCACCAAGGGGGCGCGGTTCAACGCCGCCCGCCGACTCGAAGGGCGCGACCGAAAGATGGCCCTTGTGGTCGCCCTCGCCTCAGCTCTGGTCATCGCGTTGACCTTCGTTCCGTTCGCTTACCAGCTTCCCAAGGTTGTGATGGCCGATCTGAGCGTGGTTACAATGCTCGCGTCTGTATTGATCCTCGCGATTTCATTGATTCAATATAGCAACGACGACGCGGTGAACGCTGAACAACACCACCGATGCGGTCTTGAGATAAATCAGCTGCGGGGAGAACTCTCAGCCAACAGCGAATCGGTTAGCGCAAGCGACCTGCACGCGTTCGCCGAGCGGTATGCGAGGATTCTCGACAAATATAGTGTCAATCACGACGGTGTCGACTTCGATCAATATAGATTAGAACATCCGGAAAAATACCCGCTGCCTTGGGTGGAGCGCCTGGCAATCAGGCTTCGGGCGTTCATCGTGTCGCAGTGGCCGAACGGCCTAATGATGCTCATCATAGGCTTCTTCTTGGTTCTGTTGTTCCACCACGTTTTGCCAGTCCGGCTTGCCATTGAAACAACACCCGTGCCAAGCGCCGCTGCTCCAAATAAGTAATGAAATGTTGAGTTGAGGGGAACTGGGCGGCTCCAATGGATGAAGTGAAAAGCGGCTTACTTCCTACCGGTGCGATTAACCGTCTTTGCCAAACTCCATTCTCGCGATCCGGTTGGCCGTTTCCGCAATCCACTTAAGAAGAGACAGGAGTTCCTCAAGCGACAGCGAGGCGACGCTGCACTCTATACCGTCGTTGGTTAACCAAAGCGCAGAAGTGGCTTCGATCGGGATTTGGCCGCTCTCAATCATCTTGTCCATATGCTTCGATCGAACATATAGCCGATAGAGACGTTCTTCTTTACTGCCATCGTTATTATCAAACACATCGAATCCCGATGCAGTCGCGAGCAGTTCCAGTGCTTGATAGCTTTGCGATATGCACACCTCAAAGTGCAGTAGTGATCTAAAATAAGGCGATGAAACATTCGGGGGCGTCTGCAAGTAACCGATCAATTCAGAACGGGCCAGCGAATAGGAGGACAATGCTCCCTGCGCGCGTCGGAGGAAATTAAAGGCATAGGCTCTCGGTTTCGGAGCTAGTTGGGTGATGAAGACGCTATTCAGAATAAATGTGCCGAGCCAATTTTCATTGTAAACGTATTCTGGTGCTCCGCACTCGGTCAGAAGTGACAGTTTGTGAGCGACGAAATTATCGAGCATATAATCTGATGGGCGCCCGCCAGTCATAGACGCCATAACCATTCTGCTTTGCTCGTCGCTCATCGCGCTATTTTGTCCTCTTCATCCACACATCGAATCACAATCTTGAACGCATCATCCGACAACGGTCGCTGCAACGCCTTCGCCTCATCCCACGGTGCGTGCATCCACACGTCCCGCTCTTCATCGGTCGCTAAAATGACCGGCACGGCCTTCGGATGGGATCGACTCAACCACAGCATTCGGCGAAGTTGTAAGGAAACCGTAGTCTTGATGCGGGTCCCGGAATCGGCTTCGACTTCGTGCCCCGATCTCCGTTGAACGTCGTCTATATTCCGGCGAACGCGGTTAACCTTTGAACAACTATCGAACTAGAGAGCAGTTCTTTTGCCTGAACTTGTCTTCAGCGATCAGCTTGGTGCGAGATGGATCAATGATCCATTTAGCGGGGGGCAAAAGTCCTTCTTTTTGATCCCACTTCACCACATCCTCAAATGCATCGTGCCTGGCGGCCTCAAAAAGCCGCCCCGCAACGAAGTCTGCTGATATCGAAGGAGACCCTCTAAGAGCGTCCGTGAGCCCCATGGGTATCTCATTGAAGGCTTCCTCCTTTGTAATCGGATTGCTCGAATACTTGTCGACGAACGCCCGCGAGCTTTGCAAACCCAAGTCAAACAGTCTGGCGTGCTCGCTCGACTGCCCTGACATCTCGGCGTATGTTGCGCATTGGAACGCGGCCCACACAAGTCGAGCTAGCGGAGCCCTAGCCGGTTCGGCATGTGCAGATGCTACCGTTAGGAATGAACATAGCGAGCTTGCAAGCATCCGCTTCTGTACCAATGTGAGTGCTCCTTCGTTAGCGCACGCCCGGCCACCACGTAAGCCACGCGGGCCGGGCGGACCACAAGCGCTATCTATCTTGTAAAAACGATGGGGCCGAAAACGGGATAGTCCCTCAGTGGCTCTGCTTTAGCCTCTTGCAATCCTTCTCGAAGCAAGGGCAGGCCGTATTTGTCTAGCGACGTATCGTGCTGCTGAAATGTACGGCTTCGTTCATTCGCTGGGGTCAATGCAAGTTGTGCATCTACCGTTGCTAGGCGGTACGCGCCTCGGAACAGGCAACCGATGGCTTGCACCAATAAAGCCCGCTCCCACTGATCAGGCTCACGTTTGTCGGCCTCTATTGCCGACAAAGCACCTACGATAGCCGCGACGGCTTCATCCTTCTCTTGCTGCCGTTCCGCGCGATGTTCTTCGCTGCTCATTTGTCTGCCGCCCCGATTGTGTTCGGCGCCATACTACACGATCAGGTAGAATGCGGCCATGCCCGAAGATTGCATCATCCGCAGCAAGTGGCCGAAGCGGGATCGCTGGGCAATCCGCGAGATGCTGACCGAGCTGCCCTGCGGAGGAACCAATCTGCGATGATCGCTTGCGGGCCTTCGCGGTGCGGATATTAAGCGGGCGTTGCAACACCTACCGTGGTCCGCGCAAAACTTGAAAAATTCCCTTTGCCAATGCAGGGGCGTGCTAGGCGGAATCATCCTTTCTTCAAGAGCGCTAACTCGCCTAGAAACAAATACGTATTTAGGACCAAGGCCTTCGCCTCATCGAGGCCAACGTCAGCGTGCACCCCAGCTGAAACTTTGCTGTATAGCTCATTCAGATTTTTGTTAAGCCGATCGCGCCTGCTCTTAGATGTCATGTTCGCAGCCATGTAGGCGCGGAGCCTATTGCGAGGTTTGTCCTTGCCGCAGTCCAACGGTTGCCCATCTACTTGTACCGGCACGTCCGTGGTAGGGAACATCGCGTCTGCAAATCCATCAATAATGCGCCTGCAACTAGTTAGTGCATGGCTAATCGCTTCCCCGTCACCATGCCTCAATCGCTCAAAGACTGACGGAAACCGCTCGAAAGCTTGCCCTGCGTGCGCGGTGAGCTTTTGATCTACCTCGCGCTGATACTCTTCGAAGATCGACCGGCTGGTCTCGGAAAATTGTGCTTCGGCGCGGGTTCGTGAGGCAAAGATCAGGATTTGCGCCCTGACGGCCGAGATGATTTTCTTCATAGGCGCGATCGCTTGCGCCCACTGTTTCACCTGTTCCGCCTTCTCTCTTTGCTGGACAATCGCGTAGTCACCCGACGGCTGAAGCTGTTGGTGAACTTGCAGCGTGTGGGTCATGGTCTCAATCGTATGCGCTAGATCGGAGGCCGATTGAAAATAGCCCTTATCAGACGCTCCATCCCAACGTTGTGTTAGGAGAGCGTAATTTCTTCCGACGGGTGTAGAGCTATCGTACCCGTGAAGTTCGTAACTGAGCCATAAAACCGCCTCCGCATTGCCCGTGGCTTCAGCGAGCCGGTAGGCCTTTGCGAGAATCAAATCAATGGAGGCTGTTGGACTTTCCAAGTCGAGCAGCAACGCGTCGGCCAGTCGAATAGTCTCAGCCTTATCCATTGCTACGCCTCGACTCCCCCGCGGCCGTACCTAAGCCGTACCTGCGACCGGGATTTGATCCATTGAATAGGGCCTAAGTAGTTGTTTTGATTGGTGCCGCAAGAGGGGCTCGAACCCCCGACCCCGTCATTACGAATGAAGTGGCGCCTGAGGGACAGGGATCCAAACTACTTCGCCATAAGCGCTTTGTTTGCCAGCAAAATGCCGTACTAGACCGATTCCTGGGGTCCTAAGATTCGGAGAAAATTCGGTTCTCCGGGGCTATCGAACGCCCAGTTGGATCGCTGGCCGAGCTTCTCTGGCGAGCAAAATGCAGAAAAACGGCCGGATTTTCGACGGGTTTTCACATCGAAGTACGAAGCGGTTTTGGTTGGCTGGCGGAGAGAGTGGGATTCGAACCCACGGTACGGTTTCCCGCACACACGCTTTCCAAGCGTGCGCCTTAAGCCACTCGGCCATCTCTCCTTGCGGCCCTCTCTTGAAGGGGTGTGACAGTTTTTGCAAGGGGCGCCGCACACGCGCTGCAAAAATTATCCAAGCCATTGAGAAATATTGACTATTTTGACAGGCGCCGGACGCAAGACGCGCACCGCCTGCGCCTTGCGGTGAACCAGAATCGGCGGCTTGCCGACGACTGACTTGGAAGGCGCCGAACAGACCGGAGGGACTTCAATGACGATGAGGCAGGCTTTTGGGCTTGCGCTTCTGGTGGCCGAGAGCCTTGCGCTCGGTGCCACCCCGGTTCAGGCGCAGAACTGCACCCGTCAGGGGGTGGATGTCACCTGTGAGGATGGACGGCGTGGCATTTTCGAGGGCAATGCCATCCTGTGGCCGGACGGGACGCATTCGCGCCCCGGGCCGCATCCGAGCGTCATCATTGGCAACAAATCATCGGTTGTTGTCGGCAAGGGCGTGTTCGTCGGCCAGGGCAAAGGCATGGTGCCGCTGGACGATCCGAACGCGCCGAACAAGACGCGCTGCGCGATTCTTGACGGCGTGTCGTATTGCTACTGAGCCTGCACCAATCAGTGCCGCGCGATGCCATGCACGGCGCCGCGCCGCTGCCACAGCGCGGATCCCGCCTCGGTCGCGCCTTCGCTCTGGCTGTCCTGCAGCGCGCGAATGAAGTCGGCGAACCAGTCCTGGATCGAGTGTTTTTTCAGCCGGTCCATCATCGCTTCATAGCGCATGCGCCGTTCGGTCAACGGCATCGACAGCGCCATGGCCAGGACCCGCGCCATGCCGTCGATGTCATGTGGATTAACCAGGAGCGCAGTGTCGAGTTCGTTGGCGGCGCCGGCGAATTTCGAGAGCACCAGCACGCCGGGATCAGCCGGATTTTGCGCGGCCACGTATTCCTTGGCAACGAGATTCATGCCGTCATGCAGCGGCGTCACCACGCCGACCTGCGCAGTGCGGTAGAGGCCGGCGAGCACGGCCTGGCCATAGCCCTTGTTGAGATAACGGATCGGCGTCCAGTCCACCTCGCCATGCCGCCCGTTGACGTCGCTGACCAGCCGCGCCACGTCATTCTGCAGATTGCCATAGGCCTCGATGCTGCCGCGCGACGGTGTCGCGATCTGCAGCAGCGACACGCTGCGCACCAGCGACGGGTTCATCGTCCACATCCGGTCGAAGGCAGTGATGCGGTTGACAAGGCCCTTGGAATAATCGAGGCGGTCGACGCCGATGGCGAGCCGCTCGCCGTTCAGGCTGCGCCGCAGTCGTGACACGTCCGGATGCGAGATCGCCTTCGCGGCGGCGACTGCAAATTTCTCTGCATCGATGCCGATCGGAAAGACCTGAAGCCGCGTGCGGCCGTACTGGGAGATGACGACGCCATCATGCTGCACCACCAGCTCCAGCGCTTCGCGCACATAGGCTGCGAAGTTCTCGCAGTCTTGCGTCGTCTGGAAGCCGATAAGGTCGTAGGCAAGCATCGCCTCGACGAGTTCACGATGATGCGGCACGCCCTCGATCACGCAACTGGTCGGCCATGGCGTGTGCAGGAAGAAGCCGATGGGCCCGGTGACGCCGAGCTCGCGCAATTCCGCGCCGAGCGCCAGGAAATGATAATCCTGCACCCAGAACGCGGTGCCGGTCTTTCGGAAGCGCAGCAGCGCGCGCGCCATGAAGGCATTGACTTCACGATAGGAGAGATAATCACCTTGCGACGTGCGGATCAGGTCGCTGCGCGAATGCAGCGCCGGCCACAGCGCGGAATTGGCGAAGCCTTCATAATAACCGCCATAATGCGCGGCCGGCAGATCCAGCGTCGCCAGCGCACCGGAACCGAGTGCCTCGACCTCGGCAAACGGTTCCTTGTGGAAACCATCGCGCACACGTCCCGATGAGCCGACCCAAATCGCGCCGGAATTTTCAACAACCGGCAACAATGCTGCCGCAAGGCCGCCCGTCATGGGCTCGTTAGCCTTGCCGCGCGCTACACGATTTGAAACCACGACGAGATTCACGAGGAGTCCCCTCCTGTTAGCGACCATTTAACTGCCGTTCATCAATATGGTTCCTTTGAGCCTTTCAATGAATTGAAACCGAAATCGGGCCGGCGCGCGGAGGAAGGCGGGCCGAATGTGGAAAATGCAACTTCAATGCAAGAATGCCGCAAACCAGCGCGGAATGCTGCAGCTGATCCGCACGCGTCTACGCAATATATTTTTTATTTTTTTCTGCGCAATGCGAGTGGAACAGTCCTTCAGCGCGGCGATGTACCCCTCGCATCTTCAAGCAGTTGCGCCAGGAACTCACGCACATCGCACGGTGCGTCGAAATGGCCATTGACGCCGCTCGCGCGCCGCCCCACCGAAAATGCAAGCCCCTGCATCTCCGGCATGATCGCGAACACGCTCTCATCGGTGACGTCATCGCCGATGAAGAGCGGGCGGCGGCCCACAAATGGTGCTTGCTGCATCAGGGCCCGCACGCCATTGGCCTTGGTGAAGCCGGCCGGCTTGATCTCGAATACGCATTTGCCGGGCAGAACCTCCACGCGCTCGTCCGGCATGTCGGCGCGGATCAGTGCGATCGAGGCCTCGATCGCATCCTTGGCATGCGGCGCAAGTCGATAGTGCAGCGCCAGCGAGTAGCCCTTGTCCTCGAGCAGGATGCCCGGGCTGATCCGCGCGATCGCCGCGAGGCGCCGCTTCAGCTCCTTGTCCAGCTGTGGCGCGAGCGGTGCGGCCGCCTCGTCGCTCGCATCGAGCCGCATCTCCGCGCCGTGGCCGCCGACTGCGGGAAACCGCTCGGGCGCAAAGATCAGGTCGATGTCGTTGAGCGAGCGTCCGCTGACAAGCGCCAACGCGCCCGACGTCGCCGACATCAGGCCATTCAGCGTCACCGCGAGCCCCGGCGGCACCCAGACCTCGCGCGGTGTCGGCATCAGGTCAAGCAGGGTGCCGTCGATGTCCAGCAGGATCGCGATGTCGCTCAACTGCGGCACCAGGGAGCGCGGCACCGGCACCTGATCCGGCATCCTATCATTGTCGGTTTCGGGATTGTCGCGCACACCCACCTCGGCCAGCTTCTCGTTCATCTCAGTCTACTCCAAAACGGCCAGCGGCCGCGCCACCGTTTCCAGGGATTTTCGCTCCGCGGCGATGCTGTACCGGGAAGCGATGATCGCAGCCGCGATCATCAGCGCGGCACCAAACAGGTAACCGAGGAAGACGCTCTGGCGCGAACCGGTGTCGATCAGCACGCCGAACAGCGCCGGCCCCGCCACGCCGCCGATCGCGGTGCCAATGGCATAGAACAGCGCAATTGCCAGCGCGCGCACTTCCAAGGGAAAGGTTTCGCTGACAGTGAGATAGGCGGCGCTTGCCGCCGGCGAGGCAAAGAAGAAGATCACCATCCAGGCGATGGTCTGGCCCTGGGCGCTCAGGGCACCAATCGAGAACAGATAGCCTGAGAGTGCGAGCAGAATGCCCGAGACTCCATAGGTCGCTGTGATCATGGCGCGCCGCCCAAGCGTGTCGAACAGACGTCCGAGCAGCAACGGACCCAGGAAATTACCGGCGGCGAACGGCAGGATGTACCAGCCGACATGGTCGGCCGGGATGTGGTAGAAATCTGTCAGCACCAGCGCGAAGGTGAAAAAGATCGCATTGTAGAAGAATGCCTGCGCCACCATCAGCGACAGTCCCACCAGCGCGCGCTTGCGGTAGGTTGCGAACAGGGTACGCGCGACCTCGCCGAGCGGGGTGTGATCGCGCATTCGCAGGCGCATTGTCGCAAATTCCGGGCTGGTCGGATTTTGCGTGTGCCCCAGCACGTCGCGCTCGATGGCGGCAACGATGTCGCGCGCTCGGTCGGGATGACCGTGGATCATCAGCCAGCGCGGGCTTTCCGGGATCCACATCCGCATCACCAGCACAATCAGCCCGAGTGTTGCCCCGATCAGGAACGCAAGCCGCCAGCCGATTTCCGGATTGATGATCGCGGGATCGAGCAGCACGATCGCGCTTGTCGCACCGAGCGCAGCTCCGATCCAGAAGCTGCCGTTGATGACAAGATCAGTCCAGCCGCGATAACGCGCCGGCACCAGCTCCTGGATGGTGGAGTTGATCGCGGTATATTCACCGCCGATGCCGGCCCCGGTCAGGAAGCGAAACAACGCGAACATTTCGATGTTCAACGACAGTGACGTCGCCGCGGTCGCGGTCAGGTAGAGCGCGAGCGTGATGAAGAACAATTTGCGCCGGCCGATGCGATCGGTCAGCCAGCCGAAGCCCAGCGCGCCGATCACGGCACCGGCGAGGTAGAGGCTGTTGGCGATGCCGATGTCCGAATTGGTAAAATGCAGCGCCGGGCTTTCCTTGAGCGCGCCCGACAGGGCGCCGGCCAGTGTCACCTCGAGCCCGTCGAGGATCCAGGTGATGCCGAGCGCAAGCACCACGCGGGTGTGAAAGCGGCTCCAGGTGAGATGGTCGAGCCGTGCGGGAATGTTGGTTTCGATGATGCGCTGGTCAGCCGCCGGCGCCTTTTCGCATGCGGGGGTGATCGCCTGACGATGCTGCATTTCCATCTGATGGGACCAATGCAAAGATCGCTTGAGGTGGATGCCCCAAAGCCGCATGCGGCCACGGCAAGACAATGATTCCCCTCAACGCCCGAACCGCTTTGTTGGTTCCGGAACCTCTCTGCTGCATGTTCATCCCAGCCAGAGCTAAGGGATTGTTCGGACAGATCACTCTGAGGTCGTCCCGGCGAAAGCTGGGACCCATAACCCCAGGCAGATGTGATTGCCAAGAACGTCGTTTCACGACGCGAACGGTGGACGGGTCTTTAGCCTTATGCGGGTCCAGCAGTTATCGCTACGGATCGATTCCGCGGTATGGATCCCGGCCTTCGCCGGGACGACAGTGCGGATTGCTGCTGCAGACGGGCCAATAGCGCCAGCGCGTCCGTTACGCCGCCCTGATGTTTGCCATGAAGCGATCGAGCTCCGCGCGCAACCTTGTGCTTTCGCCGGACAGCGACTTGGCTGAGTGCAGCACCTGCTCGGAGGCCGAGCCGGTTTCGGTGGCGCCCTGATTGACCTTGATGATGTTGGTGGCGGCATCCTGCGTCCCAGCGGCGACGCCCTGCACGTTGCGGGCGATCTCCTGGGTCGCGGAGCCCTGCTGCTCGACGGCGCCGGCAATGGTCGAGGCGATGGTCGAGATCTGCCCGATGGTCGCGCCGATCTCCTTGATGGCGGCAACCGACTCTTCCGTCGCTTGCTGCATGCCCGCAATGTGGTTGGAGATTTCGTCCGTCGCCTTTGCGGTCTGGCTTGCCAGCGACTTCACCTCCGAGGCCACCACGGCAAAGCCGCGGCCCGCATCGCCCGCGCGTGCGGCTTCGATGGTGGCATTGAGCGCAAGCAGATTGGTCTGCTCGGCAATCGCCGTGATCAGCTTGACCACGTCGCCGATCTGTTGCGCGGCGCGTGACAATTTGCCGATCCGTCCGTCGGTCTCCTGCGCCTGCACCACCGCGGCTTCAGCGATCTTGTTGGATTCGCGCGCGCGGCGGCCGATTTCGCCGACCGAGGCCGATAGCTCCTCTGTTGCAGACGCGACCGACTGGATGTTGTTGGCAGCTTCCTCGGAGGCGCCTGCGACCTGGCTGGAAAGGCTCTGGGTCGTTTCGGCGGTCCGCGTCAGAAGGCCAGCGGCCTGCTCGAGCTGCGACGCCGACGACGACACGTTGGAGACGATCGAGCCGACTGCCGCTTCGAACTGATCGGCAAAGCGGATCAGCTCGGCGCGACGCGCGCTGGCCGCCGCCTTGCTCTGCGCCTCATTGGCCGCGGCATCGCGCTCGGCCTTTGCGACCGCCTGCAGCTTGAACTCCTCGACCGCAGCGGCCATGTCGCCGAGCTCGTCCGTGCGGCCGAGTCCGGGCAGCACGACATCGAAATTGCCGGACGCGAGCTCGCGCATCGCGTGGCACATCTTGATCATGGGTCGCGAGATGCCATTGCCGAGCAGCAGCGCCAGCACGCCGCCGAGCAGGAACCCTCCGGCAGCGAGCATGATGATCAGACGTTCGGTCTGGCCGATAATGTCATTGCTCTCGGCCTCCAGCCGCTGCTGGTCAGCGACCAGATCTGCCTTCATGGCGCCGGCGCCTTGCATAATCGCACCCGCCGAACCGCTCATTTCGGTGACGAGTTCGTCGACGGTCTTGCTGTTCTCGACAAGCTTTGCCAGCGCCTCGCGGTAGGCGGTCAGGAGCCCCTTGGCTTCCTTCAGGCCCGCGGTGATCTTCTCCTTGTCGGTTGAGGCCACCGCGTGCAAGGCGTTCTCGACGAACTTCAGCCGCGCCAGCGCGCTGTTGGCGACCGACTGGTCGTTGTTGACGACGAAATTGTTGGCCAGCGCGGAAGCGGCCTGCAGCTGGGTGGCGACCTGCTTGACACCGAGCTCGACGGCAGCCTGCTCCTCTTCCGCTGCCGTGCTTGCGATGTCGTCGAGCTTGTAGCGCAGCATATTGCCGTTGCGCGTCAGCTGGTTCTGGACGAGGTCGGCGCTCTCGCGTTTGGTCTTGAGAATATCGGCAAAGGTGCCGGCGAAATGCTTGAACTCCGCGGCCAGCTTGTTCAGCCCCTGGCGCCGCGCCTCCTTGCTCGTCGAGGTCTGCGCCTTTTCAATCGCGGCCTTCAGGCTCGCTTCCGCCGCCTGCGCCGCCTTGGCGTCATCTTCCTTGCCGGTGACGACATAGTATCTGACCAACGAGCGATAGGAGATCAGCTCACGATCGATGCTGCGGGCGAGGTCGGCCTCCGACACGCTCTCGCGATAGGCGGCGACCGCCGTCGAGACTCGTTCAAAGCCGAAATAGGCAATCGCGAGACTGATGGTCGAGATCAGCAGCACCATGGCAAAGCCGAGCAGGACCTTGCCGCGGAATCTGAGGGTGAAGAGTCCTGCGCCGCGCGCCCCCGAAGTCCCAGACATCCCCTTACCTCACGCGTAGCCTTGTTCATTCCTGCCGGCCGCCATCGGGGCGCAAGGCGCGCCCGATGCGTGCTCAAAATTAGGGCGCAATTGATAATTGCCGGTAAACCAGAACCATGGCCAAGCCACTCTGGGCCGGCGATTGGTCTAAAGTCGGCTCGTTGTCGCCGCTCAGCTCGTCGTGCCTGGCCCCTGAGTTGCGGCGATCGCATTCTTGTTTCTGTTTTGTTCTAGGACGTTCGATATAGATGGACGTAGCACCGACGCGACGGCGCCGCGGATAATTGGAGCGCTATTCATCAGTTGTCATCCCCTACCACCTGGTCAGCGCGAAGCGACGCCTGATGACAGACTCTGGCGGGGCATCCAGTATTCCAGAGCATTGCCGGCTCGAACTCGAGCGTGCTCTTCTTTCCTCGCCGCACCCCGCTCTCCTCTTCGCAACGCAAGCCAAGAGCGAGCCCCCCTGCCCATCCGCGTGACCTTTCGATGACCCGCGCGACGAAAATCCCAGTTGCAAAGTCCCGAGGCGCTGTCTCTAATCAGGGCAATCAAGAATTCATTCGGGAGGTCGGACGTGTCTACAGTCAAACTCACAGTCAATGGCAAAGCGGTTTCGGTGGATTGCGAGGACCGTACCCTGCTTGTGCATCTTTTGCGCGATCATCTGAACCTGACGGGGACGCATGTCGGCTGCGACACCAGCCAATGCGGGGCCTGCGTGGTGCATATCGACGGGCGGGCGGTGAAGTCCTGCACCACGCTCGCGGCACAGGCGGAAGGCGCGCATGTCACGACCATCGAAGGCATCGCCAAGGGCGACCAGCTGCATCCGATGCAGGCGGCCTTCCGCGACAATCATGGTTTGCAGTGCGGCTACTGCACGCCGGGCATGATCATGACCTCGATCGACATGGTCAAGCGCTACGGCGGCAAGCTGGATGAGGCCACCGTGCGCCACGAGCTCGAAGGCAACATCTGCCGCTGCACCGGCTACCACAACATCGTGAAGGCGGTGCTGGACGCGGCATCGCGCATGCAGGTCGCGCAGGCCGCGGAATAACCGCAAGCCCGACGCCCCGCTCTATTTGCAGATCAAATGGCCGTGCTTCGAGGGAAGCTGCGGCCTTGAAGCCAAAACTCCGGGAGGGAGAATCAATATGGGTATGGAAGGCATTGGCGCCAGCGTAGTGCGCAAAGAGGACAAACGCTTCATCACCGGCAAAGGCCGCTATGTCGATGACATCAAGCTCGTGGGCATGACGCATGCACACTTCATCCGCAGCCCGCATGCGCATGCCAAGGTCAAGAACATCGACCCCTCCGAAGCGCTGAAGATGCCAGGCGTGATCGCCGTCCTCAATGGCAAGGAGCTGGTCGACGACAAGGTCGGCAATCTCATCTGCGGCTGGGCCATCACCTCCAAGGACGGCTCGCCGATGAAGATGGGCGCCTGGCCGGCGCTGGCGCCGGAGACCGTGCGCTTTGTCGGGCAGGCGGTTGCGGTCGTGATCGCCGAGACCAAGAATCTCGCCCGCGATGCCGCTGAAGCCGTGGTGGTCGAGTACGAAGAACTGCCCTCCGTGCCCGATGTCCACGCCGCGATCAAGCCCGGCGCGCCGCAGCTGCATCCCGAAGCGCCCGGCAATATCGTCTATGACTGGACCATTGGCGATGAGAACGCGGTGAAGGACGCATTTGCCAAGGCCGCGAACGTAGTGAGCCTTGATCTTACCAACAACCGCCTGGTGCCGAACGCGATGGAGCCGCGCGCGGCAATCGCCGATTACGACACCGCCGAGGAGCATTTCACGCTTTACACGACATCGCAGAACCCGCATGTCGCGCGCCTCGTGCTCTCGGCCTTCTACAACATCGCGCCCGAGCACAAACTGCGGGTGATCGCGCCGGACGTCGGCGGCGGCTTCGGCTCCAAGATCTACATCTATCCCGAGGAGATGGTCTGCCTCTGGGCGTCCAAGAAGGTCGGCCGCCCCATCAAATGGACTGGCGACCGCTCGGAATCGTTCCTCACTGATGCCCATGGCCGCGACCATGTGACCAAGGCGCAGATGGCATTCGACAAGGACAACAAGATCCTTGGGCTGAAGGTTACGACCCACGCCAATTTCGGCGCCTATATGTCGCTGTTCTCCTCGGCCGTGCCGACATATCTCTATGCGACGCTACTGTCGGGCCAATACGTCATCCCCGCCATCCATTGCGAGGTGATCGGCGTCTACACCAACACCACGCCGGTCGATGCCTATCGCGGCGCGGGCCGGCCCGAGGCGAGCTATCTGCTGGAGCGCATGATGGAGACCGCGGCGCGGCAGCTCAAGGTCGATCCGGCTGATTTGCGGACCATCAACTTCATCCGCCAGTTCCCGTATCAGACGCCAGTGATCATGGCCTACGACACCGGCGACTTTGTTGCTTCGCTCGAGGCGGCCAAGAAGGCGATTGACTATGCCGGCTTCCCGGCGCGGAAGGAGCAGGCGAGGAAGAACGGCAAGCTGCGCGGCATTGGCGTCTCCTGCTACATCGAGGCCTGCGGCATCGCGCCCTCCAAGGCGGTCGGCAGTCTCGGCGCCGGCGTCGGCCTGTGGGAATCGGCGGAGGTGCGGGTCAATCCGGTCGGCACCATCGAAGTCCTCACGGGCTCGCACAGCCACGGCCAGGGCCATGAGACCACCTTCTGTCAGCTGATCGCCGATCGCTTAGGGATCGGCATCGACCAGATATCGATCGTCCATGGCGACACCGACAAGGTGCAGT
The DNA here is from genome assembly GCA_035652015.1 of Bradyrhizobium sp. Classification (GTDB taxonomy): domain Bacteria; phylum Pseudomonadota; class Alphaproteobacteria; order Rhizobiales; family Xanthobacteraceae; genus Bradyrhizobium. Next base: position 46,871 of record DASREP010000033.1, on the reverse strand, counting down.
TCGGCATGGGCACCTACGGCTCGCGCTCCGCGGCGGTGGGCTTAACCGCAATCCTGAAGGCGATGGAGAAGGTGGAGGCCAAGGCGAAGAAGATCGCGGCGCATGCACTGGAGGCAAGCGAAGGCGACATCGTCATCGAGAACGGCGAGTTCAAGGTGACCGGCACCGACAAGAAGATCGCGCTGCCCATGGTGGCGCTCGCGGCCTACACCGCGCACAATCTTCCTGACGGCATGGAGCCGGGCTTGAAGGAGACGGCGTTCTACGATCCCACCAACTTCACTTTCCCCGCAGGCGCCTATATCTGCGAGCTCGAAGTGGATCAGGCGACCGGCAAGACGTCGTTCGTCAACTTCGTCGCGGCTGACGATTTCGGACGGCTGATCAACCCGATGATCGTCGAGGGCCAGGTGCACGGCGGGCTCGCGCAGGGCATCGGCCAGGCACTCCTGGAAGGCGCGGTCTATGACGGCAATGGCCAGCTGGTGACGGCCTCCTTCATGGACTACACCATGCCGCGCGCTGACGACCTGCCATCGTTCAAGCTCTCCCACACCACGACGCTCTGCCCGGGCAATCCCCTGGGCATCAAGGGCTGTGGCGAAGCCGGCGCGATCGGCGCTTCCGCCGCCGTGATCAATGCCATCACGGATGCGATCGGCAACAATGCACTGGAAATGCCGGCCAGCCCGGATCGCGTCTGGCACGCGATCCACGGCAAAGCTGCTTAAGCAAGGAGGACAACATGTACCAGACCACCTATCACCGCGCCTCCTCGGTCGACGAAGCGGCAAGCCTGTTTGCCAAGGGCACCGAGGCCAAATATCTGGCCGGCGGCCATACGCTGATCCCCGTGATGAAGCAGCGGCTGGCCTCGCCCTCTGATGTCATCGACCTTGCGAAAATCAAGGAGCTGATCGGCATCGAGGTGTCGGCTGACGCGGTCACCATCAAGGCGGCAACGACGCATTATGATGTCGCCAATTCCGCCGACGTGAAGAAAGCGATCCCCGCGCTTGCGCATCTTGCGTCGCTGATCGGTGATCCCGCCGTGCGTCATCGTGGCACCATCGGGGGCTCGCTCGCCAACAACGATCCGGCCGCGGATTACCCCGCCGCCGTGTTGGCGCTCGGTGCAACGATCAAGACCAACAAGCGCTCGATCGCGGCCGACGATTACTTCAAGGGCCTGTTCTCGACCGCACTTGAGGATGGCGAGATCATCACCGCGGTGTCGTTCCCGATTCCGGCCAAAGCGGGCTATGAAAAATTCCCGCACCCGGCCTCGCGGTTTGCGCTGACCGGCGTGTTCGTCGCCAAGACCAAGGCCGGTGACGTCCGCGCCGCCGCTACCGGCGCCTCGCAGAACGGCGTGATGCGAGTGGCGGCAATCGAGTCCGCGCTGAAATCGAATTGGGCGGCAAGCGCGCTCGACGGCGTCAGCATTCCCGCGACCGGCCTGATCAGCGACATCCACGGCGCGGCCGATTATCGCGCACATCTGATCAAGGTGATGGCGCAGCGGGCGGTGACCGCCGCGGGCTGATAGCGCCTCAACACAAGTATTCGTCATTGCGGCGCGCAAGTGATTGCGCGCCGCAATGCATTCAAGGGAAATTGCAGATACAAGCCGCTTGCGGCACTTCACGCGAGGCGAGACAATCGGCCGCGACAAGCCTGTCGCGACAAGATCAAGAAACGGAACAACGACGTGCCCGACACATCTGCTTCGCCAATCTCCGCCCGCGCCACCGGTCCTCTCGCCGGCTATCGCATTGTCGAGTTCGCCGGCATCGGTCCCGGTCCCTTCGCCTGCATGTTGCTCGCCGACATGGGCGCCGAAGTGGTGACGCTCGATCGCGTCGGTGCGAAGAAGAATATGAAGTCGGTTGCCGGGCGCGGCCGCAGGATGGTTGAGCTTGATCTGAAGGACCGAGGCGCGATTGCGCAGGTGCTCGATCTGCTCGCCGGCGCGGATGCGCTGATCGAGGGCTTTCGCCCCGGCGTGATGGAGCGGCTCGGACTTGGACCTGACGTGGTGCTCGCGCGCAATCCGAAGCTGGTCTACGGGCGCATGACCGGCTGGGGCCAGCAAGGCCCGCTGGCGCAGGCCGCCGGCCATGACATCAACTACATCTCGCTGACCGGCGCGCTCGCCGCGATTGGTCCGGCTGAGCGGCCGGTGCCGCCGCTCAACCTGGTCGGCGACTTCGGCGGCGGCGCACTCTATCTCGTCGTCGGTGTGCTCGCCGCGCTCTTGGAAGCCTCGAACTCCGGCAAGGGGCAGGTGGTCGACGCCGCGATGTGCGACGGCGCGGCTTCGCTGATGTCGATGTTCTTCGACATGAGCGCGATCGGCCGCTGGAGCGAAGGCCGCGAGAGAAATTTCCTTGACGGCGGCGCGCATTTCTACGGCGTCTATGAATGCGCCTGCGGCAATTTCATCTCCATCGGCTCCATCGAGCCGCAATTCTACGAGCTGCTGCGCGAGCACGCTGGTCTCACCGATCCCGCCTTCGACGCGCAGATGGACCGCAACGCGTGGCCGGCGCTCAAGGCGAAGCTCACGCAGATTTTCAAGAGCAAGACGCGCGAGGCGTGGTGCAAGATCATGGAGGGCACCGATATCTGCTTCGCTCCGGTGCTGACCATGGCCGAAGCGCCTGACCATCCGCACATGGCCGCGCGAAGCGTGTTCGTCGAGCGTCACGGCGTGACGCAGCCTGCGCCCGCCCCGCGATTCTCACGCACGCAATCGACGATCCGCGAGCCGGAGAAAATGGAGATCGCGGATTTGCTGGCAGCATGGAAACGCTGACCCGGCTCGTTGGCCGGGACGACGGCTACGCGTGCTCCACCTTCAGCACGCCGCGGCGGATCTGGTCCTCCTCGATCGATTCGAACAGCGCCTTGAAGTTGCCCTCGCCGAAGCCATCGTCGCCCTTGCGCTGGATGAACTCGAAGAAGATCGGCCCGATCGCATTCGCTGAGAAGATCTGCAGCAGCACCTTGGTTTGTCCGCCGTCGACCACGCCTTCGCCGTCGATCAGGATGCCGTTTTTCTTGAGACGCGCGACGTCCTCGCCATGCCTGGGCAGGCGGGCATCGATCTTTTCGAAATAGGTATCGGGGGGCGAGGGCATGAAGGGCAGGCCGGAGGCGCGCAGACGTTCGACGGTCTGGTGGATGTCGCGGCAGCCGCAGGCGATGTGCTGGATGCCCTCGCCGCGATAGACCTTGAGATACTCCTCGATCTGTCCGGAGTCGCCGGCATCCTCGTTGATCGGAATCCGGATCTTGCCGTCGGGGCTGGTCAGCGCGCGCGAGAACAGGCCCGAGGCGCGGCCTTCGATGTCGAAGAATCGAATCTGCCGGAAGTTGAACAGCTTTTCGTAGAAGCCGGCCCACACATTCATTCGTCCGCGATGCACATTGTGGGTGAGGTGATCGATGTAATACAGGCCGGCGCCGGCCGGCTTAGGATCACGCGCGCCGAGCCATTCGTATTCGGCGTCATAGGCCGAGCCCTTCGCGCCATAGCGGTCGACGAGATAGAGCAGGCTGCCGCCGATGCCCTTGATGGCGGGAACGTCGAGCACCTTTTGCCCGGCAGGCACGTCCGCCGGCTCGGCGCCGAGCGCGATCGCGCGATCATAGGCGCGTTTAGCGTCGACGACGCGGAACGCCATTGAGGGCGCGCAGGGGCCGTGTGCGGTGACGAAGTTGAAACCGTGGCTAGCGGCCTCCTCGTTGACGAGATAGTTGACATCGCCCTGGCGGTAGACGGTGATCTTCCTGGTCCGGTGACGCGCGACGGCGGCAAAGCCCATCAACTGGAACAGCGCGTGCAGCGCGGCCGCGTCGGGATGGGCATATTCCACGAATTCGAAGCCATCAGTGCCCATCGGATTGTCGGCGCTGATCGTGGCCGGCGGCGCGTCATGCGGAAACGGACCCATGCGAATCTCCCTCTTGTGTTGAAAGAATATTCGCTCGCCCGCGGCGCAATGGGCGTGCAAATGCGTCGCAGTTTCGCTATCGTTTGCACACTTCGTGCACATAACGGAGGTTTCATGCATGGTTTCTCTTGATGCCTTCGACCTCAAGATCCTGCGCGCGTTGCAGGATGACGGCCGGCTGACCAACCAGGAGCTCGCCGACATTGCGGGGCTGTCCGCCTCGCAATGCTCGCGGCGCCGCATGCGGCTGGAGGAGGAGAAGGTGATCTCGGGCTACCGCGCCGAGCTTGCCTCCGACGCGCTCGGCTTCGGCGTCATCGCCTTCATCCAGATCACGCTCGCCACCCACTCGCCCGACAATGCGAAAAAATTCCGCGCGCTGGTCAACCGCATCGACGACATCCAGGAGGCCTATTCGCTCACCGGCGATTCCGACTACGTGCTGAAAGCCGTATTGCGTGACCTCAAGAGTCTCTCCGACATCGTCAACGACGTCCTGATGCCGCATCCGAGCGTGGCGCATGTGCGCTCCTCCATCGTGCTCGACCGATTGAAGGAGAGCGGGAAGCTGCCGCTCCGCGGGTGATCCGATCACTCCGCCGCAACGATCGTCCCCTCCACCTCGCCGAAGCCGACGCGGTAGCCATCGCCCTGGCACCAGCCGCGCATGACGAGCGAGTCGCCGTCCTCCAGGAACGAGCGCTTGATGCCGCCGGGCAGTTCGAGGGGCTCGGAGCCGTTCCAGCTGATCTCAAGCAGGCTGCCGCGCTGGTCCTTCTCAGGACCGGAGATGGTGCCGGACCCCAAGAGATCGCCGACATTCATGGCGCAGCCGCTGGAGGCGTGATGCATCAATTGCTGCACCGAGGACCAATACATGTATTTGAAGTTGGTGCGCGAGATGCTCTGCGCCTCGTTCATCGCCCCCGCGCGCAAGCCGACCTCAAGCGCGAGGTCATAGTTGTTCGGCCGCGTCTGGCGCAGATAGGGCAGCGGCACCGGGGTCTGCTCCGGCCCCTGCAGTCGGAACGGCTCGAGCGCCTCGCGCGTCACCACCCACGGGCTGATCGAGGTCGCGAAGGCCTTGGCCTGGAACGGCCCGAGCGGCACATATTCCCATTGCTGGATGTCGCGCGCGCTCCAGTCGTTGAGCAGCACGAAGCCGAAGATCATCTCCTCGGCTTGCGCCTCGCTGATCATCTCGCCCATTGCCGAGGGCTGGCCGATCACGACGCCCATCTCGAGCTCGAAGTCGAGACGCTTGCACGGGCCGAAGCTCGGCACCTCCGCGCTCGGCGGCTTCAGCTGACCGCGCGGCCGGCGCACCTTTGTGCCGCTGACGACGACCGTGGAGGCGCGGCCGTTATAGCCGATCGGCATATGCAGCCAGTTCGGCTGCAGCGCATTGTCCTTGCCGCGGAACATCACGCCGACATTGGTGGCGTGCTCCCTGGATGAGTAGAAGTCGGTGTAGCCGGCGACCGTGAAGGGAAGGTGCAGCTTGACGTTCTTCATCGGGACCAGCGCGACCTTGCGCAGCTCGTCATTGTCACGCAGCTCGGGATGATCATGCCGCAGCAGTTCGCTGATCCGCGCACGCGTGCGCGTCCAGACCTTCGGCCCGAGCGCCATGAACGAATTGAGCGAGCCGGCCGCAAACACCGCGGGTTCGCAGACATCCAGCCGGCCGTCCTGCGCAAGCTCCCAGAGATCGAGCACGCAATCGCCGATCGCAACGCCGAGGCGCGGCGCGAGACCATTCGCCGAGAACACACCATACGGCAGGTTCTGGATCGGGAAGTCGGATGAGGGATCGACGGGAATGAAGGAGCGGAGCGAAGGATCGTTGGGGTTGGACAAGGTTTTTCTCCAGTCTCGACAGTCTCGACGCGGTCACGGCCCGGCCAGCACACGCTGTCGTCCCGGCGAAGGCCGGGACCCATACCGCGGAAGCTTTCTGCGGCATGAGGTGGCCGACAATCATCGCGCGAACACGCGCTTGTGGTTATGGGTCCCGGCCTTCGCCGGGACGACGTCGTGCGAGGCCGATCCCGCCGGAAGGCGCATGCATCACTCACGGCTTGGTCGGATCGAACCGCTTCTCCAGGCCCTTCCAGCAATCCGCGTAGTCATCCTGCAGCGTTACGGATCGCGCGGCATATTCCGTGACGCGCTGCGGGTAGCGCGTCTCGAACATGAAGGCCATGGTGCCCGTGAGTTTCACCGGCTTGAGCTCACCATTGCTGGCATGCTCGAACGCGTCGCGGTCGGGCCCGTGCGGCAGCATGCAATTGTGCAGGCTCATGCCGCCAGGGACGAAGCCCTGCGGCTTGGCGTCATAGACGCCGTAGATCAGCCCCATGAACTCGCTCATGATGTTCATGTGATACCAGGGCGGACGGAAGGTGTTTTCCGCGACCATCCAGCGCTCCGGAAAGATCACGAAGTCGATATTCGCGGTGCCCGCCGTTTCCGACGGTGAGCTCAGTACCGTGAAGATCGATGGATCGGGATGATCGAAGCCGATCGCGCCGACCGGCGAGAAGGTGCGGAGGTCGTATTTGTAAGGTGCATAATTGCCGTGCCAGGCGACCACGTCGATCGGCGAATGCGGCAGCGTCGTCTTCCACAGCGAGCCGCCCCATTTCACAAAGAGCTCGGTCGGCGTGTCCTTGTCCTCGTAGGCGGCAACCGGCGTCAGGAAATCGCGCGCATTGGCAAGGCAATTGGCGCCAATCGGGCCGCGCTCCGGCAGCGTGAAGGCGCCGCCGTAATTTTCGCAGAGATAGCCGCGCGCAGGACCGGCGGGAATCTCGACCCGGAATTTCACGCCGCGTGGGATCACCGCGATCTCGCCGGGTTCGATGTCGATGCGGCCGAACTCGGTAATGAAGCGCAGGTTTCCCTGCTGCGCGACGAACATCAGCTCGCCGTCGGCATTGTAGAAGTGCTGATCCACCATCGACTTGGTGATGATGTAGACATGCGCTGCCATGCCGGCCTGGGTGTTGGCATCGCCCGCCGTGGTCATGGTGTGCACGCCCTGCAGGAACGTCATCTCGCTGGCCGGGATCGGCGTCGGATCCCAGCGCAGCTGCGCGATCGGCATTTCGAATTCGTGGCACGGCGCGCTGCGCCACAGGCCGGCATCGACCTTGGTGAAGCGACCGGAATGCTTCACCGAGGGACGGATGCGATAGAGCCAGGAGCGCTCATTGGCGCCGCGCGGCGCGGTGAAGGGCGAGCCGGAAAGCTGCTCGGCATACAGACCGTAGGCGCAGCGCTGTGGCGAGTTGCGCCCCATCGGCAGCGCGCCGGGCAGCTGCTCCGTCTCGAAGCTGTTGCCGAAGCCGGACATGTAGCCCGGGGTGACGTGGACGGAGGCGTGGCCGATCTTCTCAGGCGAGGTGTTGATGTTCATGTCATCCTCCTTGCAGGGCAGCCCACATCTCGCGGTCGCGCTCGGCGGTCCAGATCACGGGATCATCGATCCCGCTAGCCTCGTCGAACGCACGGGAGACGTTGAAGGGCAGGCAGTGTTCGTAAATGGCAAAGCTTGCGAATTTCGGGTCCATCACCTCGCGGGTCGCGGCCATGGTGTCCTTCAGGCTGCGGCCCTTGGCGACTGACAGCTCGGCCGCGCCATACAGCGTGGCGACAAAATCCCGCGTCATCGCGATCGCCTCGCGTGTCGTCGCAAGCCCTTTCAGCGCATCGCCGCGGCCCGGCGCGATGGCCTTGGGGTTGAATGCGCGGATTTCGTTCAGCGTCGCCGGCCATTCCCGCAAGTGCGCGTCGCCGCAATAGCAGGCGGAGTGATATTCGATCAGGTCGCCCGAGCACATCACCTCGGCATCCGGCACCCAGGCGACGATATCGCCTGAGGTGTGGCCGGCACCCAGCTGCATCAGCCGCACCTCGCGTTTTCCCAGATAGATGGTCATCTCGCCTTCGAAGGTCAGCGTCGGCCAGGTCAGGCCGGGAATGCTTTGCGCGTCCTGAAACAGGCGGGGAAAGCGGCCGTATTCGGAATCCCAATCCTGCTTGCCGCGCTCCTCGATCAGCCGATGCGTCTCGGCCGAGGCGACGATGCCCTGGGCATGATAGGCGGAGGCGCCGAGCACACGCACGGCGTGGTAATGCGACAGCACGACATATTTGATCGGCTTGTCGGTGACGGTGCGCACGCGCTCGATCACCTTGTTCGCCAGCGCCGGCGTGGCCTGCGCGTCGAAAACGAGACAGGAATCGTCGCCGACGATGATCGCCGTGTTCGGATCGCCTTCGGCGGTGAAGGCATAGATGTCGGAGCCGATATCGGAGAAGGTGATCTTCTTCTCGGCAAGATCGGTGGTGGATGCGAAGCCTTTCGCCATCAACTGGTTCCTTTGAGGTTTATTGTTGTTGCTGTTGCTGCTGTTGCTCGGCGTCGATCACGCGCCGTTTGGCGAGCGTAATCGCCTCGCGCAACACCGCGATGTCGCCGATGTGGTTGGCCAGGATCAAGACCAGCGCCGCGTCGAGATCGGCGCTTTGGGCATCGCTCAGGCCCCTGTGCGCTTCGACGATGGCGCGAAACGCATCATCGGGCTTGGCGAAGTTCGAGCTGGTGGACAGCGTCATGATCGAAGCTCTCAGTTCAATCCTGCGGCGCGCGACAGCGCTGCATCGAGCGCCGCGCGTGTCGGATGCCGGAAGCGCGCGGCAACGTAGCCATCGGGGCGCAGCAGATAAGTCGTGCCCGGCTCGGCGTCGTAGCGCGTCGCTGCGAGCTGATCGCGATCGGCAAAGCCGCCCTCGCCGCCCACCTTGATCATGCCGACACCATCAGGCCCTTCGACGGTGCCGCCATTCCCAAACGCAAGGCAGGTGAACCGCGTGCCCTGTTCGATGAACGCATCGGTCAAATAGCGCCCGTCGATCGGCGCATCATACATCGATGTTCCCGGCCGCGGCCCGCCGCGCCAGGCCTCGCTGTCCGGCGTCGACAGTGGCGAATCATAGACCGTCGGCACCGAGAGGCGGCCGCCATTGACCATGCGCTTGCCGAACTCGGTCTCGTTCGCCAGCGCCAGCACCGCCTTGCGCAGCCGCGCCTCCTGCGCCGTGCTAGGCGCCATGAAATCGGTGGAGCGGGTGGATTCGCGGATGTTCTCGTCGGCCGCCGCGCTGCGCTCGACGTGATAGCTCTCGAGCAGGCTTTCCGGCGACTGCTTGCGCAGCACGCGATCGAGCTTCCAGGACAGGTTCTCCGCATCCTCCAGGCCCGAATTCGCGCCGCGCGCGCCGAAAGGCGAGACCTGATGCGCGGCATCGCCGGCAAAGATCACGCGGCCATGGATGAACTTGTCCATGCGCCGGCACTGGAATTTGTAGAGCGAGATCCATTCGAACTCGAACTTGTCATGGCCCAGCATGCGCGCGATCCGCGGCCGCACGTTCTCCGGCCGCTTTTCGGCTACAGGGTCCGCATCGGGCCGCAGCTGCAAGTCGATGCGCCAAACATCATCCGGCTGCTTGTGCAGCAGCGCCGAGCGCCCGGCATGGAACGGCGGATCGAACCAGAACCAGCGCTCGGTCGGGAATTCGGCCGTCATTTTCACGTCGGCAATCAGGAACTGATCCTCGAACACTTGCCCGGCGAATTCCGCGCCGACCATCTGCCGGAGCGACGAGCGCGCGCCGTCGCAGGCGATGACATAGGCGGCATGCAGCCGGTAAGGCCCCTCCGGCGTTGCGATGCTGACAAGCACGCCGTCGTTGCGCTGCTCGAGCGCGGTCACCTTGTTGCGCCAGCGCAACGAGATCGCGGGCAGTTGCTCGATGCGATCGACCAGATAGGCTTCCGCATAGAATTGCTGCAGGTTGATGAAAGCGGGCCGCTTGTGGCCTTCCTCTGGCAGCAGGTTGAACCGGTAGAGCTCGGACGGACCGTGGAAGATGCGGCCCACGCTCCAGACCACGCCCTTGTCGACCATGCGGTCACCGACGCCGAGCCGGTCCCAATATTCCAGCGAGCGTTTTGAAAAGCAGATCGCGCGCGACCCCTCGCCGATGCGGTCAGCGTCGTCGAGCAGCACCACCTTGTGGCCGCGCTGCGCGAGATCGATGGCGAAGGACAAGCCGACCGGACCCGCGCCGACCACGACCACCGGGTGGGCGGCGATATCGGTGGCGGAGCGATCCTGATCGACATGGCGGCGATAGCCGAACTGAGTCTTTGCTCCATTCGCCGCAAGGCTGTTGGCTTGCGCCATCCCCGGAAACCTCCCTTAAGGGACAATCACCACTTGCAAAATGGTTTCACTTGCAACTAATATGAACGCAATGGATTTGCCCGTCAAGACAGGATCGGAGTCCAAATTGGAGCGAACCTCGCCAAAGCGCCTCTCGCGGGAAGCCGGTCTCGCGTCGGCCGGGGAAGGGGCCGTCAAGCGGGGCCGGCTCGACCTGTTCAAGTTCCTGCCGTTCCGCCTCAATCGCCTCGCCGCGGAAGTCAGCCAGGCGCTGTCGAGCGAATACCAGGCCCGCTACGGGCTCGACATCCCCGAGTGGCGCGTGCTGGCGACGCTCGGCTTCCGCAAGGAGCCGTGCAGCGCGCAATACGTCTCGCAATGCACCCGCACCCACAAATCAACCATCAGCCGCGCCGTGACTGCCCTGTTGGAACGCGAGCTGGTCGAGCGGGTCGCCAATGCAGACGACCGCCGCGAGTTCCGCCTACGCATGACCCGCAAAGGCAAGGCGCTCTATGACGAACTGATCCCTCGCCTGTTGCGGCGGGAACAGGAAATCCTTACCTGCCTTTCCACCCAGGAGCGGAACGAGCTCGGCCGGCTGCTCGGCAAGATCGAGAGCAGCCTCGATCTGATCCAGACCAGCGAAGAGGCCGACGCGAAGGAGGTGTACTAGGTTGCTGTCGTCGCGCGAGCCTCCACGGGGTCGTGCCGGCGAGCGCCGACACCCATGCCGCGGAATCTCTCCGTGATACGCGATGGTCGACGATGTTCTTCGCCAAGACGCAATCCTATGGTTATGGGTCCCGGCCTTCGCCGGGACGACGTTGAGGATGTAGTCCGCTGCACAACAGAACGCGTAGACGATGCGAGTTTTTGCCGCGACCCATCGGGCAAATCAGGGCGCGGGTCTATCGATTGATGAGCCACAGCACCACGCTGGCCACGATGCTGAGGATGAGCGAGGTCATGATCGGGAAGTAGAAGGAGAAGCCGGGCCGCTGGATCACGATGTCGCCCGGCAACCGCCCGAGGCCCAGCCGGCCGACCAAGGGCCAGCAGATGCCGGCAAGCAGCAGGACCAGGCCGATGACAATGAGCGTCCGCGACATCGTGCGCTCTCCCTCCGTCCCGCTTGCGTATCTCGACTACAGCACGAAAGGCACCAGCATCCTGGTTCGGCGCATGTAGGCGCGGTACGTCTCGCCGAACTGCTCGCACATGAATTCCTCCTCGCGCCGCGCGCTGTAGATGAAATAGGGAATGAGCACGATGAGCGGCACCACAAAGACGATGCTCAGGCCGACCGCCGCTCCCAGCACGGCAAGGATAATGCCGCTGTAGATCGGATGGCGAATGAATGCGTAGGGACCACCGGTGATGAGCTCGGGATCCAGCTTTCTCGACATCGGCGTTCCCCAATTTCGGCCGAGGTAGGTACGGGCGAAGATGGCGAGGCCAATGCCTGCGGCAACAAGCAGTGCGCCGATGGTCCCAAGAAGCAGACTATGCCCCGCATCGGCGTGGACCAGCCGCAGCGCGCGGCGGACCGCGGGGATGGACAGGGAAGCGATGAGCAGCGCGGCGATCCCAAGGCGCAAGGCGGGGTATTTCCACCAGGGCGCCGCCTTGACGTTGCGTTTCACGCCGATGGCTGCGATCGCCCAGTAGACAAGAAAGACCAGCCAGAGTGCGGAGATTATCCAGCGGATGAATGTCATGGCTTGGTCGATCCGGAAATGGAAGCCGGCTGCACGGAGATAAGCGCAGTCTCGTCCCGCGCAACCACCTCGCGAATAAGGGCGCGCCGAAGGCGCTTCGGCGAGGCGAAGGCCCGGGCAACCACGTCTTGAAGCTTGCTCGCGGCCCGACGTGGATGGCCGGGACGACGCCCGGCCGTAACGACTCCGGGCTGGGATGGGCTATTTCGGACCGCCTTGGGGCTTTGGGTTCCGGCTCTTCGGCCGGGACGACACCGAGAGAATGTCGCGAGCGAACAGCCCGCTACTTCGCAAACGAGCGCGACGGCGCCTCGTGCAGGGCGAACGCGTCGACCTTGTCGCTGGCGCGCGGGTAGATCTCCGTCACGATCGGATCGTGACCCGGGATGAAACGATCGGGATGGCCGGCCAGGCGCTCGACCGTCTCCCAGGCAGCGACCATGTCGCCGATGTTGTAGACGATCGGAAACGGGCTGCGGCGCTGCAGGTTCGCATAGTAATGCGCGGCGTCGGAGGCGAGCACCACGGGGCCGCGCGCGGTTTCAACCCTCACCACCTGCAGGCCGTCGGAATGGCCGCCAACGCGATGCACGGTGACGCCGGGCGCGACCTCGCCGTCGCCGGAATGGAAGGTGACGCGCTCGCCATAGACGTGGCGCACCATCTGGGTCACGTGCTCGACGGTGAAGGGATGGCGGAGCAGGCCGTTGCACATGCAGCGCCCCGTCGCATAGGCCATCTCGCGCTCTTGCAGATGAAAGCGGGCATTGGGGAAGCGGTCGAGATTGCCGGCGTGGTCATAATGCAGATGGGTGACGATGATGTCTCTGATATCACCTGAGGCGACGCCAAAGCGCGCCAGCGCATCGACCGGATTGAGCGTGAGCTTGCGGACGCGGAGCTCGGCCTCCGCGGCATTGAAACCGGTGTCGACCAGGATGTCGCGGCTGTTCCCGCGGATCAGCCAGACAAAATAATCCAGCGCCTGCGCCGAGGTGTCATGCGGGTCCGGTGACAGGAAGTTCATGTGAGGCGTCCGCTGCGACATGGTCGCATAACGAAGCGCATAGATCTCGTAGGCGTTTCCCATTGTTGTTTTCTTCCTTGAGGTGGGAGCGGCGACAGCAAGCCATCGCCGGAGCGAAAGGTCAAATCGTCACAGGGCCTGTCACCCACTTGACGCAGACGCGTCGTAATGTGAGCCCAATCACATTGACATTTGCACCTGGAACTTAAGCTTATTTGGGCGGCCGAGCTTCCCGAACCCGCCGGCAAGCGGGCGCGCCTGTCGCTACGCGTTGCGGCATCTTGCCGTCGCGAGCGGCCGGCAGCAATTTCTGCTGTTCTCCAAGCGGTTGACGGGTGGGAAGGCCGGTTTGATAATGCCCCATGCGTTGGACGTTGAGATCGCTGGGGCGCAAGCTGGTCCCGGCGTGTTTTTGCTGGACCGCTGAGTGATGAAAATTCGCCTCGCAATATTGCTTGCCCTGATTTTTGCGGTCGCCTCGACCGTTCCATCGTCCGCCGCCGGCGACCGCTATGCGCTCGTCATCGGCAACGCCAAATATCCCGATGCCGACGTGCCGTTGAAGGAACCCGTCAACGACGCCCGCGATGTCACCGACGAGCTCAAGCGCGACGGCTTCAAGGTCGAGATCGGCGAGAACCTGACCGGCGAGGCCATGCGGCGCGCGTTCGAGCGGCTCTATGGCAAGATCAAGCCCGGCGATGTGGTGCTGCTGTTCTTCTCGGGCTATGGCATCCAGTCCAACCGCCAGACCTACATGATGCCCGTCGACTGCCAGCTGTGGCAGGAAACCGACGTCCGCCGCGACGGCATCAGCCTCGAAAATGTCCTGACCGAGATCAACAACCGCGGCGCCGGCGTCAAGATCGCGCTGCTGGATGCCTCGCGGCGCAACCCTTACGAGCGGCGCTTCCGCTCGTTTTCCGCGGGGCTTGCACCGGTGGTCGCGCCGAATGGTACACTGGTGATGTACTCGGCGGCACTGTCATCGGTGATCTCGGACAATGGCGGCGATCACAGCCTGTTCGTACAGGAGCTGCTCAAGGAAATCCGCGTCCCCGACCTGATGGCCGAGGAGACGCTGAACAAGACGCGCGTCGGCGTCACCCGCGCCTCGCGCCAGGAGCAGATTCCCTGGATCTCCTCCTCGCTGTCCGAAGACTTTTCCTTTGTTCCGGGCGCCGGCGGGGCGAGCTCACCGCGCCCGCCGACGCCGATCATCGAGCCGCTTCCGCCAGCCAAGCCGACCGCGGCGGCGCCCGGCCCGACGCCGCAGGCCAATCTGGCGCCTGCGCAGCCACCGAAGGCCGAAGCACCGGTCATCCCGCCAGCACCACCTGCGCCTCCTGCGCCACCTCCTGCGGCAGCCGAGAACAAGCCGGCTCAGCCACCCCAGCCCCCTGCGCCGCCGCAACCATCGGCGTCCAGTCAGCCGGCGGCACCAACGCAGGTGGCGCTCGCCGACGATCCCACCATCAAGAGCCTGACCGCCAAGATCGACGCCAACCCCGACGACTTCAACGCGCTGTACCGGCGCGGCCAAGTCTATGCCAGCAAGGGCGCCTATAGCCTCGCGGTCAAGGATTTCGACGACACCATCCGCCTGCATCCGAAGGACGTCGAGGCCCTCAACAATCGCTGCTGGGCCCGCGCCGTCATGGGCGATCTGCAATCGGCGCTGCGGGATTGCAATGAGGCGCTGCGGCTGAAACCGGATTTCGTCGACGCCCTGGACAGCCGCGGGCTGGTCAACCTGAAGGCCGGCCAGAACAAGAATGCCATTACGGATTTCGATGCGGCCTTGAAGCTCAATTCGCGGCTGACCTCATCGCTCTATGGGCGCGGCCTTGCCAAACAGCGAAATGGGTCGATTTCCGAGGGCAATTTGGATATAGCCAACGCCAAGGCGATGGACCCAAATATCGTCCAGGAATTCGAGAGTTACGGGGTTCACTGACGTCGTATTTTGAGCTGGGGACGGCGCGGTCCGCGCGAACCGATCCGTCCCGCCGGCGACATAACAATAGATGGCCGGGCCGGCGATTTGGACTGCGTGTCCGGTCATGAAATGATTTGGAACGGTGCCAGACAGGGCAGGAGGGACTGGCAATGTCAATGATGTCCGCAAGGCGTTTGTCCACAAGGCGTTCCCGCGTGCTGCTTTCGGCAATCGCGATCGGGGCCGCATGCTGGTTTGGGCTGGCACAGGCGCAGGCCGGCGATGCCAATGTCACCGAGGATCAGATCGTTCGCGCGCTCGCTCCGCCGAAGAAGCCGTTGACCCGTGGGCTCACGATGGGCCCGCAGACCGATCCGGCCGCAACCGAAGCCGAAGGCAAATTCGTCCAGAGCATCCGCGGCCGCACCACCCGCTCGCTGTCCACGGCCGAGCGCGAGGAGATCGCGACCATTGCCCAGGACAAGCCGAACATCGATCTCGAGATCACCTTCGACTACAACTCGGCCGACATCAGTGCCAAATCGCTGCCGTCGGTGCAGGCGCTCGGCCGCGCGCTGACCAACCCCGACCTCAAGGGCTCGACCTTCATTGTCGCCGGCCATACCGACGCCGCCGGCGGCGACGGCTACAATCAGGACCTGTCGGAGCGGCGCGCCGATGCCATCAAGCGCTATCTGATGCAGAACTACGGTATCGCGCCCGCCGACCTCGTCACCGTCGGCTACGGCAAGAGCAAGCTGAAGGATCCGAGCCAGCCGCTCGCCGAGGTGAATCGCCGCGTGCAGGTGGTCAACATGGAAAACAAGACCACCGCCTCGAAGTAATCAGCAGTGACCGCTCGTGGCGCGCGGCTACTGTTCTCACGCTTGGGAAACGCGTCCCGCTAGCCTTGCGGGACGCTCTTTGTCTGGATTGATCTTGCGATGACGCTCACCGAGTATCTGAAGCCCGCAGGCGGCGTGGTGTTCTTTGCCGTGCTGATCGGAGCCTATTATTGGTTCGAGCATCGCCACCACGTCGTCGAGACGGAAAAGCCGGGCGACGCGCTGGTGGTGGTGACCAAATCCACCAATGGCTGCTTCTCCGATCAGGTGCGGGTGACCGGACATCTGGTGCCGCGCCGTGAAGCCGTCGTCGGCGCCGACCAGGAGGGCTCCAAGGTCACCGACCTCTACGTTCGCGAGGGCGACATCGTCACCGACAACCAGGAGCTTGCGCGGCTCTCGGCGCCGCCGCAGCAGCCGGGTGCGCCGGCTGGCCGCACCGGCCCGGTCTCGCTCCGCGCGCCGGGCCCCGGTCTCGTCACCGAGGTCAGGACCGCGGTCGGCGCGCCGGCTTCGCCCCAGGCCGGTCCGATGTTCCGCATCTCCATCAACAACGACATCGAGCTCGATGCCGAGGTGCCGGCGGTGCACCTGCCGAAGCTCAATCCAGGGGCGCCTGCGCGCGTCAGCCGCGACGATGCGCCCGACCTGGTCGGGCGTGTCCGGCTGATCTCGCCGGCGATCGACCGCGCCACCCAGCTCGGCCATGTCAGGATCGCGCTCACCAACAATCCGAGCCTGAAGATCGGCATGTTCGTCCGCGCCTCGATCGACGCCAAGCGCTCTTGCGGCGTCTCGATCCCGAACAGCGCCATCGACCATCTCACCGTCCAGGTGGTCAAGGGCAACACCATCGAGATGCGCAAGGTGCATGTCGGCCTCGTCACCGACACCGACACCGAAATCACCGACGGGCTCGAGGTCGGCGAAACCGTCGTGGCCGACGCCGGCTCTTCGCTGCATGATGGCGATCAGGTCAAGACCGTATCCAACGACGAACTCGACCGACAGGCACGCTGATGGCAATCAATATCTCGGCATGGTCGATCCGCAACCCGCTGCCGCCGGTCGTCTTCTCGATCATCCTGCTGGCGCTCGGCTGGATCAGCTTCACCAAGCTTGCGGTGACGCACCTGCCGTCCGCCGACATCCCCGTGATCTCGGTCGCCGTTGCGCAATTCGGCGCGGCGCCGGTCGAGCTTGAATCCCAGGTCACCAAGGTCATCGAGGACGGCGTCTCCGGCGTGGAAGGCGTCCGCCACATCTCGTCCTCGATCACCGACGGCATGTCGGTGACGACGATTGCCTTCGCCCTGGAAACCAACACCGACCGCGCGCTCAACGACGTCAAGGATGCGGTCACCCGCGTGCGCTCCAACCTGCCGCAGAACGTGACCGAGCCCTTGATCCAGCGCGTCGACGTCATCGGCCTGCCGATCGTCACCTATGCCGCGATTTCGCCCGGCAAGACGCCCGAGCAGCTTTCCTATTTCGTCGACGACGTGGTCAAGCGCGCGCTGCAGGGTGTGCGCGGCGTGGCCGAGGTCGCGCGCATCGGCGGTGTCGACCGCGAGATCCTGGTCTCGCTCGATCCGGACCGGCTGCAGGCCGCGGGCCTCACCGCGGTCAATGTCAGCCAGAGCCTGCGCGGCACCAACGTCGACCTCGCCGGCGGCCGCGCCGAGATCGGCACCAACGACCAGGCGATCCGGACGCTCGCCGGCGCCAAGTCGCTGAACGATCTGCGCGGCACCATGATTCCGCTGTTCGGCGGCGGGGCGATGCGCCTAGGGGATCTCGGCACGGTCACCGACACCATCGCCGACCGCCGCACCTTCGCCCGCTTCAATGGCGAGCCGGTGGTGGCGCTCGGTATCAAGCGCGCCAAGGGCGCCAGCGACGTCGTGGTCGCCGCCGCTGTGCAGAAACGGATCGATGAGCTCAAGGCCGAGCATCCCGATGTCGACCTCAAGCTGATCGACACGTCAGTGGAATTCACCAAAGGAAACTACGAGGCGGCGATCTCGACCTTGTTCGAGGGCGCGATCCTCGCCGTGATCATCGTGATGCTGTTCCTGCGCGACATCCGCGCCACGCTGATTGCCGCGATCTCGCTGCCATTGTCGATCTTCCCGGCGTTCTGGGCGATGGACATTCTCGGCTTCTCGCTCAACCTCGTGTCGTTCCTGGCGATCACGCTGTCGACAGGCATCCTGGTCGACGATGCCATCGTGGAAATCGAGAACATCGTCCGGCACATGAATATGGGCAAGACGCCCTACCGTGCCGCGCTCGAAGCCGCCGACGAGATCGGGCTCGCGGTGATCGCAATCAGCCTGACCATCATCGCAATCTTCGCGCCCGCAAGCTTCATGCCGGGCATTGCCGGCCAGTTCTTCAAGCAGTTCGGCATCACGGTGTCGGTGCAGGTGTTCTTCTCGCTGCTCGCCGCGCGCTTCGTGACGCCGATGCTGGCGGCCTATTTCCTCAAGCACCATAGCCATGCGGAGCCGCCGCCGGGGCGCATCCTCAACACCTATCACCGCGTGGTCGCCTGGTCGGTGAAGCACCATTACGTCACCGTACTGATCGGCATCGGCATCTTCGCCGCATCGATCTGGAGTATCACGGTGTTGCCGCAGAGCTTCCTGCCGGCGCAGGATTCCTCGCGTTCCTGGCTCGGCCTCGAGCTGCCGCCCGGCACCGAGCTCGACTACACCGAGAAAGTGACCGAGAACATCGTCGCGCGCCTGCGCAAGCGTCCGGAGATCCGAAGCGTCTTCGTCGACGGCGGACGCTCGCCGCAAGGCCAGGAGGAGGTGCGTCGCGCCACCCTCATCATCAACTACACGCCCAAGCGAGAGCGCAAGATCACCCAGCGCGAGCTCGAGCTCGCGATCGGTCACGACCTCGACAACATCCCCGACATCCGCTTCTGGTTCCTCGACGACCAGGGCAACCGCGCCATCTCGCTCACCGTGCTCGGAAGCGACAGCAACATCGTGAACAATGTCGCAAGCGAGCTCGCGACGCAGATGAAGCGCGTGCCGCTGGTGGCCAATGTCGTGTCGGAGACCGCGCTTGACAGACCCGAGCTGCGCATCCGGCCACGGCTCGATCTCGCGGCACGATTGGGCGTCTCCACCGAAAGCCTGTCGCAGACCATTCGCGTCGCCACCATCGGCGACGTGGGACCGGCGCTCGCCAAATACGACGCGGGCAATCGCCTGGTGCCGATCCGGGCCCAGCTCGAGGATTCCGCACGCAGCGACCTGAAGACGCTCGAGCAGTTGCGGGTGCCGCTCGGCGAGCATGGCGAGAAGGGCGGCGTGCCGCTCTCGGTGGTCGCCGATATCAAGCTCGACCAGGGCCCGACCAGCATCAGCCGTTTCGACCGCCAGCGCCAGGCCACCGTCGCCGCCGATCTCGCCGGCACCGCCGCCTCCGGCGATGCCATGGCACTGATCGACAACCTGCCGGTCATGCGGAGCCTGCCGCCCGGCGTGAGGGTGACGGAAGGACAGGACGCGGAGGCCATGAAGGAGCTGCAGGGCGGCTTCTCCAGCGCAATGGCCACCGGCCTGATGATGGTCTATGCCGTGCTGGTGCTGTTGTTCGGCACCTTCCTGCAGCCGATCACCATCCTGTTCTCGCTGCCGCTCTCGATCGGCGGCGCGATCGGCGCGCTATGGCTCACCGGCAAGCAGCTGACCATCCCCGTCTATATCGGCATCTTGATGCTGATGGGCATCGTGACCAAGAACGCCATCATGCTGGTGGAGTTCGCGCTCGAATCCATCCATGCCGGCAAGGCGCGCGAGGAAGCCATGATCGACGCCGGCATGAAGCGCGCCCGCCCGATCGTGATGACGACCATCGCCATGGTCGCAGGCATGACCCCGAGCGCGCTCGCGGTCGGCGCCGGCGGCGAGTTCCGCTCGCCGATGGCGCTTGCCGTGATTGGCGGCCTGATCTTCTCGACCGTGCTGTCGCTGGTGTTCGTCCCCGCGATGTTCATGGTGATGGACGATTTCGGCGCACTGATCTGGCGCTTCAGCAAGCGGCTCGTCGTCACCCACGGCGACAGCGAGCACGCGGCCGGCACGCATCCAGATGCGAACGCGCACGCCGCGTCGCCGGAGAAGCCGGCGGCAGCGGCGGAGTAGTGCGAGCAGGGCAGGTCGTCCTACTCGTTTTGCACCAGTGGGCGCTGGCATAGATAGCCGAAGTCGGATATTCTGCAGCCATGACTTTCGATCGAATTACGATCGATCCGCAGATCTGCACCGGAAAGCCCTGCATTCGGGGACTGCGGTTTCCTGTAGCGCGCCTGCTCGGACTTCTGGCGGCCGGAGAAAGCCGCGACAAAATTCTGACTGACTATCCTTACCTCGAACCTGCAGACATCGACGAGGCGCTGCGCTACGCGGCTTTCCTGGCCGAGGATGAGACGATCGAGTTATCCTCTTTAGCGACTGCCAAGTGAAATTTCTCGTCGACATGCCATTTCGCCCGCAATCGCGATGGCTCGGCACCAACGGCCACGACGCGGTACACGCAGCCGATCTCCAGCTTCATTCTGCCGCTGACGATCAGATCGTGGCTCGCGCGGCACACGAAGGCCGGGTCATAATCACAGCCGATCTTGATTATCCGCGTCTGCTGGCGGGCTCGAATGCGTTCGGGCCGGGGCTAATTCTTTTTCGAAGCGGCTCTTGGACTGAAAGCCGGGTAAGAGAACGACTGCATGCCATTCTCACCGAATTGAGTGAGACAGAGATCGCGCATAGCATCGTTGTGATTGAGCGCGACCGCGTACGGCGTCGGGGACTGCCAATCGGCTAGCGCTCTCCAGCCGGCTTTCTCGTTCAGCTTGGAATCGAACCCGATTCTAACCGCGCCCCCACGCCTCGAAACACCGGATGCGCCGACCAGCTACCATTCTCGATCAGCACATAATCCTTCGGCAGCAGGCCGCCGCCGTCGATCTGGTCGAGATGGCGGCGGAAGTAGATCGGGAGCATCGGGTCCACGTCCACCGAGATGGAATGGCGGCGGGTCTCGATGGCGACGCGGCTGGTGACGCCGCTGCCGGCGAAAAAATCCAGCACGGACGATTCCGGGTAGGACAGCGCGCGCACCAGCCGCTCGATCAGCCGCTTCGGCTTTTGCGTGGGATGGCCGACGCGCTCCCTTGCGTTGCCGTTGAGGCGCGGGATCTTCCAGACATTGGTCGGATTGATGCCCTTGTCGAGACTATCAGGATTGAGCCGCTTGTCGCGCCTGTAGCGCGCGAGCCTCAAGGCATCGAGCTTGGTGCGTACGGCGTCGAGGTCGAAATAATAGTGAGGCGATTTGGCGAACCAGGCGATCTCTTCGTGGCGGTTGGCGAAGAAGCGGTGGGCGCCAAGGCCGTTGGGATAGTTCCAGATGATGAGGTTGGCGAGCCGCATCCTGGAGTGCGCGCGCATCCAGCCGATCAGGCTGACGAGATCGCCGCTGCCTGCCTCACCCTGATATTGCAGCCCACCGAAGATCACGAGATTGCCTGACGGCGCGAGCACGCGCTCGGTCTCGGACAACCATTGCCCGGCCCAGTCGGCATACTGGGCGCGGTCGTCCCAGGCAGCGACATGGATGTTGTAGGGCGGATCGCAGATCACGAGCTGGATCGATCCAGTGGGCAAGCTACGCAGAAGCGTCAGGCAATCCATCACCGCAATGATGTGCGAGGTCGGTCCCGCACTCGGTGCGACGGCGACGCTTGCGGAGGAATGCGCGCGTCCCTGCTTGCGCAGGCTGTTCATCGCGATGTGGCGGGCGTTGTGATGCGACCTGTTCGGCATCTCAACACCCCCATGCGGTCTATTCGTTTCGGGCGATGGCGTGCAGCCGCTGCACGTTCTGCAGCAGGATGCGGCCACGCTGCAGATCGAGGATCCCGTCCTTGCGCCAGCTCTGCAGTTGGCGATTGACGCTCTCGCGCGCGGCGCCGACGAAGATGCCGAGCTGCTCCTGCGAAATATGCACCTCCGAGCCGAAATCGTCCGCCAGCGCACATAGCCGCCGCGCCAGCCGCACCGGCAAGGGCTGCAGCACCGATTCCTCCATCCGCTCGCTCTGCCAGCGGATGCGTTGGCAGAGCAGCGCAATGATCTTGATCGCGACTTTCGGTTCCCGTTCCAGGAAGCTCAGGAAATCCTCGCGTCGCAGCACGAACAACTCGCTGTTCTCGCCGGCGGTCGCATCCGCGGTGCGGCTCTGCCCGTCCAGCACCGCGACCTCACCGAACAGGTCGCCCGGCCCCATGAAGTTCAATGTCAGCCGACTGCCGTCGGAGGCGCCGGTCTCGATCCGAATCTGGCCGCGACGCACGCCATACAAAGCGTCACCCGCGTCGCCCTTCTGGAACAGGACCTCGCCGGCATCGAGCTGCTCGGTGTGGCAAAGCGTGGCGAGGCGCGAGAGCTCATCCGGACCGAGATCCGCAAACAGCGGATTCATTTTCAAGATGACCGCAAATTCGGCCTGTTTGCTCATTGCAATGACCTTTAAATGTCCGTGATCGCAGGACCTGAAATATTTCCCGCATCTGGAAGTGTGCCATAAGTCACATAACTTTGCAGCACCCCGGATTAATTTTGAGCCCCTTTGAGCAGCCCCGCATTTTGCGGGATAAGCTCGAAGCGCTGGGCCCGGTGGAATGGCTGGCCGGGCCTGACATGGTGCCGTTTGCCCCGGGAATGTCGAGATGAGAGTGCTCAAAATCGCAGGCGCGGCGCTCGCCGCCATCCTGCTCGTGATCGTGCTGCTGATGGTCGTGGGCATTCCCTCGAGCTTCGTGGCCGCGACCATCCGCGATCATGTCGAACGCGCCACCGGCTATCGCCTGACGGTGGCCGGTGCCACCAGGATCAGCCTGTGGCCGCGGCTCAACCTCACCCTCCACGACATCACGCTGCAGGACCCCAGGGATCGCGACGGCACGAACCGCATCACCATCGGCAGCATCGAGGCCGAGATGCCGGTGTCGAGCGCATGGTCCGGCAAGCCCGTGATCAGCGAGCTGACCATCACCAGGCCCGTGCTCTATGTGCCGCTGCTGCGCAACCGCGAGGCCGCGGCCGCTTCCAAGCCCGGCAAGCCTGCGGACGAGGCGGAAGCTGTTGCGGTCGATCGCATCAAGGTGATCAATGGCACGATCGTGTTCTCCAACGTGCACGACCGGGTCGAGAACCGCATCGACGGCATCGAGGCTGAGGCCACCATCGGCGCCGACCAGAAGCTCAAGGTCGCTGGCTCGGCGCGCGCAGGCTCTTGGCCCGTCAAATTCGACGTCAGTGCGATCGCGCCGCAGCCGCCGATCGAGCGGCAGAATATTCCCGTGGACATCCACATTGACGCACCCGAGCTGTTGCATGCGCCGCTGGCGGCCAAGGCGGAACTCCGGCTTGCCGGCCCGCTGATCCGTTTCAACGGCGTCAGCGGCACCCTTGGCGACGGCAGCTTCTCTGGCTGGGCCTCAGTCGAAGCCGCGAGCAAGCCGCTGGTGAAGCTCGATCTCGATTTCCAGCGGCTTGATATACCCGTGGCGAAGACGCCGCCCGGCGCTGCGGCGCAGGCGTCCACCCAGGCCTGGAGCAATGCGCCGTTCGACCTGACCGGGCTCAATTACATCGACGCGCAGGTGCGCATCTCCGCGGCGGAAATGTCGCTCGGAAGTGCGCAATTTGCGCCGGCGGCGATCGAGGCGACGCTGGCCGGCGGCATCTTGAAGACGGCGGTCGCCAATCTCGGCGCCTATGGCGGGCAGGCCAATGGCGAGATGATCGTCGATGCCACCGCACCTAACCCGACCTTTGCCATGCATTGCGACCTCGTCAATGTCGGCGCGCTGCCGCTGCTGACGTCGCTCGTCGATTTCGACAAGATCGAGGGCCATCTGCAGGCCAAGATCGCGGCGCGCTCGGCCGGCAACAGCCAGCAGGCGATCATGTCCAACATGTCGGGCACGGTCTTCGCAAATTTCCAGGACGGCGCCATCCGCGGCATCAACGTGGCGCAGATGATCCGCAACCTCACCGCCTCCACGTTGACCGGCTGGCAGGAGGATCCGACCAAGGAGCAGTCGACCGACCTGTCGCAATTGTCGGCCTCCTTCCGCATCGACCGCGGCCAGGCCCAGACCACCGACCTCAATCTGGTGGGACCGCTGGTGAAGGTGACCGGCACCGGCACCATCGATCTGCCGACCAGACAGATCGGTTTCCGCGTCGAGCCCAAGCTGGTGCTGACCACGCAGGGCCAGGGCCGCACCTCCGATCCCGTCGGGTTCGGCATTCCCGTGATGATCAGCGGTCCGTGGTCCGAGCCGCGCATCTATCCCGATATGGCCGGGGTGCTGGACAATCCCGACGCCGCCTATGCGAAACTGCGCGAGATGGGCAAGGGCCTGTTCGGGCCGAACGGCGGGCTGAATGGCATCATCTCGGGCCTCAGCGGATTGGCGGGCGGTGGCCAGACCAGCGGCACCGGCGGAGCTGACAACGGGCAGGGCAATCTGCTCGGCGGCCAGCTCGGCCAGACCTTGGGCAATCTGATCCAGCAGGGGCTTGGCGCGACCCAGCAGGGCGGCGAGCCGGGCACGCCCCGCCGCAACCGGGCGATCCCGCCGAATCCGACGCCGCAAGGCCAGGCGGCGCCGCAGCAGGATGGCAGCTCGAGCCAGACGCAGGGCCAGCAAAACAATCAGCAGGATGGGCCACAGGACAGCGCCCCCATGAATGACGTGCTGCGCCAATTGTTTAACCGGTAGGCGTTTTCAGCACCGTCATTCCGGGGCGATGCGAAAGCATCGAGCTATGGTGCGCAATTGCGCACCTGAGAATTTCGAGATTCCGGGTTCGGTCCTACGGACCGCCCCGGAATGACGGAGCGAGTGGCAGTCACCCCCGCTAACCACGCCGCCAGCCTCACCGCGGTTCCCCGCCAACTGTGCTACAACGGCTCCATCACCGCGGCCCGTCCCTTGCAGTGCAACGGCGGCGCGCATGAGGGTCTTGGATGATCGGCGTCAAACCGAAGGTCTGGTTTCTGCGCGAGGGGCTGTTCGCCAAATATGTCGTCTCCCTCGTCGGCCTTGTCGTGTTCGTGCTGGCGGTAAACGGCGCGATCGAGACCTTTATCAGCTACCGCGCGACCAAGGCCTCGCTGACCGGCGCCATGAGCGAGAAGGCGGAGGCGACCGCCAAGCGCATCGACCAGTCGATCTCTGAGCTCGAGCGGCAGATCAGCTGGGTGACCCGCGCCAGCGTCGACACCATCGACAAGCGCCGCACCGACTACGCCCAGCTGATGAACCAGGTCGCGCCGATCAGCCAGCTCACCTGGCTCAACGGCCAGGGCAAAGAGCTCTTGCGCCTGTCCCGCACCCAGATCGCCTATGCCAGCAACGCCGACTTCTCCCACGACCCGCGCTTCACCGACACGGTTGCGCGTGGCGTGAGCTATGCGCCGGCGACGCTCGCAGGCGACCGGCCATCGATGTCGATCTCGGTGGCGCATTCCGGCTTCAACAACGGCATCACCGTCGCCGATGTCGACCTGCGCTTCCTGTCGGACTTCCTCGGCGATGCGCAAGTCGGCAAGGCGACCTTTGCCTATGTGGTCGATCCCCATGGCAAGGTGCTGGCCACCTCAAGCAAGGGCCCCGATGTCGGCCGCGATGTCTCGAGCCTTCCCCAGGTCGCCGCCCTGATCGCGCCTGCCGGCACCCCGCTGACCTCCGGCACCGATGTCGACGGCAACTCGGTGCTGACGGCATCCTCGAGCCTGCCCAAGCTCGGCTGGGTGGTGTTTTTCGAGCAGCCGACCGCGGAGGCGCTGGCGCCAATCCGCGATCAGCTGATGCGGGTCGCGCTTTTGCTCGGTCTCGGCCTTGTCGTTGCGATCGCCGCCGGCATGGTGCTGGCGCGGCGCATGCTGGTGCCGATCACGGCGCTGCGCACCGGCGCGCGCAAGCTGGGCGCCGGTGATTTCAGCCATCGCATCGACGTCCACACCAAGGACGAGCTTCAGGAGCTCGCCGGGCAGTTCAACAGCATGGCGGGCCAGCTGCAGGAGACCTATGCGGGTCTCGAATCCAAGGTCGAGGAGCGCACGCGGGATCTCGCGCGCTCGATCAACGAGCTCAAGGTGCTGGAGGAGGTCGGCCGCGCGGTCGCCTCCTCGCTCGATCTCGATGCCGTGCTGCCGACGGTTGCCGCACGCGCGCTCGAGATCACCCATGCCGATGCGGTGCTGATCTATGGCTATGACGCCGACAAGCACCGTTTCACGCTGGTCGAGGCCAACGGCATCGACAGGTCGGCCGAGGGCGCCCATCTTGTCGTCGACGACGGCCCCAGCATCCTGTCCGAGGCCGCCGCCAAGGGCGAGCCGGTCGAGGTGGCCGATCTCTCCGCAGCCAGCGATCATCCCTTGCGCGACATGGCGATCACGGCCGGCTTCCATGCGGTGCTGGTGGTGCCGCTGGTCGACCAGCAGGGCGCGCTTGGCGCGCTCGTCGTGCTGCGCAGGCAGGCCGGCGAGTTCACGCCCAATCTGATCGGCTTGATGCGGACCTTCGGTCACCAGGCGGCGCTGGCGATGCGCAATGCGCGCCTGTTCTCCGAGGTCGATCACAAGGGCCGCGAGCTCGCCTCCGCGCATGCCACGGTACAGGAGCAGGCCTTGAGGCTGCAGGAGCAGACCGATGAGCTCCGCAACTTCAACCGCTCGCTTGCAGAGCGCGTGGAGAAGCAGCTCGCCGAGATCGAGCGCATCCGCAAGCTCGAGCGTTTCCTGGCGCCGCAGGTCGCGCAGCTGATCGCCTCCTCCGAAGGCCACGACACCTTGCTGCAGAGCCACCGCCGCGAGGTGACCGTGGTGTTCTGCGACCTGCGCGGCTTCACCGCCTTCACGGAGACGACCGAGCCGGAGGAGGCCATGAACGTGCTGCGCGAGTATCACGCAGCGCTGGGCGAACTGATCTTCAAGTATGAGGGCACGCTCGACCGCTATGCCGGTGACGGCGTGATGATCCTGTTCAACGCGCCGATCCAGTTCGAGGACCACACCAAGCGCGCGGTGAAGATGGCCGTCGAGATGCGCGAGGCGATCGGGCAATTGACCCAGAAATGGCGCAACCGCGGCCACTCCCTCGGCTTCGGGATCGGCATCGCACTCGGCTACGCCACACTCGGCCAGGTCGGCTTCGAGCACAGATTGGAATACGCCGCCATCGGCAGCGTCACCAACCTCGCCTCCCGCCTCTGCGCCGAAGCCAAGGCCGGCCAGATCGTGGTGAGCCGCCGGGTCTACGGCATGGTCGAACAATGGGTCGACGCCGCGCCGCTCGATGATCTGCAGCTGAAGGGCTTCAATCACCCGGTGCTGGCGATGGAGATCCTGCGCTGGCGCGAGGAGGTCGACAACGTGGTCGATGCGACCGCAGCAACGGCGGCGCGGCGGAGGAAGTAGCGGAGCACAAAGTAAGCCGCCTTAAGCCAATGAAGCCGCCGCGGGTTCGCCTTGCCCCGCCCGCGGGGAGAGGCCGGAGCGCATCGCCAGATGCGATCCGGGTGAGGGGGACTCTCCACGAGCGGAATGCCTGGAGAGTCCCCCTCACCCGCCGCGCGTTCCGCGCGTCGGCCTCTCCCCGCAGGCGGGGCGAGGCGATCGGACCCGCGGCAAACTACTCCGGCGGCGTGTTCTGGTTCATCGGCGCCGCCACGTCGCGCGCTCCGGCCAACCCAACCGTCTCCGCAATCACCGACCTGGCATCGACCAGCGGCAGGCGGGCGCCGGTGTCGCGCCAGAAGGCGCGGGAGACGGGGGCGAGGTCGTCGGCCATCTGGCGGGTGCAGACGGAGTTGGGCGTGCGCCAGATGACGTTGCGGGTGACGACCACGACGTTGCCGTCCAGGCGGTAGGCGCTGTGATATTCGCCGAGCTCGCGCGTCACGCTCTCACCTTTCGGCAGGCTCGTGATCGTCTTGCCCTCGGGCAGTTTCAGGCGGATGGTCTCGGTGTAGTTGGCCGGGCGGCAGAGGAAATCCTGGCGGCGGTTTTCGGCCTGGACGTTGGCAAAGGACTCGATCGGACGCAGCAGGATGCGCGGACCGGTGGGCGCAAAGGTCGGAACGACGCCATCGCCGAACATCTTGCTGGTGAGGTCGAAGTGCGACTTGATCTCGAAACCGTTCTCACGCGCGAACGGCGAATGCGTGTCGAAGCTCGCGGTGCCGGCCCACCCCTGTTTGGTCTGCATCCCCTTGGCGACTGCGGCCGAGCCGTTCTGCTCGATCACGCGCATGGCGTCGCGCAGCTCGACGGCCTGCGGTCCGGTGGCGCTGACAACGCTGGTGCCGGAGACGAGGCCGTCGGCGCCGATGCTGGCCTCGACCTTGAGCTCGGACTTGAGGTCGTCGGGTGACAACGCCGGCGTGCGTGTCCAGAGCACGCCACTCGCGCCGAAGCGCAGCACGGGCCGGTCGTATTCGCTCGGACGCAGCACGCCGAGCGCGGTCGTAGCTGCCGTCGGATCGGCATAGGCAGCGAACTCCGGCAGATACAGGATCATGTGATCGAAGGAGAACATCGGAATATCGTAGGCGCGATAGACCGGCGCCTGCGCATTGATCAGGACATAGTCGGCAGCGATCCCCCTGGCGCGGAGCAGCGCGCGCATCAGGGTCGCATGATCCTTGCAGTCGCCGTAGCGGCTCTTGAGAATCTCGCGGGCCTCGTGCGGAACGAAGCCGCCCTGGTTCAGGGTGATATTGTAATAGCGGATGTTGCGTGCCACCCAGTCGAAGATCGCCGCCGCCTGCGCCCTGCGATCGGTCAATCCTTGCGTGATCTCGTCCGCGAGCGCGCGGATCTGCTCGTCCGGCTGCGACTTGGCATCGATGGATGCGAACTCGGCGTTGCCGATCGCCTCCCAGCTCGGATAAGTCGAGACCATCAGCATGGGCGCCCAGTCGATCGGCGCGGTGGTGTTGACTTCCGCAGCGGCGTAAGGCTGCTCCTCGATCTTCCAGCGCAGCGTCTGCTGGCCATTGGCGACGACCGTGTCATGCTCCAGCGCGCGCTCGCTGACCTGCAGCGGCAGATCCTTCGGGGCGTGAACGCTGACCTTGAGGCCCGAGAAATAGAGCTGCGGCGGAAACGCCATCATGATCTCGGTGCCGCCGCGGCCGAACGATTCCTTCTGGATCACCTTGAACACCAGGACGGTGCGGTCGCCGGCGGCAAGCTCCGGGAACGGCACCACCCGCGTCTTGACGTCGGCATAGAACAGGACGTTGGCGGCGGCTTCGGCGCCGGAGAGCACTGCGATCTGATCGGGCTGCACGTCGATGCGGCGGCCATCCGGCTTGATGGTGGCGGCCTCGACGATCTCGAGATCGAAATAGCGGTCGTTGTTGGCGATGCGATATTGGCCGAGCGACTGCACCAGCGACTCCGCGGACACTTCGGTATCAATGCGCGCGGTGAGATCGCGCAGCTCGGCGCTTCGGATCGTGTAGTCGTAATCATACCAGCGCTTGAAGGCGGGCTTGTCGGCGGCCGATGCGGATGGCACGGCCCAGGATGACAGGGCGGCGACAAACAGGCAGAGCAGGATTTTTGCAGTGCGCATTGCGAAACTCCGTCGCTTGGAGGGTTTTGCAAGGCGTCTTGTAGGGGTCACGGGCGGCTGCTTCCGTGCGGCAGGTCACGCGCCGGAGGGCGCTCTCGTTGGCATCAGCCAGGTCGTTCTGATATGCATGGCCCGGTGAACCTTGCCGGTATCTCGATGACCAATGTCGTGATGAGCCTTTTTCCCCGCATTTGCCTGTTCCCCCTCGCCGCGCTCGCGTGCCTCGCCGCAGCTCCCGCCGACGCCCAACAGGTCGAGCCGCGCGGCGCGGCGGTGTCGGTGCTGAAGGCCTCCCGCGCCTGCTTCAACAACACCGTCGAGGTTTCCGGCACCGTCATTGCGCGGGAGGAGACCATGGTGCGCCCCGAGCGGCCGGGGCTGAAGGTGGCGGACATCATGGCGGATGCCGGCGACACCGTGACCGCAGGCCAGGTGCTAGCGCGGCTGACCCTGCCCGAGGGCGGCTCGATCAATGTGACGGCGCCGGTCGCCGGCGTCATCGCCTCGTCCACCGCGACGATCGGGGCGCTGGCCTCCGGCCGCGGCGAGGCGCTGTTCTCGATCATCGCGCGCAGCGAATATGATCTCGTTGGCCTCGTGCCGGTCGAGGATCTCGGGAAGCTTGCGGCGAACCAGACCGCCTCGATCAGCATCGCCGGCGTCGGCACGGTTCAGGGCGTGGTGCGGCGGGTGGCGCCGACCGTCGAGCCGAATAGCCAGCTCGGCCAGGTCTTCATCGCGATCACCACCAACCGCCGGCTTCTGATCAATTCGTCGGGGCGCGCCACCATCCGTACCACGCAGAGCTGCGGCCTGTCGGTGCCGCTCGCCGCGGTGCTTTATTCCAACGCCGGCACCGTGGTCCAGGTGGTGAAGAGCCAGCGCATCGAAACGAGGCGGGTCGAGATCGGGCTGATGTCGAGCGGCAATGTCGAGATCAAGGGCGGCCTGTCCGAAGGCGACGACGTCGTCGCCCGCGCCGGCTCGCTATTGCGCGAGGGCGATCCGGTGCGGCCATTCGTGAATGGAGCTGAGGTGAAGTGACGCTCTTATCCTCCCCTGGAGGGGAAGGATCGCTCGCATGTCATGCGAGCGAGGTGGGGTGAGGCCACGAAGATGGTCTCACTGCGAGGCGAAAGAGGCTACTTCCAATAGACCGATTTCGCGGATGGAGTGTCACCCCACCCCGATCGCGCATTTCATGCGCGATCGACCCGCCCCCTCCAGGGGCGGGTGCAGAAAGGATCAGCTGCCCGCGTTGGCG
Organism: Bradyrhizobium sp.; assembly: GCA_035652015.1. GTDB lineage: Bacteria > Pseudomonadota > Alphaproteobacteria > Rhizobiales > Xanthobacteraceae > Bradyrhizobium. The sequence continues at coordinate 16,196 of DASREP010000033.1, read as the reverse complement.
CTGTCGGCAGCACCAAACCGCACGTCCTCCAGCAGCGAGGACGAGACCGACGGGACCTGCTCGCCGTCGGAGGCGCGGGAGATGGCGACGCGGGTCTGGTTGAAGACGGCTTCCGCGCCGCTCTGCTTCGTATCGAGATGGTTGAGCAGCTCACCGATCAGCACGCTGTTCTGGCCCTTGCCGTCATCGGCGACCTTCCCGGGCGTGGCGGACGACAGGATCAGCGCATTGTCGGGGGCGGCGATCGGAGCGAGACCGTGCGAGAAGGCGCGGAAGCGCCGCTCGTAGGGATTGCGGCGGGAGGCATCGAGCACGACCAGCTTGGCGCGGGCGCCCTGGTCCTTCATGACCCCGAGCACGGATTCGATGCTGACGCCCTCGCGGCGGACGTCGCGCTCGTTCCAGATCGTGGCGTCGACGGGAATCATGAAGCTCTCACGGCCGGCCTGCACGCCATAACCGCCGAAGAACAGCATGACGACGGAATCGCGCTTGATGCGGCCCTTCAGCCGCTCGACGGCGCGGTTCATATCGTCCTTGGTGGCGTCCTCGATCACGTCGACGTCAAAGCCGTCACGGCGCAGCGCATGGGTGAGCGCGCGCGCATCATTGATCGGCTGGGCCAGCGGCTCGCCGGCGTCCGGATAGTGGCCATTGCCGATCACCAGCGCGAGCTTGGACGGTTTGCTCGCCGGCAGCGCCGCCTGCTCGGTGGCAACGGCCTTGGCTGCATCCAGCGCCCGGATGGACAGCGCAGCATGGGCGCCAATCGCCAGCGACAGCGTACCGGCAAGGCCGGCGGCGATCGCGAGCGAACGGCGGGAGAAGCTAAGCTGCGTCAGTTTCATCAGGCGTGTCCTACTCAACAGCGCGCGAAACCCATTAGTCGCGCAAAAATGATCTTGGTTTTTGGGATCGAATGGGTGTGTCGTCGAATTGTGCTCTATTTGCGGCGCTGCAATAAAACCTCCCTTAACCCGCATCCGCCGGCATCGCAACACATCAAATCAGATCGCCCTCAACGCCTTGAAATAACTAAATATTTTTACATGCGTCGATTTGTCCCGCCGGTTCCCGCGGATCATGCGGTCGCGGGTTTTTCCGGGCTGTGACCGCCGTCACATTGCGTTTCCGCCAGCTTTGGGCCAGTTTTCGAGGGGTTGAGGGGCCTGATGGGGGCAGCTGAGAAAAATGGGGCTGGAACAGCGGTTTTTTATTCGCAAAGGGCCGTCCAAGCGGAACCCTCACCCCGAGTTGCGAGCGGAGCGAGCTTCGAGGGGCGACGGGCCGGCGGTCGCAGCGGGGCCGTGCATCGTTCGGGGAGCACCTCAGGATGGCCGCGCGGGCCGGATGATGGGGGCATTCTGCCGCCCGGCCTTGCCCGGCACCGCCTTGAGGCGGCGCGCCGCCCTGCCTAAGACGCTCACATGAATTTGCAATATTTTGCCGCCGCCACCTGCCGGACGCTGACGGCGGCCAAGACCGGTCCGTCGCTTTACGACATCTGCGATCCCTTGCTTGCAGTCTCCCATGGAGGCGATGCGCATCTCTCCAAGTTCTACAACACCGCCCTGTGCAATCCGGCGCTGCGCCTGCTTTTGCGGCGGGCCGGCTTGCCGGAGCTTGCCGACGGAAGCCGGCGGGAGGCGCTGAGCCGGGCCCTGCTGCATGCGCGCGACGACGCCTCGCCCGACTGGGCCGCGGTCGGCGCACCGGTTGCCGAACTGCTCGAGACCGTGAAGCTGAGCCATCCCCGGCCGAAGCCGGTCTCCAGCACCGGAGCGGCGCCGCGGCTCGTCGACATCGAGCAGGCCATCCGCCTCGCCGGCGCGCATCTGTTGCGTTCTTTCAAGAACAGCGGCTTCCTGCCGGCCTATGCCGCGTTCAACCTGATCGGCGATCCCGATTTTGGCGGCCGCGAGCTGTTGATGGCGCTGACCGGGCTCAATGCCCGCGGCTACAAGAACTCGACGCTGTTGTTCAACCTCGCCCGCGTCTTCATCGCGCGCTCGCCCTTGGGTCAGCTGATCAACCCGCCGTGGACGGGCATCGCGGAGCCGATGTGGGCGCCGGTGCAGATCCGCCATCGCTCGGCCTATTACGACGCCTTCTTCACCGAGGCGCTGCTCGCCTTTGTCGAGACCGGGCTTGCTGCTCCTGAGCAGACGGCGGCGGCGCGGCAGGCGATCGGGGCGATGGTGGAGTTCTGCATCGGAAACAGCCGCGAGGAGGTGCGCGGCGCGGACGGCACGCCGTTCAACGTCATCACCGCGCTGGCGCCGCCGCCGCATCCGCGCTTCTCGCGCTATTTTGCCCAGATCAAGCAGGACCTCGGCTTCGGCATCTACGTGCCGGACTGCGACACCACCGCCTGCTCCTTCTCCGCAGCGACCCAGGCCGGATCAAGCGATCCGATCCTGAACCAGCCGCTGCTGGATTTCTACGCGGGCTACCAGGTGCGCGCCGGCGACAATGAACGGCGCGTGACCGTGCCGCTCAACGACGACATCGACTTCGAGGGCGGCATCGCCACCTGGATCGACAATCTCGACGGCGAGCGGCCTTACGGCAACGATCTCGATCCGACCCTCAATCTCGATGTGCTGGAGGTGAGCTTCCGCAATCTCGCCCGCTGGAAGGTGCTGGAAACGCCGTCGCGGCTCGAGACCGTGCAGCGCATTCTCGGCTTTCAGCGGCGGCTTGCCCACAGCGGCGCGTTCAGGAATCCGCGCTCGCACATCTATTACCTGCCGGAGCTCTATTGCGCCTATTTCGGCCGCTGCTTCGCGGCCTTCCGCGCGCTGTCGCGGGAGGCGCAGGCCGCAATCGATCCCGACGGTGCGTTCGATCTCATCCGCGACAAGGTGCTGGCCTATGTGCAAGGTGAAATGCTCAGCGCCCAGATGAACGCGTTCGACGCGGCGCTGGCGCTGATGGCGCTCGCCCATCTTGGTGCGGATGCCGAGACATTCGCGCGCCCGCTGACCTGCATCATGGGCGCGGTCGGTGAAGGCGGCCGGCACGGTCCATTCAAGGCCTATGAGTGGAACAAGATGAAGACGCCGACGCGGATCCTGGTCGGTGGTCCGGAAGTCACCTCCGCGTTCGTGCTGATGGCGCTGGCGCTGGCAAGGCAGGCGATGGCGGGGCGGAGATAGCGGACGTAGAAGGGCAGATGTCCCGATCTCGTCGTCCCGGCGAAGGCCGGGATCCATACCGCGAAATCGACCTGTGGCGCTCGGTGGCAGTTGTTGTTCTTCACCAAACAGCTTCCTGGGGTTATGGGTCCCGGCCTTCGCCGGGACGACCGAGAGGATAGCGCGAAGTTGAGGCGATCTCTCAACTCCCCGCTTTCCGTTCAGCCCAATCCCGACCACAATTGCCGCCATCATCGTCCCGATTCAATTTGATTGGCCCTTTGCATGTCCCGACTTGCCGCAGCACTCATCCTCCTGATCGCCCCGGCGCTGGCGCATGCCGCTGACGTCTCCGGCGTGCCGAAAATCCGCGAGGCCGATACACTCCAGATCGGCAACAGCCGCATCCGCCTGTCCGGCATCGACGCGCCCTCGGTGGACCAGCTCTGCCTCAACACCAAGGGCGAGCGCTGGACCTGCGGTGTCGCCGCGCGGGACGAGTTGATCAAGCACACCGAAGGAAAGAGCTGGACCTGCCATCTCGGCCAGACCGACCGCCGCGGCCGCGCGCTGTCGCGCTGCGAGGTCGACGGCGAGGACATCCAGAAATGGCTGGTGCGCAGCGGCTGGGCACTGGCCTATGACCGCTTCTCTCACGACTATGACGCGGACCAGAAGGAGGCGCGCGAGGCCAAGGTCGGGATGTGGCAGGGCGCCTTCATCGCGCCCTGGGACTGGCGCGTGCGCAACAAGAACACCAGGATCCTCGGCGCAGTGAAGGTGCCGGACAACGCCCACGCCATCCTGCTCGCCTCGGCGTCCGGTCCGGTCGCGCCCTCGCCCGACTGCACCATCAAGGGCAATGTCAACTCGTCGGGCGAATGCATCTATCACACCAAGAGCAGCCGCTGGTACGCCCAGATCAGGATGCAGATCAGCAAGGGCACGCGCTGGTTCTGCTCGGTGGAGGAGGCGGAAGCCGCGGGTTGCCGCGAGACAAGGCGGTAGTAAGGCGGTAGTTGAGACTTGCCGTGAGGCCTCTACTTTCAACCCGTCATCCTGAGGCGCGAGCGAAGCGAGCCTCGAAGGATGAACGGCCCGGATGCTGCAGCGGGGCCGTCGCCCTTCGAGGCCGCCGCTCCGCGTCGGCACCTCAGGGTGATGGTGATAGAGCATGACCGAGCAGCACAACGACGACCAAGTCCGCTTGCATCAGCATGCACGGCTGGAGCGCGTGCTCCTCGTGCTGATCGCGATCCTGCTCGGCTACACCTCGCTCGCCTATATCGTGATGCCGGCGTTCTGGACGCATTACGAACACCAGCGCGGGCTTGCAAACCTGCCGATGGTGACGCGAACCGCGCAAGGCATTCCCGGCGACCCCATCAATGTCGGGCTGATCGGCAATCAGCGCGAGGTGTTGTGCGCGATGAACGCGGCCGGCTGGTTTCCCGCCGATCCCGTCACCTTGCGCTCTTCGATCGAGATCGCAGGAAGCGTGCTGCTCGACCGCGAATACAGGGACGCGCCGGTGTCCAACCTGTTCTATCTCGGCCGCCGCGAGGATCTGGCGTTTGAGAAGCCGGCCGGCAAGAGCGCCGACCGCCGCCATCATGTGCGCTTCTGGAAGGTGCTGGACAAGGGCCAGGAGGATCGCCCGGTCTGGCTCGGCTCCGACACCTTCGACAAGGGCGTCGGCATCAGCCATTTCACCGGCGCGATCACCCATCACATCGATGCCGATCTCGACACCGAGCGCGACATGCTCGCAGGCGACCTCGAGACGGCCGGCATGGTCACCGCGAAATATCAGGTCACCGGCGTCGGCCTCACGCTCACCGGGCGCAATGGCGGCGGCGATCCCTATTTCACCGACGGCGAGGTCTGGGTCCTGCGCCTGGTCGAAGACTGCGAGAGGCGCACCGGGCCCGTGGACGTGATTCCAAGCCCGCCCGCCACCGAGTTGAAGGACCAGATCCTCCGCAGCATAACGGATGCGCTCAAATCGTGATGGCTTGAGCCTTGAATTTCGGCGCCATTGACGGCATCCATGGCCAGCCCTCAACGTGAAGGATTCCACCCCATGACCGTGCGCGCCGGCCGGGAGTTTCTGGCCATTCCCGGACCCACCACCATGCCGGACGAAGTCCTGCAGGCGATGCATCGGCCCGCGCTCGACATCTATTCCGAGCAGATGGTGGAGCTGAGCGAAAGCCTGCATCGCGATTTGGCAAAGCTGTTCGCCACCAAAGGCAAGTGCTACATCCACATCGCCAACGGCCACGGCGCCTGGGAAGCCGCCCTCTCCAACGTGCTCTCGCGCGGCGACAAGGTGCTGGTGCTCGAGAGCGGCCGTTTCGCGATCGGCTGGGGCAGTGCCGCGGGCGCGATGGGTGCCGAGGTCGAGGTGCTCAAGGGCGATTGGCGCCGCGCGGTGCGCCCCGAGGAGGTCGAGTCGCGGCTGCGCGCCGACAAGACCCACGAGATCAAGGCCATCCTGGTGGCCCAGATCGATACGGCCTCGGGCGTCTGCAACGACATCGAGGCGATCGGCAAGGCGATCAAGGCTGCCGGCCATCCCGCGCTCTACATGGTCGATACCGTGGCTTCACTCGGCTGCATGCCATTCGAGATGGACAAATGGGGCATCGATGTCGCGATGTCCGGCTCCCAGAAGGGCCTGATGACGCCGCCGGGCCTTGGCTTTGTCGCCGCAAACGAGCGCGCGCAAGCCGCGCATAAGAAGGCGAATATGCGCACGCCCTATTGGGACTGGACCGAGCGCGAAGGCACCGAGCACTATCGCCGCTATGCCGGCACCGCGCCGGTGCATCTGTTGTTCGCGTTGCGCCAGGCCATCGACATGCTGCTCGCGGAAGGACTTCCCAACGTATTCCGGCGCCACGCGCTGCTCGCCGAAGCGGTGCGCCGCGCCGTCGCCGTATGGTCCGAGGGCCAGGTGCTCGGCTTCAACATTGCCGAGAATGCCGAGCGCTCCAACACCGTGACCACCGTGCTGATGAACAACGGTCACGCGCCGGCGGAGCTGCATCGCTATTGCAAGGAAAAATGCGGCGTGGTGCTCGGCGTCGGCATCGGCGATCTGCACGGCCAGGCCTTCCGTATCGCCCATATGGGCCATGTCAACGCACCGATGATCCTGGGCACGCTCGGCGTGATCGAGGTCGGCCTCAACGCACTGCAGATTCCGCACGGCAAGGGCGGAATGGAAGCGGCGATCACCTATCTCGGAGAGAATGTAAGCCCGTAAGTAGCGGCGGGTCTTTCCTCCACCTCTCCCGAAGGGAGAGGTGGAATTGCATCGACAGATGCAATCCGGGTGAGGGGTTACGGTCCCTCGAGAGCCCCTCACCCGGATCGCCCAGGACGATGCTTCGCATCGCCAAGGCGATCCGACCTCTTTCCGACGGGGGAGAGGTGACCCTTGCGGAGCCAGCGAAGCTTACCTCATCAACTGCACTGTATGGCAATCCGCCGGCCGCACGCCCATATGTGCCCGAACCTCTCCCTCTTCCGACCACGAGGATCCTAGGTGACCGATATCCATGTCAAGCAGGCCACGGCCAGCGTGCCCGTGGCGCCCCGGCGGCCGCATTCCTTTACCCGTCATGGCATCACCGTCACGGACGATTACGCCTGGCTGAAGGATGCCAATTGGCAGGAGGTGCTGCACGATCCGACCGCGCTGGATCCGGATATCCGAACCTATCTCGAGGCGGAGAATGCTTACGCCGAGCAATTGCTCGGCCATACCGCACCGCTGCAGAAGAGGCTGGTCAAGGAGATGCGCGCCCGCATCAAGGAGGATGATTCATCCGTCCCCTCGCCTGACGGCGCCTACGCCTATTTCCGCAAATTCCGCGAGGGCGGCCAGCATGAGATGTTCGGCCGATGCCCCCGTGGCGGCGGCGCTGAAACCATCGTGCTCGATGGCGATGCGCTGGCCAAGGACCACGGCTATTTCAAATTCGGCGGCAGCCGCCATTCCTGGGATCACCGGCTGCAGGCGTGGAGCGCCGATACCAAGGGTTCGGAATATTTTTCCATTCGTGTCCGCGATTGGGAGAGCGGCGTGGATCACGCCGATGTCGTCGAGGAAACCGACGGCGGTGTGGTCTGGAGCGCGGATTCGAAAAGCTTCTTCTACGTCAAGCTCGACGACAATCATCGCCCGATGCAGGTCTGGCGCCATCGCCTCGGCACGACGCAGGAAGACGACGTCCTGATCTATGAGGAAAGTGATCCCGGCTGGTTCACCCATCTGCATGAATCGACCTCCGGCCGCTTCTGCGTGATTGCCGGCGGCGACCACGAAACCTCGGAGCAGCGGCTGATCGACCTCGGCAATCCCGACGGGCCGCCACGGCTGATCGCGGCGCGCGAGACCGGCGTGCAATATTCCATCGCCGATCGCGGCGATGAACTGTTCATCCTGACCAATGCGGACAAGGCGATCGACTTCAAGATCGTCAGCGCGCCGCTCGCTGCCCCTGAACGCGCCAACTGGCGCGACCTCGTTCCGCATCGTGCCGGCATCTACATCCTCGACCACGACCTCTATTCCGGTCATCTGGTGCGGCTTGAGCGCGCCAATGCGCTGGCCTCGATCATCATCCGCGATCTCGCAACCGGCGAGGAGCACGCCATCGCTTTCGATGAGGCGGCCTATTCGCTCGACACCATGGGCTCCTACGAATTCGACACCACGAATTTGCGCTTTTCCTATTCGTCGATGACGACGCCGTCGGAGGTCTATGACTATGACATGGCCAAGCGCACCCGCGTCTTAAGGAAGCGCCAGGAAGTCCCGAGCGGCCACAACCCGGCCGACTATGTCACCACCCGCATCATGGCGCGGTCCCATGATGGCGCCGAGGTGCCGATCTCGCTGTTGCATCGCCGCGATTTCAAGCGCGACGGCCGCGCGCCGCTCTTACTCTATGGCTACGGCTCCTATGGCGCGGCGATGCCCGCCTCCTTCAACACCAATCGCCTGTCGCTGGTCGACCGCGGCTTTGTCTACGCTATCGCGCATATCCGCGGCGGCACCGACAAGGGCTGGGGCTGGTATCTCGACGGCAAGCGCGACAAGAAGACCAACACATTCGATGATTTTGCTGCCTGCGCCCGGACGCTGGTCGAAGCAAACTACACCAGCGCAAAGCGCATCGTGGCGCATGGCGGCAGCGCGGGCGGTATGCTGATGGGTGCAGTCGCCAACCGCGCCGGCGACTTGTTCGGCGGCATTGTCGCCGAAGTGCCGTTCGTGGACGTGCTCAATACCATGCTCGACGACACGCTGCCGCTGACCCCGCCGGAATGGCCGGAATGGGGCAACCCGATCGAGAGCGAAAAAGATTTCCGCACCATCCTGTCCTATTCGCCCTACGACAACGTCGCCGCAAAACACTATCCGGCGATCCTCGCCATGGCGGGCCTGACCGATCCGCGCGTCACCTATTGGGAACCGGCGAGATGGATCGCGCGGCTGCGCGCAACCATGACCGGTGGCGGCCCTGTGGTGCTGCGCACCAACATGGGCGCCGGCCATGGCGGCGCCTCGGGCCGCTTCAACCGTCTGGACGAGGTCGCCATCGTCTATGCCTTCGCGCTCTGGGCGGTAGGCATGGCGGACAAGGAGACAGCGTTGACGTGAGCGGCCCCACATGTGCACGCTCTCGTGCACATAAGCAGCTTGCCCATGAGAGAACAATTTGATCGCATCGGGGTCAGCAGCTTCTGTGGGTTGCGGAAATCGGCAAAGCCCCGCAACTTTGCATTGACGCTGATTCATTGCGCACCAGGAGATTTGGCTTTGGCTAATATTCTTGTTGTCGATGACGATCCCGCAGTGCGGATGACGATCCAGCTGCTGCTGGAGCGGGCGGGACACCGGGTCGTCGTGGCCGGGGACGGGCGCAAGGGGATTGCGGCCTTCGAGGCGGACGCTTTCGATCTCCTGTTTCTGGACATTTTCATGCCGGGCATGGACGGGCTCGAGACCATGCGGCTGATGCTGGGGCAGCGGCCGGACATCCCGATCATCGTGATCTCCGGCCGGCCGATCGTCTCTGACGCAATGAGCGAGCCGGATTTCCTGTCCATGGCCATCAAGCTCGGCGCGGTTCGCACGCTGCCCAAGCCGTTCAGGCCGGCGGAGTTGGAGGCTGCGGTTTCCAGTTGTCTTGCGGCCGCAAAGCAGACATCGTTGCCTTAAGAAACCGGACTGCGATATCGCGGCCGGTTCCTGACCGTCGCGGGGCCCGCCGACCTCGCGTGGCGGCGGCTCAAAGACGCGTGCGGCGGCACAAAGACAAAGATGACGCTCACCACCCGGTTAGCCATCGCGATGATCATGCTGGTCGCGGTTGCGGTCTCCGCGGTCGGTTGGCTGAGCTATCGCGCGCTCGAGCAGGCGCTGCTGCCGCGGATCCTCGACCGTATCGAGGCCAATGGCAGGCTCGTCGCCGGAGACCTGCAAGCCTATGTGCGTGGCGCCCGCGCCGACGTGAAGACCTTTTCCGCCCACGCATCGGTTCGCGGCATGGCGACAGCGCATTTCAACGGCGGCATCGATCCGGTCGACCACATTTCGGAAGGCACCTGGCGTGATCGCCTCACCACCCAGCTGGTGGCTGAATTGCAGGCCAAGGCAAACTACGCGCAATTCCGTGTCATCGGCATCGAAGACGGCGGGCGCGAGGTGGTCCGCATCGACCGCTCCGGGCCCAATGGTGCGATCCGCGTCGTGCCGGACTTCGAGCTGCAGCGCAAGGGTGACCGTCCATCTTTCAAGGACACCATCCAGCTGCCGCGCGACGGCATCTATGTCTCGCCGATCGACCTCAACCAGGAATATGGCACGCTCGAAGTGCCCTACGTGCCGACCATCCGGGTCGCCGGACCGCTCTATACGCCGGATAGCCGGCTCTATGGCATGGTCATCATCAACCTCGACATGCGCCCCGCACTGGACCGCATCCGGGCGACGGCGCGCAATGGCGAAATGGTCTACCTCGTCGACGCCAAGGGCGACTATCTGGTCAATCCCGATCGTATCAGAGAGTTCGCCAGCGACCTCGGCGGTCCGCGCAACTGGCAAAACGATTTCCCCTATTTTGCATCGCTCGTCGGTTCGACCCGCGGCGCTGCACAGGCCGTGCCCGACGCGAAGGGACGGCTCGGCGGCGCCGCGCTGGTGCCGGCCCTGCTGGTTGGACAGCAATGGGTCGGGATCATCGAGACGGTGCCGAACGCAGTGTTCCTCGCCACCGCGACGGCCCTCGGCCGCACCGCCCTCCAGGTCGGCCTGGTCGCCATGGTCTGCGCAGCCTTGCTCGCCCTGATCCTCGCGCGCTCGCTGACCCGCCCGATCAACCAGTTGCGCTGGGCCGTCGAGGGGATTGGCCGGGGCGAGCCGGTCAAAATTCCCGTCGATGCCGGCGGCGAGACCGGCGTGCTCGCCCACGCGCTCGAGCGCGCCATGAGCGAGGTAAGCGCCAAGACCGCCGAGCTCGAACGGGAGGTGCAGGAGCATCGCCGCACTGAAGCCGCGCGCGACCATTACGCCGCGCGTGAAAGGTTGTTCAGCGCGGCAGTGGAGTCCTCCAACGACGCCATTGTCACCACGTCGCCGGACGGCATCATCACCGGATGGAATCCCGCCGCCGAGCGCATATTCGGCTATAGCGCCAGGGAAGTGGTCGGCAACAGCATCAGCCTGATCGTGCCCGAGGACCGCGGCGAGGAGGTACAGGCGATCCTGCGCCGGATCGCCCGCGGCGAGCGCATCGAGCACCATGAGACGATGCGCCGGCGCAAGGACGGCGCGCTGGTCCAGGTCTCAATCAGCATCTCCCCGATCAAGAACCCGGCCGGCGAGATTGTCGGCGCCTCCGAGATCTCCCGCGACGTCACCGAGCTCCGCCGCACCGAGCGGGCCCTGCACCAGCAGATCGAGGAGCGCGAGCGCATCTTCGAGACCTCGCAGGACCTGATCCTGGTGCTGGATTCGAAAGGTTACCTGGTTCAGGTCAGCCCGAGCTGCGAAACCATTCTGGGCTACCGGCCCGACGAGATGATCGGGCACAGCGGGGTGGAGTTCATCCACCCCGACGACCTCGAAATGTCCAGGAGCGAGATGCGCGCGATGCGGCGCGGCGAGCGCGGCAAGATGTCCGATACGCGCGTCATCCACAAGGACGGCCGCGAGGTGTCGCTGTCATGGCTCGGCACCTGGTCCGAGCCCGTCCAGCGCTATTTCTTCGTCGGCCGCGACATGACCGAGGCTCGAATCGCGCAGGAGAATCTGCGTGAGAACGAGCGCATGGCGCGCAATATCGTGGAGACCGCGCTCGACGCCTTCGTCCAGACCGACGACAGCGACGCCATCCTGAACTGGAATTCCGAGGCCGAGCGGATCTTCGGCTGGCCGCGCGAGCAGGTGCTGGGCAAGAAGCTGATCGACCTGGTCGCGAGGGAGCGCGACAGGGAGGACCTCAAGCGGCGGCGCGACCGGCTGCTGGAGGGCCCGCAACAGGATGTGCTGCGCCGCCGCCGCGAGCTCTGGGTCCGCCGGCGCGACGGCACCGAGTTCAAGTCCGAGCTCAGCGTCACCGCGCTGAAGACCTCCGGCGGCATGGTGTTCAACGCCTTCTTCCGCGATCTCACCGACAAGATCGCGGCCGAGGAGCGCATCCGGCAGTCGGAGAAGATGGAGGCCGTCGGCCAGCTCACCGGCGGCATCGCCCATGACTTCAACAACATCCTCACCGTCATCACCGGGACCATCGAAATTCTGGCACAGTCTGTCGCCAAGGAGCCGCAGCTTGCCGCCATCACCAAGATGATCGACGAGGCGGCCGCGCGCGGCGCCGACCTCACCGGACATCTGCTGGCCTTCGCGCGCAAGCAGCCGCTGCAACCGCGCGAGATCGACGTCAACGCACTCGTGATCGATACCGCCAAGCTGCTCCGTCCCACGCTCGGCGAACATATCGAGGTGGAGTCGGTGTTCGAGGACGAAGCCTGCATCGCGGTGGTCGATCCCAATCAGCTGGCGACCGCGATCCTCAACCTGGCCCTGAACGCGCGCGACGCGATGCCCAACGGCGGCAAGCTGATCCTGGAAACGGCTTCCGTCTATCTCGACGACACCTATGCGAGCCTGCACGACATCCGCTCCGGACGCTATTCGCTGATCGCGGTGAGCGACACCGGGACGGGCATTCCCGCAGGAATCATCGACCGCGTGTTCGATCCCTTCTTCACCTCCAAGGGCCCGGGCAAAGGTACGGGCCTGGGGCTCAGCATGGTCTACGGCTTCATCAAGCAATCGGCCGGGCACATCAAGATCTACAGCGAGGAGGGTCACGGCACGACCATCAAGATGTATCTGCCGCCCGGCGCCGGCGGGTCGCTCGCGCCGGAGAACCAGCTGATCGCGGACATCCAGGGCGGAAACGAAACCATCCTGGTGGTCGAGGACGACCGCCTGGTGAAGGACTACGTGCTGGCGCAGCTGCATTCGCTTGGTTATGCGACGCTGGATGCGGCGAACGCAAATGAGGCGCTCGCGCTTGTCAAGCAGGGCCGCAAGTTCGACCTGCTGTTCACCGACGTCATCATGCCCGGTACGATGAACGGGCGAGAGCTCGCCGACAGGCTGCTCGAGGACTGCCCGCAGCTGAAGGTACTGTTCACCTCAGGCTATACCGAGAACGCGATCATCCATCACGGCCGGCTGGATTCCGGCGTGCTGCTGCTGGCCAAGCCGTATCGCAAATCGGACATGGCACGGATGATCCGCCGGGCGCTGGAGGCGTGAGGGGTGCCAGGGACGCGCGCGCTGATAGTTGGCCCGCTCGGTGCGAAAGGCACCTCGCCCCGCTTGCGCGTGAGGGAGAGTCTCCGCGCGCTCCTACCCCACCGAATTTCCGGATAGAGCCCCTCATCCCGACCTTCTCCCCGTGAAGAACGGGGAGAAGGAGAGAAAGAGCGGGGAAGAATCACATCACCCTTTGCTGCGCGGTCATCACGATCCGCACCAGGTCGGCGGCGTTCTTGGCGCCGAGCTTTTTCATGATGTTGGCGCGGTGGTCCTCGATCGTGCGCGGGCTGATGCCGAGCGTGCGGCCGGCTTCCTTGTTGGACGCACCCGAGGTGAACTGCTCCAGCACCTCGCGCTCGCGCCGGGTCAACGGCTCGCGGCCGGGGAAATGCAGCGTGGCGATGTTGGAGCCGGCGAATTGTGCCTGCCGCCGTGCATAGGCGCCGATCGCCTCATCGAGCCGGGTCACCAGCTCACTGCCGCGAAACGGCTTCTCGATGAAGTCCAGCGCACCATTCTTGATGGCGGAGACCGCCATCGAAATATCGCCATGGCCCGAGATCATGAAGATCGGCGCAGGATAATCCTCGCCGTGCAGTTCCTTCAGGATGTCGAGGCCGGATTTACCGGGAATATGAACGTCGAGCAGGATCGCCGCCGGCGTCCGGCTCCTGGCCACGGCGAGCAGCGCTGCGCCGTCGGCAAAACAGATCACCTGATAGCCCGCCGTCGACAACACCATGGACAAGGTGTCGCGAACGGCAGGATCGTCGTCCACCACGAAGATTTCACCGCGGGAGGCAATTTTATCGACCATGTGCCATCGTCCGAATCGTTGAATATGACGCGCACCTGCCAAACGATTATCATCTGGCATGGATTCGACCCGACGGTATTTGTACGGGACAACCCCTTAACTCACAAGTAGCAGCAGCCCTCCCAAAACGCATCGGTGGAGGCCACCATGCAGAATGCCACAGCCCAAGACGTGGTTCCGCCCGACGATGTGACGAGGGCTTCGACTTGGTGGCACCGGACCTCACCTCCCTGATCGATCGTGTCCCGGCCGGCATGAAACTGGTCGAAACCGCACAGGCGCAACCGTCCATACCGGGGCAGAGCTTGCCGAGATCGTCGTGCCGGATGTCGTGCTGGATGATGTCACGCCGTTCGATGCGCAGGCAAGTGCCGCGCTCGACGGCTGCAATGCGAGCCTGACCGCAGTGGTGCAATTTTGGATCGAAAGCCCGGCCACGGCGGCGCGCACCTGGCTCGCGTTTCGCACAAAACATCGTCGCTCATGCGACGCACTTGCTGTTCGATCGCCCGCGTGCTGCGACGCGAGCACGACAATAGGCCTGCCGACGCGGTATCCGCCTCAGGCGTCGATCATGGCCTCATTGGCGGAGCTGCCGCCGGTGCGCTTCTTCTTGTTCTTGCCCTTGATGAACTGAATGTCCATCTCCGCACCATTGACGCGGACCAGCTCGCAGCGGCGGTAGGCAAGTCCCGTCGAGGACAACAGCAGAAAGAATTCCTTCAGGTTGAGGCCCTGGATCGAGCCTTCGACGGTCAGGATTGCGTCATTGTCGGAGATCGCGTTGAGCTGGCAGTTCCGCCGCCAGGTGCCGTCGATCGCCATGATGCAGACGTCATATCCCCGGCTGAAGGTAACGCGGTCGGCGCCTTTGTTTTCTTCTGACATGCCCTTACAGTCCTGCGATTGCCGCCAGCTTCGGCGCGGCCGCGCCTGCCGACAGTACTCTGGCCGGCACGGTCTGCGCAGCATTCGGCCGATAAAGACCGCGCCGATCCGGGAATGGCTTGAAGACCTCGGTCAGTCCCACCACGGTTTCGGCAGCACCGAGCACCAGGAAGCCGTCGGGTTCGATCGCCTTGGCCAGGCGTGCGAAGATCCTGCTCTTGGTGTCCTGGTCGAAATAGATCAGCACGTTGCGGCAGAAAATGATGTCGAAGGTGCCGAGCTGCGAGAAATCGTGCAGGAGATTGAGCTGGCGATGCTGCACCATGCCGCGGAGCTCGGGATTGATCTGCCAGAGCTCGCCGATCTGCTTGAAGTATTTGACCAGCAGCTGAATCGGCAGGCCGCGCTGCACCTCGAACTGGCTGTAGATGCCCGCCTTCGACTTCTCCAGCACCTCCTGCGACAAATCGGTCGCCAGGATCTCGATGCGCCAGCCGGCGAGCGCAGCGCCCATCTCCTTCAGGCACATCGCGATCGAGTACGGCTCCTGTCCCGTGGAGCCCGCCGCGCACCAGATCCGGATGCTCTTGCGCGCGGCGCGGGCGCGCAGGACCTCCGGCATGATCGTGTCGCGCAAATGGTCGAACGGCACCTTGTCACGGAAGAAGAAGGTCTCGTTGGTGGTCATGGCCTCGACCACCTGGCTGATGAGCGCAGAGGAGCCGGCCTTCATCTTCTGCACCAGATCGCCGATGTCGGCGATGCCCGACTTCCGCGCCAGCGGCAACAGGCGGCTCTCGATCAGATATTGCTTGTCGGCGGAAAGATCGAGACCGGAGAGGTCCTTCAGAACTTTGCGCAGGTACTCATAATCGGGCGGGTTCACAGCTGGCCTCGTTTAAGGATCAGATCGACGCCGGCGACGCCAGGTGCACAAGACCGACTTCCATGAACTTCGCGGCAACGATGTCCTTGTCAAAGGGCTTCATGATGTATTCGTTGGCGCCGGCCTCCAGCGCGCGTGCGATGTGGTCGATGCCGTTTTCGGTGGTACAAAACACCACCTTCGGCGTGTCGCCGCCGGGCATGCGGCGCAGATGGCCGAGGAATTCGTAGCCGTCCATGACGGGCATGTTCCAGTCGAGCAGCACCGCGTCGGGCAGCGCGCGCCTGCAGGCTTCGAGCGCCTGCTCACCGTCCTCGGCTTCGGTGATCTCGAACTGCATCTCTTCAAGGATGCGCCGGGCGATCTTCCGCACGACGCTTGAATCGTCGACGACCAGGCAGGTTTTCATGGGCTTGCTCCTGATGGGGCGCGGTTCTCTTCGGGTGATGACCTCTACGCAGCTTGCGCGGTCTTGGATGCCATTTCGAGCACGCGGTCGACGTCGAGCACGACCATGAGCTGGCCGTCGAGACGATGCACACCGCCGGCGAGCTTGGCCATGCGGGGATCGAGATTGACGGGATTGTCCTCGCGGCCGTCTTCGGGCAGCCGCAGCAC
>DASREP010000032.1:0-109575 GCA_035652015.1 Bradyrhizobium sp. | reverse complement strand
CCGGCGAGCGGACGGGGTCAAGGCCGTCAGCCGCCGAAGGCGGTGGCGCGTCCAGCGCCAGCCTTGAGGCCGGCCGCTCGGCGGTCTACTTCAACACAGTTGCTCCTCGGTGAACCCTCTCGTTTGCCACCGTCGTCCGCGCGCGACCTTTGGGGTCGCGCGAGAACTTGACGCCAGAGCTTTGGGGCGCCAGGACCACACGATTTCGCCGTCCGCATCCGCGCCGATCGTCACCTGGCACATCCGCGTCCACCGCATCCCCGCCTCACGTCTCGTGACGTTCGCGATACGCCCCTCCGAAAATCGAGGCGGGATATAGCCAAGGTAATGCTGATTTTCAGCAATTGGCAAGCAGAATATTTTTGCTGCGAGGATCTTGAACGAGCCAGCCCGTTTGATTCCGCTCAGCAAATTTCGATTTGCGCGCATGCGCCCTTGATTGCGCAAGCCAGGTTCGAGTCGACTGCAACGTGAACACGAACGGATCCGGCCTGTCAGGCAAGCGCTTCGCGTCGACCGGCAGGGCCGGCTTTTGCTCCGAGCGGATTCCCAGATCAAGGACGCATCGTCCACCAAACCGACTACATGAACGACAGCTCGACGCTCGCAAGCGACCTCACCAGCGCCGACGTCGCCGCGGTCACTGCCCAGCTAGCGACCTATCAGTCGCAGCTGGAGGCTTCCTGTTCCGCGATCTCCAAGATCCAGAGCATGAGTCTGGCGAGCTATGTGAAGTGGTGACCAAGCGCGAGGCGCGTGAGTTGAAGCAACCCGCAGCCGCAAGCTCCCGCCTCTCCCCTTGTGGGAGAGGCCGCTGACGCATCGAAGATGCGATAGCGGGTGAGGGGTTTGCCTCCGCGAGCGATACTGCTTCTGCTGTTCGCGGAGGCAAACCCCTCACCCAAACGCGCCCGTCTCCACCAGTGGAGCTGCCCCCTCCCACAAGGGGCGAGGGCACAACGATGAGCAGCGCGCTGTTCGAAACGATGATCATCGCGGCTGCTTTCTCACCTTGCGCTCCGCCTCGGCCCGGGCGATCTCCGGCTCCAGCGTGCCGAGGCTGTCATAGATCTGCGACAGCGTGGACTTGAGGTCGGACACTGCGTGCTTCGGAAAGTCGCGCACCGCCACGTCCTCGAACTGCATGGCGATCGGGATCAGCTCCTCGACCAGGACCTTGCCCTTGGCGGTGAGGTTGATCGCGACCGTGCGCGCATTGTCCTCCAGCCGCTTGCGCGAGACGAGGCCCTTGCGCTTCATCGTGCCGACCAGGCGCGACAGCGTCGACATCTCGATCGAGGTCATGAAGGCGAGATCGCCGAGGCGCTGATCGCCTTGCTCCCACAGCGCCGCCATCACGCGGTACATCGGTAGCGTCACGCCGAAGCCGGCGATCCGTCGGGAAAACAATTCGCCCATCCGGACACCAACGCGGTTGAGCAGATACGGCAGGGAATCGGTCAGTCGGTACAAGGGCTTGCCATTTCGCATTGTGCAATTTTTGCGAGCGGACAATAGCCCGATCCGTCCGCTCTCACCAAGCCAAAATTTGCATTTGCAAATTTCCATTGACATTCATTTGCAAATGCAAATATTGTATATGAAAGTTAACAAGGCGGGGAAGGAACGGGCCATGCCGTTGGTTGCCGAGGAGCTGCGGGCCTCATTCAAGCTCGCGATGCGGCGCTTTCCGGCGGCAGTGTCGGTGATCACCTCCGCGGACCAGAGCCGCCGTCACGGCATGACGGCGACCGCCGTCACCTCGCTGTCGCTCGATCCGCCCTCGCTGATCGTCTGCATCAACCGCGCGACGCTCCTGCACGATATCATGCAGGTCGGTCGGCATTTCTGTGTCAACGTGCTGCGTCGCGACCAGATCGAGCTCTCGTCTGCGTTTTCCGGCGCGATCGCGCCCGAGGCGCGCTTTGCGCTCGGCACCTGGCACGTCTCGGCTGAGGGCGTGAGCTATCTCGCGGACGCGCAAGCCAACATCTTCTGCCGCAAGGTCGCTGCGGTGCCCTACGGCACCCACACCATCTTCATCGGCGAGGCGGCAGCCGCGTATGTCCATGACCCGATCGAGCCGCTGATCTATCACGACGCCCAATACGGCTACGCAGTGGCAGGCGCCGCAACCGGCGCCGCCTGCCTGCAAGGCCGCGCGATCGGCCACTAACCCGTCAGGAGACCCAACATGGCGATTGCCGTGCAGCTGAAAGAACCGTCCTTCGCAAGCCGGGCACGTCCCGCGCTTGCCGAGCTGAAGTCCCGTCTCGCCGCGCTGCTCCCCGAGATCGCCGCGCGCGCAGCCGCGACCGAGAACGCCTGTCGCGTGCTGCCGGAGAACATGGCGGCGCTGCGCGACATCGGCTATTTCGACATCGTCAAGCCCGCGCGGTTCGGCGGCTTCGAGCATGATTTCGACGTGCTGGTCGAGCTCAACATCGAGCTCGCCAAGGCCTGCGCCTCGACGGCGTGGGTCGCAGGCCTGCTTGCCGCGCATCAGTGGCTGATCGCGAGCTTTCCGGAGCGGGCGCAGGCCGACGTCTGGACGGCAATTCCGGATGCGCTCGCCTGCGGCTCCTATGCGCCGGCTGCCAAGGCGATCAAGAGCGAAGCCGGCTACGTTTTGCGCGGGCGCTGGTCGTTTGCCAGCGGCTGCGATAACGCGCAATGGGCGCTGTGCGCGGCGCTGCTGCCGTCCGAGACGGAGGAGGGCAAGCTGGTGCCGGCCTTCCTGCTGGTGCCGGCGTCGGATTACACCATCGACGACACCTGGCATGTGGTTGGGCTTGCCGGCACTGGCAGCAAGACGCTGGTGCTCGAGGATGTGCTCGTGCCTGCGCATCGCGTGCTGAGCTTTGCAGAGACCACCAGCGGCGCGACGCCGGGCGCCGGGCTCTATGCGCAAAACCCCGCCTTCCGCATTCCCATGCTCTGCAACATTCCCTCCTGCCTGGCCTCCACGGCTGTCGGCGCCGCGGCGGGTGCGCTGGACGATTATCTGGCGCGCACAGCCAAGCGGGTGACGCGCGGCGCGGTCGCGGGCCACAACAACAAGATGGCGGAGTTTCCGACCATCCAGCTGCGCGTCGCGGAAGCCGCCGCCTCCACCGACGCCGCGCGCGAGCTGCTGCTGCGCGACCTGCGCGCGCGGGCACACACCGTGCGTGCGGGCAACCCCGTCACCATCGAGGACCGCATCACCAGCCGCCGTGGCCAGGCCTTTGCGGTGAGTCTCTCGCTGCGGGCGGTCGAGGCCCTGAATGCTTCGACCGGCGGCGCCGGCCTCGATCTCGCAAATCCGGTGCAGCGCGCCTGGCGCGACGCCAATGCGGTCGGCCGCCACATCAGCATGAACTGGGACGCGGTCGGCACCATGTACGGCCAGCTGGCGCTGGGGCTCACGCCCCAGGGCCAATACTGATCCAACAGATCGAGGGAGAGCACCATGCAGGGAAAGATCGCGCTGGAGGAACATTTTGCGATTCCCGAGACGCTGATGGACTCGGCCGGCTTCGTGCCGGACAGCTATTGGCCGGAGCTCAAGAGCCGGTTGCTCGATATCCAGGAGCGGCGGATCGACGAGATGGATCGGCACGGCGTCGCCATGATGATCCTCTCCCTCAATGCGCCGGCCGTGCAGGCGATCACCAGCACGGCGCGGGCCGACGAGGTCGCGCGTCGCGCCAATGATTATCTCGCCGAGCAGGTCGCGCGCCGTCCCGACCGCTTCCAGGCCTTTGCGGCGTTGCCGCTGCAGGATCCGGAGCTTGCGATCCGCGAGCTCGAACGCTGCGTGACAACGCTCGGCTTCCGTGGTGCGCTGGTCAACGGCTTCTCGCAGGTGTCGGACAACACGCCCGTCTATTACGACCTGCCGCAATACTGGCCGTTCTGGGCCAAGGTCGAAGAGCTCGGCATTCCCTTCTACCTGCATCCGCGCAATCCGCTGCCGGCCGATTCCCGCATCTATGACGGTCATCCCTGGCTGCTCGGCCCGACCTGGGCGTTCGGGCAGGAGACCGCCGTGCATGCGTTGCGCCTGATCGGCTCGGGCCTGTTCGACGCACATCCCAAGCTGCAGATCATTCTCGGCCACATGGGCGAGGGGCTGCCCTACAGCATGTGGCGCATCGATCATCGCAACGCCTGGGTGAAGGCGCCGCACAAGCACAAGGCCAGGCGCAAGATCCGCGACTATTTCAACGAGAACTTCTATCTCACGACGTCAGGTAATTTCCGCACCCAGACCCTGATCGACGCCATTCTCGAGATCAGCGCCGACCGCATTCTGTTCTCGGTCGACTGGCCGTTCGAAAATGTCGACCATGCCGCCGACTGGTTCGATGCCGCCAGCATCAGCGAGACGGATCGGCTCAAGATCGGCCGGCACAATGCGGCGAGGCTGTTCAAGCTCGACAGGCCTGACGCCAAGCTTAGTCAAGCCGCGGAATAAGCGGCGGTTCACACAAAGCATAAATCCAAATCCGGGGAGGCAAGGAATGGCAGATCACGGGATCGATGTGCACGAGGAGCTGGCCGAGGCGAGGGTGAGCGGATTTCATCTGCGTCTTGGCCTGATCATGGGGCTGCTCACGCTGTTCGACGGCTACGATACGTTCAATCCGGCCTATGTCATTCACTATGTGGCGGCGCCTTGGGGCCTCAAGGGCAGCCAGGCGGGATTGTTGATCTCGAGCGGCCTGATCGGCTTTCTGATCGGCTCCGCGGTGCATGGCCTCATTGCGGACCGGCTCGGCCGCCGCGGCACGCTGCTGGGAGGCCTCTGGATCACCAGCATCTTCACGGTGCTGACTGCGCTGTTTGCCGACTCCTTCATCTCCTTCTGCGCGCTTCGTGTTCTCACCGGCCTCGGGCTCGGCGTGCTGCTGCCGCTGGCTACGACCTATATCAACGAGCTCGCGCCGCGGCGGGTTGCCAACAGTTTTGCGCTGTGGGGCGTTGCGCTGGGCTGGGCACTCGGCGGCACCATCGCTGGCCTGGTCGGCGTGTTTGCAACCCCGGTGCTCGGCTGGAAGGCACTGTACTGGGTGGGCTCGGCGTCCTTCCTGCTGCTGCCGTTCCTGCATTCGGAGCTGCCGGAATCGCCGAAGTTCCTGGTCCTGAGCAACAGAACCGCGGAGATCCGCAAGCTGCTCGGCCGCCTGCGTCCCGAGCGAGCCGCGCTCTATGCCAGTTCGACCATCTCGGTCGCGCGCGCAGCAGGTCGTCAATCCCGTTGCGGTGCTCGTGAGCCGGCGATACCGGCGCACCACGTTTGCGATCTGGCTGTCCGCCTTCCTCAGCCTGTTCTGCATCTTCGGCCTCACGGGGTGGATCCCGACCGTGATGATGCAGCGAGGCGAGACGTTCTCGGCCAGCTTCGGCTTCGGCGCGGTGATGCAGATCATGTCGTTCCTGGGCGGGCTGGTGCTCGGCCATCTGATCGACCGGTTTGGCCGCAGCCGCGGCCTGCTCGGTCTGTGGTGGGCCGTCGGCGGGCTCAGCGTGCTGGCGCTGGTCGCGTTCAACACCCATGCGGTGAACGTCACGGCGGTGGCAGTGGCCGGATTCTGCATCATCGGCGCGCAATTCGTGCTCAACAATTTCACCGCCAACTCTTACGAGACCGGCGTGCGCGCCACCGCCGTCGGCATGGAGCTCGCAATCGCGCGGGTCGGCGCCATTCTCGGGCCGCTGGTTGCGGGCATGTTGCAGCAAGTCTACCAGAGCCCAACGCCCATGTTCGTCTCGATCGGACTATCGGCGATTGCCGCGGGGGCCGTCGTCCTGTTCGCGGGGCGGCCCGCAGCGGAGCAGGCGAGGGCAACGAGTGCCGCGTCTGCATTGCCGGAGGTTGTCCGGCCGTAACGATCAAGTAATTCCGCATCCTGAGGCGCGAGCGGAGCGAGCCTCGAAGGATGAGCGGCCCCGCTGTTGCAGTCGGGCCGTCGCCCTTCGAGGCTCGCTTCGCGAGCGCTTCAGGGTGACGGTTCAAAAGGTTCACGAGCTCTCAGGGGTGACGGTTCAAGTTTGGAGCGCAGTTGGACCCGCTCACTCACGGCTTCGGCACCTGCAACTTCTGCGGCGGCGGCGTGTATTTCGCAAAGCGCTTCAGCATCGGCTCGATCTCGGTCTCGATCACCAGCATTTCGACATAGCGCTCGGCGATGAAGCCTTCCGCGATCGGCAGGGGCCGGCTTTCGCTCCGAGTGGCTGTTTGAAAATTGAATCTGGCTTATTGAGCACTCGCCCACTGCGAGTCCGATCGCCTCGCGGGTGAGGAGACCTCTCCATGAATCGCGTTCGTGGAGGCAGCCCCTCACCCCGACCCTCGTCCCGCGAAGAGCGGCGAGAGGGAGGTGCTCACGTCACCGGCGCCGGATTGAACAGCGTGAGGTCGTTGTGGATGCCCCAGCGATCGGACCAGACCTTCGTGCGGCCGCTTGCGACGTCGAGGATCAGGCGGAACAGCTCCCAGCCGGCGTCTTCGATGCTCATCTCGCCGGTGGCGATGCGGCCGGCGTCGAAATCGATCAGGTCGTTCCAGCGCCGCGCCAGCTCACTGCGGGTCGCGACCTTGATGACAGGCGCGGCCTGCAGGCCGTAAGGCGTGCCGCGGCCGGTGGTGAACACCTGCAGCGTCATGCCGGAGGCGAGCTGCAGCGTGCCGCAGATGAAGTCGGAGGCGGGCGTTGCCGCAAACAGCATGCCCTTCTGCCGTGCTTTCTCGCCCGGCGCGAGCACGCCGGAGATCGGGCTCGATCCGGACTTGACGATCGAGCCGAGCGATTTCTCGACAATGTTGGCGAGCCCGCCCTTCTTGTTGCCGGGTGTGGTGTTGGCGCTGCGATCGGAGCCGCCGCGAGCGAGATACGCATCGTACCACGCCATCTCGCGCACCAGCGCGCGGCCGACATCCGCGTTGACGGCGCGGCGGGTGAGCAGCTGAATCGCGTCACGCACCTCGGTCACCTCGGAGAACATGACGGTGGCGCCGGCACGCACCAGGAGATCCGCGGCAAAGCCGACCGCGGGATTGGCGGTGACGCCGGAGAAGGCATCGCTGCCGCCGCATTGCAGGCCGATGACGAGGTCGGAGGCGGGGCAGGTCTCGCGCTTGCGCTGATTGAGCACCTTGAGCCGCGCGTCAGCCATGGCGAGGATGCCATCGACGATGGCGCCAAAGCCTTCGAACGCTTCGTCCTGCATGCGCACGATCGAATCGCTAACCCCCTCGGGCAACAGGCGTTCGGGCGTCAGCTTCTCGCAGCCGAGGCCGACCACCATGACCTCGCCGCCGAAATTCGGATTGAGCGCGAGGTTCTGCAGGGTGCGGATCGGCACCACGGCATCGGGCGCGGTGATGGCAACGCCGCAGCCGTAAGCGTGGGTGATTGCCACGACGTCGTCGACATTGGGGTACTTCGGCAGCAGCTCGGCGCGGATGCGCTTGATGGCATAGTCGAGCGTGCCCTTCACGCATTGCACCGAGGTCGAGATGGCAAGGATGTTCTTGGTGCCGACCGAACCGTCCGGATTGCGATAGCCCTCGAAGGTGTAGCCTTCGAGCGGCGGCAGTGCGGCGGGAACGGCGGTGGCGATCTCGAGGTTGTCGAGCGAAGGCGCCTCCGGCATGCGGATGCGCGCCTCATCCACCCATTCGCCGGCTTCAATCGGCGAGGCCGCGTAGCCGATCACCTCGCCATATCTTAGAATCGGCGCGCCTTCGGCGATGTCGACCAGCGCGGTCTTGTGGCCCTGCGGCACGAAGCTCTTCAGCTCCAGTCCGCATGCGAAGCGCGAGCCCGCGGGCAGGCCGAAATCGTTGACCACGATCGCGACATTGTCGCGCTCGTTGAGCTTGATGTAGCGGGGCTGCTCGGCCGCGACCGGCGAATGCTTCATGGGGGTGCTCTCTCGCTGGCTTACACCGGATAGGTGTAAGCCGTCTTGACCGTCGTATAAAACTCCTTGGCATAGGCGCCCTGTTCGCGCGCGCCATAGCTCGAGCCTTTGCGGCCGCCGAACGGCACGTGGTAATCGACGCCGGCCGTCGGCAGGTTGACCATCACCATGCCGGCCTCGCTGTTGCGCTTGAAGTGCGAGGCATATTTGAGGCTGGTGGTGCAGATGCCCGACGCAAGGCCGAACTCGGTGTCGTTGGCGATCGCGAGCGCCTCATCGTAGTTCTTGGCGCGGATGACGCAGGCGACGGGGCCAAAGATCTCCTCGCGCGCGATGCGCATGGCGTTCGTGGTCTCGGTGAACAGCGCCGGCTGCAGATAGAAGCCGGGCGTCTCGCGGTTCAAGCGCTCGCCGCCCCAATAGAGCTTTGCGCCTTCGTCCTTGCCGATCTTGAGATAGCGCAGGTCCTGATCGAGCTGGCTCTGGTCGACCACCGGGCCGAGATGCACGCCAGGCTTGAGCGCATCGTCGACCTGCAGGCCCTTCAGCCGCTCAGCCATCGCCTCGACAAAGCGGTCGTGGATGCCCTCGGTGACGATCAGCCGCGAGGACGCCGTGCAGCGCTGTCCCGTGGAGAAGTAAGCGCCATTGGTGGCGGCTTCGACGGCGACCTTGAGGTCGGCGTCGTCGAGCACCACGAGCGGATTCTTGCCGCCCATCTCGAGCTGGAATTTCTTCATCGCGGGCGACATCACGCAGGCCTGCGCGATCTTGCGTCCCGTTGCGACCGAGCCGGTGAAGGAGATCGCGGCGACGTCGGGATGCTCAAGCAGGGTCTGGCCGACCACCGAGCCCGAGCCGACCACGAGGTTGAACACGCCCGCGGGCAGGCCGGAGCGCGCAATGATCTCGGAGAGCGCATGCGCGGAGCCCGGCACAAGCTCGGCGGGCTTGAACACGACGGTGTTGCCGTAGCAGAGCGCAGGCGCGATCTTCCAGGCGGGGATCGCGATCGGGAAATTCCAGGGCGTGATCATTCCGACGACGCCCATGGGCTCGCGGGTGATCTCGACCTCGAGATTGGGCCGCACCGAAGGGCCCTTCTCGCCGGAGAGCCGCAGCGCCTCGCCGGCGAAAAACGCGAAGATCTGGCCGGCGCGTGCGGCCTCGCCGATGCCCTCGGGCAGTGTCTTGCCTTCCTCGCGCGACAACAGCCGCCCGAGCTCCTCCTTCCGGGCCAGGATCTCGGCCGAAATCTTGTTGAGCGCGTCATAGCGCTCCTGCGGGGTGGAGCGCGCCCAGGCCGGGAAGGCGGCCTTGGCGGCGGCAATCGCCTTCTCGGTCTGCGCCTTGTCGGCGCGGGCATAGTCGCCGACCACGTCATTGGTATTGGAGGGATTGATGTTCTTGGTGATGCCGGACCCGTCGACCCACTCGCCGGCGATGAAGTTTTTCAGGATGGCTGACATGTGCTCCTCCAAGGTTTCTTGCAAGGTTTCTTGCAATGTTTCTTGTCTATCGTACGAGGCAGGGACGCTTGTCGTCAAAGGTCCAGCCGGGGATCAGGAACTGCATGGCGATCGCGTCGTCGCGCGCGCCGAGTCCGTGATTCTTATACAGCGCATTGGCCGCTTCGATGGCCACGTGATCGATCTCGATGCCAAGCCCGGGACGATCGGGAATCGCGATCTTGCCACCCTTGATCTTGAGCGGCTCGCGCGTCAACGCCTGGCCATCCTGCCAGATCCAATGGGTGTCGATCGCGGTGACCTTGCCAGGGGCGGCGGCACCAACATGGGTGAACATGGCAAGCGAAATATCGAAATGGTTGTTGGAGTGCGAGCCCCAGGTCAGCCCGTTGTCGCGGCAGGTCTGGGCCACACGGACCGAGCCCTGCATGGTCCAGAAATGGGGATCGGCCAGCGGGATGTCCACGGCACCGAGCCGGAGCGCATGCGACAGTTGCCGCCAATCGGTCGCGATCATGTTGGTCGCGGTCGGCAGGCCAGTGGCGCGCCGGAACTCCGCCATGATCTCGCGGCCGGAGAAGCCGGCCTCGGCGCCGCAGGGGTCCTCGGCGTAGGCAAGGATTCCGTGCATATCCTTGCAGAGCCGGATCGCCTCGTCGAGCGACCAGGCGCCGTTCGGGTCCAGCGTCACCCGCGCATCGGGAAAGCGCTTGGCGATCGCAGTGACGGCCTCGATCTCCGCTTCGCCGGGCAGCACGCCGCCCTTCAGTTTGAAATCGGCAAAGCCATAGAGGTCATGGGTTGCTTCGGCGAGCCGCACCACGGCCTCGGGCGTCATCGCCTCCTGATGGCGCAGCCGGAACCAGTCGATCTTTTCGTCGTCGCCTGCGACATAAGCGAGATTGGTCTTGCGGCGGTCGCCGACGAAGAAGAGATAGCCGAGCGTCTCGACATCAGCGCGCTGCTGGCCTTCGCCGAGCAGGGCGGCGACCGGCAGCCCAAGGTGCTGGCCGAGCAGATCGAGCAGCGCGGATTCCACTGCCGCCACTGCGTGGATCATCACGCGCAGGTCAAAGGTCTGCTTGCCGCGGCCGCCGGCGTCGCGGTCGGCGAATTTGGTGCGGATGGCGGCCAGGATGTTGTTGCAGGCGCCGATGGTCTCGCCGATCACGAGTTCGCGGGCGTCCTCCAGCGTCTGGCGGATCTTCTCGCCGCCCGGCACCTCACCGACGCCGGTACGGCCGGAATTGTCGGTGAGGATGACGATGTTGCGGGTGAAGAACGGCGCATGCGCGCCGCTCAGATTGAGCAGCATGCTGTCGCGTCCCGCAACCGGGATCACCTGCATGTCGGTGACGCGAGGCGCGCCGGAAATTCCGGCGAGAGGCGCTTGCGACATCATCTGCTCCTCCCGTTGTGCCGTCTGGTCTGCGACTTATTCCGCGGCCTGCATCTTGGACGCGCCAGCCGGCAGCTTCTTCACCAGCGCGGTGAGTTCCGCCATCTCCGCTTCGTTCAGATCGGTCAGCGGCGGACGGACGGGACCGGAATCGCGGCCGATCACCTTCATGCCGGCCTTGATGATCGAGACCGCGTAACCCTTCTTGCGGTTACGTATCTCGACCAGCGGCAGAATGAAATCCTTCAAACCTGCATGGATGGTGCGATGGTCGCGCTTGCGCACGGCGGCATAGAAGTTGGTGGCAAATTCCGGCACGAAGTTGAACACCGCCGAGGAATAGGTGGTGACGCCCATGTCGAGATAGGGCAGCGCGAAGGTCTCGGCGGTCGGCAGGCCGCCGATATAGGTGAGGCGATCGCCGAGCTTGGTGTAGACGCGTGTCATCAGCTCGATATCGCCGATGCCGTCCTTGTAGCCGACGAGGTTCGGACAGCGCTCGGCAAGCCGGGCCAGCGTGTCGGGCTGCAGGATGGCGTTATCGCGGTTGTAGACGATGACGCCGAGCCTGGTCGCAGCACAGACCGCTTCGACATGGGCGGCAAGCCCGGCCTGTTCGGAATGTGTGAGATAGGGCGGCAGCAGCAACAGGCCGTCGGCGCCGGCCTTCTCTGCAGCCGTAGCGATCTCGCGCGCGGTCGCCGTGCCATAGCCGGTGCCGGCGAGCACAGGCACGCGGCCCTTGGTTTCCTCGACCGCGACCTTGACCACCTCGGGGACTTCGCTCGGCGTCAGGGAGAAGAACTCGCCGGTGCCGCCGGCGGCGAACAGGCCGGCGACGTCATGGCCGCACAGCCAGTCCATATTGGCGCGATAGGTCGCCTCGTCGAAGGAGAAATCGGCGTTGAAAGGGGTCACGGGGAAGGACAGGAGGCCGCCGCCGATACGCGCGGCCATTTCCTGCGGGGTCATCTTGCTCATGGCGCCACTCCGGTTTGGGAACGACGCGGGCGGTCGGAATGGCCTCGCGTCACGGCCGTTTTGTAGGAGACCGTTCGATGCGCGTCCAAGCCAATCACTGTATCGAACGATACGCGATCAGCATCAATCTTTCGCGCTCTCCGGGCCCGCGATGCTGCCTGCGATCTCGATCAGCGAGGGCAGCAGCGGGTTCTCGTGCTCGCGCGGCCAGACCAGGAACAGCTCAACCGGGGTCGGCGTGCGCAGCTTCAACGGCCGCAGCCGCACATCGGCGATCTTCAGGCTCGCCGCGGCGGCGGGCACGATCGCCAGCCCCAAGCCTGCACGCACCATGGCAAGGATGGAATGGATCTGGCTCATCTGCTGGACATAGCGCGGCAGCACTTCCGCGCGCGAGAACTGCGACACCAGCAGGTCATGGAAATAGCGCGCCTCGTAGGGCGAATACATGATGAACGGCTGGCCATCGAAATCCCTGATCGACAGCGTCTCGGATGCCGCGAGCGGATGCTTCTTCGGGATCGCGGCGAGCAGGGGCTCGGCCAGTACGCGGCGGCTCTGCAGCTCCGGCCGGGCAATCGGCGGCCGCAGCAGGCCGGCGTCGATCTGCCCCGAGGCGAGCGCCTCGAACTGGTCGCCGGAGACCATCTCCTTCAGCGAGAAGTCAACCTCAGGAAGCCTGGCGCGGCAGGCCGCGATCAGTTCGGGCAGATAGCCGTAGGCCGCGGCCGCCGTGAAGCCGATCTTGAGCGATCCGGTCTTGCCCTTGGCGATGCGCTGCGCGACCTGCGAGGCGCTCTCGGCCAGTTTGAGAATGCGCCGCGCCTCGGGCAGGAAGCTGCGCCCCGCCGGCGTCAGGCGCACCGAGCGGCTGGTGCGCTCCAGGAGCGTCGCGTCGATGATGTGCTCCAGCACCTGGATCTGCCGGCTCAGCGGCGGCTGGGTCATGTTGAGCCGCGCCGCAGCGCGTCCGAAATGCAGCTCTTCCGCCACCGTGACAAAACAGCGGAGCTGGTTGAGGTCGAACATCGATGCGTGTCCGGAATAGACGAGGCGCTGAGATGGCCGTTCTAGCATCGATGCCCCCAAAGACAAAGGCGGCGGCAAAATGCCGCCGCCTTGAGGTGTTCAACGAAGCCGCGCGCTCAACTGGGCCGCAGCTGGACCCGCTCGATCTTGCCTACGATGACGAGATAGGCGAAGGCCGCAACCAACGCGTTGGCGCCGACAAACACCAGCGCCCCGGCGAACGAGCCGGTGGCGGCCAGGATGTAGCCGATCACGATCGGCGTGGTGATGCTGGAGAGGTTGCCGAAGGTGTTGAACAGGCCGCCGGAGATGCCGCCAGCCTCCTTCGGCGAGGTGTCGGAGACCACAGCCCAGCCCAGCGCGCCGATGCCCTTGCCGAAGAAGGCGAGCGCCATCAGCCCGACCACCATGGCCTGGCTGTCGACATAGTTGCAGCCGATGATGGCCATCGACAACAGCATGCCGCCGACGATCGGCACCTTGCGGGCAAGGGTGAGCGAACTGGTCTTGCGCAGGATGTAATCGGAGATGACGCCGCCGAGCACGCCGCCGATGACGCCGCAGATTGCGGGCAGGGTCGCGACGAAGCCGGCCTGCAGGATGTTGAGCCCGCGCTCCTTCACCAGATAGACCGGGAACCAGGTCAGGAAGAAATAGGTCAGCGTGTTGATGCAATACTGGCCGATATAGACGCCGAGCATCATCCGGTTGGCGAGCAGCTGCCGCAGATGATCCCATTTCGGGCCGCCATCTCGGACGCTCTTCTCCTGCAGGCCGTCGAGATCGACCAGCGCGCCGCCCTCCTTGATGTAATCGAACTCCGCTTCGTTGATCGCAGGGTGATCCTTCGGGCCGTACATGGTCTTGATCCAGACCATGCCCACGATGAGGCCGAGCACGCCCATGACGTAGAACACGTAGCGCCAGCCGAAATCGTGCGCGATCCAGCCCATCAAGGGCGCGAACAACACGGTCGCGAAATACTGGCCCGAGTTGAAGAAGGCAGACGCCGTGCCGCGCTCATTGCCCGGGAACCATGCGGCGACGATGCGGGCATTGGCAGGGAAGGAGGGCGCCTCGGCAAGGCCGACCAGAAGCCGCAACGCGAACAGGGTAAAGACCGCCGCGCCTCCCGTGAGGAAGCCGACCGAGCCCTGCAGCATGGTGACGATGGACCAGGCGATAATGGAAATCGCATAGACCCAACGCGAGCCGTAACGGTCGAGCAGCCAGCCGCCCGGAACCTGCGCGATCACATAAGACCAGCCGAACGCGGAGAAGACATAGCCCAGGGCGACGGGATCGAGATGAAGCTCCTTGGAGAGCGCGCTGCCAGCGATCGAAAGCGTCGCACGGTCGGCATAATTGACGGTCGTGACCAGGAACAGCATGGTCACGATGAACAGGCGGACGCGAGACCGTCTGACCTCCGCCACGGACGCAATTGCGCTCATGCGCACCTCCTTGAATTCTTTCCTCAGGACCATTCCCTAAAGAGATGCGCAAGTCAGGTCCAAGCCCAAGGCAGTATCGATCAATACCGATTTTGGATCGATCGGGCGCTTCGGTTGCGCTGACAGGGGCGACTAGCCCGGGATCACGCCCGAAAAGCCGTCATCGCTCCAGGTCTCGGTGCCGACGCCGTGGCGGACGAAGAACAGGCCCTCGGGGTCATATTTCTGCTTGATGGCGAGCAGGCGCGGATAATTCTCCCCCCAATAGGAGTGCTGCCAGTTCGATTCGAAATAGTCACTCTCCGCGACATAGGACCCGCTCTCTGGTGCAATCTTCCTGAGCTCACCCATGGCGCGGCCGATTTGCGCGGCCTCGTTGCGGGCATTCTTGAGATTGGGCTCGTGGCCCGCAAGTCCGGGATAGGCTGGCGGCCCTTCGCCGGCGACGATCACCAGCATGAAGGCGCTGAGCACGTCCGGGTTGGTGGCGGTGTCGCGCGCCGCCGCGATGACTTCGTCCGACGCGCCAGAAAGACCTTTCTGGAAATGCAGCTCGAGCGGATGCTGGCGGCTCGCCGCAAACAAGGTGTCGGCGAGCAGCTCCTGCCGTTCCGCCGCGAGGAGGGCGGCCGGCAGCCAGATCGACTGAAAGCCGTAGAGCACATGGCCGGCTTCGGCGAGGTTGCCGGCCCAGAAGATGTTGTCCGGCGAGGCGCCCGGGCGATCGTCAGCGACAATGGCCTGCGGGAAATGGTCGCGCAGAAAATCGGGATCCCAGAGATGCCGCGCGGGCATCGCCACCACCAGCGGCGCCGAGGTGATGGTGTAGTCCGCGGGCGAAGCCTTGAGCCAATCGAAAAAAGGTTGCCAGATGGCCTCGGCCTGCTCGCGCGAGAGCCCCTGAAACGACATGCTGACTTCGAAGCTGTTGTGGCGGCGCAGGTTGACGATCTCGCCCCAATGGTCGTTGTGGAGCGCGCTGGCGTAGAAGGCAACGAAACGGCCGATCAGCTTGCGGAAGGCCGCGTCGCTGGTCGCCTGCACCGACGCAAATACGCCGCCGAAGAATTCCGGCAGTTCGTGGGTCCGCAGGGTGACGCGGGTGACAACGCCGAACGTCCCTCCGCCGCCGCCCTTGAGCGCCCAGAACAGGTCGGGGTGTTGGCAGGCGTTGGCGATCCGCAAGCTGCCATCGGCGGTGACGATCTCGGCTTCCAGCAGGCTCGCGGCAGCTGTGCCATAGCGCTTGGAAAAGCTGCCAAAGCCGCCGCCCTGCACGAGGCCCGCCACGCCGACCGTGCCGCAGCCGCCGCCCTGGACATAACGCCCACCGCGGGTGACAACCATGTTGTAGGCGTGCATCCAGATCGCGCCGGCGCCGATCGAGACGGCCGGCTGTGGCGCATCACTACAGCCTTGCGCGACAAAGCCGTCATGCAGCGTGATTGCGTCCATGGCGCGGGTCCAGATCAGAAGCGAGTCCGGTGCGTTGGACGTGCCGAGATAGCTGTGGCCGCCGCCCTTGACGACGAGGCGAAGATTGCGCTCGCGCGCGAAATTGACGGCGGCGACGACGTCGCTGGACTGCCCCGCCGCGACCGCATAGGCGCTCGGCTGATAGGTCCAGCCATCGATCCAGCCCAGGGTCTGTGTGATCCCGACCTGGTCTCGGATGTAATAGGGGTTCTTCAGCTCCTTGAAGAGCGCGGCACAGGCGTCCGCGCCGTCCGGCTGGCGGCAGGCCGCAAGCGGCGTCTCGACCTTCACCAGGCGGCCGCCGACGGCGTCCTTCAACTTGCCCCAGGCCTCATCCGAGGGCCAATCCCGGCTGGATGGCCGCACGCGCTGAAGAGTTCGGCCGGCACCGCCTTCCATTGCGGCTGCCTGCCGACACAACGGGCCCCGTGCTGTCAAGGGAACAATCGCGCAGCCGGCCAAAAACTGTCGTCGGTTCATTGTCCACCTCACGCTTCGCTGCGAACGGCAAAATTGCTAAGCTGGCCGGGCAAGTTCGCCCAACCTGTCGGCGCATCAGGAATGTTCGACGGCCGCAATAGACCCTCAACGACCGCATCAGTCGATCCGGCATGGGATGGCCGCGCGTCGTCACGTGACCAGCAAGGGCTTGCCGGGATAAGCGGGCGCATAGGCGGGATGGGCGGGAGATGGCTCGCGGGCTACGGCTGGGTTGCGCTGCTGGTCGTCGCTGCCGGTTGCGTCAATGTGCTGAGCGCCGCCCAGCACGGAGCCGCGAACTGGGCAGCGCTGCGGGGCCCGGTGCTGGATGAGATTACGAGCGCACTCGTCATCATCTGCCTGCTGCCACTGATCAAGCACAGCGTCGACAGGCTCGCCACGACGGCCGACCGGCGCATCGCCCTGATCGTCATCGCGCTGGCGATGGCCGTCTACGCCCTGCTTCACATTACCTTCATGGTGGCGTTGAGATTTCCCGTCTACGCCCTGTTCGGCTCCGGCTACGACTTCAGCTGGCGGGATCATTTCGCGACGGAGTTCCGCAAGGACCTTATCTCCGCCTTCATGATCGCCGTGCTGTTCTGGCTGATCGACCGCAGGGCGGCCCCCCTGAGCCCGGCTTTGGCGCAGGTCGTGCCGGATACGCGACGGCCGGAAATCTGGCTGCGCGATGGCACGAAAAGCATTCGGGTCGACCCTGGCCAAATTATCTCGGTGACGTCGGCCGGAAACTATGTCGAGTTTGCGCTGCCCGATGCGCGACATTTGATCCGCGGCACGCTGACGGGTGAAGAGAGCAGGCTCAGGCCGTTCGGCTTCGTGCGCATCCATCGCACCAGGCTCGTCAACGTGACCCGCGTGGTCGCGATCGAAACGCGGGCCAATGGCGACTTTGTCGCCAAGATGGACACTGGTGAGATGATCGCCGGCAGCCGGCGCTACCGCGATGCCGTCGCTGCAATCAAGGGGACCGCCACCTGACATGGACATACGCGCTGACGATCTGTTGCTCGTGATCGACGTGCAGAACGATTTCTGCCCCGGTGGGGCGCTGGCGGTCGCCGACGGGGATGCCGTGGTGCCGGTGATCAATCGCCTGGCGCAGCGCTTTGCGCATGTGGTGCTGACGCAGGATTGGCATCCCGCCGGTCATTCGTCATTCGCGAGCAGCCATCCGGGCGCCGAGCCGTTCCAGACCATCACCATGGCTTACGGAGCCCAGACGCTATGGCCGGATCATTGCGTGCAGGGCACGGCGGGGGCGGCGTTTCACCCGCAACTGGCGACCGATCGCGCTGAACTCATCGTCCGCAAGGGCTTTCGCCCCGAAATCGATTCCTATTCGGCGTTCCATGAGAACGACCGCCGCACGCCCACAGGGCTCGCCGGCTATTTGCGCGAGCGCGGGCTCACACGGATATTTCTGGTCGGGTTAGCCACCGATTATTGCGTGCATTATTCCGCAGTCGATGCGCGCCGGCTCGGCTTTGAAACTGTCGTGATCGAATCCGGCTGCCGGGCGATCGACCTTGCGGGCTCGCTTGCGGCGGCCTGGACGAATATGGAGGAGGCAGGCGTGCGGCGTCTCGCCGACCTCGGCTAGCGCGCGGCGATGGAGCAGGCATGGCGGACGCCGTCCTTGCCGAGATAGGTGTGGGACGCCGGATCGTAGGAGCGATGATGGCGGGCGCAGAGAACCACGTCGCTCGTTGGCCCGAAATAGACCTGCGAAGGATAGCGCTGCGGCGAGCGGTAGGGATTGCTCTCGAGCCAACCGGCGGAGCCGATCGAGGCGACGGGCGGGTTGGCAGCGAAATTGCCGGGGAACATGCCGTTGGTTGGAACGTCGCGGTCGTCGTTGCGCGCATCAAACGTCCACCATGGACTGGTGACGCCATAGCGCAGCGGATGCGGGCCGAAATAATCGCCGGCGCAGGCGGGCGCAGCCAGCAGCAGCGGTGCGAGCAGCGCAAACGTGACCTTCAGCCGAGACGTTGTTGATGGAAGCCCGTCATTCATGGCCGGATCGTCCCCCAATCACCCTTCCATCCCGTGAGATGGCCCTTGCGAAACTGCAAATACAGCCCATCGCTGCGAACCGAGAGCGCGGCCCCCTTGGTGTTGGGAATCGCCAGCAGCAGCTCGTTCCCGGGAGTGCCGCGAACATAGTTCAGCGGCACGCCGAGCACTTGCGAGGCTTCATCCGGCGTCATGCCGAAGCTGAGTGGCACGCCATTGGTCGGCGCGACGTAGGCAGTCTGAGCGAACGCCGGCGCCAGGGCCATGCAGGCCGTCACAACGATGCACAGGGAATACCGCGCCCGCATCATTCACTCCACCGCAGCCGATGCGAGCGTGCCCTGCGGCGTCCAGCCGCCGCCGAGCGCCTGGAACAGGCTCGATGCCGCTTCCAGCTTGTTGAGCCGCACCGTGATCAGATTGTTCTCGGCGTTGAATAGCGTCTGCTCCGCCTGCAGCACGGTGATGAGATTGACCGTGCCGCCGCGAAGCTGCGTTTCCGCGACCTCAAAGGCCTTGCGCGACGCCGCTACGACATCCTGCTGCAACCGCTCCTGCAGGGTGAATTGATGCAAACCGATCAGCGCCTTCTCGACATCGGAGAAGGCGGAGATGACGGCCTTGCGATAGGACTGCAGGTCCTGCAGCTGCACGCCCTTTGCCTGCTTCAGCTGGCTCTCCAGCAGAAAGCCGTCGAAGATCGGCTGCGTCAGGCTCGCGGTCATGGTGTAGAACCACGCGCCCGGCGTGAACAACGAAGCGAGCGCGGTGCTTTGCACGCCGGTCGTGCCGGTCAGCTGGATCTGCGGAAAGAACGCCGCGCGCGCCGCTTCGACGCTGAAATTGGAGGCGGCGAGTGTCGCCTCGGCCTGCCTGATATCCGGCCGCTGATAGAGCAGCTCTGAGGGCAGGCCTGGGGTGACCCGCGGCACCACGATCTGGCCGGTCGAGCCGCCGCGCACCGAGAAATTCGCCGGTGCCCGCCCGACCAGAACGGCCAGTGCCGCAATGTTCTGGTCGCGCGTCACTTCAAGCGGCGGAATGGCCGCGCGCTCCGTCGCCACCAGAGCCTCCTGCTGCGAGACATCGAGTTGCGAGGCGGTGCCGCCGGCGAACTGGGTCTTGATCAAAGCGAGGATCCGCTCGGCCGCCGCGAGATTCTGCCGGGTGACACGCAGCTGGTCCTGGGCTGCGAGAATGGTGAAATAGGTGTTGGCCACGGTCGCCATCGTGGTCAGCGTGACGACTTCGCGATTATAGCGCGAGGCGGTCGCGCTCTCCTCGGAGGCCGCGAGTGTCGCGCGGTTCTTGCCCCAGAAATCGAGGATGTAGCTCGCGGTCAGGCCGGTCGAGTAGATCGAGAGGTTCGTGCCTCCGCTGCTGACAACGTTGCCGCCCAAACTGCCGCTGGAGCCGCCCGAGGTTCGTTCGCGCTCGGCACTGGCGTTTCCGCTGATGGTTGGCAACAGCGCCGCCCCCGATACGCCGACCTGGGCATCGGCCTGGATGATCTGGGCGATCGCAACCGCAATGTCGTAGTTGTAGACTTGCGCCGCGTCCATCAGGGCCGTCAGCTCGCTGGAGCGGAAGCCGCGCCACCAATCGACCGCTGGCGACGCGGCATCGGCCGCAGCGCCCTTCGGTCCGGCACGATAGGCGGCGGGCACGTCGAGATTGAGCTCGGGCCGCTCGCTACCGAGGATACAGCCGGACAAGGGCGGGCAGAGCGCGATTACAAACAGGGCAGACGCCAAGCGACGCCTCGCGCCGCTGCGCAAGGGCCCGCGCCGGATACGCGTCCGGATACAACCGACAACTCGGGCTGATAGTGAATTCGGCATTTACTCGCCTGGCTGCAGTGATGGCCCGGGCGTGTAAGGTGCCGCGTTGCCCCGCCGACGTTGGCTCCGGAGTCGGAGCCTGTCCAGATACAAATAGATCACAGGTGTGGAATAAAGTGTCAGTACTTGACTGAGCGCAAGCCCGCCGACGATGGAGATGCCGAGCGGCTGGCGCAGTTCGCCGCCATCGCCGACGCCAAGCGCCAGCGGTACCGCGCCGAGCATGGCTGCCATGGTCGTCATCATGATCGGGCGGAAGCGCAACAGGCAGGCTTCGCGAATCGCATCCAGCGGCGGAAGGCCGCGCTGGCGCTCCGCCTCCAGCGCAAAGTCGATCATCATGATCGCGTTCTTCTTGACAATGCCGATCAGCAGAATGACCCCGATCAGCGCCATGATGCTGAACTCGGTCCTGAACGCCATCAGCGCGAGCAGCGCGCCGACGCCGGCCGAGGGCAGGGTGGAGAGAATGGTGAGCGGATGCACATAGCTCTCATAGAGAACGCCGAGCACGATGTAGATCGTCACCAGCGCCGCGAGGATCAGGAAGGGCTGGTTGTTGAGCGAATCCTGAAACGCCTTTGCCGTGCCCTGGAAAGTGCCGCGAATCGTCGCGGGCACGCCGATCCGGTTCATGGTCGCTTCGATGGTTGCGGCTGCCGTCCCCAGCGAGACGCCTTCCGGCAGGTTGAAGGAGATGGTGCTCGCGACAAGCAGGCCTTGATGGTTCACGCCGAGCGGTGTCGCGCCGTTGGTGAAATGGGCGACCGCGGACAGCGGAATCATCGTCTCCTTGCTGGTGCTGACGGCCGAGCCGGTCGAGGACACGCCCTTGCCGGTCGCTCCGATCGAGTTGGTGGCAAGATTGCGCGCGGCCTGGGCGTTGGCAGAGCTGGCGCTGGACGAGCTGGTTCCCGCGACAACCGTTCCGGCCACCGCGTTGGTTGATTGCGAACCGCCGACCGACGCCCCGGACGTGCTGATATAGACGTCCTTGAGCGTCTCCGGATTCTCCCAGTAGCGCGGCGCAACTTCCATGATGACGTGATACTGGTTTCGCGCGACATAGATGGTCGACACCTGGCGCTGGCCGAAGGCATCGTAAAGCGTGTTGTCGATCTGGCTGACGGTGATGCCGAGCCTGGCCGCCGCGTCGCGGTCGATCACGAGATCGGATTCCAGTCCCTTGTTCTGCTGGTCGCTGTTGACGTCGGCGAGATCATGCTCGCGCTGCAGGGCGGCCACGATCTTCGGTGTCCACTCGCTCAACTCTTCCAGAGTGGGGCCTTGGAGCGTGTACTGGTATTGCGCATTGCTGGCCCGGCCACCGACGCGAATGTCCTGCACCGCCTGCAGGAACAGCGTTGCACCCGGCACCACCGCCATCTCACGCCGCAATCGCGTGATCACGCCGTCAGCGGAGATCCTGCGCTGGTCGGTCGGCTTTAGCGAAAGGAACATGAAGCCGGAATTGGTCTGGCCGCCGCCGGTGAAGCCGACCACGGTCTCCACCGCCGGATCTTTCTTGATGATGCTGACGAATTGGCTGAGCTTCTGCTGCATGAGCTGGAACGAAATGCTCTGATCGGCCTGGATGATGCCGATGATGCGACCCGTATCCTGCTGCGGGAAGAAGCCCTTGGGGATCGCCCCATAAAGATAGAAATTCAGCCCGAACACCGCGACCAGGATGATCACGACCGAGAGCGGATGCTCCAGCGCCGCCGTGAGGGTGCGTCGGTAAAAGCCGAGCATCGCCTCGAAGAAGCGTTCGGACACGCGGTAGAGCCTGCCATGTCTTTCGCCCGCCAGCGGCCGGAGCAAGACCGAGCACATCATCGGCGTGGTCGACAATGAGACCGCGAGCGAAATCATGATGGAGATCGAGATCACCATCGCGAATTCGCGGAACAGCCGTCCGACGATGCCGCCCATCAGGAGGATCGGGATGAACACGGCGATGAGCGAGATGCTCATCGAGAGCACGGTGAAGCCGACCTCGCCAGCTCCCTTGATCGCCGCCTCGAGCGGCGACAGCCCTTCCTCGAGGTAGCGGGTGACGTTCTCCAGCACCACGATCGCGTCATCGACGACGAAGCCGGTCGCCACCGTCAGCGCCATCAGGGAGAGATTGTCGAGGCTGTAGCCCATCAGGTACATGGCCCCGAATGTCGCAACCAGCGAGACCGAGACCGCGACCACGGGAATCACCGTCGCGCGCAAATTGCGCAGGAATGCGAACACCACGAGAATGACGAGCAGGACGGCCAGCACCAGGGTCCGCTCGACATCGCGCAGCGAGGTGCGGATGGTGGTCGACCGATCGACCGCCAGCGTGATGTCGATGGCCGGAGAAACCGAGGCGCGCAAGAGCGGCATCAGCGCCTTCACCGCATCGACGGTCGAGATGATGTTGGCACCCGGCTGGCGGTAAAGGATGATCAGGGCCGCCGGCTTGCCGTTGGCAAGACCGGCATTGCGGATGTTTTCCTGTCCGTCGGTGATCTCGCCGACATCGGAAAGACGAACCGGCGCGCCGTTCCGATAGGCAATGACCAGCGGCTTGTAATCGTCCGCCTTGTCGGCCTGGTCGTTGGCGTAGATCTGATAGCGCTGGTCGCCGACGTCGATGCCGCCCTTCGGGCTGTGGGCATTGGTATTGCCGAGCGCGGCGCGCACATCTTCCAGGCCGACGCCATATTTGTAGAGCGCCTGCGGGATCAGGTCGACACGGACGGCAGGCAGCGAGCCGCCGCCGACCACCACCTCGCCGATGCCGTCGACCTGCGAGAGTTTCTGGGCCAGCACGGTCGAGCCCGCATCATAGAGTTCGCCGCGCGTGAGCGTGTCGGAGGTGAGGGTCAGGATCAGGATCGGCGCATCGGCCGGGTTGACCTTGCGGTAGGTCGGATTGCTGCGCAGGCTGGTCGGCAGGTCCGCCCGCGCCGCATTGATGGCGGCCTGCACGTCCCGCGCGGCGCCGTTGATGTCGCGGTTCAGGCCAAACTGCAGGGTGATGCGGGTCTGTCCGACCGAACTTGACGATGTCATTTCGGTGACATCGGCAATCTGCCCGAGATGGCGCTCGAGCGGGCTTGCGACCGTCGTTGCGACGTCCTGGGGGCTCGCGCCGGGCAGCGTCGCCTGCACCGAGATGGTCGGGAAATCGACCTGCGGCAGCGGGGAAACCGGCAGCTTGAAGAAGGCGACCACGCCGGCAGCCGCGAGCCCGAAGGTCAGGAGCGTCGTCGCGACCGGCCGGCGAATGAAGGGTGTGGATGGGCCCATTGTTCAATCAACCTGACGCCCGGTTACCCGCTGACCTGGCCAAGGCTGTGCGGCCGCCCGGAGAAGCGGATCGCCAGGCGATCGAACCACAGATAGATCACCGGCGTCGTGTAGAGCGTCAGCAGCTGGCTGACCAGAAGGCCGCCGACGATGGACACGCCGAGCGGATGGCGCAGCTCCGAGCCTGCGCCGGTGCCGAGCATCAGCGGCAGCGCGCCGAGCACCGCGGCCATCGTCGTCATCAGGATCGGCCGGAAACGCAACAGGCAGGCCTGGTAGATGGCATCGCGCGGCGCCAGACCCTCGTTGCGCTCGGCGTCGAGCGCGAAGTCGATCATCATGATGGCGTTCTTCTTGACGATGCCGATCAACAGAATGATGCCGATGATGGCGACGATGGTCAGGTCGTGGCCGCCGATCATCAAAGCGAGCAGCGCGCCGATGCCTGCGGAGGGGAGGGTGGACAGAATCGTGACCGGGTGAATGAAGCTCTCATAGAGCACGCCCAGCACGATATAGACTACCACGATCGCTGCCAGGATCAGGAACAGCTGGTTGGTCAGCGAAGCCTGGAAGGCAAGCGCTGCGCCCTGGAAGCTCGTGATGACACCGAGCGGCTGGCCGATGTCGACCTGCGCCTGCTTGATGGCCGTGACGGCTTCGCCGAGCGAGGCGTTCGGCGCCAGGTTGAACGAGACGGTGGCCGAGGGAAACTGCCCGAGATGCGACACCTGCAATGGCGCAATTGTCTCCCGCACCTTGGCGAGCGTCATCAGCGGCACCGGCGTGCTGCTGACCGAGGACGGCAGATAGATGTCGCCCAGCGATTTCAGCGAGGTCTGCAGAGACGGATCGGCTTCGAGGATCACGCGGTACTGATTGGAGTTGGTGAAGATGGTCGAGACGATGCGCTGGCCATAGGAATCATACAGCGCATTGTCGATGGTCGCGGGCGTGATGCCGAAGCGGGCAGCCTGGTCGCGATCGATGTCGACGAATACGGCAAGACCCTGGGCGGCGATGTCGGTCGCCACATCGGCAAACTCCGGCAGCGTCCGCATCTTGTCGACCAGCTTGGGCGTCCATTCGGCGAGCTGTGCCGGATCGGCGTCCTCCAGAATGAACTGGTATTGCGTCTTGCTGACGGTGCCTTCGATGGTGAGGTCCTGCACCGGCTGCATGTAAAGCGTGATGCCGGTGAGGCCGGAGGTCGCATCCTTGATCCGCCGCATGACGGTTGCGATATCGGACTTGCGCTGGTCATGCGGCTTCAGGTTGATCAGGATGCGGCCACTGTTGAGCGTGGTGTTGGTTCCGTCAACGCCGATGAACGAGGAAAGGCTGTCGACCTCGGGATCTTTCAGGATGATGCTTGCGAGCTGCTGCTGGCGTTCGGCCATCGCGGCGTAGGAGACCGACTGTGGCGCCTCCGAAATCGCCTGGATCACGCCGGAGTCCTGCAGCGGAAAGAAGCCCTTGGGGATCACGATATAGAGCCAGGCGGTCAGCGCGAAGGTCCCGAGCGCGATCAAGAGCACGAAGGTCTGGCGGTCCAGCACCCAGTTGAGCGTATGACCGTAGAGCGCGATCACGCGGTCGAAGGCCTCGCGGTTGAAGCGCTGGAAGGCGTTCTCACGCGCATGGTCGTCCGCCCTGAGCAATTTGGCGCAGGCCATTGGGACGAGCGTCAGCGACACCACGGCGGAGATCAGGATGGTCACCGCGAGCGTAATGGCGAATTCGCGGAACAGGCGCCCAACCACGTCGCCCATGAACAGCAGCGGGATCAGCACGGCGATCAGCGACACCGTCAGCGAGATGATGGTGAAGCCGATCTGCTCGGAGCCGCGCAGCGCCGCCTGCAGCGGCGTGTCGCCCTCCTCGATGTAGCGGGAGATGTTCTCGATCACGACAATGGCGTCGTCGACCACGAAACCGGTCGCGATCGTCAGCGCCATCAGCGACAGATTGTTGAGGCTGAAGCCGAACAGATACATCGCCCCCAGCGTGCCGACCAGCGACAGCGGCACCGACAGGCTCGGGATCAGGGTCGCGCGGGTCGAGCGCAGGAAAACGAAGATCACCAGCACGACCAGGAGCACGGCGAGCGACAGCTCGTATTCGACGTCCGCGACGGAGGCGCGAATGGTGATGGTGCGGTCGGTCAGGATGTTGAGATCGATCGCCGCGGGCAGCGTCGCCTGCAGCGATGGCAGCAGCGCCTTGATGCCGTCGACCACCGAAATCACGTTGGCGCCCGGCTGCCGCTGAATGTTCAGGATGATGGCCGGCGTCTCGTTCATCCAGGCGCCGAGCTTGTCGTTCTGTGCGCCGTCGACGACGTCGCCGACATCGCTCAATCGCACCGGCGAGCCGTTCTTGTAGGCGACGATCAGGGAGCTGTAGTCGGAGGCGTTGTGGATCTGGTCGTTGGCATTGATGGTGTAGGCCCGCATCGGGCCGTCGAAATTGCCCTTCGGCGTGTTGACGTTGGCGTTGCCGAGCGTGGTGCGCAGATCGTCGATATTGAGCCCGTAGGCCGCGAGCTTGCGGATGTCGGCGCGGATGCGCACCGCAGGGCGTTGGCCGCCGCTGATGGA
The DNA here is from genome assembly GCA_035652015.1 of Bradyrhizobium sp. GTDB lineage: Bacteria > Pseudomonadota > Alphaproteobacteria > Rhizobiales > Xanthobacteraceae > Bradyrhizobium. The sequence continues at coordinate 83,607 of DASREP010000032.1, read as the reverse complement.
GACCAGGCCGACGCCCGGCAGCTGCGAAATCTTCTGTGCCAGCCGCGTGTCGGCGAAATCCTCGACCTTGGTCAGCTGCATGGTCTTCGACGTCAGCCCGAGCGTCAGGATCGGGGCGTCGGCCGGATTGACCTTGGCGTAGATCGGCGGTGCCGGCAGGTCGGACGGCAGCAGGTTGCCGGCGGCATTGATCGCGGCCTGCACCTCCTGCTCGGCGACGTCGAGCGTGATGGAAAGCCCGAATTGCAGCGTGATGACGGAGGCGCCGGCCGAACTCACCGAGCTCATCTGGTTGAGGTTCGGCATCTGTCCGAACTGCACCTCCAGTGGCGCCGTCACGGAGGAGGTCATCACGTCGGGGCTGGCACCTGGATAGAAGGTCTGCACCTGGATGGTCGGATAATCGACCTCGGGCAACGCAGCCACGGGCAGGAATTTGAACGCCAGCATGCCCGAAAGCATGATGGCGATCATGAATAGCGTCGTCGCGACCGGCCTGAGGATGAATGGCTGCGACGGGTTCATTGCTTGGGCTCGCCCTCGGGACGCCGCTTCTTGGCGCCATTCGGGCTGTTCTGGGTCGGCGGCGCCGCGCCGGGCGGATTATTCGAATTGGCCGCGTTGCGCATCACGATCTTGGCGCCGTCGCGCAGCTTGTCCGCACCGTCGATCACGACGCGGTCGCCGGGCGAAATGCCCGACAGCACTTCGACGCGGTCGCCGTCGGTGACGCCGAGCTGCACCGGCCGCACCGACACCGTGCTGTTTTCGGCGTTGATCAGGTAGACGAACGTGCCCGGCACGCCGCGCTGGATGCCGGCGGTCGACATCGTCGTCACATCCTTGTGGGTGTCGAGCAAGAGGCGAATGTTGACGAACTGGTTCGGGTAGAGCGTGCGCTGCTCGTTCGGAAACAGCGCGCGCAGCTTGATGGTGCCGGTGGTCTGATCGATCTGGCTGTCGAAGGTTGTGAGCGTGCCGTCGGCAAGCTTGTTGGCGCCGCTGCGGTCGAGCGCGGTCGCCGGCAGCACGGCGCCGGCCTGCAGGCGCTTGGCAATGGCCTGCAGATTGTCCTCGGGCACGGTGAACAGCACGCTGATCGGCGCCAGCTGCGTGACCACGACAATGCCGTTGGCGTCGCCGGGAGTGACGTAGTTGCCCTGGTCGACCTGGCGCAGGCCGACGCGGCCGTCGACCGGGGAGACGATCTTGGTGTAGTTCAGGTTGACTTCGGCCGATTGGACCGAGGCGCGATCGGCTTCAACCGTGCCCTGGTCCTGCGCCACCAATGCGACCTGCGTGTCCAGCTGTTGGTGCGGCACTGCATTCTGCGCGGCGAGGCCCTGATAGCGCTGCAGATCGACCTGCGCGCCTTTCAGGAGGGCCTCGTCGCGAGCGAGCTGGCCTTTGGCCTGCGCGAGCGTCGCCTCATAGGGGCGCGGATCGATCTCTGCCAGCAGGTCCCCCTTCTTGACCTCCTTGCCCTCGATGAAGTCGATCTTCTGCAGGTAGCCGCTGATCTGGCTGCGGATGGTGACCGTGGCGAGCGAGGTGACCGTGCCGAGCGCGTTCAGCGTGATGTTGATGTCACCCTTCTTGATGGTTTCGTCGAGGACGGACATCGGCGGGGCATTGCGGCCTGCGCCGCCGCGGCCCTGAGGCGTCGGCGCGGGGTTCTGCTTGGTCCACCACACGACGCCTCCGATCAGCAGGAGCACGATGATTGTCGTGATCACGGAACCCCACCGCGACCGCGGCTTGGCGGGCGGAGATTGGACCAGAGGTTTCCCAGTCGGTGGCTTCAGCGGCTTGTCCATGAACCTAGTCACGCAGGAGGTTGAAGGTAGAACTTTCGTTGTGCCCGGAGATTACCCGTTCCGCCACCCAAAGGCATTCCACCCCACAACATTTTGACCGGTTCCGGCACGGATTGTCCCGTTAACTTTCTGAAAGAATTAGCGTTTCAACGCCGAATCCGATCGGTTGAGGCAAATCCGCAACGGCCCTCAAAGCCTGTGCCCCTGAGGTCGCATCGTCCGCTGCAGGGGTTCAGCGCTGCCGCGGCGATGCGGCTTGCGATTTCCGCGCCGGCCTGTCCTTCGGCACCGCGCTCCAGAAGGCTTCCGCGTCCGAGCAGTGAAGCTGTCAACGCCAAGGCGCGCGATCTTATGGCGCCGGTGCTCGGCGCCGACAAGACCGACAGACTGATCGCACAGATCAATACGCTGGAGCACGTGGCGACGTGCGCGCGCTGCGCTCGCTTTTCACCATGTGAGAGGTGGGCGGTTGCCGCGAGGGGCAGCCATTCAACAAACGGCTCGACAACAACGAAGCGTTGAACAAGATTTGAAACATGACGAACCGCGCATGGCAACAAGCGCGGACACAGCGATAAGGCGGGACAACCCGCGTGATGTAGGGGACGAGAAACATGACGCTCAAGCACTGGACGGCCAGCGCAGGGCTACTTGCCCTGCTGCACGGCAGCGCGGTATTGGCTGCGACAGTCGATATCTCGGCGCACGACATCGGCGGCCAGGTGATCGGCGACAAGGGCCCCGAGGCGGGCGTCTGGATCATCGCCGAGACAAGGGACCTTCCGACCAAATATGCCAAGGTCGTGGTGACGGATGATCAAGGCCGTTATGTCATCCCGGATCTGCCTGACGCCAATTACAAGGTCTGGGTTCGCGGCTATGGTCTGGCCGACAGCGCGCAGGTCGACGCGCGTCCCGGCAAGCTCGTCGATTTCAGCGTGAAGCCTGCGGCTTCCGCTGCCGCGGCGGCGCAGTTTTATCCGGGCATGTATTGGTATTCGCTGCTCGAGATTCCCGCAGCCGATGAATTCCCAGGCACCGGCGACAAGGGCAACAAGATGTCGCCCAACATGAAGAGCCAGGCGCAATGGGTCGATACGGTCAAGAACGGCTGCCAGTCCTGCCATGCGCTGGGCTCGCGCGGTATTCGCGAGGTGCCGAAGATCTTCTCCGATGGGCACAGTTCGGCGGAAGCCTGGGCGATGCGCACGCAGGCCGGCCAGGCGATGGAATACATGGCCGTGGTGCTCGACAGTATGGGCCCCGAGAAGGTCTATTCGCTGTTCTCGAAATGGACCGACAGGATCGCGGAGGGTGAACTGCCCTTCGACAAGCCGGAGCGGCCGAAGGGCGTCGAGCGCAATGTCGTCTATACGATGTGGGACTGGTCCACGCCTACGCACTACCAGCACGACGCCATCTCGACCGACAAGCGCAATCCGCAGCGCAATGCCAACGGCTTGGTCTATGGATCGCCGGAGGAGAGCACGGACCTGATCCCGACGCTCGATCCGGTCAAGAACGTCGCCTCCACCATCAAGGAACCCTATCTCGATCCCAAGATGACGGGCTCGGAAGACGTCGCGCGCGGCACCTCGGCCTACTGGGGCGATGAAGCGATCTGGGACGGCCACACCAGCATCCACAATGTGATGATGGATGAGCAGGGCAAGGTCTGGTTCACCGCGCGGCTGCGGCCGCCGCAGAATCCGGATTACTGCAAGCAGGGCTCCAGCCATCCCTCCGCCAAGGTCGATCCGCAGGCCACGTCGGTGCGCCAGCTGTCGCGCTTCGATCCCGCGACCGGCAAGTGGGACATGATCAACACCTGCTTCTCGACCCATCATCTTTATTTCGGGCACGACGCCAATGATACGCTCTGGATGAGCGCGGGCGGTCCTGCGCTCGGCGGCGGCGTTGTGGGCTGGTTGAACACCAAGCAGTTCCGCGAAACCGGCGACGGCGCGGCGTCGCAAGGCTGGACGCCGCTCGTGATCGACACCAACGGCAATGGCAAGCGCGACGCCTTCGTCGGAGCGAAGGATCCGCTCGATCCCGCCAAGGACAAGCGCGTGATGGCCTCGTTCTACGGCGTCATGCCGAGCCCGGTGGATGATTCCATCTGGGGCCAGTCGATGGATCGCGGGTTTTCGCGCATCGACCAGCCTGGCTATCTCATCCACGTGACGTTGGGTCCGGACCCCGCCAACACCGCGCTTGCCGAGATCTATCAGCCGCCGGAAGGCACCTTCGGTCCGCGTGGCCTCGATATCGGGCTTGACGGCGTGGTCTGGACTGCGATGTCGAGCGGTCACATCGCAAGCTTCGACCGCAGGCTGTGCAAGGGCCCGCTCAATGGTCCGACCACCGCGGAAGGCAAGCAGTGTCCGGAAGGCTGGCACGTTTGGCGGATGCCGGGCCCGCAATTTAGGGGCATGGACCCCAAGGGCAGCGCCAATCACGCTTATTATCTCTGGGTCGACCGCTACAACGTCCTCGGCCTCGGCGCCAATGTGCCGATCGCGTCCGCCAATGGTGGTGAATCGCTGCTCGCGCTGGTCAATGGCGAGTTCGTGACCTTACGCGTGCCTTATCCGCTCGGCTTTTTCACGAAAAATGTCGACGGCCGGATCGACGATCCCGCTGCGGGGTGGAAGGGCCGCGGCCTCTGGACCACGTCCGGCACGCGCGCGAACTTCCATGGCGAGGGCGGCAAGGACGCCTATCCCAAGGTGTTCAAGGTGCAGCTGCGGCCCGATCCGCTGGCGCACTGAGTCCTGGTTTCCGGCGCCGCATGCAGTCGTGCGGCGTCGATTGATGGAGCAAGAGCAAGACATGAAAACGACCCGACGTGATCTCCTCACTGTGGCGACCGGTGCGGCAGCGGCCGCTGTCGTCTCGGATGCGACGCCGGCCGCGGCGCAAGCAGGGCCGAAGCCGATCTTCGACGTACCGATCACGACGATCCCGATTGTCGGCGAAGCTGGCGTGTTCCAGGTCCGCCGCATCTATTGCATCGGCCGCAATTATGCGGCGCATGCGATCGAGCGCGGCTCGGACCCCACCCGCGAGCCGCCGTTCTTTTTCCAGAAGCCGACGGATGCGATCCAGAACGTCGCGATCGGCGCGGTCGCCGATCATCCTTATCCCTCGCTGACGAAGAACTATCACCACGAGGTCGAGCTGGTGGCAGCGCTGAAATCCGGTGGCACCAACATCGCGCCCGAGCAGGCGCTCGACCATGTCTATGGCTATGCGCTGGGCCTCGACATGACCCGGCGCGACCTGCAGAACGGCATGGCGGCGGAGAAGAAGCCGTGGGAGATCGGCAAGAGCTTTGATCACGCCGCGGTGCTCGGGCCGATCCATCCCGTCGCGAAGGTCGGCCATCTCACCAAGGGCGCGATCTCGCTCGCGGTGAACGGCACGGTGCGGCAGTCCTCCGATCTCGGCAAGATGATCTGGAGCGTCGCCGAGCAGATCGCAAAGCTCTCCGAGGCGTTCGAGCTCAAGGCCGGCGACATCATCTATTCCGGCACGCCGGAGAATGTCGGCCCGGTGGTGAAGGGTGACGTGCTGCTCTGCAAGCTCGACGGGCTGCCGGACATGTCGATCCGGATCGTCTAGGAGGAACGACAGTGCTGCTGAGCTTTCGACGATCGAGTTCCTGTCGTAGCCCTCTCCGTGCCCAATCTCGGGAACCTTTTGCGGCCTTCGTCGTCAAGGTTCTCGAGATGGTTGGAAGCCACGCTGGCCAGCGGAGAAGCAGCCATGGGCGAGGACAACAAGCCAAGCGGACCGGATCTCACCCAGGGCGTATCGCCTGCCGATTTCAGCGATGGAAAGCTGCTCGGCCATGTCGGTGAGGACAAGGTGCTGTTGGTCCAGCTCGGGGCCGAGGTTCTCGCGATCGATGCCTTCTGCAGCCATTATCATGGTCCCCTCGCGGAAGGCCTTGTGGTCGGCGATAGCATCCGTTGTCCCTGGCATCATGCCTGCTTCTCGTTGCGCAGCGGCGCGGCGGCGCGTCCGCCGGCGCTGAGCGCGCTTGCGGTTTGGCAGGTCGAGCGCGATGGCGAGACGATCGTGGTGCGGCGCAAGCGCACGCTTGCCAGCGAGCCGAAGGAGGCGCCAGCCGAAGCACGCAGTGTGGCTGCCGGGGCGGCCGGCGCGGGTCCGCGCAAGATCGTGATTGTCGGCGGCGGCGCGGCCGGCTTCGCCGCGGCGGAGATGCTGCGGCGCGAGGGTTTTGGCGGCACCATCAGCATGATCAGCGATGACGAGGCGCCGCCGGTCGATCGGCCCAATCTGTCGAAGGATTATCTGGCGGGGCAGGCGCCGGAGGACTGGGTGCCGCTGCGGCCCGAGGATTTCTACGCCGAAGCCGGCATTGATCTCAGGCTCAACACCAAGGTCGGTGCGATCGCTCCCAGGCAGCAGCAGGTCGTTCTTGCAAATGGCGGCATGCTGCCGTTTGACCGGCTGCTGCTCGCAACCGGTGCCGAGCCTGTCAGGCTGCCGATCCCCGGCGCCGACCAGCCGCATGTCCATACGCTGCGCACGCTGGCCGACAGCCGCGCCATCATCGCGGCTGCGGGCGCCGGCGCGAAGCGCGCGGTCGTGATCGGTGCAAGCTTCATCGGGCTCGAGGTCGCAGCGTCGCTGCGCACCCGCAATCTCGAGGTCCATGTCGTGGCCCCGGAACAGCGGCCCATGGAGCGTATCCTCGGCGCCGAGTTCGGTGACTTCGTGCGCGCGCTCCACGAGGAGCACGGCGTCATCTTTCATTTGCAGGACACCGTGACCGCGATCAATGGCAAACGCGCGCAACTCAAAAGCGGCGGCACGATCGAGGCCGATCTTGTCGTGGTTGGGGTCGGCGTGCGACCGCGCCTGGCGCTCGCTGAGCAGGCCGGTCTTGCGACCGACCATGGCGTGAGCGTCAATGCCTATCTCGAAACCAGCGCGCCCGGTATCTTCGCCGCCGGCGACATCGCGCGCTGGCCCGATCCGCATTCGAGGGGCAATATCCGTGTCGAGCACTGGGTGGTCGCGGAGCGGCAGGGCCAGACCGCCGCGCGCAACATGCTGGACAGGCGCGAGCGCTACGAGGCCGTGCCGTTCTTCTGGAGCCAGCATTACGACGTGCCGATCAACTATGTCGGCCACGCCGAAGGCTGGGACGAGATCAAGGTCGACGGCAGCGTCGCCGACCGCGATTGCCTCGTCCAATACAAGCAGAAGGGCCGTGTGCTTGCGGTCGCCTCGATCTATCGCGACCTCGCAAGTCTGCAGGCCGAGCTTGCGATGGAACGCGATCAACAGCCAGCATGACGACTCAAAACGTCGGCGGCGTGCAGGCCGAGATCACCTCGCACGGCTTGTTGCCGACGCAGCGGAAGCGATGCGGCCTGCGGCTCTCGAAATAATAGGCATCGCCCGGTCCCAGGATGCGCCGCTCGCCGTCCACGGTGACCTCCAGCCGCCCTGAGATCACGATGCCGCCTTCCTCGCCTTCATGCACCAGAGGCACCCGCCCGGTGTCGCCGCCGGGGCCATAGTGCTCCTTCAGGATCTGCAGGGAGCGGCCGAACAGGTTGTCGCCGACCTGGCGATAGGAGATCGGCTTCTTGCCGATCTCGGTCAGCTCCTCGGCCTTGTAGAAGGCCTTGCGGGGCTTCTCCGGCTCGATGGCGAAGAACTCGGCAAGCCCCATCGGGATGCCGTCGAGGATGCGCTTGAGTGCGCCGACCGACGGGTTCATCTGGTTGGACTCGATCAGCGAGATGGTCGAATTGGTGACGCCGGAGCGCTTTGCCAATTCCCGCTGCGACAGTTTGTGGCGGCCTCGCACGAAGCGGAGTCGGCCGCCGATATCGACGCTCATCAAAAATCCCGTGTTTGAGGTGTTGCGGATCGCGCAAATATGCCTTTGTCAATCCAATAAAATCAATAGCTTGCGGTGATACAGAAAAGGACTTGTTGCAAATTCCCGGCCGTGGTCCTGCTTCGCCGAGCAACGCAAAGGAGCGCCGCCCGTGACCGTCCATCAGATTCCGAACACCCTGCAGCTCGAGTCCTTCTGGATGCCGTTCACGGCCAACCGGCAGTTCAAGTCGACGCCCCGTCTCGTCGCCTCCGCGGAGGGCATGCACTATACGAGTGTCGACGGCCGCAAGATCCTCGATGGCTCGGCGGGGCTCTGGTGCGTCAATGCCGGCCACGCCCGCCCGCAGATTGCAGCCGCGGTCGAGCGGCAGCTGATGACCTTGGATTACGCGCCGTCGTTCCAGATGGGCCACCCGATCGCGTTCGATTTCGCGCAAAAGCTTGCGGAGATCGCGCCCGCCGGCCTCGATCGCATCTTCTTCACCAACTCCGGCTCCGAATCGGTCGACACCGCGCTGAAGATCGCGCTGGCCTATCAGCGCGCCGCGGGCCAGCCGACCCGCACCCGGCTGATCGGCCGCGAGCGCGGCTATCATGGTGTCGGCTTCGGCGGCATGTCGGTCGGCGGCATTGTCAACAACCGCCGCGCCTTCGCGACCCATCTGCCCGGCACCGATCACATCCGCCACACCCACGATCTCGCACGCAATGCGTTTTCCAGGGAACAGCCCGAATACGGCGTCGAATTCGCTGACGACGTGGAGCGGCTGGTCGCGCTGCATGGCGCCGAGACGATTGCTGCCGTCATCGTCGAGCCGGTCGCGGGCTCGACCGGCGTGCTGGTGCCGCCGAAGGGCTATCTGCAGCGGTTGCGCGAGCTCTGCACCAAGCATGGCATCCTCTTGATCTTCGACGAGGTCATCACCGGCTTCGGCCGCCTCGGCACGCCGTTCGCAGCGAACTATTTCGGCGTCACGCCCGACCTCATGACCACCGCCAAGGGCATCACCAATGGTGTCATCCCGATGGGCGCGGTGTTTGCGAGCCGCAAGGTGCATGACGCACTGATGACCGGGCCGGAGAGCCAGATCGAGCTGTTCCATGGCTACACCTATTCGGCGCATCCGGTCGCCTGTGCGGCCGGCCTTGCCACGCTCGGCATCTACCAGAGCGAGGGCCTGCTGACGCGCGGCGCCTCTCTCGCCGAGCACTGGCAGAAGACGATGCATGGCCTGCGCGGCCTGCCGAACGTGATCGACATCCGCACCATCGGCCTTGTCGCCGGCATCGAGCTCGCCTCGCGTTCCGATGCCATCGGCGCCCGCGGCTATGAAGCCATGGTCGATTGCTTCAATCGCGGCCTGATGATCCGCATCACCGGCGACACCATCGCGCTGTCGCCGCCCCTGATCGTCAAGACGGAACAGATTGACGAGATGGCCGGCATTGTCACTGAGGCCATCAAACGCCTGGCCTGATCCTTGCTCGGCGCTGGCGCAGTTCACATCTAAGCTTGCGCGAGCGTCGCGCGGGAGCAACAAGCCTTGAACGTTCTCATTCTCGGCGGCGGCGTCATCGGCGTGACGTCCGCCTATTATCTCGCCAAAGCCGGCCACGCGGTCACGATCATCGACCGGCAGCCCGATGTCGCGCTTGAAACCTCCTTTGCCAATGCCGGGGAGGTGTCGCCCGGCTATGCGTCGCCCTGGGCCGGCCCCGGCGTGCCGGTGAAGGCGGTCAAGTGGCTCTTGATGACGCACGGCCCACTGGTGATCCGGCCCAAGCTCGATCCCGCGATGTGGGTGTTCATGGCCAAGATGCTGCGCAATTGCACCAATGCGCGCTATGCGGTGAACAAGAGCCGGATGATCCCGATCGCGGAATACAGCCGCGACTGCCTGCGCGCCCTGCGCGCCGAGATCGGCATTCATTACGACGAAGAGAGCCGCGGCACGCTGCAGCTGTTCCGCGAGCAGAAGCAGCTCGATCACACCGGCGGCGATATTGCCGTGCTCAAGCAATATGGCGTGCCCTACGAGGTGCTCGATTGCACCGGATGCATCAAGGCAGAGCCTGCGCTGGCCGCGGTGAAGGACAAGTTCGTCGGCGGCCTTCGTTTGCCGCAGGATGAGACCGGCGACTGCCATATGTTCACCCAGGCGCTCGCGGCGCGCGCGGCCGAGCTTGGTGTGCAGTTCAAGTTCGCAACCTCGATCCGGGAGCTGGTGGTGGAAGGCAAGCGCGTGACCGGCGCGGCCACCTCGGCAGGCCTGATGAAGGCCGACGCCTATGTCCTCGCGCTCGGCAGCTGGTCGCCGCATCTGCTGCGTCCGCTCGGCATCTCAATTCCGGTCTATCCCGTGAAGGGCTATTCCATCACCGTGCCGGTGATCGATGCTGCCGCCGCCCCGGTCTCGACCGTGATGGACGAGAGCTACAAGGTCGCGATCACGCGGCTCGGCGAGCGTATCCGCGTCGGCGGCACCGCGGAGCTCTCCGGCTACACCAATGTTCTCCACCCAGCGCGCCGCGCCACCCTCGATCATTCCCTGACCGATCTCTTCCCCGGCGGCGGTGATCTCAAGGATGCACAATTCTGGAGCGGCCTGCGCCCGATGACGCCGGACGGCCCGCCGCTGATCGGGCCAACGCCCTACAGCAACCTGCACCTCAACACCGGCCACGGCACCCTCGGCTGGACCATGGCCTGCGGCTCGGGCCGCGTGCTCGCGGATACCCTGAGCGGCCGCAAGCCCGACGTCGACATAAGCGACCTCGCGATGAACCGTTACGAGACCAGGTTCGGGTGAGGGATTCTCTCCGTCGCCCCGGCGAAGGCCGGGGCCCATACCGCGGAATCCCTCGTTAGCGAAGATTGGCAGACGATTTTCGCGATAACGTCATCCTGGGGTTATGGGTCCCGCTTTCGCCGGGACGACGCCGAGTGTTTTCCGCGCAAACGCATACGCCTCAGCTCAACAGCAACTCCATGCCCGGGTCGCCCTTGTCCATCGCGTGGCGATAGGCGGGGCGGGCACCGATGCGGGCGAGATATTTGAGGATGTTCGGGCAGCGCGCGAGATCGTAGGGCTGGAAGTAGCGCATGGTGGTGAGCGAGAAGCCCATCATGATGTCGGCGGACGTGAATTGGCTCCCGGCGAGATACTCCGCCTCGCCTGTCCGTGTCTCCACAAGGTCAAAGGCCAGGTCGGTGCGGGCCTTCATCGCGGCGAGGATCGGATTGTCGTCGGCAAGCTTGAGCCGGTTCAGGATCATCAGCCGTCCCAGGCCCGGCTGCAGCGTGCCATTGGCGAAATGAAACCAGTACAGGAATTGCGCAAAGTCGGGATCGCTGGCGCCGAGTGTCAGGCGGCCGTTGCCGTATTTGGCGATGATGTAGTCGACCACGGCGGCCGACTCGGCGAGCACGACATCGCCGTCGGTGATGACCGGCGCGGCTCCAATCGGGTGCAACGCCTTGTACTCAGGGGGCGCCAGCATCGTCCTGGCGTCGCGCGTGTAGCGCTTCAGCTCATAGGGAATTTCGAGCTCCTCGCAAAGCCAGACGATGCGTTCGGACTGCGATTTGCCGAGATGATGGACGGTCAGCATGGCGGGCCCCCTTGGCGCACCACGCTCGATTGAAGCGTGGCGCTATTCGTTCACTCAGCCGATGATAGGGTAACCTGTCACGTGGTCCAACCGGCAAATCGGCTCATCCTATCTGTGCTTCTGCGGCGCCGGACGCGGCCGCGGTGCCGGATGCGGTCTCGGAGCCGGATGTGGCGGAGGCGGAATGAACAGGCTGTCGCGCTTCAATCCTCAAATCGGGAATCGGCGCGTGGAGTCATCTGCTGCTCGCAGACGCGTGCCCAGCGCCCCGGCGCCACACTCTGACCCGGGAACGCGAGGGGGGACGCATGGCACGCGCATCGGCGATCCGCGCAAGGGCGCTGCCATCGATCGTGCGGCGAACCTCGATTGTGGTGAGGTCGACGGCAAGTCCAGCTGGCGGTGCGAAGGCGAAGCCGTGGCAGCCGCTGCCGAGGCCGGCTCCTTCAAGATCCGCGCGGTAGCCGTTGGCCAGCACCTGCCCGATGACTCGCCCGCCGGCGTGGATGTCGAGACAAACCGGTGCCTCGGGATGATCGACGTTCTGCGCCCAGCCGGCGATCTGATCTGGCCGGATCACGTCGATAAATCCGCGTAAGCCGCCGATCTTCGGTGCGCGATTGCACTTGATCCCGGCGCGCGCTGCGAGGCGGCGGCGCATCGTCTCAACTTCACTGCCGCTGTCGAGCCTTGGGGCGCAATAGAACGCCGGCGTTCGCTCTTCGTCGGGATAGATCGCTGCATATTCATGCGCGTTGTAGAACATGCCGCGGCTGTCGTCGTCGACGAATGTCTCGGACAACGCACCCTCGGCGTAGATCACGTCGTGGCTCTCGAGCTCGATGTGAAAATACTCCACCTCGTCCACGCGCTCGGCTTGCACGATCGAGGCGCCATTAACGAGGTCCTTGGCCTCGATCAGCACGCCGCCGAGATACATGGCGTGATGCGGCGAGATCCAGAGATCGCGTTTCGGCACGTCGTCATCGAGGGCGCCGGCCTTGATGCAGACAGGCAGGATCTCTCTGCGTCCCATGATGAAGCGGCCGCCATAGCTGCGACGGCCGATCCACTTGATCGGCCGTGCCGCGCCGGATTTCGTCGCCACCCGATCACCGATTTTCAGCGTCTCGACCCGGGTCTCGCCGAGTTCGGTGCGGATCAGCGTGCCGGGGCAGTAGCACGCCACCTGCAGCACGGCCATTTCGGCACCAGTGAGATTGCCGCCGACTCCAAGCAGTTCGTGGGTGCCGGCGGCCGTCCCGTCCGTTTCCCACAGGCCATTTTGGCCGGTCGAGTCCAAAGCTTCGAACAATACCTTGTCGTTGGCAACGGTGAATCCCCAGGGATCAAGCCCGAACCCGGACGTGTTGGCACCGGTGATGCCGGTCAGTTCATGTGTGCCGGCGGCCGTGCCGTCGGTCACCCATAGGCCGCTCAGGAGGTTCGAATCCGGCGCCTGAAAGATGACCTCGTTATTGAACACCGTCATGTTGTTGGGATTGAGCCCAGTGTAGGGATCGGTGCCGGTGATGCCGGTGAGTTCATGCGTGCCAGCGCCGGTGCCGTCGCTCACCCAAAGGCCCACTTTGCCGCTCGAATCCGAACCACTGAACAACAGCTCATTGTTGAAGGCCGTCAGGTCCCCAGGACGAACTCCGTAAGGACTGGTGCCGCTGATACCGGTTATCGCATGCGTGCCGGCGGCCGTTCCATCGGTGACCCAAAGGTCCTCCTCGGCAACGGGCTGGTAGCTCAGGCTGGTACCCGCGAAATAGACCTTGCCGCTGAATACCGTCAACTCGGACGGAGCGAGTCCGTTATTCGGTGGCGTTGGAAAGGGGCCGGGAACGGCCGCGCCGCTGATGCCAGTCAGCTCATGAGTCCCTGTCGCCGTCCCATCGGTGACCCACAAGCCCTGCACGCCGTGCGAGTTGACACCCTTGAACAGCACTTCGCCATTGAAGACCGTCAGATAGGTCGGATCGAGCCCGTTGCCGTAAGCGCCGCTGATGCCGGTCAGCTCGTGCGTACCGCCTCCAGTGCCGTCGCTCGCCCACAGTCCGATAGCGCCGCTCGCGTTCGATCCGGCAAACAGCATCTCGCCGTTGAAGACGGTCAGATCGTGCGGATCAAGGCCGGAGCTGTTCGCGCCCGAGATGCCGGTCACTTCATGCGTGCCCGCCACCGTCCCGTCCGTCGCCCACAGACCGGTCTGGTTGCTCGCGTTCAAACCGTCGAAAAACACCTGGCCGTTGAACACCGTCAGCGGATTGAGCTCGGCACTGCCCAGATTGAGCGCCGTCAGTTCAACGGTGCCTGCAGCCGTTCCGTCGGTGACCCAAAGATCGGTAGGCGTGCTGAAAAGGACGATGGTCTTCGCCATGAAAACTGCCCCCAAGCAAAATAACTTGTGTCCAATATTTTCAGTATTTCAGATGGGGTGCTCGCATTCAACTGGGTTCCGTCGGCGGAAAATTCGATAAATCTCAAGTCCAAGGCGAAATGCAATTGTGGGTTGTGCGGTGTAAGCGACGGCGGCCGGATACGCTCCGTCACCCGCCTGTCACGCAGTTCACCCACAGCACCACGGCCTTTGCGCGCTTGGCCGGGTTGCCGAAGCGGTGCGGCCGGCGGCTGGCGAAGCGAAAGCTGTCGCCGGTCTTCAGCCGCCAGGTCTCGTCGTCGACCGTCAGCGTCATCTCGCCTTCGAGCACCAGGCCGGCTTCCTCGCCGTCATGGGTGTAGAGCTCGTCGCCCGTGGAGCCGCCGGGCTCCATATGCACCAGGAACAGGTTGAGCTTGGCGTCGGCGCCGGTCGGATTGAGCAGCTGCTTGGAGATGCCGCTGCGCCAGAGCTTCAGCTCCGCGCGCTCGGCCGAGCGGATAATGACGCCGTGTGACGCGTCGCCGCTGGCTTGGCTGCCGAACAAGGCGGCAATGCCGACGCCGAGCACATCGGCAAGTGTCGCCAGAACCCGCAGGGACGGCGAGGAGAGGCCGCGCTCGATCTGGCTCAGGAATCCGACCGAGAGATCGCTGCGGCCGGCGACGGCCTCCAGCGACAGATTGGCCCTGCGGCGAAGCTCGCGCAGCCGCATGCCGACGGCGAGATCCATGGCCGGTTCGTTTCGCGCTGCCTTTGCTTTCGATGCGGCTCTGCCCATTCTGCTATCGCACACTCTTCACCTCTCCCCGTCGGAGAGAGGTCGGCGCGTGAGCGCCCGGGTGAGGGGCCGCAGCGCTTTCGAGGGACCGTAATCCCTCACCCGCGCCTTCGGCGCGACCTCTCCCTATGGGAGAGGTGTTGCCGTGCCCAATGTCTGGTCTCTTCATGTGCATGAAAATCACTTGCCAAGTCCAGCGGAATGTGACCACAATTTCATATTGGTGAAAATAGCCCCTCGAACGCGCGTCCGCAAAGAATCCGTCCGATCACCTCCCGCGGAGCCGCAGCCGTCCAGAGACTCCAGGAGGTCGTGTGATGCCCATCAAGCGTCTTGTCCAATTCGCGCTTCTGGCGCTGTTGCTGGCAGCGGGCTTGCCTGCCTCGGCGCAGCAGGTCCTCAAGGTCGGCTCGACGCCAACCGGCGTGCCCTTCACCTTCCTCGACACCAAGACCAACCAGATCCAGGGCGTGATGGTCGATCTCATCACCGAGGTCGGCAAGGATGCCGGCTTTGCGGTGGAGATCGAGCCGATGCAGTTCTCGGCGCTGATTGCTTCGCTGACGTCGAGCAAAATCGACATCATCGCGGCCGCGATGTTCATCACGCCGCCGCGCAAGGAGGTGATCGACTTCTCGGACCCGATCTACACCTATGGTGAGGGCCTGGTGGTGCCGAAGAGCGACACCAAGGAGTACAAGAGCCAGCAGGATCTCAAGGGCGAGGTGGTCGGCGCGCAGGTCGGCACCGCCTTCGTCGATGCGCTGAAAAAGTCCGGCCTGTTCGCCGAGGTGAAGGCCTACGACACCATTCCCGACATCCTGCGCGACGTGAACACCGGGCGGCTGAAGGCCGGCTTCGCCGATTATCCCATCCTGGCCTATAACCTGAAGCAGGGCGGCTTTCCGGATGCGCGGGTTGTCGAAAGCTATGTGCCCACCGTGATCGGCTCGGTTGGCATCGGCGTGCGCAAGGGCGATGCCGAACTACTCGGCAAGATCAACACCTCGCTCGCCAAGCTGAAGGCCAACGGCACGGTCGACAAGATTCTCGCCAAATGGGGCCTGAAGGCTCAGGGCGCTTGAGCCGCGTGGCCGGGGCCTAGAGGGCTTTCGTGAATGGCAAAATTCGCGAGCGACGCCGTCGAGTTCCTGCCGATCCTGATGCACGGCGTCGCGCTGACAATCATCGTCACGCTCGGCTCCCTCGTCCTCTCCACGCTGCTCGGCCTGGTCTGGGCCCTGATGCGGGTCTCCGGCATCGCGCCGCTGTCATGGGCGAGTGCTGCGATCATCAACCTGATCCGCGGCATCCCGATCATCGTGCTGCTGTTCTATCTCTATTTCGTCATGCCCGATCTCGGCGTCACGATGACGGCGCTGCAGGCCGCGATCGTCGGTCTTGGCATTGCATACTCGGCCTATCAGGCGGAGAATTTCCGCGCCGGCATCGAGGCGATCGACAAGGGCCAGATCGAGGCGGCGCAGGCGATTGGCATGGGCTGGGGCCTCACCATGCGGCGCGTGATCCTGCCCCAGGCGGTGCGCATCGTGCTGCCGCCCTATGGCAACGTCATGATCATGATGCTGAAGGACTCCTCGCAAGCCTCCACCATCACGGTCGCCGAGCTCGCGCTGCAGGGCAAGCTGATCGCGTCGTCGACCTTCAAGAACACCAGCGTGTTCACGCTTGTGGCGCTGATGTATCTGACTATGAGCATCCCGCTGATCCTCCTGGTGCGGCATTTCGAGAAGCGCGCAGGCCGCAAATGATCGAGCTTCGCGACGTTCACAAGCGCTTTGGCAGCCATGAGGTGCTCAAGGGCATCACGGCCTCCGTAACCAAGGGCGAGGTGGTCTGCATCATCGGCCCTTCGGGCTCGGGCAAGTCGACCATCCTGCGCTGTATCAACGGACTTGAGAGTTATGATTCCGGCGATATCACCATCGAAGGCGTGCGCGTCGACCGCACCGCGCCTTCGATCGTGGCGGTCCGCACCCAGGTGTCGATGGTGTTCCAGCGCTTCAACCTGTTCCCGCATCGCACGGCCCTGGAAAACGTCATCGAGGGGCCGGTGTTCGTGAAGAAGGAGAAACGCAGCTTGGCCGTCGAGCGCGGCCGCGCGCTGCTTGCGCAGGTCGGTCTTGCCGACAAGGCCGATGCGCATCCGCCGCAGCTTTCCGGCGGCCAGCAGCAGCGCGTGGCGATCGCGCGGGCGCTGGCGATGCAACCCAAGGCGATCCTGTTCGACGAGCCGACCTCGGCGCTGGATCCGGAGCTCGTCGGCGAGGTGCTGTCGGTGATGCGCAAGCTTGCGGAAGCCGGCATGACCATGGTCGTCGTCACTCACGAAATGGGATTTGCGCGCGAGGTCGCCGACCGCGTGCTGTTCATCGACGGCGGTGTCATTGTCGAGCAGGGGCCGGCGAAGGCCGTTCTCAACCAGCCGCAACATCCGCGCACGCAGGATTTTCTGCGGCGCGTGCTGCATCCGATGTGAACTCCAGGGCGACGGAAAAGATCGTGAAGCTGACTCTCAACTATTACCGTCACCCTGAGGTGCGAGCGCAGCGAGCCTCGAAGGGCGACGGCCCGGCTGCAGCAGCGGGGCCGTTCATCCTTCGAGGCTCGCGTTCCGCGAGCGCCTCAGGATGACGGATCAAGATCAGGATCATCAATGGCCGCGTCTGTTCGCCTGCCCTTGCCGCCGAGCCTTTACGCCGACACGGCGGTGGCGCCGGTCGCGACCCCGCCGCTTGAGACCGACAAAAGCGTCTCCGTCGCCATCGTCGGCGGCGGGTTCACGGGGCTGTCGACCGCGCTGCATCTGGCGGAGCAGGGCGTGGATGCGCTCGTGCTGGAAGCGCACGAGCCGGGCTGGGGCGCGTCGGGCAACAATGGCGGACAGATCAATCCGGGGCTGAAGCACGACCCCAACCAGATCGAGGCCGATTTCGGCGCCGAGCTCGGCCGCCGCATGATCGACTTCTCCTACGGCACCACCAATTTCACACTCGACCTGATCCGGCGCTATCAGATCCCGTGTGAGGCGCGACAGAACGGCACGCTGCGCGCGGCGTATAACGATGCGGCTGGCGCAGCGATCAGGGCGACCGCCGAGCAATGCATCCGCCGCGGCATGCCGGTGAGGCTGCTGGGGCGCGAGGAGATGCGCAGCGTAACCGGCAGCGACCGTTATCTCTGTGCCATGCTCGATGCCCGCGGTGGCGATCTGCATCCATTGAGCTATGCACGCGGGCTGGCACGCGCGGCGATCTCGGCCGGTGCCGCCGTGCATGGCGAGACACCAGCGCTCTCCTTGTCGCGGGAGGAATCACGCTGGCGGATCACGACGCCGCGCGCGACCCTCACGGCCGAGAAGGTGCTGCTCGCAACCAACGGCTTTACCGACGATCTCTGGCCGGCACTGCGCCGAACCATCGTCCCGGTGTTTTCCTCGATTGCCGCGACAGCGCCGCTGCCGGACGAGGTTGCAAGATCGATCATGCCAAGCCGGCCGGTGCTGTATGAGAGCGGCCATATCACCGTCTATTACCGTATCGACCAGCGCAATCGCCTGTTGATGGGCGGCCGCGGACCGATGCACTGGATCAAGAGCCCGTCCGACATCTCCTACCTGGTGCGCTATGCCGAGCGGCTGTGGCCGCAGCTCAAAGGCGTCAGCTGGACACATGGCTGGAACAGCCGGCTTGCGATCACCGCCGATCACTACCCGCATGTGCACGAGCCCGCGGAGAATGTGCTGATCTCGCTCGGCTGCAACGGCCGCGGCGTCGCGCTCTCGACCGCCATGGGCGCACAGCTCGCGCGACGGCTGGTTGGCGGCAGCCGTGCGGAGATCGATATGCCGATCACGGGCATCAAGCCGATCCGCATGCACGCGCTTTGGCCGGTTGCGGTGACGGCAACGGTGCTCGCGGGGCGGGCGAGGGATCGGTTGGGGATTTAACTCGAGCGCTTCGGTCGAGACGAGTGCACCCATGCTGATCCGTCACCCTGAGGTGCTCGCGGAACGCGAGCCTCGAAGGGCGACGGCCCGCTGCAACAGCGGGGCCGTTCATCCTTCGAGGCCTGCGCGGAGCCTGTCATCGGGCCGCGCTTTCGCGCGGACCCGTTGGCTACGGCGCCTCAGGATGACGGGGTGGGATAGGTGCGCGCTGGGGCGAGGGCCCTCACTTCGTCCCGAACATCCGGTCGCCGGCGTCGCCGAGGCCGGGCAGGATGTAGCCGTGGTCGTTCAGCCGCTCGTCGACCGCCGCGGTCCAGATCGGCACGTCGGGATGCTCCTTCTGGAATTGCGCGATGCCCTCGGGGGCGGCGAGCAGGCAGACGAAGCGGATGTCGCGGGCGCCGCGCGCTTTCAACAGCGAGGCGCCGGCACATGCCGAATTGCCGGTCGCCAGCATCGGGTCCATCAGCACTGTGGTGCGGTCCGACAGATCGGTCGGCGCCTTGAAGTAATACTCCACCGCCTCCAGCGTGTTGGGATCGCGGTAGAGCCCGATATGCGCGACGCGTGCGGACGGCACCAGCGCCAGCATGCCGTCGAGAAAGCCGACACCGGCGCGCAGGATCGGCGCGAAGGTGATCTTCTTGCCGGCGATCTTCGGCGCCTTCATCGGCGACAGCGGCGTCTCGATGTCGACCAGCTCCAGCGGCAGATCGCGCGTCACCTCGTAACACAGCAGCATGCCGATCTCGTTCAGGAGCTCGCGAAAGCCCTTGATGGAGCGGTCGCGCTCGCGCATCAGCGAGAGCTTGTGTTGCACCAGGGGATGGCTGACGACGTTGACGCTGGCTGTCATGTCGGAATGTGTACATGCTTGGGTTCCACTGCGCCAGCCTCAAGCGTAGGCTTTCCCTGCCCTGTTGGGGACAGCGGACGTTCGACGGTCTTGCCGGCCTGGGCGAATTGTTGGTTTAGTGGTTGCCGGCCCGGCGGACGTCCGGACCCGGAGGAAGCGAAATGAGCGATGCAAGTGAGGGCGCCGTGCGGCCGATCGGCGAGATCGCGAGTTTCCACGCCCACATCTATTACGATCCGGCGGCCACGAAAACGCTAGCCGAGCGGCTGCGTCAGGCCATCGGCGAGCGCTTCTCGGTGAGGCTCGGCAGCTGGCACGACGCGAGCGTCGGGCCGCACGACCAGGCGATGTACCAGGTTGCCTTTGCCCCCGAATTATTTGCCGAGCTTGTGCCGTGGCTGATGCTCAACCATGGCGATTTGAGCATCCTTGTGCATCCCAACACCACCAATCCACGCCGCGATCATCTCAAGGACGCGCTGTGGATAGGGAAGGCGCTTGCGATCCATGAGGACAAGCTGCCGCACGAGATGGAGGCCGAGACAGCGCCAGCGCCGAACACGCAACCGACGCTCCGTCCTTGATGTTGCCTTAAACGTTGGCGGTGGCGCGAATGGTCGCCGCGAGCAATTTCAACGTCTCGCGGCTTTGCCGGTCCGTAAGATTGGAATGCAGCACCACGTCGCGTGAGGGCAATGGCGGCAGGCCCAGCCGTGCGCCGACATCGATCGTATCAGTCGGCGCCACGCGGCGGCCGAGTGCGGCGACCGCAAGACCTGCAGAGGCGGCAGCCCCGATCGTGGCGACGCCGCCGCCGACAAAGACTTCCGTCCAGGGGATGCGCGCAGCTTTCAGCGCCTCGACTGCCATGCTGCGGACGCTGCAGGGCGCGGCCTGGGTCGCAACCCTGAGCGGCTCGCCACGCGGATGCGCGAAGCCGGGCGCGGCCATCCAGGCAAAGGCTTGGCGCAAGATTGTCTCGCCGTCGCGGCGGCGGTTGTCGTGGCGCAAGGCGATGGCGGCATCGATGCTGCCCTGCTCGAAATCCGCGAGCACCTCGCGCGAGGTGGCGATCCGCAGCTCCAATGTGAGGTCGGGCTCGGCGGCGCCCATCCGCTTCAACAGCATCGGCAGCTCGGCGCCGACGATGTGATGACTGATGCCGACCACCAGCCGCCGTTTCTTCACCCCGAAGGAGGCAACCGCGCCATGATGCGCATCGATCAGGTGGCGCGCGGCTGTGAGAAACGCGTCGCCATCCGCGGACAGGCGCACCTGGCGCGGTGTCCGCTCGAGCAGCCTGCGGCCGAGGCCGTCCTCCAGCCGCTTGATCTTCAGGCTCACCGCGGACTGCGTCGTATCGAGCGCTTCCGCCGCACGTGTGAAGCTCTTGAAGTCCGCGGTCAGGACAAAGGCCTGTACCGCCTCGATATCGAGCACTTTCATGACCGGGGCTTCTCTGGTTCAGTCATTTTCATATGTAATCATTGATATATTGTATCATCGCGTTTCGCAATGATAGTCGAAACGCTATGTTGCCGGCCAACGCAGACGAATTCCAGAGGAGAGACCACCATGCCGTTCACCCGCGTTTCGCTCCGGAGGGGCAAGCCCGCCGCCTATCGCAAGGCCCTGCTCGACGGCATCTATCGCGCCCTGCGCGCGGTGTTCGACGTGCCCGAGAACGACCGTTTCATGGTCATCAGCGAGCATGACGAGCCGGACTTCAGCTACCCCGCCGAATATCTCGGCATTCGCCACAGCGCCGATATCGTTCTCATCCAGATCACCATCAGCAACACCCGCCCACGGCCTAAGAAGCAGGCGCTCTATCGCGAGATCGTTGCCGAACTCGTAAAGGATCCGGGCGTGAGGCCGGAAGACATCGTCATCAACCTGGTCGAGGTCCTCCCGGAGAACTGGTCATTCGGCAACGGCATTGCGCAATACGTCGCCGATCAGGGCTGACGGATCGACAATCCCGACAGAGCACGGAGCTGTACCAATGTTCATCGTCCATTACGGCCACCGGTTGCCGTCGAACTACGATATCGGCCTGATCCGCAAGCGCGCCGCCGAGCGCGGTCATCTGTTCGACGCCATCCCTGAACTGCATTTCAAGGCCTTCCTGCTGCGCGAGCGCGGCCAGTATGGCGCGATATCGAGCGAATATTCCTCGCTCTATCTCTGGCGCAGCGACGAAGGCTTTCGCAATTTCCTGGTCGACGGGCGCTACAAGTCGGTCACCGATAGTTTTGGCCGCGCCGCTGTCGAGACGCGGGTGGCGCTCGATGCGCGCAAGGGCACTGGCCGCGTGACGCGCTTTCTCTACAAACAGGAGCAGGACATCGCGCTCGATGCCGATCTCACCTCGGTATTTGCGGCCGAAATCGAGCGCAACGTCGTGATGGCGCAGCACAAGAGCACGGTTGTCGCGGCGACCGGCGTCGATGCGCAGAACTGGCGCATCACGCGCATTCTGCTGTCCGAGGAGGAGCCGGGCGAAGGCAGGGCGGGCACGGCCTATCAGGTGCTGTATCTTGCGAAGCCATTGCTTGATACGCTACCGCAATAGGCCATCCGCGCCCGCGGCTCAGCCAATCTCCCTCCGTACCATCGCCGCTGCATCCGCCATCGCCTTCAGCTTGCCGAAGGCGGTGGCGCGGGGCATGTATTTCATGCCGCAGTCGGGGGCGAGGACGAGACGCTCGGCGGAGACGTATTTCAGCCCGTTGCGGATGCGTGCGGCAACCGCCTCCGTGGTCTCGATCGCGGGGTCGCCGAGATCGAGCACGCCGAGCATGATCTTCTTGTTCGAGAGGTCCTTCAGCACGCCGAGATCGAGTTTCGGCTGCGCGGCCTCGATCGAGATCTGCTCGGCCGAGGTGCCTGCGAGCTCCGCGAGAAAGGAATAGCCGGCCGGCTTGCTCGAGCCGGGCACGACCGCGGCATAGCCAAAACAGAGGTGCACCACTGTCGGCACGGCGAGGCCTTCCAACGCGCGGTTGATGGCCCTGACCGCATAGCGCCGCGCGAGATCGGGGTTGTTGCGCACCCACGGCTCGTCGAGCTGGATCACATCGGCGCCGGCCTTTTCCAGGTCGTGCGCCTCGGCATTCACCGCTTCGGCAAACGCCATCGCGAGCTCTTCGTCGTCCTTGTAGAATTCGTCTCTCGCCTGCTGGCTCATGGTGAAGGGGCCGGGCAAGGTGATCTTGGCTGCGCGATCGGTATTGCGGCGAAGGAATTCCATGTCGCCGGTCTCGACGGCGTGCGTGCGCCTGATCCTGCCGACCACGCGCGGCACCGGCGTCTCCAGGCCCGCGCGCGAGGTGATGATGGCGGGGTTGTCGGCATCGACGCCGTCGAGTGCGGTGGCGAAGCGGTTTGAATAGCTCTCGCGGCGGATTTCGCCGTCGCTGACGATGTCGATGCCGGCGCGCTCCATGTCGCGGATCGCGACAACGGTCGCATCGTTCTGCGCTTCCTCCAGGTGCTCCTCGGCCACCCGCCACAGGTTGCGCATGCGTGTGCGCGGCACCGATTTCGACAGCATGGCATGATCGACCAGCCAGTCCGGCTGCGGGTAGCTGCCGACCACGGTGGTCGGCAACAAATGGGTCGGTGTCTTCACGGGCGCGTCCCTTGGCTAGGCGGCGGGCCGCTGCCGGTCGGCTTTGCTAAGCGGACTGTGCCGCAACTCCCGTCAAACCTTCAAATTCCTCGTGGATTCACAATTCAGTATACAGAAATTGCCATTTTTGGCCAAGAACTATTCATAGCTCTTGCCATTTCATGAGGTAATGTATACAATCAGTATCCAAAGAGAGAATACCGAGACAAGGAGGACCCCGTGGCCAGCTGCTTCCCCATGAACGCCTGGTACGCCGCCGCCTGGGATGCGGAGATCAAGCCGGCGCTGCTGCCGCGCACCATCTGCGGCAAGCACGTCGTGATGTACCGCAAGTCCAATGGCGAGGTGGCGGCACTGGAGGACGCGTGCTGGCATCGCCTGGTGCCGCTGTCCAAGGGCCGGCTCGAGGGCGACACCGTGGTCTGCGGCTATCACGGCCTGAAGTTCAATGCGCAGGGCCGCTGCACCTTCATGCCCTCGCAGGAGACCATCAATCCCTCAGCCTGCGTGCGTGCCTATCCCGCCGTCGAGCGTCATCGCTTCATCTGGCTCTGGATGGGCGATCCGGCGCTGGCCGATCCCGCGACTATTCCCGACATGCACTGGAATCACGATCCGGCGTGGGCGGGCGACGGCAAGACCATCCATGTGAAATGCGATTATCGCCTGGTCGTAGACAATCTGATGGATCTGACCCACGAGACGTTCGTGCATGGCTCGTCGATCGGCAATTCGGCGGTTGCCGAAGCGCCGTTCGACGTTACCCATGGCGAGAAGACCGTCACCGTGACGCGCTGGATGGAGGCGATCGAGCCGCCGCCGTTCTGGGCCAAGCAGTTGCAACAGGAGGGTCCGGTCGATCGCTGGCAGATCATCCGCTTCGAGGCGCCGTGCACGGTCAATATCGATGTCGGCGTCGCACCTGCCGGCAGCGGCGCACCGCAAGGGGACCGCTCGGCCGGCGTCAACGGGTTCGTGCTCAACACCATCACGCCGGAGACCGAGACGACGTGCCACTATTTCTGGGCCTTCGTGCGCAACTACCGCCTCGGCGAGCAGCGCCTCACCACGGAAATCCGCGAGGGCGTCTCCGGTATCTTCCGCGAGGATGAGCTCATTCTGGAGGCGCAGCAGCGCGCCATCAACGAAAACCCCGAGCGCGTGTTCTACAACCTCAACATCGACGCCGGCGCGATGTGGGCGCGCCGCCTGATCGACCGCATGATCGCGAAGGAAAATCCCGCGCCTGTGCGCCAAGCCGCGGAGTAGGCCATGGCCGAGCGCGATATCGACCGTTCCGTCTCGCAGACGGTGCGCGCGCAGCTGACGTTGCGCGACATGATCCTCTCCGGCGGCTTGCGGCCGGGCGAACGCATCTCCGAATTGCAGGCCGTCGAGACCACAGGCGCCTCGCGCACGCCGGTGCGCATGGCCCTGGTGCGGCTGGAGGAGGAGGGCCTGTTGGAAGCCATCCCCTCCGGCGGCTTCATGGTAAAGGCGTTCTCCGAGCGCGATATCGTGGATTCCATCGAGATGCGCGGCACGCTGGAAGGGCTTGCCGCCCGCTTCGCCGCCGAGCGCGGCGTCTCGGTGCGCGATCTCGAGCCGCTCAAGCAGTGCCTCGACGAAATCGACGGCCTGGTGCGCCAGGACCCGATCTCGGTCGAGGCGTTCTCGGCCTATGTCGCGCTCAATGCGCGCTTCCATGCGCTGCTCACGGAATTGTCCCGCAGCCCGCCCTTGATCCGGCAGATCGACCGCGCCTCCGCGCTGCCCTTTGCCTCGCCGAGCGGCTTTGTGATGGCGCAATCGGCGCTGCCCGAGGCGCACCAGATTTTGCTGATCGCGCAGGATCAACACCGGATCGTGATCGACGCCATCGAGAATCGCGAGGGTGCGCGAGCGGAAGCGATCATGCGCGAACACGCGCGCCTTGCAGCGCGCAATTTGCGGCTCGCGCTGCGCAACAAGACTCACAGCGACCTGCTGCCGGGGCTTGCCCTGATCAAGACGGCGAGCGACTAGGAGGACCATCGCATGCGCTTCATCGAAACCTGGACGCAGGCGAGCGTTGCCGCAACGCGCGACCTCACGCCCTCCATCCGCGAATTTACGCTCCGCCCGGACAATTTCCTGCCTGCCTCCTATTCGGTCGGCAGCCATATCGATGTCGCCGTGAGCATCGATGGCCGGCCGGAGACGCGATCCTATTCGCTGGTCGGTGAATGCGGCGCCGACGGCTATCGCATCGCAGTGCGGCGGGCCGAGGAGTCCCGCGGAGGCTCGCGCTATATGTGGTCGCTCAAGCCGGGGGCGCGGCTTGGCATCACGCTGCCATCGTCGCTGCTCGCGATCGACTGGACGCGACAGCATTATTGCCTGGTGGCGGGAGGCATCGGCATTACGCCCATCATCGGTGCGGCGCAGGCGCTCGCCCGCCGTGACGCAATCTTCACCCTGCATTATGCCGTGCGCTCGCGCGAGGACGCCGCCTATCTCGATCTGCTCACGGGTCTGCTTGGCGAGCGCTTGAGGCTCTATGCCAGCGAGGACGGCCAACGGGTCGATCTCGACGCAGTCTTTGCATCGCTGCCGCAGGATGCAATGACCCTGCTCTGTGGCCCGATCCGGATGCTGGATGCCGCGCGCCATGCCTGGACTGCGACGGGGCGTCCGCTCTCGGACCTCCGCTACGAGACCTTCGGCTCGAGCGGGCTGTTGCCGACGGAATCCTTCCGAGTGCGATTGAAGGACGAGAACGTCGAGATCGAAGTCCCGCGCGACCGCTCCATGCTGGATGCGCTGAGCGAGGCCGGCTACGAGGTGATGTCCGACTGCCGCCGCGGCGAGTGCGGGGTCTGCGCCCTCGACCTCGTGGCAAGCGATGGCGAGATCGACCATCGCGACGTGTTTTTCAGCGAGCACCAGAAGCGCGAGAGCCGGAAAATCTGCGCCTGCGTCTCCCGCGCCCGCGGCACCATCACCATCGACACGCTGCACCGGCCTGACGCGATCTGAGGCTCGTGCGGCGGCTCGACGGGGCACCCTGCGGCGCGCAGTCCGGGCCGTCCGTTTTCGCAATTGACCCTGCAGGATGCCCTCGCTACCTGTTTTCCTGCGCGATTATTCGGGCAGCAGCGAAGATTCACCTCTCCCCCAGCGGGGAGAGGTCGGATTGCCCCGGCGATGCGCAGCATCGTCCGGCAGCAATCCGGGTGAGGGGCCGCAACTCTCTCGAGAGACCGTAACCCCTCACCCGGATCGCATCTTTTGATGCGATCCGACCTCTTCCTTCGGGAGAGGTGAAGCAGCAGCGCGGCTCGGCGAGAGTGCGCGGGAAACACAATGAACAACAACAACGAAACGTCCGAGTTCGACTACATCATCGTGGGCGCCGGCTCCGCCGGTTGCGTGCTCGCGAACCGGCTTTCGGCCGATGGCAGGCACAAGGTGCTGCTGCTCGAAGCGGGCCCTAAGGACAGCAACATCTGGATCCATGTCCCGCTTGGCTACGGCAAGCTGTTCAAGGAAAAGACCGTCAACTGGATGTACCAGACCGAGCCGGAGCCGGGTCTCAACGGCCGCCAGGTGTATCAACCGCGCGGCAAGGTGCTGGGCGGCTCGAGCTCGATCAACGGTCTCTTGTATGTGCGCGGCCAGCACGAGGACTATGATCGCTGGCGCCAGCTCGGCAATGCCGGCTGGGGCTATGATGACGTGCTGCCCTATTTCAAGCGGGCGGAAGATCAATGCCGCGGCGGCGACCAGTATCACGGCGCTGGCGGCCCGCTCCCGGTTTCCGATTGGCGGCACCACGATCCGCTGTCAGAGGCTTTCGTCAAAGCCGCCGTCGAAGCCGGGCTCCCCTATAATCCGGATTTCAACGGCGCGACCCAGGAAGGCGCGGGCTTCTTCCAGACCACCACCCGTCATGGCCGCCGCGCCTCGACGGCGGTGGCTTACTTGCGTCCCGCGCTCCGGCGCGGCAATCTCAAGGTCGAGACCTCCGCACTCGGCCACCGCGTGCTGTTCGAGGGACGCCGCGCGGTCGGCGTCGAATACCGGCAGCACGGCAACCTGCGCATCGTGCGTGCGCGCAAGGAGGTGTTGCTGGCGAGCGGTGCCTACAATTCGCCGCAGCTCTTGCAGCTCTCCGGCGTCGGCCCGGCGGAGCTCCTGAAGCGGCACGGCATCGAGGTCGTGCTCGATGCGCCGGGCGTCGGCAATGATTTGCAGGACCACATGCAGGTGCGCATTGTGACGCGCTGCGCGCGGAAGGTCACGCTCAACGACATCGTCAACAACCCGCTGCGGCGGGTCTGGGCCGGCGCGCAATATGCCGCCGCGCGCAGGGGCGCCTTGACCATCGCCGCCGGGACCTCAGGCGCCTTCTTCAAGACCAGCCCACGGCTCGCGACACCGGATATCCAGATCCACTTCATCCCGTTCTCGACCGACAAGATGGGCGAAAAGCTGCATTCGTTTTCCGGCTTCACCGCCCATGTCTGCCAGCTGCGCCCCGAGAGCCGCGGTTCGCTGCGCATTGGGAGCGCCGACCCGGCCGCGCCGCCGGAAATCCGCATCAATTATCTCGCGACCGAGACCGACCGCCGCGCCTTCATCGACGGGCTCAAGATCCTGCGCAAGATCCTGGCGGCCCCGGCGCTGCAGAATTATTGTGCTGGTGAGGTCTATCCAGGACCCGGCGTCACCAGCGACGAAGACCTGCTCGAATTTTGCCGCCAGAACGGCTCGACCGTCTATCATCCAACCTCGACCTGCCGGATGGGTAATGATTCGCTCGCGGTGGTCGATCAGCGCCTGAAACTGCGCGGCATTGACGGCCTCCGCGTGGTCGACGCCTCCGTCATGCCGGACCTCGTTTCCGGCAATACCAATGCGCCTGTCATCATGATTGCGGAGAAGGCTTCTGATATGATCCTGCAGGACGCGAGATGAGCGGGGAACTTTTCTAAGTGGCAGCATTTCGGATCGGCACGCGCAAGAGCGCGATGGCGCTGGCGCAGACCGAGGAGATCGCGCGACGGCTTACCCTGGCCGTGCCTGGGCTCAATGTCGAGATCGTCAAGTTCGACACCACGGGCGATACCGACCAGACCGGCAAGCTGCTCCCCCATGGCGGCAAGGGCGGCGCCTTCGTGGCGCAGATCCGCGCGGCGGTCGTCCGCGGCGAATTGCAGGCGGCGATGCACTCGCTCAAGGACATGCCGGGCAATGAGGACACGCCGTCGCTGGTGATCGGCGCGACGCTAGCGCGCGATCCGCCGGGCGACGTGCTGGTGCTGCGTCCCGGGCTTTCGCCGGATCAGCTGCGCGAGAGCCGCGGCAGGGGTTTCAAGATCGGCACCAATGCGGTGCGGCGGGCGGCCTATGCGCACCGGCTGTTTCCGGATATCGAGGTGATCCATTTTCGCGGCGCGGCTGACACCCGCGTGCGCAAGCTCGACAATGGCGACAAGCAACGGCTGCCGGATGGCGGCTCGGTGGGACCCGCGGATGCGCTCATCATGGCGCGCTCGGGCCTCGAACGCGTCGGCCTGGCTTCCCGCATTGCCTATGAGTTTCCGATCGCGGACATGTTGCCGGCGGTGGGGCAGGGCATTGTCGCGGTGGAATGCGCCGCGGCCGATTGGGAGACGCGCCGGCTGCTTGCGACCATCGATGATCCGATTGCGCATGCCTGTGCTGACGCCGAACGCGAGGTATTGTGGGTGCTCAACGGCCACTGCAATTCGCCGATCGCAGGCTTTGCCGAGATCAGCGGCGCCGAGATGTCGCTTACCGCCTCGGTGCTGGATCTGTCCGGCGGTGTTATCCTCGAGGCGTCGCGGACGGGCCCCGCCGACCGCCCGCGCGAGCTCGGCCGCGCCGTGGCGTTCGACCTCCTCGGAAAGGGCGCCGCCGACATCATCGAGCGCAGCAGGCCGGTGTGAACGGGGTGGGCGCCTCGGTCCGCCTTCTCCAATGTCATCATCCGCGAAAGCGGATGATCCAGTATTCCAGAGACGCCGGAGCTCCAGCCGAGAAGCCTCTGGAAGACTGGATGCCCCGCTTTCGCGGGGCATGACACCGTTGCTATCGCGCCCGCACGCGCGTCACCATCCGCTCGACATGCGCGATCGGGGTTTCCGGCTGGATGCCGTGGCCGAGATTGAAGATCAGCCGGCCGCTGGCGTAATTGGCGAGCACCTCGTCGATCGCGGCATCAAGCGCGGCGCCACCGGCGATCAGCGCCAGCGGAT
Organism: Bradyrhizobium sp.; assembly: GCA_035652015.1. Lineage (GTDB taxonomy): Bacteria > Pseudomonadota > Alphaproteobacteria > Rhizobiales > Xanthobacteraceae > Bradyrhizobium. Next base: position 54,399 of record DASREP010000032.1, on the reverse strand, counting down.
CGAGATTGCCCTGCACTGCGACCTTGCTCTGCACCTCGCGGCGGATCAGCTCAGGCTCCGCCGCCCAGTCGATGCTGACGGCATCGACGCCCGTCTGCGCGACATAGGCCGGTAGCAGCGCGCCGGCGCCGCGCGGAAAGCCGATGATTTTGGCGCCGGGCCGGTGCTTGCGCACGCCTTCGACAATGCGGCGGGTCGGCTCGATCGACCAACGGGCAAATTCGCGCACCGGTAATATGCCGGCCCAGGTGTCGAAAATCTGCAAGGCCTCGGCGCCGGCGTCGAGCTGGCCGATGAGATAGCGGATCGAGTTTTCCACCAGCGTATCGATGATGGTCGCAAAGGCCTGCGGATGGCGATAGGCGAGCAGCCGCGCCGGCGCCTGGTCCGGCGTGCCATGGCCCGCGACCATATAGGTTGCAACCGTCCAGGGCGCGCCGCAAAAGCCGATCAGCGCCACGCCGCTCGTGAGCTCGCCGCGTACGCGGCGCAGCGCCTCGAACACCGGCTCGAGCGTGCCGAAATCCGCCTCTCGCTTCAGCGTTGCGATTTTTTCAGGCGTATCCAGCGGGTCGAGCCGCGGGCCTTCGCCGGCTTCGAACGCGACATTGCGGCCGAGCGCATAGGGAATCACCAGGATGTCAGAAAAGATGATCGCGGCGTCAAAGCCGAAACGGCGGATCGGCTGCAGCGTCACCTCAGCCGCGAGTTCCGGCGTGAAGCAAAGATCGAGAAAGCCGCCCGCCTTGGCGCGCAGCTCACGGTATTCAGGCAAATAGCGGCCCGCCTGCCGCATCATCCACAGCGGCGGTACCTTGCGCCGGCCGCCGGCAAGCACGTCAAGAAAGGGCTTGGTGTCACGATCTGGGGTCAAGCGCGGGCTCCGCGAGCGTCGTCAGGAGAGGGTCATCCCCCTGATACACTGCAGACGCCCGCTTGGCCAAGCCATGCGCTCCAGAGTTCGCGGCATCCACCCCGGCGGCTGCATTGTTCGGACCGCGAATCCCGTTCCCTGTCTGCCCGGTGTTGGACACGGCGCCAATAATAGCCGCGGGGAACCGCGGCGGCCTTGTTGCGGAAGATGGGGATCGCCCGGAACAGCCACCCGACCGGCGCGTTGGAAGACCAATGGAGGAGCGCCATGGTTCCGAAGAACACAACTGACAGCTTCGATCCTGCTCCGCATGACAAGCTGGCGGAGGACCCGCAGGAGGCACAGCGGCTGGATCATGAGCTGCACGCCCAGCTCGAGACCGGACTGATCGACAGCTTTCCAGCCTCCGATCCCATCAGCGCCGCGCAGCCAGCACGGACGCGGCACGATCGCCGCTCAAAGGCGCAACGGGCGCAGCGAAACGAAGACGATATAGGCGCTTCGCCCTCACTGTGGGGTCGCCTGCGCGCGATGTTCGATTGAGGTGCAAAGAACGTCTAGGAATGCGTCGCGCGTGCTAACCACACATTAGCGACGTTGAGCTTGCGCGCTCCGTAGCACTACGGGAGTGCCCGCAGGTTGAAACGAATTGGCGCTTTTGCTTCAGGGATCGATAAGGGAAGCGCTGCAATGTCCCGCGCCTGGAGAGCAGCCGCGCGATGGGGCATACCCGCCACAAGATCGGATTGAAGAGCTTGCCGATGTGGGCTGCGGCCCTTGTCGTGTTGGCATGTGGCGCCATTGCCGGCGTCAGCGGCTGGCAGGAATATGCCTCACGCGAGGATCGGTTGAGAGGCGCGGAAGCGGAGATGGGCAACCTCGCGCGCTCGCTGATGCAGCATGCCGAGGACAGTCTCGACCTGATCGATTCGGGCATTGTCGGCGTCGTCAGCCGCCTGGAGATGGACGGCACCAACGCGACCACCATCGCGAAGCTGACCAATCTGATGGACGCCCGACGGACTGCGATTGATCGCATCCACGGTCTTGCCGTCCTGGATGAGCAGGGCAACTGGCTCGCAAGCTCCGGTGCGCTGTCGCGCAAGCTGAGCCGCAATCTGTTTTTCGAACATCACAGACTCTCGGCCGATCGCGACGCCTATGTCAGTGCGCCCGTGCAGAATCTTGCCGACGGCGAATGGATCGTGACGCTGTCGCGCCGTTTCAATCACCCCGACGGCAGCTTTGCCGGCGTCGTGGTCGGCAGCATTGGCGCGAGCTATCTCTCGCAGTTCTATCGGCAGTTCGCCGTCGGCCGCCACACCGCTGTCACGCTGTTGCATGTCGACGGGCATGTCGTCGCCCGCCATCCCGACAACGCCGACCATGTTGGCCGCGACGCCTCGCACGCGCTGGTCTTCAAAGGTGCATCGCTGGAAGCGGCGAGCGGCACCTATCAATATCTCTCACCGATCGATGGAACGGAGCGCCTCGGCTTCTTCAGGCGCAGTTCGCGGTTTCCGCTGCTGGTGCTTGCCACCGTGGAGAAGAGCGAGCTTCTGGCGCCCTGGAGTTCGGCCGCCCTCACGCGGTTGATGATCGTGCTGGCGTTGGTGAGCATGATAGCCGTGATCGGCGGCTTCCTGGTCTGGCAGTTGATGCGCAGCCGCCGGCTCGCACGCGTGCTCGCCTGGAGCGAGGCCAATTTCCGCCTGCTCGCCGAAGGCTCCAGCGATATGGTGACGCGGATCGGGCTCGACGACATCGTGAGTTATGCCTCGCCGTCCTCGGTTCGGGTGGTGGGCTGGCATCCGAAGCAGGTGGTTGGCCACTCCGCGCTGTCGGGCAGCAATCCGGCCGACCTGCCGGCAATCGAGCAGGTGATCGAGCGGCTGAAGCGGGGCGAGATCGAGGAGGGGCGCACCACGCACCGAACGGTCCATCGCGAGAAGGGCGTGATCTGGATCGAGTCGACCTTGCGCGTGACGCGCAACGAGAACGGCGAGATCGATGGCGCGGTGGCCATCACACGAGACGTCACCGAACAGAAGGTGCTGGAAGAAAAGCTCGAGGCGCTCGCGATCGAGGACGGCCTCACCGGGCTTGCCAACCGCCGCCGTTTCGACGCGTGTCTTGTGGAGGAATGGGCGCGGGCGCAACGCGAGCGCACCTCGCTGGCGCTACTGCTCATCGATCTCGATCACTTCAAGGCTTATAATGACGCCTACGGCCATCTCGCCGGCGACTCCTGCCTGCGGGCGGTCGCGCGCGTCCTGGCTGAGGAGGCGACGCGCCCCGGCGACCTCGCGGCCCGCTTTGGCGGCGAGGAGTTCGCGCTGTTGCTGCCGAACACCGACAGCGCCGGCTGCATCCGCATCGGTGAGCGGGTCCGCAAGGCGGTCCGCCGGGCGGCGCTTCCCCACGCCCTCAATCCGCCCTTCAATATGGTGACTGCAAGCCTCGGCGGTGCCGCGTGCCGTCCGGCAGCCGAGCGGTCGGCGAGCCCGACCGAACTGATCGAGGCTGCCGACCGTGCCCTCTACGCCGCCAAAGACCAGGGCCGCGACCGTCTCGCAATGTCGGCGCCGGTGCTCACGCTGTTTCCGGCTGCGTCGGGGGCGTGAAGATCAGCGCACTGCCAATTGTTGCTCCACCTTCCCCCACAAGGGGAGAAGGGAAGCCCCGCGCGTATCTCACTCAATAATGCGGTGGCGGCTCGTTCGTGGGGCGCGGCAGGCCGGCTTCGGCTTCCTGCAGGCGTTCGCTCAAATTTTTGATCTGGCGCTTCAGCGCGTCGATCTCGCGCCATTGCGTGGTGACGGTCTCGTTCAGCGTCTCGATGGTCGCGTCCTGGAACATCAGGCGCGCCTCCAGCGCTTCGATCCTGGCCTCCAGCGAATTCTCACTCATGGCAAATCTGCTCTCGAAGAGGCTGGTTTTGCGCGGCCTGCGTGCGCGGAGATTCCTTCAAGCCATGGCCGAGCGCCACGCGCTCGTCGAACACGAAGCAGGCGCCGCGCCAGCGGCTATCGGCCTCGTCGATCTCCTCCAGATATTTCAGGATGCCGCCCTTGAGATGATAGACCTCGGCAAAGCCGCGCGCCAGCAGATGGCTGCTCGCCTTTTCGCAGCGAATGCCGCCGGTGCAGAACATCGCAATCCTGCGATGCCTGGCCGGATCGAGTTTCTCGGCGACAAAATCCTTGAACTGGCCGAAGCTTGCGATCTTGGGATCGATGGCGCCTTCGAACGTGCCCATCTCGACCTCGAACGCATTGCGGGTGTCGATCAGAAGCGTGTCCTCGGCTGCGATCAGCGCATTCCATTCCGAAGGCTCGATATAGACGCCGACCTGCCTGGTCGGGTCGCACGTCGCATCGCCGAGTGTGACAATCTCCTTCTTGAGCCGGATCTTCAGTCGGCCGAACGGCATCGCTTGCGCGGTGGAGAATTTCAGTTCGAGACGGTCGAGCCGTCCGCCGAACAGCGCGCCATGCTCGAGCTCGGCGATCAGGGCATCGATCGCCTCCGGCGTCCCCGCTAGCGTGCCGTTGATCCCTTCGCCGGCGAGCAGCACGCTGCCTTTCAACTTGAGGCCGGCGCAGCGCGCGCGCAATGGCTCCCGAAATGCGCGGAAATCGGCAAGCGCAGTGAACTGGTAGAAAGCGGCCACCTTGTAGGTCATGGGTGCCGGTTTAGCAGGCAGGCCATAGCCGCTCAATTGGCCGTTGCCGCAGCTCCCGTGCAGAGGCGGCATGGCGCCCATTCTCTGGCATGCCAACCATTGCGGCGGGGGGCAGGAATATGTCATGAAGGCGCGCCTCCGCACCAAATCGCGGTCAAAACCCCGAAAATTGTGAGCCTTTCTCTGATGAGGAATTTCCATCTCCCCGGCCGGTCCACGGTCCATGCTCAGAACGGCATGGTGGCCACCTCGCACCCGCAAGCCGCGCTTGTGGCGATCGAGGTGCTGAAGGCGGGGGGGACCGCGGCGGATGCGGCGGTGGCGGCGTGCGCGCTTTTGGGCGTGATCGAGCCCCAATCGACCGGCATCGGCGGCGACTGCTTTGCGCTGATCCAGCCGCGCGGCGAGGGCAAGATCACCGCCTACAACGGCTCCGGCCGCGCCCCGAAGGCTGCGAATGTCGAATGGTATCTGGAGCGCGGCATCCGTTCGGTGCCGCTGACGTCAGCGCATGCGGTCTCTATTCCCGGCGCGATCGACGCATGGGAGACGATCCTGCGTGATCACGGCAAGTTCGGGCTCGACCGGTTGCTGCAGCCGGCGATCCAGGCGGCCGAACAGGGCTATGTGGTGGCGCCCCGTATCGCCTTCGACTGGAAGAACCAGTTCGAAAAGCTCAAGAAGGGCACCAACACCGAGCGTTATCTGTTGCCGGGTGGCAAGGCCGCGGTTGGCGGTGACGTGATCCACCAGCCGGAGCTCGGCAAGACGCTGCGCGCGATTGCCGCCAAGGGGCGCGATGCCTTCTATACCGGAGACATCGCCGAAGACATGGTGGACACGCTCCGCGGAATCGGCGGCCTGCATACGCTGGAGGATTTTGCCAGCCATACCACCGAAGTCACCACCCCGATCGGCACCACCTACAAGGGGCTCGACGTCTGGCAGTGCCCGCCGAACGGCCCCGGCATCACCATGCTGGTGATGCTCAACATCCTCTCCCGCTTTGATCTGACGAAGTACGCGCCGGTCAGCGTCGAGCGCTTCCATCTTGAAGCGGAGGCCGCGCGCATCGCCTACATGATACGCGAGGAGCACATCGCCGATCCCGCTCACATGAAGATCGAGGTGGCGAAGATCCTGGCGAAGGAGTTCGCGGACGAGCACATCAAGAACATCCGCATGGATCGCATGCTCGATCTGCCTAACGTGGCGCCGCCGATGAATCCGAACACCGTCTACATCACGGTGGTCGACAAGGACCGCAACGCCTGCTCCTTCATCAATTCCATCGCACATGCGTTCGGTTCGGCGATCGTCTCCAACAAGACCGGCATCCTGTTGCAGAACCGCGCCGGCGGCTTCCGCATCCAGCCCGGCCACCCCAATTGCATCGCGCCCAGCAAGCGGCCGCTGCACACCATCATTCCGAGCCTTGTGACCAGGAACGGTCGCGCGGTGATGCCGTTCGGCGTGATGGGCGGGCAGTATCAGCCGGTCGGCCAGACCCATGTGCTGACCAACATCCTCGACTATGGCTGCGACGTGCAGGAGGCGATCGATATGCCGCGCGGCCTGCATTATGAGGGCGTCTACCAGCTCGAGGACGGCGTGCCGGCAGCCGTCGTCGACGGCCTCAAAAAGCTTGGGCACAAGACCACCAGCATCGTGTCGCCGCTCGGCGGCGGCCAGGCGATCTGGATCGACTGGGAGAAGGGCACGCTGACCGGCGGCTCCGATCCGCGCAAGGACGGCTGCGCGCTCGGTTATTGAGACAATCAAAAAACCCGGCGTGACCGGATGGTCACGCCGGGTATGTTGCGCTAAACAGCCTCGCGTTTTGACAAAGGCGAGGTTGGTCGTGATGCGGAATATCAAGGTCTTTATCGTCTCGAGCATGGCACTGCTGGCCATGCTTTTCATCCCGTCCATCGCCTCCGCCCAGAACACAGGAAAAGCCGTGACCACACCATCGGGTTTGCAGATCATCGACACCACCGTCGGCACCGGCGCCTCGCCGAAGCCCGGCCAGATTTGTGTCATGCACTACACCGGCTGGCTCTATGAGAACGGCCAGAAGGGCAAGAAATTCGACTCCTCCGTCGATCGCAACGAGCCGTTCGAGTTTCCGATCGGTCAGCATCGTGTGATCGCCGGCTGGGACGAGGGTGTGGCGACCATGAAGGTCGGCGGCAAGCGCACGCTGATCATTCCGCCTGCGCTCGGCTACGGCGCGCGCGGCGCCGGCGGCGTGATCCCGCCGAACGCGACGCTGATCTTCGATGTCCAATTGCTGGCGGTGAAGTAAGGGGCGGGCGATCTCTCCACTCGCGCGGCCAACGCGACGAAAAGCCGGCCTTGCGGCCGGCTTTGCGCCTCACCCGAGGACGGTCTCTCAGTCTGCTGCGCGCTTCGCCGAGCCGGCGGCGCGATCGACTGCGTCTTTCGCGGCATCCTTGGCTTCGCCCATCGTCTTCTGGCCTTTGCCCTTGATCTCCTGCACGGCGCCTTCGCCCTTCAGCTTGTCAGAGCCGGTTGCTTCGCCGACGCCCTGCTTGGCCTTACCGATCGCCTCATTGGCGGTGCCTTTGATCTTGTCGGTGGTGCTGCTCATGAATCTTCTCCTTGATGTCCTGGCAGAACCAACGTTCCGATCGCGCAAAAGTTCTCGTGCTCGGCTTTCGTGGAACCATACTATTTTGTATGAATGAGCCGGAACCTCAGCGAAAGCAGCGCAATGTCTCACGATCACGGCCATACGCACGATCACGACCACCATCACGCCGACGAACGCTGGAAGCATGACGGCGTCCGCGTCATTCCCGGCAACCAGCTCGATCCCAACGTGCCCTCGACCGCCGGCATGGACCGCAAGGCCGCGATCAATTTCGCTCGCGTCGGTGCGCAGAAATTGTGGGCGGGCACCGTGACCATCAAGCCGGATGCCAAGACCGGCGCGCATCATCACGGCCATCTCGAAAGCATCATCTATGTCGTGAAGGGCAAGGCGCGCATGCGCTGGGGCGAGCATCTGCAGTTCACCGCGGAAGCCGGTCCCGGCGATTTCATCTTCGTGCCGCCTTACGTGCCGCACCAGGAGATCAATGCCAGCCCCGACGAGGTGCTGGAATGCGTGTTGGTGCGCAGCGACGGCGAGGCGGTCGCGATCAATCTCGACATCGAGCCGGTGGAGAAGCCGCAGACCGTGCTGTGGGTCGATCCGGTGCATCGCGATCCCGCGGAAAAGAAGTCGTAGGACGTCATTCCGGGGCGCGCGGCAGCGCGAACCCTGAATCTCGCGCCACAATCTCGAGGTTCCGGGTTCGCTGCGCGCCCCGGAACGACGGAGTAAAACGACAGAAACAAAACAACAGAGGTGAGGCCGCCCATGACTCTCGTTCGCTACGAAAGCGGCGATCACGTCGCAACCATCACCATGGCGCGCAGCGACGCACACAACGCGCTCAACAATGCTTTGTGCGAAGAGCTTCGTCAGGCCTGGCTGCGCTTTCGCGACAGCGACGATCGCGTCGCCGTGCTGGCCTCGGCGGAAGAGGCCTATTTCTGCGTCGGTGCTGACGTCCGCGACCTGCCCGCCAATATGTGGCACGCGGTGCCGGGGCTCGGTGTCGAGCTCGACAAGCCGGTGATCGCGGCGACCTCGGGCTGGGTGGTCGGCGGCGGCTTTGTCCTGGTGCAGATGGCGGACATGTGCGTGGCGTCCGAGACCACGCGCTTTCTTTATCCGGAAGGCAAGATCGGCACCACCGCGGGCGGCGTCTCCTCCGTGGTGTCGCGCATGCCGCACAAGATCGCCATGGAGTTTCTTCTGGTCGGCGATGAGCTGTCGGCCGAGCGCGCCTACCAGATCGGCTTTGTGAACCGCCTCGCGCCGAAGGGCCAGCACGTCCGGCTGGCGCAGGAGATGGCCGCCAAAATTGCCGGCAACGCACCGCTGGTCGTGCAGGCGCTGAAAAAGCTGGCCAAAGAAGCCATGCCCAAGGGCCCGCTCGAGACGGTTGCCGATGTGCGCCGGCTGCTCGACGCGGTACGCGACAGCGAGGACCTGAAAGAGGGCGTCAAGGCGTTCAAGGAAAAGCGCAAGCCCGATTTCAAGGGCAAATGATCGCAACGTCATGTGTGCACCTGCGCACGCCGCTTCAAAACCGCACGTCCTCCTGCTAGAGTTTATTGATCGACCGATAAGCAAGAATCATCATCCCGGAGGGAACGGTCATGAGCGATCTCGAGCTTGCGCGGCGCGGCGTGATCAGGGGCGCGGGCCTTGCACTCCTCGCTGGCGGTCTCAGTGAGATGGCTGCCCCGCAAAACGCGGCAGCGGATGACAAGGCCTCCGAGATCTGGAGCAGCGAATACTGGGCCAGGAAGCGCGATGCCAAAGGCGATGTCCCCCTGTGGCTGTTCCGCAAGCGGCTCGGCGCGCCGAAGCCGGGCGAGCCGCCGCGCCCGGTCGTGTTCTTCGTGCACGGCTCCTCCGTCACCTCGCGCGCCTTCGACCTCACCGTGCCCGGCAAGGGCGAATATTCGGTGCTCAACGAGTTTGCCCGCTATGGCTTCGATTGCTGGACCATGGACCACGAGAACTACGGCAAATCGGGGCGGACGTCGGGCAACTCCGACATCGCAAGCGGCGTCGAGGATCTCAAGGCCGCGGTCGAGATCGTCGCGCGCGAGACCGGCCGTACGAAATTCCACTTCGTCGGCGAATCCTCGGGCGCGTTGCGCGCCGGTGCCTACGCCATGGCCGCGCCCGAACACATCGACCGGCTGGTGTTCGCCGCCTTCACCTACAAGGGCGAGGACTCGCCGACCCTGAAGAAGCGCGCCGAGCAATTGGACTATTATCGCTCGCACAACTTGCGCAAGCGTGACCGCGACATGATCCGCTCCATCGCCACCCGCGACAAGCCGGGCACCTCGGATCCTGCCGTGATGGAGGCGCTTGCCGATGTCGAACTGCAATTCGGCGATGAGATCCCGACCGGCACCTATCTCGACATGACCGCCAACCTGCCGGTGGTGCATCCCGAAAAGGTGCTGGCGCCGGTGCTGCTGGTTCGCGGCGAATATGACGGCATCGCCGCGGTGCCCGACCTCGAGGACTTCTTCAACAAGCTGCCGAATGGCGACCGCCAGTTCGTCATCCTGCCCGGCACAGCGCATTCGGTGGTGCTGGCGATCAACCGGCAGCTGTTCTGGCACGTCACGCGGGCGTTTTTGACCATGCCGACGCCGATCGCGACATAAAGTCGTTCGGGGGCGTCTCCCGCGAAAATTATTCGTCCAGCCTGTCGGCACCGCCGATGGCCATCCGTCCTCGGGGCGCAACCCTGCCAAGGAGACCATGATGGCCAAGCTGATCTTCATCAACCTGCCAGTCGGCGACCTCGCCCGCGCCACCGCTTTTTATCAGGCCGTCGGCGCGAGCAAGAATCCGCAGTTCAGCGACGACACGGCGTCCTGCATGGTGTTTTCCGACACCATCCACGCCATGCTGCTCACCCACGACAAATTCCGGCAGTTCACCCCAAAAAAGATCTCCGATGCCAAGACCACCAGCGAGGTGCTGATCTGCATCTCGGCCGACAGCCGCGAGGCCGTCGACCAGGTGGTGAGCAGGGCCGCGGGCGCCGGCGGCACTGCCGATCCGTCGCCGAAGCAGGATTTCGGTTTCATGTATGGCCGCAGCTTCGAGGATCCCGACGGACACATCTGGGAAGTGATGTGGATGGACGCGGAGGCCGCCAGCAAGGCCATGGCAGGACAGGCCTGCGCTTGATCGTCGTCGCATCAGGAGACTTTTCATATGTCCAAGATCGCTCCCTGCCTCTGGTTCAACGGCGAAGCCGAAGAGGCCGCCAATTTCTACGTCTCGCTCCTGCCCAATTCCAAAATCGACACGGTGCAGAAGAACATGGTCGACAGTCCCTCGGGCAAGGCCGGCTCGGTGCTGGTGGTGACGTTCACGCTGGCCGGCCAGAGCTTCATGGCGCTCAATGGCGGCACGCGCTTTGACTATACCCAGGCGGTGTCGTTCAAGATCGATTGCGAGGATCAGGAGGAAGTTGACCGGCTCTGGGACGGTCTTACCGCAAATGGCGGGCAGCCCAATCGCTGCGGCTGGCTCAGGGATCGCTACGGCGTCTACTGGCAGATTGTGCCGACGGCCCTGCCGAAATATCTCGGCGGCGAGAACCGCGAAGGAGCGGCACGGGCGATGCAGGCCATGCTCGGGATGGTTAAGCTCGACATCGAAGCGCTGAGGCGCGCTTATGAAGGTGGCTAGCGTATCGCCGCAATTCGTCAGTAATTCACCCGCAGCCCCACGCCACCATGGACGGTGTTGCCGACCGGCTGCGGGCCGAGCGTGCCATTGACGAAGATGTCGGCTACCCAGCCCTTGGCCAGGCGGAAGCCGAGCCGGCCGCCATATTCGAACCAGCCCTGGTTGCCCATGGTCGGCGCGACCAGCCCGTCGCCGGTTACGGTGGCAACGATGCCCGAGCTGGATGCGAAGGAGTGCACATAGAAGCCGTTGATATTGCCTTCGACGCTCGAGCCGAACAGGTGCGTCCATTGTCCGCCGAGCTTGACCAGGCTGGTCCGGTCGGTGCCGCCGGCAAGCGTTGCGTCAAAGGGATTGAGGGCGGCCGCTGGATCGGAATAGCCGTTGACGTGCTGCCACAATTGCCACAGCTCGACCGAGGCCGCGACCTCGTCGCGCGGCGAAAGCCGGCTCATCCATCCGCCGCGACCGTAGACCGCGTAATTCGAAGCATCGGTCGAGCTCTCGAGCGAAACCGCGCCGAGGCTCGTGACATAGAAGCGGGAATAGCGCGCCCGCTCATACGGGGTGAGCACCGCGCCGACATCGAAGAACGGCCGCGACGATCCCCAATCGGTGAAATCATAGCGCAGCGCGAAGGCCCCGATCGGCGCGCTGGTGATGTGATAGCCGTTCTCGCTGTATTGGGTGTAGGCGATGCCGGCCAGCAGCGACAGATTGTTGGTCAATTCTTTCCGGCCATGAATGCCGGCCATGAAGGAGCCGACCGAGCCGAAGGCCGAGACGCAGTCGGAGCAGTTGACCTGCTCGTTGACACCGAGCAGCACCGAGCCGAGCACCTGGTTGGTGATCATCTGGTTGAAGCGCTGGCCCGCAAGGCCGCTGATGGAATTGCCGCTGGAGTCCGCGCCCGTGGGGGCGGGGGTTGGAATCTGAGCTTGTGGTGCCGGCGACGGAGACGGAGACGGGCTCGCTGACGGTGACGGGCTCGGCGGACAGAAATCACTGTCGCCGCATTGAGCGGCGGCCGGCCGCGTCTGCCCAACGAGCACAAGCAGCGACATCGCCGCAATCAACGCGCCAACTGCAAAGCTGCCCGAAAGGCTGCGCGGAGTTGACTTTGCCATGATCAGCGCCCGCACAGAATGCCGCCGTCATCGACCGGCGGCGTGACGGCGGGAGAGGCGTCGGCATAGGTGCCGACCGCGCAGAGTCCGGCGGCGGCTGCGCAATTGGCTGCAAAACTCCAGGCTGAGCCGTGCGTCTTCCGGATCGTGGTCTTGCCGCCGGTCAAGGTGATGATGGCGGTGTCACCGGCCTGGGTGAGCTGGATACACTGGAAGCTCAACGTGCAGACGCTGGCGGCGCCCTCCTGCAGCACCACGGTTGTGCGGCCGCGCTGCGAGAGAATGTCGAGAATGGTGCCGCGAACGCCGATGGTGGCGAGCGGCGTCGAGATCTTGTAGGCGGCCTTTTCCGAATGGCCCGTGACAAAGCGGAAGGCGCCGGTGGTGAGCCGGATCGCGATGTCGCGATAGCTGTGCTCATCGTTGAAGACGGTGCGATCGAGCTTGATGGTGGCGCTGGGGCCGATCGACAGATTGGTGCTGTCGGCCATCACAAAGCGCGCCGCGCTGTCACTGCCGGTGCGCACCACCTCGTCGCGCAGCATGCTGTCGCCGACATTGACCGGGTTCGTCGCATCACCGGCGACGCGTACCACGCTGTTCTGAATGACGACGGCCTCGCCGACTCTCGTCTCACTGGCGAACGCGAATGGCGCCGCAAGGCTCGCGGCAACACAGGCAAAAGCGACGACCCTGCAGCAACGCACATGCATTTCAAAAATACCGATTGAACGTGCCCTATGTACCGGATTATGCGTGCCTGCGTAGTTGTAATTTTATCACAAGCGCAGCTGTATCCACCGTCCCCTTAGTGCTATGACGCGGACGATGCGTTCAATGCGATCGACAGGAAAATTGAACTCTTCCACACTCCCCTTGACTGCAACAGCACAACGATTGCGATCGGCCTTTGAAAACGCTGAGTGACAAGCCTGCTGGCCTTTCTCTTGCGCGATGCGGCCTTACCTGCATCGTCATCTTTGTCTGCGCGCATCTCGCCTTTCTGGCAGGGGTGACCACGCCGGAAAAATATGTTTTTGATGAAGTGCATTACGTGCCGGCGGCGCTGCAGATGTTGCAGCCGAAGGGCGACGAGCCGATGCTCAATCCGATGCATCCGCCGCTGGCCAAGCAGATCATCGCGCTATCGATCCATTTTTTCGGCGATAGTGCGTTCGGCTGGCGCTATCCCGCCACCGTCTTTGGCGCGCTCTCGGTGGTCGCAATCTATCTCTGCGGGGTTGCGCTGTTCGCGCGGCAGTCGGCGGCGATCGCGGCCTGTCTCATCGCGTTCTTCAATCAGATGCTGTTCGTGCAGGCGCGCATCGCGATGCTGGACATTTTCGCGCTCGCTTTCGCGCTGTTTGGCATCGCCGCGTTTCTGTACGGCTACGCCCGCGAGCGACCGCATGCGCTGTTTGCCGCCGCCGGGATCTGCTTTGGGCTTTCGGCATCCTGCAAATGGAGCGGATTGTTTCCGTTCGCGACCGTGCTCGTGATCGTCATCCTGATCAGGCTGCTGCAGCGCTGGCGCACGCAATTCGCCGATGGCAATGAGGCGGACTGGTACCGGCCCGGGCTCTGGCCCGGTTTCAGGCTGCATCACTTCGCCATTTGCTTTGTGGTGCTTCCCATCGTCGCTTACCTCGCAAGCTTCATCGCGCTGTACGGCCTGTCGCTCTCCGACCTGCTCGAGGCGCAGCGCCGCATCTTTGCCGACAACACCACGACGGCGATTGCCGGCCACACCTATATGAGCTCGTGGCCGTCCTGGCCGTTTTTGATCCGCCCTGTTTGGTACCTGTTCGACAAGGTCGATGACGACGACATCGCAGCCATTGTACTGCTCGGTAATCCGCTGGTGCTCTGGCCCGCGCTGCCTGCGCTTGCGGTGGCGCTGCGCGACTTCATCGTGGCGCGGCGGGCGGATGCGTTCCTGGTGCTCGCGTTCTACTTCGGGCCCTATCTCGCCTGGGCGCTGCTGCCGCGCACCCTCGGCTTTCTCTATTATTATCTGCCGGCTGCGACCACGGCCGCGCTCGCGCTGGTCTATGCGCTCACGCGGGACGGCGTTCCGCGCTGGCTGCTCTGGGCTTTTGTCGCCGTTGCCGGTGCAAGCTTTGCCGCGATGCTGCCGATCTCGGCGGCATTCATCGGCACCTCCATGGCGACCTTCAATCGGCTGATACTGTTCCAGAGCTGGATCTAGGGGCGCCGTGCACCTTCGCGGGTCGCGTATCGGCCGTTCTTGCCCTCGGCGCTGGGGTGGTGGGAGCGGGCGCGGTGCCGAGGGTGCGCGCCGACAGTTGGCTGGCGGCCATGGCCATCAGTGTTGCCGTGCTGATTGCGAGGTAGCGGACTCTCAATTGGATCATCCCTTGATGCCGGAGCCGCCTCGGAGGCGAAAAACGGATTGTTGACATCGCGGAGAAGAAATCACATCCGCCCACCTGATGAACGGCAGGCGGATGTTGGTCGCAACCGTCACTTCTGTGCGGTCTTGGTTTCCATGTTGACCACCTGGACACGGCGGTTCAAGGGATCGGCCGGGTTCTGCGCGTCCTTCAGCTTGGTCTTGCCATAGCCGACGGTGACGAGATCGGCACTGTTGAGGCCGTACTTCTGCACCAGGAAGCTCTTGATGGTATCTGCGCGCCGCTCCGAGAGATCCTGGTTGTAGGCCTCGCTGCCGATGCCGTCGGTGTGGCCCGCGACAACGAAGGTCGAACCCTTCAGGCTCGGATTGGACAGCGCCTTGCCGAGTTCCTGCGCCGCCGGCATTGAGGCCTTGCTGATCTCGGCCGAGTTGTAGTCGAAATTGATCTCCAGATCGATGTTCGGCTTGGTCGAGGCGATCGAGGCGATCTCCTCGCGCTCGTCGAGCGACAGCGAGCGGGTCCTGCGGTTGCGGACGCTGGCAAGGAAGGTGTCTTCCTTCGCCTTGGCGGCCTGGTCGATCTGCGGCTCGCCCATGGATAAGCCGCGCGTCACGGGCTTGGGCTGCAGCGCGTGGATGATCTGGGCGGCGGGCACGGCGCCGTCACCAGCGATGGCAAAGGTCGTGGTGAGCCCCGCGGTCATGGTGAACGCGGCGCAGATGGTGATCGCCTTGATTGCGGAAAGCCTCACGAAGCTGGTCATGGTCGTAATCCCTAAAAAAATCGCCCCTTTGGCGTTTTGGATGCGTCGACCCTAAGCGAGGTTCAAATCCTTGAATGTGACGCATGTCACGGGAGGGTGAGGAGCGAGAGCCAGCCTGTTTTCGACGGCTCTACCGCCGCGCTTGGCGGCTCGCTCGCGTCGTTGCGTCTCGCCGTCCGGTTCGCCCCCGCCGATGACCAGCGTGATCGGCATCACAGTCGCCGCATGCGACTCGAAGCAGTTATTTGGATGCCGCTGAAATCAAGGCTCCCTGCAGCGGCAACCTGGGGCGGCCTCCCTCGTGGAGGCCGCTTCTTTGCGGCATGCCAGTTCCCGGCTCGCAATGCGGTCGCACCCCTGCCCGGCTTGGGCCGGGCTTGAGTCAAGAAATCACCCAGATGCGTGCTTACGGCTCCTTGGTTAGACCAAGAACGAGATCAACATCGATCAAGTTCAAGCTTAAGCTGAGGCCGTGTTTTCTCCCCACAGACGACCAAGTGATTATCAGGGCTATCGCACGGGCAACTCCGACCGGACTGGTTCCTTCGGCTCATTATCCATCCTGATCGGCGCCGCGATGATCGCGGCTGCGATTCTGTTATCCACGTTGATCACCGCACTTGGCGGGCGCTATGTCGCTGTCGAAGGCCCGACTGACGAATCGGCCTGGCTCGTCGACCGACTCACCGGCACGCTCTACAAATGCGAGGCGCAGGGCCGTGGCCGGGCCAATTGCGATCCGGATATCGCCACCGGCAGCATTGGCGGTAAGCCCAAGCCCTGAACGGAGCGCGCCGCGCGCGACCATTCGCGCCAGCGAAACGCCTGCGCGTTGCTTTGCAGCATCGAAAGTGTCTTTTTCCGGGGAACTCACCGGGACAAGATGCGCACGCGTGAATCCGGCATATCGCCGGATTGATTTCCAATGAGGTCAAGGATGAGGATATTGATCACGGCTGCGATGTTTTCGCTGCTGGCGCTGTCGCCTGCGTCGGCAAAGATGATGGCCTGCACCCCCGCCAATATCGGCAGTTCGGCCATGGCGGCCATGCAAGGAGTCCAGTCGGCGGCAAACAAGGAATACGCCGCGGCCAACACGGCGATCAGCCAGGGCAAGATGCGGGCGGCCTGCATGCATTACGCCAAGGCGCAGAAGCTCAGCATGGCGAAGTAAGGTCGGCCGGGGCGGCCCGGCCGGATGAGGGCAAAGGAGAGCCCGCAAGCGTCTTTCATTTATCCTCGCCGCGCCGCCGGGAAGGTGGCGCGGTTTTTCATGGCCTCTGGCAGGCCGGGCAAATCCCACTAGATTGCAAGCGTGTTCGGCGCGAAATCACCCCATCCCCTGAGCCAACCGGACGCGCGGCGCATCTGGCTGCGCGCGCAGCGGCTCGATTCGCCGGCGCCCTTCGGCGCGGGCAGCCAAGCCGTGGCCGATGCGGTCGCCCATCTCGGCTATGTCCAGATCGACACCATCAACGTCATCGAGCGCTGTCACCATCACATCCTCTGGAGCCGCATTCCCGACTACCGCCGTGCGGATCTGCGCCAGGCCCAGAGTATCGACAAGAGCGTGTTCGAATACTGGACCCACGCGCTGTCCTACGTGTCGAGCCGGGACTTTCGTTTTTTCATTCCCCTGATGCGGCTGCACAAGCGCGAGCGGGCGCGCTGGTTCACCTCGGTGACATCAAAGGACATGCGCAAGGTGATGCGCCTGATCCGGAAGTCGCCGCTGACCATCCGCGACATCGACGACGACGTGCTGACGGAGAAGGAGCATCTGTGGGCAAGCCGCAAGCCGTCCAAGCGGGCGCTGCAATTCGCCTTCTACACCGGCGCCCTCACCATCTCCGAGCGCAATGGCATGCTCAAGACCTATGAGCTGATGGCGCGGCATTTCGGCTGGGAGAGGCCGCCGAAGGCGGCGACGAAGGGCGAGGTCGCAGCCTATCTGCTGGACCGTGCGTTGCGTTCGCAGGGTGTGGTGTCGCTCGATTCGATCTGCCATCTCGATGCCCCGAGCAAGCCGGGCGTGCGCCGCCTGATCGAGGCGCGCGTCCGTCGTGGCGAGCTGGTCCCGCTCGCGGTCGAAGGCGCTGGCAAGCAGGAGCACTGGGCAAGTCCGGCGACCCTGGAGGAGAGATGCGAAACCGCGCCTGATCTCGTGCACATCCTCTCGCCCTTCGATCCGCTGGTGATCCAGCGCAAGCGCACGCATCTCATGTTCGACTACGAGCACCGCTTCGAGGCCTATGTGCCCAGGCACAAGCGCAAGTTCGGCTATTTCGCGCTGCCGGTTCTGGTCGGCGACGACATCGTCGCTGCGATTGATCTCAAGGCCGACCGGCAGAACAAGAAGCTGCTGCTGCAGAAATGGAGCTGGGTGGGCAAGGGCGCCAAGCGCGGCGCACGCGCGGACTGGAAGCCGCGGATCGAGGAGGCGCTCGGCCGATTCGAGCGGTTTCAGCTGACGGACCAAGGCAACCCAGAGCTCGGAGAGTAGGGCGGGCAAAGGCGAAGCGTGCCCACCATTTTCACCGCGAACGCCAATGGTCGCCACGGCGCAAGAGCGCCTTTGCCCACCCTGCAAGTCTCGACGCACACCGTTATTCCGGGGCGAGATGGTTCCCGGGCTCGCCGGACCATTAAGGCTTGACTGTCTGAATTAAAGTTCACGAAATCCTGATTACTGACGATTATTGACTTTCGTCACTAAACACTCGACACTCACCTCACGGATCAAAGCCGAGGGAGTGTCCGATGTTGGCCCGGTGGATTTTTGCAAGTTATTCCAAGCTGTTGGCGGGAGCGCTGCTGGCCTCTATGGCAGTGGCGCTGGCCGGCTGCAATGACAGCGTGGCGCAGAAGGCCGAGCCGACCCGCCCCGTCCTGGTCGCGACGGCCCATTACGAGGCGGAGATACCGGAGCGGAGCTTTGTCGGCACCATCCGGCCCAGGATCGAGAGCGATCTGGGCTTTCGGGTCCCGGGCAAGGTCGCCAAGCGGCTGGTCGAGGTCGGCCAGCGGGTCGAGATCGGCCAGCCGCTCGCCTTTCTCGATGAAGTCGACCTGAAGCTGCAGGCCGAGCAGGCCGAAGCCGAGCAGCGCGCCGCCACGGGCGTGCTCGCGCAGGCCGCGGCGGCCGAGACCCGCGCCAAGAACCTTAAGGCCAGCGGCTGGACCACCGACGCCCAGCTCGACCAGGCCAAGGCCACGGCCGACGAAGCCCGCGCCCGGCTCAGCCGCGCCGAGCGCCAGGTCGAGCTGACCAGGAATTCGCTCGCCTATGCAACGCTGGAGGCTGACGCGCGCGGCGTCGTCACTGCGACCATGATCGAGCCGGGCCAGGTGGTGGCCTCGGGCCAGACCGCCATCCGCGTCGCGCGGCTCGCCGAGAAGGAAGCCGTGGTCGCCATCCCGGAGACGCTGGTCGATCGCGCCAAGACCGGCACGGCGACGGTGTCGCTGTGGTCCGATCCCAACAAGAAATATGCCGCACACCTGCGCGAGCTGTCGCCAAGCGCCGATCCCGCCACGCGCACCTATCTTGCCAAATTCTCGCTGCCCGACGTCGGCGACAATGTCGAGCTCGGCATGACCGCGACGCTGACGCTGTCCGACGCCGCCACCGAGCGCGTCGCGCGGCTGCCGCTGTCGGCGCTGTTTCGCCAGGGTGGCGATCCCTCGCTCTATGTCGTCGATGACAAGGGCGACGTGACGCTGCAGCCGGTCAAGGTGAAGGCTTACGAGAGCAACGACGTCTTGATTTCGAGCGGCGTAGCCGAGGGCGCCAAGGTCGTGGCGCTCGGGGTGCAGAAGATTGATCCAAGCGAGAAGGTGCGGGTCGTCTCGCAGCTCGCGTTCTGAGTTGCCGTCATTGCGGGGTGCGAGCGGGGTGGCAATTCATATCCAGCCCCCTGGATTGCTCCCGCTTCCCCCGCAGTGACGGTTCCGAAAAAGTCGCGGTCGAAAACTGGAGAGTGACATGAAGCGCTTCAATCTGTCCGCCTGGGCGGTGAGCCATCCCGCGCTTGTGCTGTTCTTGATGATCGTGCTTGGCGTCGCCGGTCTGTTCTCGTATCAGAAGCTCGGCCGCGCCGAGGATCCGTTCTTCACGGTGAAGGTGGTCAACGTCTCCGTGATGTGGCCGGGCGCCACCGCCAAGGAGATGCAGGCCCAGGTCGCCGACCCCATCGAGAAGAAGCTGCAGGAGCTGCCTTACTTCGAGAAGGTGCAGACCTATTCCAAGCCGGGCTTCTCCGCGATGCAGGTCACCTTCCGCGATTCCACGCCGCCGAAGGAGGTGCCCTACCTGTTCTATCTCCTGCGCAAGAAGCTCGTGGACGTGCAGGGCGACCTGCCGCAAGGCATTCTCGGCCCCGTGGTCAACGACGAATTCTCCGACGTCGATTCCATCCTGTACATGATGACGGGCGACGGCGCCGACTACAAGCAGCTCAAGACGGTCGCCGAAGCGTTCCGGCAGCGCCTGTTGAAGGTCAACGGCGTCACCAAGGTCGACATGTACGGCACCCAGGACGAGCGCATCTATGTCGAGTTCAGCCACGCCAAGCTCGCCACCCTCGGCATCACGCCGCAGGCGCTGTTCGATTCGCTCGCCAAGCAGAACAATGTCGTGCCCGCCGGCACGGTGGAGACGTCATCGCAGCGCGTGCCGCTGCGAGTCACCGGCGCGCTCGACGGCGCCAAGGCGGTGGCCGAAACGCCGGTCGAGAGCAACGGGCGCGTGTTCCGGCTCGGCGATATCGCGACCGTCACCCACGGCTATGTCGATCCGCCGAGCTTTGTGGTGCGCCAGGAGGGCAAGCCCGCGATCGGCATCGGCGTCGTCACCGCCAAGGGCGCCAACATCCTCGAGCTCGGCAAGGAGGTGAATGCCGCGACCGCCGACTTCATGAAGGCGGTGCCGCAGGGCATCAATGTCGACCAGATCGCCGACCAGCCCAAAGTGGTCGAGCATGCGGTGGGCGAGTTCGTGCACTCCTTCATCGAGGCGCTCGCCATCGTGCTGTTCGTCTCCTTCGTCGCGCTCGGCTGGCGCACCGGCATCGTGGTCGCCGCCTCGGTACCGCTGGTGCTTGCGATCGTGTTCATCGTGATGGAATCGATGTCGCTCGACCTGCACCGGATCACGCTGGGCGCGCTGATCATTGCGCTCGGCCTCATGGTCGACGACGCCATCATCGCGGTCGAGATGATGGTGGTGAAGATGGAGCAGGGCTGGGACCGGGTCAAGGCGGCCTCCTTTGCCTGGGAATCCACGGCGTTTCCGATGCTCACGGGCACACTGGTCACCGCGGCGGGGTTTCTGCCCATCGGGTTTGCCAATTCCGCGGTCGGCGAATATGCGGGCGGCATTTTCTGGATCGTGGCGATCTCGCTGGTCGCCTCATGGTTCGTCGCGGTGATCTTCACGCCCTATATCGGCGTCAAGCTGCTGCCCGAGATCAAGCACCATCATAACCACGACCCGCATGCGATCTATGAGACCCGCATGTATCGGGCCTTGCGCGCGGTGATCCAGTGGTGTGTCAACCACCGCATCACCACGGTCGCGGCGACCGTTGGCGTCTTCGTAGCCTCGATCGTCGCGTTCGGTCATGTGCAGCAGCAGTTCTTCCCGCTGTCCGAGCGGCCCGAGCTGTTCCTGCAGCTGCGCCTGCCCGAGGGCACCGCGTTCAACGTCACCGAGAAGGCGGTGAAGGAGGCAGAGACGCTGCTCAAGGGCGACAAGGATATCGAGACCTACACCGCCTATGTCGGCCAGGGCTCGCCGCGCTTCTGGCTCGGCCTCAATCCGCAGCTGCCGAATGAGGCCTTTGCGGAGATCGTGATCGTCGCCAAGGGCGTCGAGGCGCGCGAGCGCATCAAGGCCAGGATCGAGAACGCCGCGGCTGGCGGCATGCTGAGCGAGGCGCGGGTGCGTGTCGATCGCTTCAATTTCGGCCCGCCGGTCGGCTTCCCCGTGCAGTTCCGCGTCATCGGCCCCGACACCAACAAGGTGCGCGAGATCGCCTATCAGGTCCGCGACGTCATGAAGCAAAATCCGAATGTCAAGGACGCGCAGCTCGACTGGAATGAGCAGTCGCCTTACCTCAAGCTCGTCGTCGACCAGGATCGCGCCCGCGCGCTGGGGCTGACCCCGCAGGATGTGTCGCAGTCGCTGGCGATGCTGATCTCGGGCGTGCAGGTCACGACCGTGCGCGACGGCATCGAGAAGGTCGGCGTGGTCGCCCGCGCGGTGCCCTCGGAGCGGCTCGACCTCGCCCATGTCGGCGATCTCACCATCACCTCCAAGAACGGCATCGCCGTGCCGCTGCAGCAGATCGCCAAGATCGAGTATTCGCATGAGGAGCCGATCCTGTGGCGGCGCAACCGCGACATGGCGATCACCGTGCGCAGTGACGTCCAGGACGGCGTGCAGGCGCCCGACGTCACCAACCAGATCTGGCCCAAGCTGGCGGACATCCGCGCTCACCTCGAACCGGCCTACCGCATCGAGCCGGGCGGCGCGTTCGAGGAATCCGCCAAGGGCAATGCCTCGATCTTCGTGCTGTTCCCGGTGATGGCGATGGTGATGCTGACGCTCCTGATGATCCAGCTGCAGAACTTTGCGCGGCTGATCCTGGTCTTCCTCACCGCGCCGCTCGGCATCATCGGCGCCTCGCTCGGCCTCAACGTCGCCAGCGCCCCGTTCGGCTTCGTGGCGCTGCTCGGCCTGATCGCGCTCGCCGGCATGATCATGCGCAACACTGTGATCCTTGTTGATCAGATCGAGACCGACGTCGCGCATGGGCTGCCGCGCAAGGAAGCGATCGTGGAGGCGACCGTCCGCCGCGCACGTCCCGTCGTGCTGACTGCGCTCGCCGCGATTCTGGCCATGATTCCGCTGTCGCGCTCGGCCTTCTGGGGCCCGATGGCGATCACCATCATGGGCGGCTTGTTTGTTGCAACCTTCCTCACCCTGCTGTACCTGCCGGGTCTATATGCCCTGTGGTTCCGCAACAGCCTGGAAGAGAGCGGCACCAAGCCCGATCTCGCGCCGCAGCAACTGGGAGAGCCCGCATTTCCGCTTGCTGAGGCTGCCGAATAGTTGAACATTGAGACTGACAACGCTTTGAGTATGCGATGACGCTGATTTCCGAACATGTCGAGCCGGACACCCGCGAGCGGATTCTCGTGGTGGCGGAGCGTCTGTTCCGGCAGATCGGCTACCAGAAGACCACGGTCGGCGACATTGCCAAAGAGCTGCGCATGAGCCCGGCCAATGTGTATCGCTTCTTCGAATCGAAGAAGGCGATCCACGAGAGCGTCGCGCGCGGGCTGATGGGTGAGGTGGAGGCGGCCGCCGCCGCCATCGTCGCCAGGCCGGGGCCAGCGCCGGAGCGCATGCGCGAGCTGCTCACCACCATCCATCAGATGAACACGGAGCGCTATGTCGGCGACTCCAAGCTGCACGAGATGGTCGAGATCGCCATGCAGGAGAGCTGGGAGGTCTGCGTCACCCACATTCAGACCATCACCGAGAGCATCGGCGCCCTGATCGCGCAGGGAGCGGCGAGCGGTGAGTTCAGGGTGTCCGACGTGCCAGCCGCTGCGCTCTGCACCTGCACCGCCATGGTGCGTTTCTTCCACCCGCAGATGATCGCCCAGGCCGCCGACAAGCCGGGCCCCACCATCGATCAAATGATCGATTTTGTGCTGGTCGGGCTTGGTTCGGGGAAGGCTGCGGGCTAGTTTCCCTAACGCCGTCATTCCGGGGCGATGCGAAGCATCGAACCCGGAATCTCGAGATTCCGGGTTCGGTCCTGCGGACCGCCCCGGTATGACGGCGTCTGGAATGAGGGGCCGAGCTTGGCAGACAAGGACATCCACTACTACGAGCCCTCCAAGGGGCACGGTCTCAGGCACGACCCGTTCAACGCCATCATCGCGCCGAGGCCGATCGGCTGGATCTCCTCGCGAGACGCCAGGGGCAATGTCAACTTGGCCCCTTATAGTTTCTTCAACGCCTTTTGTTACGTTCCGCCGATCATCGGCTTCTCCTCCACCAACTGGAAGGACAGCGTCGCCAATATCGAGGAGACCAAGGAGTTCTGCTGGAATCTCGCGACGATGGAGTTGGCAAAACAGATGAATGCGACCGCGGCCCATGTCGGACGCGAGGTCGACGAGTTCAGGCTTGCAGGGCTGACGGAGGCGCCGAGCCGATTGGTGAACGTGCCCAGGGTCGGCGAGAGCCCGGTCTCCTTCGAATGCAAATTATCCGACATCATCCAGCTCAAGGGCGCCGACGGCAGGAAGGCCGAGGCCTGGCTGACGCTCGGCGAAGTCGTTGCTGTCCATATCGACAAGGCCTTCATCAAGGATGGCGTCTACCAGACCGGCCTCGCCCATCCCATCGTACGTGCCGGACGGCGTGGCGATTATTTCGAGATCAAGCCGGAAAACATGTTCGAGATGATCCGGCCGGATTGATGCCGCTTGCTCTTGAGCACCCGCCCCCTTCAGGCGCGGGTGGGAGTTCGTGGCCGCGCCGTGGCCCGGAACTACGGCCAGAACATGCCGTTACTGCGACGCCATTTCACTTGATTTTCGGTGCGAAGCGCCGCCCAATTCTTTACCCTTTTCCTTGAAAGCTCGTTGCCGTCGCTTGCCATAAAAGGACATAGCCATGAGCTCCTTTCGCCGCGACTACATCACCAAGCCAATCTTCTCGCTGGCACGCCGAGCGCTGCCGCCGATGTCGGACACCGAACGCGAGGCGTTGGAGGCGGGCGATGTCTGGTGGGACGGCGAGCTGTTCAGCGGCGATCCCGATTGGGCGAAGCTGCTGGCCTATCCGCAGGCCGTGCTCACCGCTGAGGAAAAAGCCTTCCTCAACGGACCCGTCGATGCGCTTTGCGCCTTGTTGGACGAATGGAAGATCAACTGGGAGTGGCGTGATCTTCCGAAGGAGGCCTGGGATTTTATCAAGCGCGAGAAATTCCTCGGCATGATCATTCCGAAGGAGTATGGAGGGCTGGGTTTCTCGCCTTTTGCCCATTCCGAAGTCGTGCGCAAGCTCTCCTCGCGCTCCCTCACCGCGGCCGTCACGGTGATGGTGCCGAACTCGCTTGGACCCGGAGAGCTCCTGATGCGCTTCGGCACCCGGGAGCAGATGGACAAATGGCTGCCGCGCCTGGCGTCCGGGAGCGACATTCCCTGCTTCGGCCTGACCAGTCCCGAAGCCGGCTCGGATGCAGCTTCGATGGTCGACACCGGCATCATCTGCAAGGGCAATTTCGAAGGCAATGAGGTCATTGGCCTGAGGCTGAACTGGCACAAGCGCTACATCACGCTCGGCCCGGTCGCGACGCTTCTGGGGCTCGCCTTCAAGGCCTATGATCCCGATCATCTGGTTGGCCCCAAGGAAGACCTCGGCATCACGGTCGCCCTGATCCCGACCCATCTGCCCGGCGTCGAGATCGGGCGGCGTCATCTGCCGGCGATGCAGGTGTTCCAGAACGGCCCGAACCGCGGCCGCGACGTCTTCATCCCGCTCGACTATGTCATCGGCGGCGAGAAGCGGCTGGGCGAGGGCTGGAAGATGCTGATGACGGCGCTCGCCGCCGGCCGCGGCATTTCGCTGCCGTCGCTCTCGGCGGCAGGCGCCGCCTACGCGGCGCGCGCCAGCGGCGCCTATGCCCGCATCCGCGAGCAGTTCGGCATTCCGATCGGCAGGTTCGAGGGCATCGAGGAGCCGCTGGCGCGCATCGCCGCGACCGCCTATCTGCTCGATGGCGCGCGACGCCTGACTTGCGCCGCCCTGAACGAGGGCCACCATCCTGCTGTGATCTCCGGCATCATGAAGCTGCAGGCGACCGAGCGGATGCGGACCGCCATCGACGATGCCATGGATATCCATGGCGGCAAGGCCGTGATCGACGGTCCGCAAAACTATCTCGGCAATCTCTACCGCTCGGTGCCAGTCGGCATCACGGTCGAAGGCGCCAATATCCTCACCCGCAATCTTATCGTGTTCGGGCAGGGCGCTATCCGCGCCCATCCCTTCCTGCTGGAGGAGATGACTGCGCTGGCCGAGGACGACCGCGAGCGCGGGCTGGATGCTTTCGATTATGTGTTCTGGAAGCATCTCGGCCACAGCTTCAAGACGCTGGCGCGCGCCTTCGGTCGCAGCTGGACCTTTGGCCTGTTCGCGCCGGCGCCCGATGCGGGCGACGCGACGCGCTTCTATCGCCAGCTGTCGCGCTATGCGGCGGCATTTGCATTTGTAGCCGACATGGCGCTGCTCACGCTGGGCGGCGCGTTGAAGCGGAAGGAGATGCTGTCGGCGCGGTTCGGCGATATTCTCTCCGAGCTGTATCTGCTCTCGGCCGCGCTGAAGCGCTGGCAGGACGAGGGCAGGCCAGTCCAGGATTTCGCACTGCTGCAATGGTGCATGGCGAGCGGCTTCAGAACAATCGAAAATCGACTGGCCGAAATTCTCGCCAATCTGCCCAACCGGTTTGTGGCGGTGATCCTGAAGCTTGTCGTGCAGCCGTTCGGCGCACGGGTCGTCGGTCCCTCGGACCGCGTCGTGCACGATTGCGCACAAATCGTGCTGGAGCCGTCGGCTGCGCGCGAACGGCTGACGCCCGATCTGTCGCATGTCGAGGACGATGGCCCGCAGGCGCGGCTTGAAAAGGCCTTCCTGCTCGTGACCGCGGCCGAAGATGCGCACAGGAAGATGCGCGCCGCACATTTGCACGACCCCAATGAGGCTCTCAAGCGCGGCGTGATCACGCAAGGCGAGGCTGATCAGCTCGCGGCGGCGCATGAGGCCGTAGCAAAGGTCATCGCGGTCGATGATTTCGCGCCCGAAGCGCTGTCGCCGATCTACAAAAAGAGCGCCGATGTGCACCAGTTCTTCCAGGAGCTGGGGGAGCAGAGGGCCGCGAGTTGATGGCACGACCGGTCTTCATCATCGACGGCAGCCGGACGCCGTTCCTGAAAGCGCGCACCGGGCCCGGGCCGTTCACGCCGGTCGATCTGGCCGTGCAATGCGGCCGGCCGCTGCTGGCGCGCCAGCCGTTTCCGGCTGACAGCTTCGACCAGGTCATTCTCGGCTGTGTCAACGTCATTGCCGACGAGATGAACCCGGCCAGGGTCGCGGCACTGCGGCTCGGCATGGGCGAGGACATGGTCGCCTTCACGGTCCAGATCAATTGCGGCTCCGGCATGCAGTCGATCGATACCGGCTACCGCTATATTCGCGAGGGCAACGCGAATTTGATTCTGGCTGGCGGCACCGAGGCGCTGAGCTACGCGCCCTTGGTCTGGCCGAACCAGGGCGTGCGCTGGTTTGCGGGACTTGCCACGGCCAAGAGCCTCGGTGCGAGGATCACGGCGGCGCTCAAGATCAAGCCGAGCTATCTGAAGCCGGTGATCGGGCTCGAGCGTGGCCTCACCGATCCCATCACCGACCTCAACATGGGCCAGACGGCGGAAGTCGTCGGCCATCTCTTCGGCATCACCCGCGCACAATCCGATGCCTACGCGGCCGAGAGCCATCGTCGGCTGGCGAACGCGCAAAAGGAAGGCTTTCTCAAAGGCGAGGTGGAGACGGCCTTTGCGCGCAATGGCAGTTTCTATGACCACGACGACGGCGTGCGTCCAGACTCGACGCCGGAGACACTGGCACAGCTGCGCCCCGTCTTCGAACGTCCGTGGGGGCAGGTGACCGCCGGCAACTCCTCGCAGATCACCGACGGAGCATCCTGGGTGATCCTCGCATCCGAAGAGGCAGTTGCGAAATATGGCCTGACACCGAAGGCCGCGATCATCGACAGCCAATGGTCGGCGCTCGATCCCTCCATCATGGGCCTCGGGCCCGTGCTGTGTTCAACCGCGCTTCTCAAGCGCAATGAGCTGACGCTGCAGGAGGTCGACACCTGGGAGCTGAACGAGGCGTTTGCGACCCAGGTGCTCGGCTGCCTCGCCGCCTGGAATGACGACAGATTCTGCCGTGATGTTTTGGGCCTCGATGGCGCAGCGGGCGAGCTTGATCGCGCAAAGCTCAATGTCGACGGCGGCGCGATCAGCCTCGGACACCCCGTCGGCACCTCCGGCAACCGCATCGTGCTGCATCTCGTCAATGCCATGAAGCGGCTGGGCACGCGTCGCGGCATCGCCACCGAGTGCATCGGCGGCGGCCTCGGCGGCGCGATGCTGATAGAGACGGTGTGACCATGCGCTCGAAGATCATGGACGTGCTCTCCGACCGCGTGCTGACCCTCGGGCCTGTCCCGGCCGCCGGCCCGTACCGTCATTTCAAGCTGACGCGTGACGCCGACGGCATTGCCTGGCTGCTGTTCGACCGCGACGGGGCAAGCGCCAACACGCTCTCGGCCGACGTCTTGGAAGAGTTTGATCAGCTGCTCAGCGTGCTCGAGACCGAGCGCCCCGCGGGCCTTGTCATTCGTTCCGCGAAAAGATCCGGCTTCATCGCCGGCGCCGATGTCAACGAATTCCGTGGCGCCAGCGATTCCGCGTTGGTGGAGACGGCGATCGGCCGCGCGCATGCGGTGATCGATCGGCTCGAGGCGTTGCGTGTTCCCACCGCCGCCGTGATCCACGGCTTCTGCCTGGGCGGCGGGCTGGAGGTTGCGCTGGCCTGCCAGTCGCGCATTGCGATCGACAATGCCCGCTTCGGCTTTCCCGAGGTGATGCTCGGCCTGCATCCAGGCCTCGGCGGCACCGCGCGCTTCACGCGCCTCGTCAACCCGATGCAGGCGATGACGCTGATGCTCACCGGCCGCACCATCGACGCGCGGCGCGCGAAAGCGTTGGGCCTCGTCGATGCCGTGACGCAGGAGCGCCATGTCGCGGGCGCGGTGAGGGACGCCGTGTTCGGCCGCCTGAAGCGCGCGCGGCCGGGCCCGCTGGTCGCGCTTCTGAACGCCGCGCCGGCGCGGAGCCTGCTCGCCGCGCGGATGCGGAAAGAGGCGGCGAAGGCCGCGGCACCTGCGCATTATCCCGCGCCCTACGGCCTGATCGATCTCTGGGAGAAGCATGGTGGCGACAAGGCCGCGATGCTCGCGGCGGAGAAGACGTCGTTCGCGCATCTGATGGTGACGCCGACGGCGCAGAACCTGATCCGGGTCTTCTTCCTGCGCGAGCAGATGAAGAAGAACGCCGGCGGCGGCAACAAGGTACAGCACGTCCATGTCATCGGCGCCGGCGCGATGGGCGGCGACATCGCCGCCTGGTGCGCCAACCAGGGTTTGCGCGTGTCGCTCGCCGACATGAAGCCGGAGCCGATCGCCGGTGCCATAAGGCGCGCAAGCGAACTGTTCGGCAAGATCATCAGGAAGCCCATCGAGGTGCGCGACGCGCTGGACCGCCTGATCCCCGACCTGGACGGCGAGGGCGTGCGCAACGCCGATCTGGTCATCGAGGCCGTGCCGGAGAAACTGGAGCTGAAAAAGAAGGTCTATGCCGGCCTCGAACCGCGCATGAAGCCGGGAGCGATCCTCGCAACGAACACCTCAAGCATCCCGCTGCAGGATCTGCGCAGCAGTTTGCAAAGGCCTGAGCGGCTGCTTGGCCTGCACTTCTTCAATCCGGTGTCGCGCCTGCAGCTGGTCGAAGTGGTCGGCCACGATGGAACTGAGGCTGCGCTGCTGAAGGATGCATTGGCCTTTGTCGGTGTCATCGATCGCCTGCCGCTCCAGGTGAAGAGCTCGCCCGGTTTCCTCGTCAACCGCGCGCTGACGCCCTACATGCTCGAAGCCATGCTGATGCTGGATCAGGACATGGACAAGCTCACCATTGATGCTGCCGCAGAAAAGTTCGGCATGCCGATCGGGCCGATCGAGCTCGCCGACCAGGTTGGCCTCGATATCTGTCTCGATGTCGGCGACATGCTGCGCGCGAAATTCGGCGCGGCCCTTCCCGATGCGCCACCCTGGCTGCGTGAAAAGGTCATCAGGGGCGAGCTCGGCAGGAAGAGTGGCAAGGGCTTTTACGACTGGCGCGACGGCAAGGCCGACAAGTTGCAAACCACCACTCAGCCGCAGCCGACCGACGAGATGACCGATCGCCTGATCCTGCCGATCTCGAATGTCTGCGTCGCAGCCTTGCGCGAAGGAATTGTTGATAATTCCGACATGGTTGACGGCGCCATGATCTTTGGCACGGGCTATGCACCATTCCGCGGCGGACCGCTGAATTATGCGCGCACGCGCGGTGTCGACAACATCGTCTCGACATTGCGTGCGCTTGCGCAGAAATTCGGCGATCGATTCGCCCCCGATGCGGGCTGGGAGAGCTTTAGATGACGGATACCAAAATGCAGACGCCACTGGAGACGACGGGCGAGCCGAGCGGCGATCTCTGCATCCGTACGCTGGCGATGCCGGCCGACACCAACGCCAATGGGGACATTTTCGGCGGCTGGCTCTTGAGCCAGATGGACGTCGGTGGCGGCGTGTTCGCCTCCAAGGTCGCGAAATCACGCACCGTGACCGTTGCGATCGAGGCGATGACCTTCAGGAAGCCGGTCTATGTCGGCGATCTCGTCTCGGTCCATGCGACCCTGGTGCGGCTGGGCCGTACGTCCATCACCGTGCACTTGGAAGCCTGGGTGCTGCGGCGCCGGGAGAGCCATTCGATCCTGGCGACCGAAGGCAATTTCACCTATGTCTCGATCGATGAGCACGGTCGCCCTCAACCAGTGCAGCGCAGCGACGCAGCGATTGCGACTTAAGTCGCGTTGATGGCAACGGCATGACTGATTGAAGAATGTAGCGACGTGAAAATGCCGCAGCCGCCCGTCATCGTACGGAGGAACGAAGCCGCCTCGAATCTGTTATAGCGGCCGTGGGGAATAGAGAGCGGGTGTAAATGTCCGATCGCTACATCATCGAGGTCGGATCGCAGCAGGCGGGTATCGTCGTTCGCGATTCGGAGGGTTATCGCTTCTTCGCAGCATCGCAGATCTTCTTCCAGCTCGAAGGCCGTGTGTTTCGCACCGTGCGCGATGCGGAGCGTGCTGCGGCGCGGCTGCTGCAGGCGGCGTGAGGAGGGTGCGCTGCGGGCGTTGCGGTGTTGCAGAGCACACCGACGTCAACCCTTCACGCCCCGTCATTCCGGGGCGATGCGCCAGCATCGAACCCGGAATCTCGAAATTCGGGGTTCGCCTCTTCGAGGCGCCGGGGAATGACCGAGACACAATGACCGAGACACATTGACCTCGCTCCCGAACCGCCGCTAACCTTGGCACCTTCGCTTCTCGCCAAGGCAACGCCGTGACCGGGCTTACCCACCGCCAATCCGAAATCCTCAATCTCGCCCGCGCCTCGGGCCGGGTGATGGTGGAGGATCTGGCGCGGCGCTTCGAGGTCTCGGCGCAGACCATCCGCAAGGATCTCAACGATCTCTGCGAGCAGCGCTCGCTGACCCGCATCCATGGCGGCGCGATCATCGCCTCGGGCGTGGAAAACCTCGCCTATGAAGCGCGCCGGTTTGTCGCCGCCGACGAGAAGAAGGCGATCGGCACCGCGGCCGCCGAGCTCATTCCGAACGGCTGCTCGCTCTTCATCAATATCGGCACCACGACCGAGGAGGTCGCGAGCGCGCTGACCTCGCATGAGGACCTGCTCGTCATCACCAATAATCTCAATGTCGCGATGCTGCTCTATCGCCATCCGCGCATCGAGGTGATCGTGGCGGGCGGCGCCGTGCGACGTGCGGACGGCGCCGTGGTCGGCTCGACCGCCACCCAGCTGATCGGCCAGTTCAAGGTCGATTACGCCATCATCGGTGCGTCCGCGATCGACGAGGAGGGTGCGCTGCTGGATTTCGACTATCGCGAGGTGCAGGTCGCGCAAGCCATCATCGCCAATGCCCGCACCGTCATCCTGGTCGCCGACTCCACCAAGTTCACCCGCAGCGCGCCGGTCCGCATCGCGCATATGAGCCAGATCCAGACCTTCGTCACCGACCAGCCGCTGCCGGCCGGCCTGCACAACATCTGCCATTCCCGCGGCATCCAGGTCATCGAGGCGATGCCGAAGCAGCCGCCGGAGACGGATGATGCGGGTGCGGGCGAGGCGGGTGCTGACGGCACGGTCACGCTCCGGCGGGCGTGAGGGACCCTGAAAGTCGCGCATTCCAAACCATCACCGTCACCCTGAGGTGCCCGCGCAGCGGGCCTCGAAGGGCGACGGCCCGGCTCTGGCAGCGGGGCCGTTCATCCTTCGAGGCTCGCTCCGCTCGCGCCTCAGGATGACGGGTTAACAGCACGTCCAGGCTTCCCAACTTTCGCCTTTCCCCCTTATTCTTTCGCATCTGCAGCATTTTATTTTCGGTTGCTTTCGTTTGTGTTGTGATTTACTGCAAATCGAAAGCTAAATCGCCAATCAACGGCGAGCTCCCTGGGGGAAGCGTCTTTGGATCGAATTTTTGACCTCGCAATCGTTGGCGGCGGGATCAATGGCTGCGGCATCGCGCGCGATGCCGCCGGGCGGGGCAATACCGTTTTCCTCTGCGAAATGAATGATCTGGCGAGCGGGACGTCGTCCTGGTCGACCAAGCTCGTGCATGGCGGCCTGCGCTATCTCGAGTACTACGAGTTTCGCCTGGTGCGCGAAGCGCTGATCGAGCGCGAGATTCTCTGGCAGATTGCGCCCCACATCATCCGCCCCCTGCGCTTCGTGCTGCCGCATCACGCCGGCCTGCGCCCGGCCTGGCTGTTGCGGCTCGGCCTCTTCCTCTACGACCATATCGGCGGGCGCGTGCTGCTGCCGCCGACCCGCTCGGTCGATCTCGCAAGCGACGTGGTGGGCCGTCCGCTGATCCCGGGCCGCTATGCACGCGGCTTCGAATATTCGGACTGCTTTGTCGATGATGCGCGCCTAGTCGTGCTCTCCGCGCGCGACGCCGCCGACCGCGGCGCCGACATCCGCACCCGCACCCGCGCCGTGGATATCCGCCAGCATGACGGCATCTGGCAAGTCACGGTGGAGCACACGCTGACCGGTGTTCGCGAGACCATCCGCTCCCGGGTGCTGGTCAATGCGGCCGGTCCCTGGGTGGAGAACGTGCTCGCCCACGGAGCCGGGGTGAATGCGAAAGCCAAGGTGCGGCTGGTGCAGGGCTCGCATATCGTCGTGAACAAGCTCTATGAGCACGACCGCGCCTACATCTTCCAGAACGCCGACGGTCGCATCGTCTTCACAATTCCCTATCAGGATGATTTCACGCTGATCGGCACCACCGACCGCGACTATGACGGCGATCCGGCCAAGGTGAAGGCGACGCAGGAAGAGATCAAATATCTCTGCGACGCGGTGAGCGAATATCTCGCAAAACCCGTGAAGCCGGAGGACGTGGTGTGGACCTATGCCGGCGTCCGCCCGCTCTATGATGACGGCGCGAGCGAGGCCAAGGCCGCGACCCGGGATTATGTGTTCGAGCTCGACACACCCGGCGGCGCGCCGCTGCTCTCGATCTATGGCGGCAAGATCACGACCTATCGGCGGCTGGCCGAAGAGGCGCTGGAGCGGTTGGATGCATATTTGCGCAGCTCCAAGTCGCGCCAAGGGTGGACGGCGAAATCGCCGCTGCCCGGCGGCGACATGGACGTGTCCGCCGTGCCGGCACTGACCGCCGAGCTGCTCCGCAATTATCCTTTCGTCACCCAGGAGCATGCGGCGCGCCTGGCCCACGCCTATGGCACGCGGGCGCCGCGGGTGCTGGGCAATGCAAAATCAGCCGCCGATCTCGGGATCTCCTTCGGCGCCACGCTGACGGAGAGCGAGGTCAAATATCTGATGGCATCGGAATGGGCGGTGACCGCCGACGACATCGTGTGGCGCCGTTCCAAGCTGGGCCTGCGCATGTCCACGGCGGAAATCAAGGCGCTCGACGACTGGATCGCGGGCTTCAATGCAAGCCGCGAGACGGCTCTCCTGGAAGCAGGAGGCCGCTCATGACCGTGACGCTCGAGCACGTGACCCGCGTCGTCGACGGCATGGAAACCATCCGCGACGTGTCAATCACATTGCAGAGCGGCACGCTCGCCGTGCTGCTGGGGCCGACGCTGTCAGGCAAGACCTCGATCATGCGGCTGCTCGCGGGCCTCGACAAGCCGACCGCGGGGCGCGTGCTGGTCGATGGCAAGGATGTCACCGGCGTCGACGTGCGTCAGCGCTCGGTTGCGATGGTCTATCAGCAGTTCATCAACTATCCGTCGCTTACGGTCTACGAGAATATCGCATCGCCCCTTCGCGTGCAGGGCAAGCCGCGCGAAGAGATCGAGCAGCGCGTTGCCGAGGCTGCGAAGCTGCTGCGGCTCGAGCCGTTCCTGAAGCGCACCCCGCTGCAGCTTTCCGGCGGCCAGCAGCAACGCACCGCGATCGCCCGCGCATTGGTGAAAGGCGCCGATCTCGTGCTGCTCGACGAGCCGCTCGCCAATCTCGATTACAAGCTGCGCGAGGAATTGCGCGCCGAGCTGCCGCGGATCTTCGAGGCATCCGGCGCGATCTTCGTCTATGCCACCACCGAGCCGTCGGAGGCACTCTTGCTCGGCGGCCGCACCATCTGCATGTGGGAAGGCAAGGCGCTGCAGAACGGCGACACCTCCAAGGTCTACCGCCATCCCGAGACGCTGCGCGTCGCGCAGGTGTTCTCCGATCCGCCATTGAACCTGGTCGGGATCGAAAAGAAGAACGGTGCGATCCGCTATGCCGGCGGCGTCGAGGCACCGGCGACAGGGCTTTATGAGAAGATCCAGGACGGCGCCTATCGCGTCGGTTTCCGCGCCCATCAGCTGGAGATCGGCAAGGGCGTTCCGGGGCGTCATGCTTTTCCCGCCACGGTGGCCGTCACCGAGATCACCGGCTCGGAGAGCTTTGTGCATCTGAAGCGCGATTCCGTGAACTGGGTCGCGGTGCTGCACGGCGTGCACGAGTTCGAGCCGGGCCAGGCGCTGGATGCCGTGCTCGATCCCGACAATATCTTCGTGTTCGATGCGGCCGATCGCCTCGTCGCCTCTCCTGGTTCGGCATGAGGGAGATGCAGCATGGCCCGCATTGACCTCGTCGATCTCGCGCATTCCTACAGCGGCAATTCCGCCGATGAATCCAGCTATGCGCTGAAGCCGATCTCGATGACCTGGCGGCAGGGCGGCGCCTATGCGCTGCTCGGCCCCTCCGGCTGCGGCAAGACGACGCTTCTCAACCTGATCTCCGGCATCATCACGCCCTCGCGCGGGAAGATCTTGTTCGACGGTGAGGACGTCACGCAGCTCTCGACCCAGAAGCGTAATATCGCGCAGGTGTTCCAGTTCCCGGTCATCTACGACACCATGACGGTGGGACAGAACCTCGCATTCCCGTTGAAGAATCGCGGCGTACCCAAGCCCGACATCGCGGTGCGGGTGAAGGAGATCGCGCATCTGTTGGACCTCACGCCCGATCTCAATCGCAAGGCGACGCGGCTCACGGCGGACGCCAAGCAGAAGATCTCGCTCGGCCGCGGCCTGGTCCGCTCCGACGTCGCCGCCGTGCTGTTCGATGAGCCGCTGACGGTGATCGATCCCGAGCTGAAATGGCAGCTGCGCTCGAAATTGAAGGCGCTGCACCGCGAGCTCGACCTCACCATGATCTACGTGACCCACGACCAAACGGAGGCTTTGACCTTCGCCGACACCGTGGTGGTCATGCATGACGGGCGGGTGGTGCAGAGCGGCACGCCGGCGGAATTGTTCGAAAAGCCCGCGCATACCTTTGTCGGCTATTTCATCGGCTCGCCCGGCATGAACATCATGCCCGCCGAGGTGAGGGGCCGCGAAGCTCGGATCGACGGCCATGTCATCTCGCTGAAGCGCAGCTACGATGCGCTGCCGGCCGGTGCGAAGATCGAGATCGGCGTGCGGCCCGAATTTGTCGACATTGCAAATCCCGCGCCGGATCTGCTCGCCGCCCAGATCGAGCGCATCGACGATCTCGGCCGCATGCGCTTTGCGCGCGTCCGCATCGGCGACCTCAAGTTTTCTGCCCGCGTGCGCGAGAGCTTTTCAAGCGCCGACGGCAAATGCGGCCTGATCTTCGATGCCGCCCATGTGCATGTCTATGCCGACAGCCGTCTGGTCGAGGGGACGCCGTAGATGGAAAAGACGGTCAACCAAAAAGCCTGGTTCCTGGTGCTGCCGGTGTTCCTGGTGGTGGCGTTCTCGGCGATCATCCCGATGATGACCGTGGTGAACTATTCGATGCAGGACACCTTCGGCAACAACCAGTTCTTCTGGAATGGCGTCGGCTGGTTCAAGGAGCTCTTGGATCCCTCGACCGATCTCGGTGGCCGCTTCCTAGCTTCGCTCGGGCGCAACCTGTTCTTCTCGGGCGTGATCCTCGCCATCGAGGTGCCGCTCGGCATCGTGATCGCGCTCTCGATGCCGCGCCAGGGCTGGCAGGTCGCGGCCTGCCTCGTGATTCTCGCGCTGCCGCTGCTCATTCCGTGGAACGTGGTCGGCACCATCTGGCAGATCTTCGGCCGGCCAGACATCGGCCTGCTCGGCTATGTGCTGAACAGCATCGGCATCGATTACAATTACGTCTCCAATGAGTTCGATGCCTGGGTGACCGTGATCGTCATGGACGTCTGGCACTGGACCAGCCTGGTCGCGCTGCTCTGCTATGCCGGGTTGAAGTCGATCCCCGACGCCTATTACCAGGCGGCGCAGATCGACGGCGCCTCGCGCTGGGCCGTGTTCACCGCGATCCAGCTGCCGAAGATGCACCGGGTGCTGCTGATCGCCGTGCTGCTCCGCTTCATGGATAGCTTCATGATCTACACCGAGCCGTTCGTGGTGACCGGCGGCGGGCCCGGCAACTCCACGACCTTCATCTCCATCGAGCTCGTCAAGATCGCGCTCGGCCAGTTCGACCTCGGCAAGGCCGCCGCGATGTCGCTGGTGTACAATCTGATCATCCTGATCGTGTGCTGGGTGTTCTACACCGTCATGACCAATGCCGGCGCTGCACGCCGCGTCAAAGAGGGGGCGAAGTGATGCATTCGATTCCCGGGCGGCGCATCATCATCTCGGTGTTCCTGATCTTCCTGTTGTTGCCGATCTACTGGCTCGTCAACATGAGCTTCAAGACCAACAACGAGATCGTCTCGACCATGACGCTGTGGCCGCATCATCCGACGCTGCAGCACTACATGCGCATCTTCACCGACGAGAGCTGGTATTCCGGCTACATCAACTCGCTGAAATACGTCGTCCTCAACACCATCATCTCGATCTCGGTGGCGCTGCCGGCGGCCTACGCCTTCTCGCGCTACCGCTTCCTCGGCGACAAGCACCTGTTCTTCTGGCTGCTGTCGAACCGCATGGCGCCGGCGGCGGTCTATGCGCTGCCGTTCTTCAACCTCTATTCGGCGATCGGGCTGTTCGATACGCCTTGGGCTGTCGCGCTGGCGCATTGCATCTTCAACGTTCCGCTGGCGGTCTGGATCCTCGAAGGGTTCGTCTCCGGCGTGCCGCGCGAGATCGACGAGACCGCCTTCCTCGACGGCTATTCCTTCCCGCGGTTTTTCGTGAAGATCCTGGTGCCTTTGATCGCGAGCGGCATCGGCGTTGCCGCGTTCTTCTGCTTCATGTTCTCCTGGGTCGAGCTGCTGCTTGCGCGGACGCTGACCTCGGTGGATGCCAAACCGATCTCGGCGGTGATGACGCGCACGGTCTCCGCTGCCGGCATGGATTGGGGCCTGTTGTCCGCCGCGGGCGTGCTCACCATCATTCCGGGCGCGCTCGTGATCTGGTTTGTCCGCAACTATATCGCGCGCGGCTTCGCGCTCGGCCGGGTCTGAGGGAGGCCTTCATGGACAGCATTGCATGGATGGCCTGGACGCTGCCGACCGCGATCTTCTTCGCGGCCATCGCGCTGATGTTGACGGTGATGACCTGGCTTGCGCTCGCCTATCCCGAGGTCGAGCGCTTCGGGGTGCTGCGCATTCCGACGACGCGCGGCGACCGCCTGTTCATTTCGCTGATCCTGGCCGCGGTGATCCATTTGTTGTGGATTGCCCTTGTCGGCACCGATACGATTGCGACGCTGCCGATCGGTGAGGAAGGATTTGAGATATCGAGCCTTTGGCTCGCCACGCTGATTTCGCTGGGGGTAGCCGTTGTGGTTTTCCGCACGGTGTAGCCAACGAAAAAGGAGCAGATCCGGGGTTCAACCCGGGCCTGAGGAGTAGTCTGTCGCTGCAACGGAGGAACAACATGCGACGCGTAGAACCAAGCAAGGGGACCTTGACCAGGACCCGGACGTTGATGATGACGAGCGTGTTTGCGCTGATGGCGGCCTCGGCCGCGGTCACAGCGCCGGCCTACGCTGACGAAGCTGCCGCCAAGAAGTGGATCGACGAGGAATTCCAGCCTTCGACGCTCTCGAAGGACGACCAGATGAAGGAGATGCAGTGGTTCATCAAGGCCGCTGAGCCCTTCAAGGGAATGGAGATCCACGTCGTCTCCGAAACCTTGACCGTGCACCAGTACGAATCCGAGAAGCTCGCAAAGGCTTTCGAGGAGATCACCGGCATCAAGGTCAAGCACGACATCATCCAGGAAGGTGACGTCGTCGAGAAGATCCAGACCCAGATGCAGTCCGGCAAGAACGTCTATGACGGCTGGATCAACGATTCCGACTTCATCGGCACCCACTTCCGCTACGGCCAGGCCGTCGACCTGACGGAGTGGATGAAGGGTGAAGGCAAGGACGTCACCGATCCGACGCTCGATGTCGATGACTTCATCGGCAAGTCGTTCACGACCGCGCCGAACGGGCATCTCTACCAGCTGCCCGACCAGCAGTTCGCGAACCTCTACTGGTTCCGCTACGACTGGTTCACCAATCCGGACTACAAGGCCAAGTTCAAGGCCAAGTACGGCTATGATCTCGGCGTGCCCGTGAACTGGTCGGCCTATGAGGACATCGCTGATTTCTTCACCAACGACGTCAAGGAAATCAACGGCGTCAAGGTCTATGGCCACATGGACTACGGCAAGAAGGATCCCTCGCTCGGCTGGCGCTTCACCGACGCCTGGCTGTCGATGGCCGGCAACGGCGACAAGGGCCTGCCGAACGGCCTGCCGGTCGACGAATGGGGCATCCGCATGGAAGGCTGCCGTCCCGTCGGCTCCTCGGTCGAGCGCGGCGGCGACGTCAACGGTCCCGCGGCGGTCTACTCGATCGTGAAGTATCTCGACTGGCTGAAGAAGTATGCCCCGCCGCAGGCGCAAGGCATGACCTTCTCGGAGTCGGGACCGGTGCCCTCGCAGGGCAACATCGCCCAGCAGATCTTCTGGTACACCGCCTTCACCGCCGACATGGTCAAGCCAGGCCTGCCGGTGATGAACGCCGACGGCACGCCGAAGTGGCGCATGGCACCGTCGCCGCATGGCGCGTACTGGAAGGAAGGCATGAAGCTCGGCTACCAGGACGTGGGCTCGGCGACGCTGCTCAAGTCCACGCCGCTTGATCGCCGCAAGGCGGCCTGGCTCTATCTGCAGTTCATCGTCTCCAAGACGGTGTCCCTGAAGAAGAGCCATGTCGGTCTCACCTTCATCCGTGAATCCGACATCTGGGACAAGTCGTTCACTGAGCGTGCGCCGAAGCTCGGCGGCCTGATCGAGTTCTACCGCTCGCCCGCGCGCGTGCAGTGGACCCCGACCGGCAACAACGTGCCTGACTATCCGAAGCTCGCGCAGCTGTGGTGGCAGAACATCGGCGATGCGTCGTCCGGTGCCAAAACGCCGCAGCAGGCGATGGATGCGCTTGCGGCCGCCCAGGACTCGGTGCTCGAACGTCTCGAGAAGTCGGGCGTGCAGGGTGCCTGCGGTCCGAAGCTCAACAAGAAGGAGACCGCCGAGTACTGGTTCGCCAAGTCGCCCAAGGACGGCAACATTGCGCCGCAGCGCAAGCTTGCCAACGAGAAGCCGAAGGGCGAGACCATCGACTACGACACCCTGATCAAGTCGTGGCCGGCGAGCCCGCCCAAGCGCGCCTCGGCGAACTGAGGTTCGCTCCGCTGCCCCGCGACTGCGGGGCATGAGGGAACGGAAACAAGCGAAGGCCGGGAGCAATCCCGGCCTTTTGCTTTTGGATGGTTGACTCAGCGCCGTGCAACGGGTTCGGTTTGCCTCACCCCGCTTGCGGGGAGAGGCCGGATCGCATCGTAAGATGCGGTCCGGGTGAGGGGGGAGCCTCCGCGCACTCCTCTGCCTCCGAATACGCGGAAGGAGCCCCTCACCCCGACCCTCTCCCCGTGAAGAACGGGGAGAGGGAGAACGACTGCCTGGGCTTTGGAGCCGATACATGCGCATGATCTTCCGCTGCGATCCGCGGCTTGCCGATCACCTGCCGCGCCCGGTGCCGGCGCGCACGGCGCTGCCCGACTGGCTGCGCGCGATGCCGGCGAACGCCCACTCGGAGATCCATCGCCGCGAGATCCGCACCGTCAAGCAATGCCCGCCCTTCGTCGACGCCATGGCCTATGGCGTGATGATTCTGCTGCCATGCGACATCACAGTCGATCGCGGCACGTTTGCGTGGGACTGGGATGTGCCGGCGCCCGCAACCGAAAACCATCCGCGCGCGCCGCTCAGCTTCCATGTCGCCGCGCAGTTCGCCGGCACGCCGTTTGCGCAAGGGCAGACGTCGGCGATCAAGTTCAACAGCTTCTGGACCATCGAGCTCGAGCCCGGCTGGTCGCTGTTTGCGACCCATCCGGTGAACCGCAGCGACCTGCCGTTCCGCCTGGTCTCGGGCCTGGTCGATGCCGATCTCTTCCACGACGGCGGCATCAATTTTCCGGCGCTGTGGACCGACCAGGATTTTTCCGGCGTGCTCAAGAAGGGCACGCCGGTCGCGCAATGCTTTGCCGTCCCGCGCGGCAATCCGGAGCTGGTGTTCGAAGCTTTCGACGAGGCTCACCAGGCGGCCTATTCGCACACGGTCGGCGAGGTGCTGGCCAAGCCCGGCGTCTACCGCAAGCAGTTTCGCGCGC
This sequence comes from Bradyrhizobium sp., assembly GCA_035652015.1. Taxonomy (GTDB): domain Bacteria; phylum Pseudomonadota; class Alphaproteobacteria; order Rhizobiales; family Xanthobacteraceae; genus Bradyrhizobium. The sequence goes on along the minus strand of DASREP010000032.1, from coordinate 14,182 downwards.
GACGGGGGAAGCTGGGGCAAGCCCACGCAAAGACCTAAAGGATGATCCGGGAAACGTGTGAAGGGGTTTTCCGGAAAGATCATGCGCAAACGTTAAACCGAAGCGTGATGATGACCATTCATCCTGATCTCATCGCGCTTTAGCTATCAGCTTCCGATCGCCTGGTAACAGCGACAGCGCCATGCAAACCGCGGCGGGGCAGCCATCCCCAGGTTCAAGCCTCCAGTGCGGTTTCTCAGAAGAACGGCGAAACGAAGATCGGACCGTTAAATCGCGCGCGATGGTTGCGGCGAGATGTGCTTTCTACTTGCCTTTCTGGATCTTCGTGATGGTGAAGCCGCTGTCGCCGCTCTCCGCCTCGAACTTCACGGTGTCGCCGACCTTGACCTGCTTGAGCATCGCGCGATCCCGGACATCATAGACCAGGGTCATCTCGTCCTTGAAGCCGAGGCTAGGAGCCGGGCCCTGTTTCAGCGTGATGCTGCCGCTGCTCTCATCGATCTTCTTGACCTCGCCCAAGATCGTTGCGTCCTGCGCAACGGCACCACTTCCCAGCACGGCCATCAACAGCACCGCACCGGCCGACCGCTTGAAAACTTTCAAAATGGACTCCTGTTCGTACCATCAGTCTCGTCCCGATGACTCCAATAGGCCGATCGCGCTGCCGGGCCTGTCGATTGCGATGTCAGCTCGGCTGCGCTCATCCGGACGCATCGCCATCAGTGGCGGTCGCGGCGAAACTATGGCGGAGCAGCAGAATCGGATGTTTGGTTAATTGTTGGCTCGTTCATTGCGCATGCGTGCTGAAACAATGCGCAGCCTTGATAAGCGTGCCGGATCGCTCGATTAGTTTCATCAATCAATACCTGAATGCCGGTACACAAAGACTAGCATCGGGCCCGAGGCTGGTGCCGTTCGCGAGCGTAGCTTAACCACCTAACGCCCGCCGCAGCTCCTCTGCATCGAGCCACAGCCTGCCATGCGGCGCCGAGGTCAGCGCCATCGCGATGGCGCCGAACATCTCGGGGCGCAGGCGATAGGCGCTCGCATACGCTTCCAACGCGCGGTCGGGGTCGCCTTTTTCCTGCAGCACAATGCCGAGATTGAGCATGGCCTCGGCATGATCGGCCTTGATCTCGATCACCCTCCGATAGGCGATCTCGGCTGCGGGATAGTCGCGCAGGTCCTGGCGGACGACGCCGAGGTCGAACCAGACGGAGGCCGGCGCGTCGCTGGCGGTCGCGCGCTCCAGATAGGAGGCGGCCTCAGTGAGACTACCGTCCTCAAAGGCAAGCCGCCCGAGCCGGCCTGCCGCCTCCTGATGGTCGGGAACAACCTTCAGGATCGCGGCCCAGGCCTCGCGCGCCGGCGCGCGCAGGCCGGCCTGGTCGAGGGTGCGCGCCTTCTCCACAAAGGCATCACGCTGCGGCTTGAGCGCGATCGCGCGGTCGAGATGCGACAGGGCAGCCGTCAAATCGCCCGCCGTGCGCGCGATGCGGCCGGCGAGCAGCCGCGCCGGCGCATTGTCGGGACGGGCCTGGATGCTGTTCTCGATGTGGAATCGCGCGGTCGCGATGTCCCGCTGCGCAAACAGCATCGCCGCCAGCAGATGGCTCAGCATCGGCTCGCGCGGGCTGCGTGCCAGCCCCTGCTCGCACAGCTTGCGCGCCTCATCGGTCCGGCCTGCGTTGAATGCAGCGGCGGCGCGGCGAACAATGTCCTCGGCTTGGTCTTTCATCAGCCGAGAATAGTACAAGGGCGGGTATGGAATGAAGTGCAATCACCAGCGGTGAAGCCGGCGGGTCATGCCTGCTTCAGCAGCAGAGCTCGGACATCACCTCGTACAGATCGCTCTTGCCCTCGAAACCGATCCCGGGCAGCGGCGGCAAGGTGACGTGGCCGTTCTCCACCCGCACGCTGTCGGGGAAGCCGCCGAAGGGCTGGAACAGGTCGGGATAGGATTCATTGCCGCCGAGCCCAAGTCCCGCGGCGATCGCGAGCGACATCTGATGGCCGCCATGCGGGATGCAGCGCGAGGCTGACCAGCCGTAGGAGGCGAGCATCTCGAGCGTGCGGAGATATTCGACGAGGCCGTAGCTCAGCGCGCAGTCGAACTGCAGCCAGTCGATGTCCTTGCGCATGCCGCCGTAGCGGATAAGGTTACGCGCATCCTGATGGCTGAACAGGTTCTCGCCGGTCGCCATCGGCTTTGCATAGTGGTGCGCGAGCTCGGCCTGCAGCTCGTAATCGAGCGGATCGCCGGCCTCCTCATACCAGAACAGATCGTAGGCCGAGAGCGCCTTGGCATAGTCGATGGCGGTCTTCAGGTCGAACCGGCCGTTGGCGTCGACCGCGAGCCGGCAGCCGGCGGGCAGCATGCCGAGCACGGCTTCGATGCGGTCAAGATCCTCTTTCAGCGGCACGCCGCCGATCTTCATCTTCACCACCGTGTAGCCGCGGTCGAGATAGGACTTCATCTCGTCCTTGAGGCTGGAATTGTCCTTGCCGGGATAGTAGTAGCCGCCCGCGGCATAGACGAAAACCCTGGGATTGGCGGTCCGGCCGTGGGTCTCGGCGAGAAGCTGGAACAGCGGCTGGCCTGCGATCTTGGCGGTCGCATCCCACACCGCCATGTCGATCGTGCCGATCGCGACCGACCGCTCGCCATGGCCGCCCGGCTTCTCGTTGCGGAACATGGTGGCCCAGATCTTGTGCGGGTCGAGATTGTCGCCGGCTTCGTTGAGCAGGCTCGCAGGCTTCGCCTCCATCAGTCGCGGAATGAAGCGCTCGCGCATCAAGGCGCCTTGGCCGTAGCGGCCGTTGGAGTTGAAGCCATAGCCGACCACCGGCTTGCCATCCCGGATGACGTCAGTCTTGATGGCCACCAGACTGAGCGTCATCTTGCTGAAATCAATGTAGGCGTTGGCGATCGGCGAGGCGATGGGGTAGGTCCGTTCACGGATTTCGATGATGCGCAAGGTGATCCTCCAAAGTCGGGTCGAGGGATGTGGCACTCCATCCGCTGCTGGCGCCAATACCCATTCGGTATCGTCCAATGCGTAAACGGCATCGGCTTGGCAAGTTTCCAAGAATTGATAAAGGCCGGCCGGCATTGCGGTTTGCCAGCACATTCTGGTGCCGGTCTCAGTTCGGCTGTTCAGGCAAGACCGGGCCAAAAGCTCTTGCAAACATATGGCCCGGTCTTGCGCGCCCAACGCGCGGGGCGAATACTCGCGATGTCTAGGGGCAGTCGAAGGGGGCGCGCCATGAAGAAGCGAACTCGCCGCGGCGCTCGCCCCGTCACGGCTGCCGCCAGCGCCGAGGCGCCGACCCCGCTGATGCTCGACGACGCGCCCATGAGCGACATCATCGACGCTTTGGCGAGCGGACGTATCACCGCCACGGCCCTGACCAAAGGCTATCGCGCGCGCATCGAGGCCTACGACCGCGATGGGCCGATACTCAACGCGCTGCGCGAGCTCAACCCCGATGCGCTCGCGATCGCAGGCAAGCTCGACGCCACCAGGCCGTCGCCCAAACGGCCGCTGGCCGGCATCCCTGTCCTGCTGAAGGACAACATCGCGACAGGCGACAAACAGTCGACGACGGCGGGCTCGCTGGCGCTGGAGGGCGCCCGCGCGAGGCGCGACGCCACGCTCGTCAAGTTGCTGCGGCAGGCCGGCGCGGTGATCCTGGGCAAGGCGAACCTGACGGAGTTCGCCAACATGCTCGCGATCGACATGCCCTCGGGCTACTCGTCGCTCGGCGGACAGGTGAGAAACCCCTACGCGCCGGCGCTCATGGACGATCACGGCATCCCGGTGGTGAGCCCAGGCGGCTCGAGCTCGGGTTCGGCGGTTGCCGTGGCGGCCGGCCTGTGCGCGGCGTCGATCGGCAGCGAGACCTCGGGCTCGCTGCTGTACCCCGCCAGCCAGAACGGCCTCGTCACCGTCAAGCCGACCGTCGGACTGATCAGCCGTGCCGGCATCCTGCCGATCTCGGACAGCCAGGACACCGCAGGGCCGATGACGCGCACGGTGCGCGACGCGGCGATCCTTCTGAACGTGCTGGCAGCCAAGGACCCGCTGGATCCGGCAACGCAACGGCAGCGACGGCCGGCCGATTACACCGCCGGCCTCGATTATGATGCGATGAAGGGCGCACGCATCGGCGTGCCGAGCGACCCCGCCGATCCGCTGAACGATCGCTACTACGGCAAGCTGCCACCCAAATGGCTCAAGGTGATGGCGGATGCGATCAAGGTGCTGGAGGATCTGGGCGCCGTCGTCGTGCGCGCCAGCATGCCGACGGCGGGATGGATTGGCGGGCCGGGCACGACCATGGCCGTCCTCAACCGCAATCCGCTGAGCCGCAACAAGGGCAATCCTGCGATGCAGTGGATCGTTTTCCTCTACGAGCTGAAGCGCGACCTCAACCTCTACCTGAGGGATTGGGCGACCAACACACGGGTCAAGAGCATGGCCGACATCGTCGCCTTCAACGAGGCCAATGCGGACAAGGCGCTGCGTTTCGGCCAGGACCTGTTCCTCGCCGCGAACCTGACCAAGGGCGACCTGAGTGAGCGCGAGTACAAGTCGGCACGCGACATGGACCTGCTCTCCGCCAGGACGCGCGGCATGGACGCCTACATGAACCAGCACAAGCTCGATGCCGTGCTGTTCCCGGGCAGTACAGGCGCCGCGATCGCCGCCAAGGCCGGCTATCCCAGCGTCATGGTGCCGGGAGGCTTCATCTCGGGGATCGACGGCAAGGACACGCCCGACTATCCGCTTGGCGTCACCTTCACGGGCCGTGCCTGGAGCGAGCACAAGCTTCTGCGTCTGGCACACGCCTTCGAGCAGGCGGCGCATGTGCGCAAGCCGCCGAGTGGCTTGCCCGCGCTTAGATTGCGGCGCTCGCGATGATGAGAGTTGCCCGGCGAGGGGTCCTCTCACCCGGAATCTCGCGCCGCAACCCTCGCGCCACAATCTCGAGATTCCGGGTTCGCTCGCTGGCGCGAGCGCCCCGGAATGACAGTGTTGCTCGTATTACTGCGCCGGCTCGGTCTGCAGCGTCGGATAGTCGGTATAGCCCTTGGCACCGCCGCCGTAGAAGGTGGCCTTGTCCCAGTCGTTGAGCGGCGCACCGCGCTTGAGCCGCTCCACCAGATCGGGGTTGGAGATGAACGGCTTGCCAAACGCGATCAGGTCGGCTGCGCCTTCGGCGAGCACCTTGGTCGCCAGCGCGAAATCGTAGCCGTTGTTGGCGACATAGGCGCCGGAGAACCGCTTGCGCAGCGAGGCATAGTCGAACGGCGCAATGTCGCGCGGGCCGCCGGTCGCGCCCTCGATGACGTGGATGTAGACGAGCTTCAAGGCATTGAGCTGGTCGACGATATGGTCGAACAGGGCCTGCGGATTGGAATCGGAAATGTCGTTGGCCGGCGTCACCGGCGAGATGCGGATGCCGGTGCGCTCGGCGCCGATCTCGCCGACCACCGCTTTTGACACCTCCAGCATCAGCCGCGCGCGGTTCTCGATCGAGCCGCCGTAGGCATCGGTGCGCTTGTTGGCGCCGTCCTTGGCGAACTGGTCGAGCAGATAGCCGTTGGCGCCGTGAATCTCGACACCGTCAAAGCCGGCCGCGTGGGCATTGGCGGCGGCGCGCTTGAAGTCGTCGATGATCCCGGGGATTTCAGACAGCTCCAGCGCGCGCGGCTCGGAGACGTCGGCGAAGGTGCCGTTCACGAACGTCTTGGTCTTGGCGCGGATCGCGCTCGGCGCGACCGGGGCAGCGCCGCCCGCCTGCAGCGCGGTGTGCGAGATGCGGCCGACATGCCAGAGCTGGATGAAGATGCGCCCGCCGCGCTCATGCACGCGGTCGGTGACCTTGCGCCAAGCCGCGACCTGCTCGGGGGAATAGATGCCGGGCGTGTCCTGGTAGCCCTGCCCCTGCTGCGAGACCTGGCTCGCTTCGGTGACCAGAAGGCCTGCGGAGGCGCGCTGGCCATAATAGTCGATCGCAAGCGGGCTCGGCACCATGCCGGGCGGCACCGCGCGGTTGCGGGTCAGGGGTGCCATCACCAGGCGATTATCGAGGGTGATCGGGCCGAGCTTGAAGGGCTCGAATAATTTGGTCGGCGTGCTCATTCAGGGCGTTCCGATTGCGGTTACTGATGGGGAACAGTTGGGCATTGCAGCAATTCATGCAATAGGCGCCAGCCATACGCTCTGCGCAGACGAGCCGCGCGGGACGCAGAAAAGCAAAACTGGATCGTTTTTGACGATACGGTGAAATACGAGCGCTGCTTCGGCAACAATGCCGAATGTTTTTTCATCGTCATTCCGGGGCTATGCGAAGCGTCGACGGAATCCCGCGCCACAACGTCTGGATTCCGGGTCTGCGCTGCCAGGCAGCGCATCCCGGAATGACGGGAGCGAGTGGGCCGTCAAGCGATGCCGAGAAAATCCCGCTTGCCTATTTCGACGCCATTGTGGCGCAGGATGCCGTGCGCGATCGAGGTGTGGAAGAAGAAGTTCGGCAGCGCATAGCGATTGACGAATTGCTGACCCTTGAGGGTCAAATTGGTGTTCGGTCCGGCCGGGAAGGTGATGTCCTTCACGTCCGCGCCCTCGAACTGCGCCGGCTTGAAGGTCTTGAGATACTCGATGGTCCGCGCCAGCCGCTGGCGCAATTCATCGAAGCTCTTTTCGGTGTCGGCCGTGGCGGGCACCTCGACATCCGCAAGCCGCGCCGCGCTTTTTCCGGCGAAGTCGCAGGCGAGCTGGACCTGCTTGGTGAAGGGCAGCATGTCCGGATAAAGCCGCGCCGAGAGCAGCACCTCGGGCGCAATGCCCTTCCGCTCGCAATGCGCCTCGGCCTTGTTGAGAATGCCGGTGAGCGCAGTCAGCATCTGGATGAAAAGCGGGACGGTCGCGTCGTAAAAGGACATTGCGGTTCTCTCCTTTGATAAGCCTTTATAGCCTTTCAACGCGTCATTGCGAGCGTAAGCGAAGCGATCCGGGCCACGCCCACCGCTCTGGATTGCTTCCACCTTCGCGCAAGCGCTTCGGCGGACGCGGTCGTCGCTTGCGCTCCTCGCAATGACGACCTATCGCACCACGGGCGGCAGCGCCGCCGCCGCGGGCTGCGCGCGCGGCGTGCCACGCATGCGCGCGACGAGCTCCGCGGTCGGCCAGGAATCCGCGGGCAGACCATATTTGACCTGCATCGCCTTGATCGCGGTGCGGCTCTGCTGGCCGAGCACGCCGTCGACCTTGCCGACGTCGAAGCCTGCGCGGACCAAAAGCTGCTGCAGCTCCTTGATCTCGTTGAACGGCAATTGTGCGACGGGGCCGGTCGGCCGTCGCATCGGCGGCGCGCCGGCGATGCGCGTGGCGAGGTAGCCGGCCGTCGTCGAATAGATCAGCGAGTTATTCCACTCCGTATAGGCCGAAAAATTCGCATAAGCCAGGAACGCCGGACCCATCCGGCCCATCGGCAGCAGCACGGAGGCCGGCAGATCGTCGTTCGGCAGCGGCCGCCCGTCCGGATAGCTCACGCCGAGCGTGGTCCATTTCGAGCGCGGCTCTTGGATGGTGAGGTCGGCCTGCTCCCACGGAAAATTCGCCGGCAGGCGGACCTCCTCCAGCCACGGCTCGCCGCGCCGCCAATGCAGGCCGCTGGCAATGTAGTTCGCGGTCGAGCCGATCACGTCGGGCGCGCTGCGCAGGAGATTGCGCCGGCCGTCGCCGTCATAGTCGACGGCATAGGTGACGTAATGCGTCGGCAGGAATTGCGTCTGGCCAAGTTCGCCCGCCCAGGAGCCGACCATCTCCTCCGGCGACAGATCGCCGCGATCGATGATCTTCAAGGCCGCGATGGTCTCGTTCTGGAAGCGCTCGGAGCGGCGGCAATCATAGGCGAGCGACACCAGCGAGGGCAGCACCGGCAGATTGCCCATATTGGCGCCGAAGTCGCTCTCCAGGCCCCAGAACGCGGCGATCACCGCCGGTGGGACGCCATACTCCTTCTCCGCGCGGGCAAAGGCCGCGGCATAGGTCCTGATGTGCTGCTGGCCCTGCTGCATGCGGTAGGGTGCGGCCATGCGGCCGGCGAACTCGGTGAAGAGCTGGCCGAACACGCGCTGGCCGCGGTCGCGGTTGACGATGCCCTGTTCGTAGGTCAGGTAGGGCGAGGCCTCTTCGATGGCGCGCGGCGACACGCCCTCGGCGATCGCCCGCTGCTTCAGCTCGCTTAGGAATTTCTCGAAGCTCGCGCCATTGTGGCAGGAGGCGGCGCGAGTCGAGGGCGCAGCGCGTTGCGGTGCTGGAGCTTGGCGTGGCGCCGGCGCGAATTGCGCAAAGGCCGGAATCGAAAGCACCAGCGTCGCCAGCGCGGCGATCGCCATCGGGGCAGGACAGGAACGAGGCATTGTGTTACCGGCTCGGGTGGAAGCGTCGCTGTTTCGGAGTTATCCGAATCGCAACAAAAAGGAAATCGTCTTCAGGCGCGACCGCACAGGCCGGTGCCGCCAGCGGAGATGCGGCCTTGACTAAGCGCGTTCATTTTTGAGTGGTTAACCACTGCTCGATATCGTGGTGGCTCTTCACGATTTCGCCTTCTAGTAGTGTGCAGTATTCCCGCAAATTATGCGGCCAATGGTTTTTTGAACATGTTGAGAGACGGCACCTACACTGCATGGTTTCGCACCCTCCGTGGTCAGGGCACGGCCACCGTGCATCTTGCCGAGGGCCGGATTTCCGGCGGCGACAGCTTCTTCAATTATCACGGGGTGTATGAAATCGAGGGCGACCAATTCACCGCGACGCTCTCGACCGAACGCATAGCCGACGGTCCGACCACCGTGTTCGGCCTCGATGAGGTCGAGCTGAAGCTGAATGGCATGTTCCGCGGCGTGATCGCCCACTGTAGCGGCAGGTCGGTCCAGGTCCCTGATCTCGAATTCGAGGCGCTGCTGTTTCTCGGTGAACAGCAGCCGGAGCCGGTCCGACCTCCGCGCCCCGTGTCACACGCGAACATCGCGCGGCTGCCGAAGGCGCCAAGCGACCGCTCCCGCGGCCGCAACCCGTTTTCACCTGGACCCTCGCGCTGAGAAGGGCACAGAAGCTGTTCGAACCGTCATCCTGAGGCGCGAGCCACCGGGTCCGCGCAAAGCGCGGCTCGATGACAGGCTCCGCGAGCCTCGAAGGATGAACGGCCCCGCTGCAACAGCAGGGCCGTCGCCCTTCGAGGCTCGCTCCGCGAGCGCCTCAGGGTGACGGTTCTACATTGGAGGCTACGAGCGCAGCGCGCCCCGCTTACGGCGCGGCCGCGGCGCTGTCTGCGCTGTTCGGTGCGGTTTCGACTGAGGCCACCGGCGGTTCATTCGGCTTGTCTGGATCGAAACCAAACACGCCGACCAGGTATTTGTAGTATTCCGGCATCTTCTCTTTCAGCGCCGCGCGGGTGAAGGGCTCGTGCACGCTGTCCTTGCCGGCGAGGAAGATGCTGCCGGTGACGGCGAAGAATTCCTGGTGATTGAAGATCGTGTAGGATTTCTTCGGGAACAGGTTCTTCGATTTCGCCTCGGCGTAGTATGCCTTGACGCCGAGATTATCGTAGCCCTGCGACATCAGGCGGCCGTGAAAGACGTGCAGAAACTCGTGCAGCAGCACCGGCTCGTCATTGTAGGTCGACATATACGGACGCACGACAATGACGCCGGGGCCGGCATCCACCGCGAGTTCGACCGGATCGGGGTTGACCCATTTCCGCTGCTCGTGATCCCAGGTGGTGATGTTGAACGAGCCGTGCCGTCCGCGGTTCGGCATCATGAGGCCATAGCAGGCCCAGCCGGCGCCGATCTCCAGACAATCGGTCTCGCTCGCAATGATCGGAACGGTGTGGAAGTACTTCATGACATGCGGCGAAAAGCCGGCCTTGTCGACGATGTCGAGCTGATGCTTGAGATTGGCGAGCAGCGCATCGCTGTCCTTGCGGTCGGCGTTTTCAGAGAGGTCGTAGATGTAGCCGTTGTAGCTCTGAAAGCCGTTCGGCACCGCGGGCGCGTCGGCGTTATCGATCGGCGGAATCTGGATCACGCGCGACGCAGCCTGCGCGCCCGTCGCGAACGCCACGGCAAGAAAGGCTGAAACGGCCAATGCAGCACGCATGATTGTCCCCCGCTGTCGAACTGGCCGGCCAAGGTGATTGATGGTGATGTTTGGTAGGGCCGGCTCGTAGAGCAGACGCACCTTAACCGGCCGGCGTTGCAACCCAGTTAATCGGCGCCGACAACGTGCTGCGAAGCATTATGCGGCGGTTAACCAAACCAGTGCCGCTCACATCGGTGCAAGACGCTATGGATCGAGCCGGTCGCCCGGGGTTCACTCTCCCTTCGGGAGAGGTGAAGTGGCGGATGCGGCTCGATCGCGCTCATCTCACCGCGTTCGCTTACTTCCTCGCCCATTCGCCGACCACGCGGTTGAGGTCGGTGAGGTGCTCGCGCAGCTGCTCGAGCGCAAAGCCGAGCGCGAAGAAGCGCTCCACCACGTCGCTCGGCATGTCGCGGGTCAGCCCCTCGCGGCGCACGGCCTCGAAGGCGAGGGTATAGGCCGCGAAGGCTTCGCCGACCGCATCGATCGACGGCGGCGGCTTGAGGTCGCGCAGGGCCGCGCCGCTTGCGCGCAGGAAGTCGGTCGTGACGTGGGCGATGTCGGTGGTCGCAGGCACCAGACGCTGGCTGACCGGCTCGGGCAGCTCGCAGCCGACCGCCCGTCCCAGCATCACCATATCGTGGCGCAGCCGAAGCAGCGTGCGCAGCAGCGGGCCGGTGTCCGGCGCCGAGGTGAGGCGGGCGCTCCGCTCATGCTCGGCCTCGGCGCCGATGGCGGTGAGCCGTGTCAGCGCCGCGCCGATGCCGTCATTGATGCGGCGCAGGCGCTGCCCCTCGGGCGGACGTCCGATCTCCTGCAAAAGATCGCCGAGCGCGTTGGCGATCAGGCCGAGCATGCTCGCCGCGGCATCCGTCGTCATGTCATGGCCGCGCGCGGGAAACACCAGCACCGAGACCACGAAGCCGACGGCGCCCCCGACCACGACCTCGAGCACGCGGTCGAGCGCGGAGGCGGTCGGGCTGACATGCTGCATGGCCGGCACCAGCAGCACGATGACCGCGGTGACCGGGAGTACGTTGAAATTGGTCCGGAAGGAGGCGATCAGGGCCAGCGGCGCGATCGCCAGCGCGAGCACGCCGAGCAGCGCCCATTCGCTGTCATGGGGAATGAGGATCGCAAGCGCCCCGCCCCAGGCGACGCCGAGAAAGGTGCCCGTGAGATAGTCGCTCGCCACCTTCAGCGAGCGGCCAAGGCTCATTTGGGTCACGATCAGCGACGTCAGGACCGCCCACAGCGGCAACCTCAAATGCAGCACCTGCGCCAGCACGAAGGCACTCAGCGCCGCCACCGTCACCCGCACCGCCAGGATCAGCTGCAGCCGATGACGATGCGCCAGCGCCCGAAAATGCCTCCAGGTTCTTTCAAGGCGCTTTGTCTTGTCGGGCATCGTTGGGCGTCACTCATAACGTCAAGGCGCCGGTTTAGCCCGGCCTTTGGGGAAACACAATTTACTGCTGACAGCAGGTTGGCAGCAGCCTTAGTCTAGCTTTCCGGCGCGACATCAACGGAGTTGTGTCATGCTGAAAACCTATCACGGCAGCTGCCATTGCGGCGCCGTCCGCTATGAAGCGGACCTCGACCTCTCACAGGGCACGGGGAAGTGCAATTGCTCGATCTGCACCAAGACGCGCAATTGGGGCATCACCATCAAGCCCGACGCGTTCCGCTTGCTGCAAGGCGCGGACGACCTGGGCGATTATCAGTTCGGCAGCCGTAGCGGCCATCACCGGTTCTGCCGGCACTGCGGCGTGCGTCCGTTCGGGCACGGCCACATCCCGGAAATCGGCGGCGATTTCGTCTCCATCCAGCTGGCGACGCTCGACGATGCAACGCCGGCCGAATTGATCGCCGCGCCCGTGAAATATTTCAACGGCCGCGACAATGACTGGTGGCACGAGCCGGCGGAGACCAGGCATCTTTGATCCAGAGCTCGGCTGACGGAGTGCTGGCCGGATGAAACGTGAACGCCCCTCGGTTCTGGCGCATGAACGATTTATGGCAGACCGCGACAGCTTTGTCGGCCTCGGCATGGCCGCGCGTTTCGAGCGGATTGCTCGGACCAATCTCTGGGGGGCGGCAACATCTGCATCAGGCCTCGGTTCCGAGTTCGCGGCGACTGCGGCGGTCAGGGAAGCGCTGCCCGATCTGCTGAAGCGGCTGGAGGCGCGCTCCTTGCTCGACGCCCCATGTGGCGATGCGATCTGGATCAAGGATTGCATTCATGAGCTCGACTACACGGGTGTCGATATCGTGGCGTCGTTGATATCCGCGAACTCACGGCGCGTGGAACGAGGTGACATGACCGGACGCTTTCTGCTGGCCGACATTACGAACGATGCGTTACCTCGCGCCGATGTCATTCTCTGTCGCGACTGCCTTGTCCATCTCAGCTTTGCCAACATTTATCGCGCCGTTGCCCAGTTCCGTGCAAGTGGAGCACGCTGGCTCTTGACGACAACTTTTCCCGAATGTGAGGTTAATGTCGACTGCGAGGACGGTGACTGGCGCGCATTGAACCTGCAAAGGCCTCCTTTTGGCTGGCCAGTGCCGACCGAGCTGATCAATGAGCGATGCGGCGAAGGCGAGGGTGGCTGGGATGACAAGAGCCTCGGCCTTTGGAGCCTCGCTGACCTTCAGGATCATTGCGGCTAGACGCCGGAATTTAGATTGCTCCGGCCCGATCCGGGAAGCAGCCCACGCACGATCTGTTCAATCTCACCATAGTCCGCTGCGATATGGTGTGCGCCGGCGCGCTTCAGCGTCTCGGCGTGGCCGTCGCGGATATGTCCTGCCGCGAGCAGCCCAATCACCGTAGCGCCTGCCGCACGTCCCGCAAGGACCCCGCTCGCACTGTCTTCGATCACAATGCATTCGCAAGCAGGCACGCCGATTTGCGACGCCGCGTGCAGAAAAATATCGGGATGAGGCTTGCCGCGCGCCACGTTGGACGCGCTGAACACCCGGTCCTCGAACAGGTCGGTCATTTGCAGGACTTCAAGACAGAGGGCGAGCCGGTCCGGTGAGGAGGACGATGCAATGCAACGCGGCAGTTCGACGAATTTGACGATGAAGTCGCGTGCGCCGGCAATGGGCGTCAGCTCCCGCCTGAAGCGCTGGAGGGTGCGGTCCTGATACTGCGCAGCGAACGATGGCGGCAGGGCGCGGCCGATCGACTTCTCGATTGCGTCGATAACGTCGTTAAATCGCTTGCCCATGTAATCGCGATAGGCGTCTTCGATGGTTGTCGGTACGCCCAATTCGCTCACGATTTCTGCAAGCACCGTATTGGACAGCACTTCGCTGTCTGCGATGACGCCGTCAAAATCGAAAATGATCGCGCTGGCCATTCGTTCCGCCCACCCCACGATCATTTTAGGAAGCGGAATGAGTGTCTCAAATCAAGTTCGGCTACCGAATGTTACCGAACCGCCGGCGACAGCTGGATGCTATGCCGGCGGCGAAATCGTTCGCACGCTCGCTGCCGGACGCCCGCCCGGCGGGCAAATCACTTTGACTTCCAGCCGGCCCCGTTTCACCCCGGCATGGGCGTGTCCCGCAACATCAGGCACGCATCATCGCGTGCGCGCAAATCGACATTTGCCGAGCGGAATCATGCGGGTCGGCGGTTTCAAGATCTGCGGCGAAAAATATATCGCTTGTCATTTTCTGAAAAACGGCATTTGATTGCGGCCATCCCGCCTCGATGAGAGGGGCGTACGCGTCGTCACGAACGTGAGGTGGGACTGCGGTGGACGCGAAGGTGCTGTCAGACGTGCAGCATCGATGCGGACGGCGAAATCGTGTGGTCCTGGCGCCCCAAAGGCTCGGCGCTATCCCCACGATGCGCAAGCGCATCGTGGGCTGTGACGGTGGCAATCGGCAAGGTTCACCGGGGAGCAACTGTGTTGAAGTAGACCGCCGAGCGGCCGGCCTCAAGGCTGGCGCTGGACGCGCCACCGCCTTCGGCGGCTGACGGCCTTGACCCCGTCCGCTCGCCGGTCTGT
>DASREP010000031.1:0-7478 GCA_035652015.1 Bradyrhizobium sp. | reverse complement strand
TGAAGCGGAGCCGGCCGGTGCCCGGGACGGCACTTTCGATGTCGTAGCCCAGCTTTTCGAATTCCCGATCGACCGGCACGAAGCCGAGGCCGCGCTCGATCTCCATCACGATCGCGCGAGCGCGCGCTGCGGTGGCCTGGGTGTCGACGGTGGCCTGTGCGCTCGGCGCCGTCCGGCCGCCGATCGCGTGGATTAGCCCGAGTGGCGCCACCAGCACACCGCCGAGCACGACCGGTGGCAGCGCTGCCATCTGGCGCTCCCGCTTAATGTCCTCCATCCGCTTCTGGAGCCGCGCCTGCAGCTCGTCCGCGCGCTTTCGGGCTTCGCCCGAGTTGAGCCGGGCGTTGGGCTTGCCGGCTCGCTCCTGGTCCTTGAGCTGCTCGGCGCGGAAGTCCCAATAGTTGATCTCCTTGGTCAGGCGGTCCTTGACCGCCGCCTCGGTCTTGTCGAGCAGCGCGAGCTTGCGGTCGCGGACCTCGGCCAGATGCTCCGGCACCACTTGGGCGACGGCATGCGCCTGGGCCTTATTTTCGAGGTCGCGGCCGATCCATGAGGCCTCGGGCCGCGCCAGGATCGCCGCCGCCGTCGGCTCGCCGTCGCCGAGCGGGCGGTAGTCGAGATAAGGCGCATAGTTGATATGCCGCGCCGTTCCCTCGGCATCGATCTCCACGAACAGCAGCCGCTTCGACACGACCCGGCGTTCGCCGGACTTGGTGACGCTCGCGTCCTGGATCGCATGCTCGAGGAAGAACAGCACGCGCGGGCTCGTACCCGGATCGCGCTCATCGACCAGCACGGCGCCACGCCGCAGCAGGTCGCGGTAGCGTTCCAGGCTGATATCGATCACCGCGTTCAGCAGTGGGTGGCCAGGACAGACGAACGCCGCCAGAGGCTGGCCCTGCGGCGCCACCAGCGATTTCTCGAACGCGACGCGCTCGTAGCGCGGCAGCACCGGCTCGCCGAATCCGATCAGGCGATCGCGGTTGCGCACCGGCGCCGGCACGTGGGTGATCTCGTAGCGCCGCGGCTCGCGCTGCCGGATGGCGCCGCCGAGGCGCTTGAAGGCTTCGAGGAAGAAGGATTCGACATAGTGCGGCTGAAGCCTACGCGCTTCGGCCCGCTCCATCTCCTCGCGGATGCGATAGACCCGCGAGGCATCCATGGAGTCGTGCGCCAGGGCGTGCTCTTCGAGCAGTTCTTGCAACGAGTCCTTGTCGAAGGCGTTCTCGACGACCTTGGTCAGCCTTGCCCGGACCTCCGGCTGATCGCCATAGCGGATCGCCTCGATCAGCAGGTCGCGCAGCGAGCGCCCCTCGAACTGGACCTTGCCGAGCACGTCGAAGACCTGGCCGCCCAGCGCGTTGCGCGCCTGCGCCAGCTTGTCCAGCAGCTTGTGATAGACATCACCCTCGCGGGTCTCCTCAGCCACCAGGTTCCAGAGGTGGCAGACCTCAGTCTGACCGATGCGGTGAATGCGCCCGAAGCGCTGCTCCAGCCGGTTCGGGTTCCACGGCAGGTCGTAGTTCACCATTAGGTGGGCGCGCTGGAGATTGATGCCTTCGCCTGCGGCATCGGTCGCCAGCAGCACCTGGACTTCGGGATCGTGCCGGAAGGCTTCCTGCGCCCTCATGCGCTCCTCCCGGCCCATGCCGCCATGGATGGCGACGACCGCCTGATCCCGCCCGAGCAGCGTCGCGATCCGCGATTGCAGGTAGTTCAGCGTGTCGCGGTGTTCGGTGAAGATCACCAGCTTCTGGTGCGGCGAAGGCGTGGGCTTGGGCGGCTCCGGTACGCCCGCGTCGTATGGTGCGGGCTCTTCCGCCAGCTCGTTGGCAATCGAGGCCGGCGTGAAGATCTCGCCGAGCAGGGTCGCCAACTCGCGCCACTTCTTGTCCTCGCCGCTCCGCCGGATTGCCAGCGCGAGAGATTCCAGCCGCTTCAGCGTTTCGATTTCGATGCGCAGCTCTTCGATCGAGCGCGCCGCCGTGGCCTGATCGAGGACCTGCTCCTCAGCCGCCTCCAGTTCTGCGTCCGGCGCGTCGTCGAGATCTTCAACGTCTTCCTCGTCGAGCAGCGGCGCCCGCGTATCGAACACGCCTCCAACCTGGCCGCCGCGATGCAGAACCTCCAGCTCGCGCAGGCGGCTTTCAAGTCTCTCGCGCCGTCGGCGCAGCGACTGGTAGATCGCCTCGGGGGACGAGGCGAGACGCCGCTGAAGGATGGTCAGCGCGAAGCCGACCGTTCCGGCGCGCTTGTCGTTCTCCAGCGCTTCCGCGCGGTTGAACTCCTCGCGCACATATTCGGTGACGGCCTTGTAGAGCGCGGCCTCGGCATCCGAGAGCTTGTAGGGCACGGTATAGGCAACGCGCTCGGGAAACAGCGGCGTCGCGTCGAACTTCAGCAGGTTCTCCTTTACCATGCGGCGCATCAGGTCCGAGACGTCGGCCACATGCACGCCGTCGCGGAATTTGCCCTCGAAACGGTCGCCGTCGAGGAGCGCCATGAAGAGCTGGAAGTCTTCTTCCTTACCGTTGTGCGGCGTCGCCGTCATCAGCAGGAAATGCCGGGTTAGCTGCGAGAGGAGCTGCCCGAGCCGGTAGCGCTTGGTGTATTTGACCTCGCCGCCGAAGAAGGTGGCCGAGAGCTTGTGCGCCTCGTCGACCACGACCAGGTCCCAACGGCAATCAGGCGCTTGCAGCTTGAGCTGGACGTCCTCGTTGCGGGCGAGCTTGTCGAGTTGCGCGATGGCGAGATTGGTCTCCAGAAACCAGTTGCCTGTGCGTGCCGCCTCGAGCTTGTCGTTGGTCAGGATGTCGAAGGGCAGATTGAAGCGACGATGGAGCTCGTCCTGCCACTGCTCGGCCAGGCTCCCCGGGCAGACGACAAGACAGCGTTGCAGGTCGCCGCGGGCGATCAGCTCCTTGATGAGGAGCCCCGCCATGATGGTCTTGCCGGCACCCGGATCGTCAGCGAGCAGGAAGCGCAAAGGCTGGCGCGGCAACATGCTTTCGTAAACGGCCGTGATCTGGTGCGGCAGCGGCTCGACGACCGAAGTGTGAACCGCGAGAACTGGATCGAACAAATGGGCGAGGTGGATGCGCAGAGCCTCGGACACCAATCGGAAAAGAGCGCCGTCCCCGTCGAAGCTCCAGGGCTGCCCTTCCTCGACGACTTCGACATCCGCTTCCCGATCCCGGTAAAGCAACTCGTTGCCGACCTTCCCCGCTGCGTCCTTGTAGGTCAGTTCGATCGCGTCCGATCCGAACCATTGCACGTTGACCACGGTCACCACGCCGCTGGGCAAGACACCCCGGATCGAGCTGCCAGGCTTGAGGTCTTCAAGGACCGCCATTCAGCCCTCCACCGCTGCTGCGCCAACGGCGGCGAACTCCAGCCCCCGATTCAGGAGCACGATCTGCTGATCCTGGGGACGTCTTGCGGCAGGGTCGGTGTCGAGACCGAGGCGCTTCAGCGCATAGTAGAGCAACGCCTTCCGCACGACATCGTCGGCGATCAGCAGATTGACCCGCGGCAGCAGCAGCGCTTTGCGCAACGGTTCCAGCTGATAGGGGTCGAGACGGATGCCGGCGCGAAACGGAGCCTGCAACAGGTTCGGGTCGGTGGCCGTAACGCAACCCCAGCGCACCGTACGGGCATAGGCGGCGAAGAGATCGGGGTCATCGAACCGCTGCTCGCCGACGCGCTTCCAGCCGGCGTCATCGATGACCCGGGCGTCGAGCTCGTGCTCCCAAAGCACCGAAACCAGCTCTGCCTGCGCATCATCGTCGACGCAGGCGGCGTGGACAAGCGTGGCTTCCCCCAACCGGGCCGCCGCCTCAACCCCCTCGACGAGCCAGCGTCGCTGACGCAAGTGAACGAGGTGTCCAGGCTTAGGCGTTCCGGATGCTGGGTTCACCTTCGGCAAAGCAAAGACGAGAACTTAGGCCAGACACTAGCATCACGGGTTTCCACGTCAACGTGTCATTGCAGCCAACTTTGATCGCGCCGGCCGTTCAGCTCCGTGTGCGCCCGCTGCTCCGCTTCGGCCCGCGGATAGCCGCCGTCGTATTCGAGGATCGCCGCGCGCTCTTGAAACTCATCATCGTTCGGCATCGGGGCCACGAAAAACGTCACAGCGCCACAAGGCGCGGAAAAGCTGGCCATCTCGGGCGATTCCGAAACGTCACAGCCGTTCTCCTGTGACGTTTTGAAATCGGGCGCAGAACCGCGGAAATCCGGGGCTTGTGACGTTGTGACGGTTTCGGCGGGGAGGTATCTGGCGAACGCGTCTCCGAATGCCGTCAGGTAATATCCCTTCAGCGTGCCGCCGTCGGGCAGCCGGATCGTTCCTGACGATACCCCGAGCGGCTTCAACAGGCGCGCAACCTGGCTTTTGCTGATCGGCTTCCCGGCGCGGTACTCGGGCCAAGGGCGATCGTCGAGACTGCCGAGGTAGGATGCCAGCTCATCGCTCGACAGCCGGTCAACCCCTTTTGCGGTGAAAGCGGCCCGAACGTCCGCCAGCAGCGCAGCCCGGATGCTGCCCTGATCGCTGTTCTCGGAGAGCTTGGCTGCAGCGCGGCGCGCGCGCTCAGGCCACTCGCCGCCGGCCAAATCCGCGACAGCCAACAAGGGCCGCCAGTTATCGGCGGCCCGGTTGATGATCCCTTCCGGCATCGCCGGGTCGGCTGCGGCGAGTTCGCCCGCATGATCCGCTGCCCAGCGGGCCGCCTTGCGAGGCAATTCCTGGAGTTCGCCGGAGCGATCGAGCCGCAACGGTTCAACCGTTTCATCCGGCCGGCGTCGCCGTAACCCGATCCTGATGCTCCGATCCTCGATCGTGCCGGGCAGGCGTCCGATCGCAGCGAGCGCGACCGGCGCCCATGCGGAGAACTGGCGCGGCTCGTGATGGTCGCCCACCGTCCGGATCACCGCGCCGTCGCGCCGGTGGCCGGCATCGAGCACGCCGCGCAAATCCTCGTTGTCGCGCGCATAGCTGTCGGCTTCGTCGAGCAACAACGTCGGGCGCGCCGCCTCGATCACGCGGAACAATGCCGCCGGCGTGATGCTCGACGCACCGAGCGGCTTCGGGACCAAGCGCGACAGCACGTCGAGCAAGGTGCTCTTGCCGCAGCCTTTCTCGGGCGAATTGACGAACAGCCGTGGGAAGACCGGCCACGCGTCGAAAGCGTGCACGGCGACGACCCACAACGCTATGGCGCCCGCTTCGGCAATGCCAAGTACGACGTGCCGACGGATTGCCGCAGCCAGGTCGGCGATCAGCGCAACGCCATCCACCGGCTGCGGCCAGGGCTGCGGTTCGGGCAGATCGAGCGGCCGTCCTTGACCGACGGCGGGGCCGCCATTGCTTTGCTCAGCCGCAACGGCTTTGTCGAGGATCGCAACGGGACAACCGAGCCGCTGGGCCGCCGCCTTGCGTTCGCGGCCGTATTCGATCAGCGGCAATCTTGCGAGCCGCATGATCTCAGTGATGCTGTCGACATCGACGCTCGGCTCAGTCGGCGTCACTGGTGTCCACGGGATCGCGGATTGCAGTAGCTCGGCAAGCGCATCCGGCGCAGCGTCCTCGGGCGGCGCGTCGGCGATATCCCATCCGTGTGGCCATGCCGCAGGCACCTTGACGATCGCAATCGATGCCGCGCCCACCGCCATTGCGAGCCTTGCCACGTCCTCCGCGTAGCGCCGGCCCGGCTCGTCGTGGTCGGGCCAGATGACCACCTCGCGACCGGTGAGCGGCGCCCAATCGGACTGCTTTGCGGCGCCAGCGCCGCCCATGGACGTTGTGCCGAGGTAGCCGGGGAACGTGCTTGGCACCAGGTCGGCTTTCTTTTCGCCCTCCGTGACAATGACCGGCGTGCCGGGATTGGCGATCAGCTCGGGCAGGTGGTAGAGCGGGCGCGGCGTCGGCAAAGCGCTGGCACGCCATGCGCAGCGCTGTCCCTCGATCCTGCAATAGGTGATCGGCACGACATCCTTTTGCCGCCTGCCGTCCTCGCCGACGAATTCGACGCGGGCTGCATAGGCAACAAGCCGTCCCTCAGCGTCAAAGTAGGGCCATTTCGCCACCGGGAAGCCGTGCGTCGGATGCCGCCACGTGCACTCCGGTGCATTGTCAGGCACGGGAACGATTGGCACGGGCTTTGGGCGCGCCGCCTCGCCGGGCCGCATTGGAGCGCCTCTGCCGACCGGGAGCGGCGCAAACATGCTGTTGTCAGGCATCGGCCGTGATCCCGAGCATCGCGGCCAAGCGCTCCGCCGCCTCGACCTTGCCAAGTCAGGCGCGCATTCTTGTGAACGTTCATCCGGGACCTCGTGGGGCTGCAGTTGGTCGGTGTGGCAACCACAGCTTTCCAGTCCTACCCCGGATGAACAACCTTCATAGCTTCCACAGCTAGCGCAGTGCGGGCGATTAAAGAAAAGTCAATCGGCGCCTCGGGCCGCCGCCTGCGACGGCGCATGCGGATTGTCGCCCGAGTCATCGGGGCGGGGGCGGCTCGCTCGTGCTTTCACGGGCGGCGCCCTCGATGAATTCCAGGATGTCGCGCCGGCAATACCGGATCGCCTTGGAAAATTTGCGGAATTTCGGCCCCGTCCCGGCCGTCCGGTGGCGCTCCATCGTGCGCTCGCTCAGCCGCAGCAGCGCAGCGGCCTCGCGGGTCGTCAGCAACTTGTCGGAATCCTCCATGTCGTCATCGTCCTGTCGGCAGCGCCGTGCGGCGCGGTGATCTTCGCCCGCATCGGACAGCGCCCCCCATCCCGCCATGTCGGCACCATGTCGGCACCGCAGATCGCAAACCCGGCGGCCAGTGTCGGAGCCGGTCGGGATAAAGTAAAGAAAATCTTAGAGTTATGGCGACGCTATCGGGCTGCGGGCGGCGGCTGTCGGCCCCACCTGTCGGGCTCTGATCCGCCAGTCTAGGTTCGAATCCTAGTCCCCCAGCCAGGTTGATTCATCAGGCCGGCAGAGGCCATAACGGTCCGGCTCTGCTGCCGGGCCGCTGCCGGGATGGTCCGGCGATCGCTCATTGTCTCCTGCACGGCTCGGCTTCGTGCCGGAAGGCGGCCTTGCGGCCGTGTCGGCTTTTGAGGCGCGCGGCACAGGCTTCGTGCGTCGGGAAATCGCCGGAGTCCGGGATCGGTGCGGCAAACCTGCCGCTCTCCGTCAGGTGCCGCCCGGCATGGCGACAGCGGCGGGTTACCTCGAATTGGTATAGCACAAGACGATGGCGAGGGCGGGCAAATGAACGCACAGTAACAGAACGGCGCAATTGCTGAAAATCTTGCTGCGCACCGGGCGGGTTACACGGAAGATCGCGCGGGCCTGGCTGGAATTTGCCGGCGGCGTCGGTTAAAATGGCGATGCACGGGGCAGGACAGGCCGATCACCGGGCGGCGCCAGCGCTTGCCGCACGGCAACGACAATCCGCGTTTCGCTAACGAGGAACAGCTTGTCGACG
>DASREP010000030.1:0-73196 GCA_035652015.1 Bradyrhizobium sp. | reverse complement strand
GCATCTCCGGCGTCTCCAGATAAAGAAACGACGCGTCCAGCGAGGACAGTTTCTTGCCGTCACCCATTATGCGCTCCTCCTCCCGCAACTGTCACGGGCGCTCTTTTGACGGCGCTTCTCGTGAGGGGGGCGATTGTGCATGGTCCGCCCCCGCTTAGGCAATGGCAAATTGGCCGGGACCGCGTGCGATCAGGCGCTCGAACCGAGCCTTGCGGAAACGAATGGCTCCGGGCGTTGAAGTTGCGGCCTTGAACCTACTTCTTCTTTTCGCTCGGGCGACTGCCGCCGAGACCGGCCATGGCCACGAACATGTCCTGGAAGCGCTCGGCCAGCTTGGGATCGAAGGTCAGCCAGTTCTGCATCAAGGCTTCCGGCGACACCTTGTCGATGTTTGACATCACCTGCTGCTGCAGCTTGTCCATCATCGCCGTCTGCATCGGCGAAACATCGGGAAGTCCGAAAAATTGCCGGGCCTCCAGAGGCGTGCAGTCTATCTCGATATTAACCTTCATGTTCTGACCCCGCTGTGATGGCCTCTGACAGTATCGACACGATCGCCTACCCGACGCAAGCTGAGGGATGCTGCGACGCACCGCATCCTCGCATACCCGAACGGCACGCCGAAAGTCGAATGTCGCGGCAGCGCCGCTTACGCAAGGCTGAAACCCCGTCGTGGCGTGTGCTCCTTCCCACCCGCGTCGGCCGGAACATCCACGCTTGCATGACGTCTAAACTCGATCCAACATGGCTTGATCCTTGCAGTTGATCTTGCAAGAGCATCCTTGCAAGGGCGCTGCCGCTCGGCTAGCAGCACCGTCAGGCCAGCACCATCCGCGGAGAATGTTAACAAATGTCTTTACGCCAGAACCTGTTTGCTGCGGCTTGCACCTCTATTTTGGCGTTTGCGGTCTCGCCGGCGTCGAGCCAGGTGCTGCGCTATGCCAATCAGGGCGAGCTCAAATCGCTCGATCCCTATACGCTGAAGGAAACCACGACCATTGCCCACCACGCCCATGTCTATGAGGGGCTGATCGGTCGTGACAAGGATCTGAAGATCATCCCGGCGCTGGCGGAAAGCTGGGAAACGCTAGACCCGCTGCATTGGCGCTTTCACCTTCGCAAGGGTGTCAAATTCCACAATGGCGATGCCTTCACCGCCGATGACGTATTGTTCTCGGCCGATCGCGTCCGCGCCAGCGGCTCCAACTTCCTGTCCAACGTTCCCGCTGATGCGAAATTCGTGAAGGTCGACGATTACACCGTCGACGTCATGCTGTCCTCGCCGAATCCCATCCTGATTTCGCAATGGGACGGCTGGTACATCATGGACAAGAAGTGGTGCCAGGAGCACGACGCGGTCGCGCCGACGCCAGCTTCCGCCACCACGCCGAGTTATGCCGCTCTGCATGAGAACGGCACCGGACCCTTCACCATCGAGAGCCACCAGCCCGGCGTGAAAACCGTGTTCAAGGCCTTTCCCGGCTGGTGGGGCAAGCCCGAGCATAACCTCAAGGAAATCGACTTTACCCCGATCGCCTCCGATGCGACCCGCGTCGCGGCGCTGCTGTCAGGCGAGGTCGACGTCATCGAGCCGGTTCCGATCCAGGATATCCAGCGGGTGAATTCGAGCGGCGTCGCCACCGTCCTGAACGGGCCCGAGCTGCGCACCATTTTCCTCGGCATGGACGAGTCGCGCGACGAGCTGCTCTATTCCAACGTCAAGGGCAAGAACCCGTTCAAGGACGTTCGCGTCCGCGAGGCCTTTTACAAGGCGATCGACGTAGACCTGATCAAGAATCGGGTGATGCGCGGCCTGTCAACGCCGTCGGCGCTGATGATCGCGCCGCAGCTTTTCGCGCTGTCGAAGGATTTCACACGGCCGAAGGTCGATATCGACGGCGCCAAGAAGCTCCTTGCCGAGGCCGGCTACGCGGACGGATTCGAGGTCACGCTGGACTGTCCGAACGATCGCTATGTCAACGACGCCGCGATCTGCCAGGCCGTGGTCGGCATGCTGGCGCGGATCGGGGTCAAGGTCGATCTGCTGGCGCAGCCCAAGGCGCAGTTCTTCGCCAAGGTCTTGAAGCCCGGCGGCTACAACACCTCGTTCTTCCTGCTCGGCTGGACGCCGGCCACGCAGGATTCGCATAACGTGCTCCACGATATCCTGGGCTGCCGCAACGACCCGAAGGACTCCACGCGCGGCGAGGCCAATCTTGGCGGCTATTGCAACAAGGATCTTGATGCGCTGACCGACAAGATCCTGGTCGAGAACGACACGTCAAAGCGCGACCAGATGATCAAGCAGGCGTTCGAGATTTCGATCAAGGACTGGGCCTATATCCCGCTGCACCAGCAGGCGCTGTCCTGGGGCGTCTCGAAGAAAGTCAAATTGACCCAGCGCGCGGACAACCAGGTCCTGCTCTACTGGGCGACCAAACAGGAAGAGTAAGTGATCCCGTCTTTGGAAGTCCCGGAAGCACTGGCTTCCGGGACTTGTCGTTTCTGGCAGCGCGGTGCGGCCGCGCCTACAGGAAGGTGAAAGGAAAAGATGCTCGCTTTCACGCTTCGCCGGGCCATCCAGGCCGTCGCCGTCATGATCGCGGTCGGGATCATCGCTTTCTCGATGTTCCGCTTTGCCGGCGATCCCGTGAACCAGATGGTCTCGATCGACACCTCGGCCGCGCAGCGCGCCGCGATCCGGCAAGAGCTCGGGCTCAATGATCCGGTGCTGGTGCAGTTCGCTCGCTATTTCACCAATGCGCTGCAGTTCAAGTTCGGCGTCTCCTATCAATTCCGCCTGCCGGTGGCCGACCTGTTGAAGGAGCGGATGCCGGCGACGCTGGAGCTTGCCACCTGCGCCACCATCCTCGCGATGGTGTTCGGCATCCTGATGGGCGTCTATTCGGCGCTCCGCCGCGACTCTGTTCTCGCAAAGGCTTTCCAGGCGATTTCCCTGATCGGCATCTCATTACCGACCTTCCTGATCGGCATCCTCCTGATCTATTTGTTCTCGGTCACGCTGGGCTGGCTGCCCTCCTTCGGCCGCGGCGAGGTCGTCAAGATCGGCTGGTGGAGCACCGGGCTGTTAACGCTCTCGGGCCTGAAGGCGCTCATCATGCCCTCGATCACGCTGGGATTGTTCCAGATGACGCTGATCATGCGGCTGGTGCGTGCCGAGATGCTCGAGGTGCTGCGGACCGATTATATCCGCTTCGCCCGCGCGCGCGGCCTGACCACGCGTGCGATCCATTTCGGCCACGCGCTGAAGAACACGCTTGTTCCCGTCATCACCGTCACCGGCCTGCAGTTTGGCTCGGTAATTGCATTCGCGATCATCACTGAAACCGTGTTCCAATGGCCCGGGATGGGTCTGTTATTCATCCAAGCCGTGCAAAATGTCGACATCCCGATCATGGCCGCGTATCTGCTGATGGTCTCCCTGATTTTCGTCACAATCAACCTGGTGGTTGATATCCTCTACACCATCGTCGATCCGCGCCTGCGCGCGACCATCAGCCGTGCGGCCTGACGCATGAGCGACGCCGTCGTCCCACACAAAGCCGAAACCGCCGCAGACCGTGCGACCACGAGTGTCCTGACGCGCGTTTTCGAGAGCGATCTGTTCTATTCATTCCGCCGCTCCAAGCTGACGATGCTTGCGGCCGCCGTGACGCTGTTGTTTTTCCTGGTAGCGATCTTTGCACCGCTGGTCGCGGTGCAAAACCCGTTCGACCCGGCGCAGCTGCAGCTGATGAACTCGCGTATCGCTCCGCTCTGGACCGCCGACGGACAGAGCCCGTTCCTGCTCGGCACCGACGAGCAGGGTCGCGACGTACTGTCCGCAATCCTCTACGGCCTGCGCATCTCGCTGATGGTGGGCCTGCTCGGGGTTGCCTTTTCGGGCGCACTTGGCATTCTGCTCGGGCTGATCGCAGGATATGTCGGGGGCGCGGTCGACAGCCTCATCATGCGCGTGGCCGACGTTCAGCTCACCTTTCCCGCCATCCTGATCGCGCTGCTGGTGAACGGCATCGCCAAATCGGTGCTTGGCAACCGGCTCGATGCGGCGAGCATGCTGGGCGTGCTGGTGCTCGCGATCGGCCTGAGCTTCTGGGTGCAATATGCACGCACGGTGCGCGGCTCGGTCCTGGTTGAGAAGAACAAGGATTATGTCGCCGCAGCCCAATTGATCGGCCTGCCGGCCCCGGTGATCATGCTGCGCCACGTGTTGCCCAACACCATGGGCCCGATCATGGTGATCGCCACCATCAATCTGGCGCTCGCCATCATCACGGAAGCGACGCTGTCCTTCCTCGGCTCCGGCATGCCCGACACCATGCCGTCGCTCGGCACCCTGATCCGGATCGGCAACAACTATCTGTTCGCGGGCGAATGGTGGATCGTCGCTTTCCCCGGCATCGCACTGGCAGCGCTGATCCTCTCCATCAATCTGCTCGGCGATTGGCTGCGCGACGCGCTCAATCCAAAGCTCAGGTGACGCATGACCGAGCCTGTGCTTTCCGTCCATAACCTGCGGGTCGAGTTTCAGACCCGCCGCCAGACGCTGCGCGCCATCGACGGCGTATCCTTCGATATTGCCAAGGGCGAGGTGCTGGGCGTCGTCGGCGAATCGGGCGCCGGCAAATCCGTCACGGGCTCCGCCGTGATCGGCCTGATCGATCCGCCCGGACGGATCGCCGGCGGGGAGATCCGCCTGTCCGGACGGCGCATCGACAATTTGCCGCCGGAGGAGATGCGCAAGGTTCGGGGCAAGCGGATCGGCATGATCTTCCAGGATCCGCTGACCAGCCTCAATCCGCTGTACCGGATCGGCGACCAGATCGTGGAGACGATCAGGACCCACATGCCACTCTCCGAGCAGGCTGCGCGCAAGCGCGCCATCGACCTGCTCGCCGAGGTGGGCATTCCCGCGCCGGACAAGCGCATCGACGGCTATCCGCACGAGTTCTCCGGCGGCATGCGCCAGCGCGTCGTCATTGCGCTGGCGATCTGCGCCGAGCCGGAGTTGATCATTGCGGATGAGCCGACCACCGCGCTCGATGTCTCGGTGCAGGCGCAGATCATTGGGCTGATCAAGCGGCTCGGCCGCGACCAT
This sequence comes from Bradyrhizobium sp., assembly GCA_035652015.1. Lineage (GTDB taxonomy): Bacteria > Pseudomonadota > Alphaproteobacteria > Rhizobiales > Xanthobacteraceae > Bradyrhizobium. The sequence continues at coordinate 68,077 of DASREP010000030.1, read as the reverse complement.
GGCACGGCGGTGATGCTGGTGACCCACGACATGGGCGTGATCGCGGAAACCTGCGACCGCGTCGCCGTGATGTATTCGGGGCGCATCGCCGAGATCGGCCCGGTGCAGGATGTCATCAGGAACCCGCTTCACCCCTATGCCAAAGGCCTGATGGGCGCGATCCCGACGCTCACAGGCGAGGACCACCGACTGGTGCAGATCCCCGGCGCGATGCCGCGGCTGTCGGCCATCCCGCCGGGCTGCCCGTTCCACCCGCGCTGCGCCCAAGTCTTCGACCGCTGCCGCGTCGAGCGACCGGAGCCGCTTGCGCATGGCACGCAGGCCGTTGCCTGCCATCTCTACGATACCAAGGTCACGGACAACGCCGCATGAGCTTTGTCGAGATCAAGAAGCTGCGCCGTGTGTTCGATGTCTCCAAGCCGTGGCTCAACCGCGTGCTCGAAGGCGGCCATCCCGAATACTTGAAAGCGGTCGACGGCGTCTCCTTCGACATCAGGAAGGGCGAAACCTTTGCCCTGGTCGGCGAATCCGGCTCGGGCAAGACAACCGTCGCGCGCATGGTCGTTGGCCTGCTGCCGCCGAGCTCAGGCGACGTGATCATCGACGGCGTGTCGATGACGAGCCCACGGCAGGCGCAGGCGCGAAAGCTGTTGCGCCGACGCATCCAGATGGTGTTCCAGGATCCTTACGCGAGCCTCAACCCGCGCTTCCGGGTCGACGCCATCATCGCCGAGCCGATCCGCGCCTTCGGCCTGATCCAGGGCGAGCGGCAGATCAAGGAGCGCGTCGGCGAACTCCTGAGCCTGGTCGGCCTGCATCCCGACGATGGGACGAAATTCCCGCATGAATTCTCCGGCGGCCAGAGGCAGCGCATCGCGATTGCGCGCGCGCTATCGTCGGAAGCCGAGTTCATCGTCTGCGATGAGCCGACCTCGGCGCTCGACGTCTCGGTGCAGGCGCAGATCCTTAACCTGATGCGCGATTTGCAGGACAAGTTTGGGCTGACCTACCTCTTCATCAGCCACAACCTGGCTGTGGTCCGGCACATGGCGAGCCGGATCGGCGTGATGTATCTCGGCCGCATTGTCGAGATCGCCGACGGGCGCGAGCTGTTCAGCCGTCCGCGCATGCCCTACACCCGGATGCTGCTCGGCGCGGTCCCGGACCTCGCGATGTCCGGCCGCCAGCGCATTCCGGTCAAGGGCGAGATCCCCAATCCGATCAATCCGCCGAAGGGCTGCGCCTTCAACCCCCGCTGCCCGCTGGCGTTCGATCTTTGCCACAAGGAGGCGCCGGAGCTGATCGACGGCGTCGCCTGCCACGCCGTCAACACCGCGCCCGCCCCCGCGTGATCGCGCAGATGCGAGGACGGCATGCGGCAGCGCCTGTTGGCAGCCGGCCACCGCTGTGATCAAGTGCGCTCCATTCGCGTTGCATACCAAATAACGGATACGTCATGGCCAGTAAGATCAATCCCGATCCGTTCACGACCCGGCCCGAAATCGAGGGCACGTTCGGGGTTGTGACCTCGACCCACTGGATCGCGACCGCCGTCGGCATGGCCACCTTGGAAAAGGGCGGCAACGCCTTCGACGCGGGCGTCGCAACCGCCTTTACCCTGCAGGTGGTCGAGCCGCATCTCAATGGTCCCGGCGGCGACGTGCCGATCATCGTCCACGACGTGAACCGTGGCCGCACCGAGGTCATTTGCGGCCAGGGTCCGGCGCCGGCGCGCGCCACCATCGCTCACTACAAGAACGAGGGACTGGAGATGGTGCCCGGCACCGGGCTGCTCGCCGCCTGCGTGCCCGGCACGTTCGAAACCTGGATGCTGCTGCTCCGTGACTACGGCACCCTGCGGCTGCGCGACGTGCTGGAGCCGGCCATTGCCTATGCCCGCGACGGCTATCCGCTGGTCGAGCGCGCCTGTGCCACCATCCAGACCGTCGAGCAATTGTTCCGCAAGCACTGGCCGACATCGGCTGCGGTCTATCTGCCCAACAACGAAGTTCCGAAACCCGGCACCATCTTCACTAACAAGCAGCTCGCCGAGACCTACACCCGCATCCTGAATGAGGCCGAGAGCGCAGGCGGCGATCGCGTCGCCCAGATCGAGCGGGCGCGCGCGGCGTGGTCCAAGGGTTTTGTTGCCGAAGCGATCGACAAGTTCTGTCGGACGCAGGAGGTGATGGACGTTTCCGGCTCGCCGCATAAGGGTGTGCTCTCCGCCGACGACATGGCGCCCTGGCAGCCGACCGTCGAGGCGCCGCTGACCTACGATTACGGCCGCTACACGGTGTGCAAGGCCGGCGTCTGGAGCCAGGGCCCGGTGATGCTGCAGCAGCTCGCGCTGCTCAAGGGTTTTCAGCTCGATGGGCTCGACCCGACGGGTCCCGACTTCATCCATCTTCAGGTCGAGTGCGCAAAACTCGCCTATGCCGACCGCGAGACGTTTTACGGCGATCCCAATTTCACGGACATCCCGATCGCAACGCTGCTGTCCGACGCCTACAATGACGCGCGGCGCAAGCTGATCTCGGACAAGGCTTCGCTCGAGTTCATTCCGGGCTCCCTGGAAGGTTTCGGCTCGGTGGTGAAGCTGCGCCGTGCCGAAGGACATCGCGAGGCGGTCGGCGCGATGGGCGCGGGAGAGCCTACGGTGGGGCGCTTTGGTGAGGTGCGCGGCGACACCGTGCATTTCGATATCATCGACACCGCCGGCAACATGATCTCGGCGACGCCCTCCGGCGGATGGCTGCAATCCTCTCCGGTGATCCCCGAGCTCGGCTTCTGCCTTGGCAGCCGCGCGCAGATGTTCTGGCTGGAGGAGAACCACCCGGCCGCACTCGCGCCAGGCAAGCGCCCGCGCACCACCCTGTCGCCCTCGATGGCGCTGCGCGACGGCGAGCCGTACCTTGCCTGGGGCTCGCCCGGCGGCGACCAGCAGGATCAGTGGATCACGCAATTCTTCCTGCGCCATGTGCATGCGAACATGAACCTGCAGGAGGCGATCGACGCGCCGGCCTGGCACTCCGAACATTTTCCGATCTCGTTCTGGCCTCGCACTGCGCGCCCCGGCGTGCTTGTGCTGGAAAATCGCGTGCCGAAGGCAACCATCGATGAGCTGAAGCGGCGCGGCCATGTTGTGGAGATCGGCCCGGACTGGTCCGAAGGCCGCCTCACCGCGGCATCGCGGGTGGGCCGCCGCCGCCGCGCCGCCGCCAACCCGCGCGGAATGCAGGGCTACGCTGCAGGGCGCTGACAGAGACGCTGACGGATCATAGCGGGATGACCTGGTCGATTATCGCGAAAGATACTGCTACGGGCCAGATCGGCATCGCCGTCGCTACAAAGTTCTTCGCGGTCGGCGCTCTGGTGCCTCATATCGCGCCCGGCATTGGCGGCATCGCAACCCAGGCGCTGGTCAATCCCTATTACGGCATCGATGGCTTGAAGTTGCTGCGCGAGGGCAGACATCCGTACGACATTCTCAATGAACTGATCGCGGCTGACAGGGGTGCCGAGACACGTCAGCTGCACATTATGGATGCATCGGGGCGGATCGCCGCCCATACCGGACCGGCGTGCATCGACTGGTGCGGGCATGTTCAGGGCGACGGCTTTTCGATCGCCGGCAATATGCTGGCGGGCGCTGGAGTGCTGGACGAGACGGCGAAGGCATTCGTCACGAATGCGCACCTGCCGTTTCCGCGGCGGCTGCTCGCTGCCATGCGCGCCGGCGAAGCGGCCGGCGGGGACAAGCGCGGCAAGCAATCGGCGGCACTCCTGATCCATGACACCGAGGACTGGCCGGCGCTTGACCTGCGCGTCGACGACCATCCCGATCCGCTGACCGAGCTGGAACGGCTGGAGCAGGTCAGCCGCGAGCGCTGGGCCCATTTTCGCAAGGTCCTCCCCTCCCGCGCCAATCCTGCCGGGATCACCGATCGCGCGGTCATCGAGGCCAGCGTCGAAGCGGCGCGTGCGAGCGAGCAATGACGGCGAGCCCCCTGATCGAGATCGAAGGCCTGCGCGTCCTCTTCCATGGCGATGACGGCCGCACGACCCATGCCGTCGACGCGCTCGACCTCAAGCTTGCACCGGGCGCGACGCTGGGCCTGGTCGGTGAGTCCGGCTGCGGCAAGAGTGTCACCTCGCTCGCCATCATGGGACTGCTGCCGAAGCGATCGGCGGACGTGTCGGGCGCAATCCGCTTCGACGGCTTTGATTTGTTGCAGGCGCCGGACGAGGCGCTGCGAGACCTCCGCGGCAACCGGCTCGCGATGATCTTCCAGGAGCCGATGACCTCACTCAATCCGAGCTTCACCATTGGCGACCAGATCATCGAGACCATCCTGCGCCACCGCGGCGGCTCACGGCGGTCGGCACGCGAGCGCGCCATCGCGCTGCTGCGCCGGGTCCACATCCCCTCGCCCGAAAAGCGCATCGACGATTATCCACACAAGCTCTCGGGCGGCATGCGCCAGCGGGTGATGATCGCGATGGCGCTCGCCTGCGATCCGCGCCTTCTGATCGCGGACGAGCCGACCACCGCGCTCGACGTGACCCTGCAGGCGCAGGTGCTCGACCTGATGCGCGAGCTGAAGGCCACCAGCGGTGCGGCGATCATCCTGATCACGCATGACCTCGGCGTGGTCGCCGAGGTCTGCGACGAGGTCGCGGTGATGTATGCCGGCGAGATCGTCGAGCGCGCAGCCGTCGACGAATTATTCGCCTCGCCCCAGCATCCCTACACTGTCGGCCTGCTCGGCTCGATCCCGCGGCTCGACCGCCGCACCGATCATCTCGCCACCATCGAAGGCATGGTGCCGAACATGACCAAGCCGCCAGTGGGCTGCCGCTTTGCGGCCCGCTGCCCCTTTGTCAGTGATATCTGCACCAAGGCACCGCCGCCGCTGGTCGAGGTCAGCGCCGGCCACGCATCGCGCTGCATCAAGGCGCCGCTGGAAAGGCTGGTGTCGTGACCGCGCTGCTCGAAGCCGAAGGCCTCGTAAAGCACTTCCCGGCCGCGCGCTCGCTGTTCGGCCGGCCGACCGCCTTCGTGCGCGCGGTCGAAAGCGTGAGCTTTTCCGTGAAGCCAGGCGAGACGCTGGCGCTGGTCGGCGAATCCGGCTGCGGCAAGTCGACCGTGAGCCGGCTGGTGCTGCGCCTGATCGAGCCGGACGCGGGCGCCATCCGCTTCGAAGGCCGCGATCTGCTCGCGCTCGATGCAGCGGAGCTACGCGCGTTCCGCCGCAAGGCCCAGCTGATTTTCCAGGATCCCTATGCCTCGCTCAATCCGCGCATGACCGTCGGGCAGATCCTGGCCGAGCCGCTGGCGCTGCATGATCTGGTGCCGGCCCCCGCACGTCGCGAGCGGGTCGAGAAGATCCTGCGCATGGTCGGGCTCGAGCCGCGTGTGGCGCGGCGTTACCCGCACGAGTTCTCCGGCGGTCAGCGCCAGCGCATCGCCATTGCGCGCGCGCTCGCGGTCGAGCCGAAGCTGATCATCTGCGACGAGCCGGTGTCGGCGCTCGACGTCTCCATCCGCTCGCAGATATTGAACCTGCTGCGCGACCTGCAGCAGCGGCTTGGCCTCGCCTATATTTTCGTCTCCCACGACCTCGCGGTGGTCAAGCATATCGCCGACCGGGTCGCGGTCATGAATCTCGGCCAGATCGTCGAAACTGCCGCGACCGAGACGCTGTTCGCCGCGCCACGCCACCCTTACACGCGGGCGCTGCTTTCGGCGATTCCCGTCCCCCGGCCACAGGCCAGGCGGAGCCGTATCGTGCTGCAGGGCGAGCTGCCGAGCGCGCTCAATCCGCCGGCGGGCTGCCGTTTCCATACCCGGTGCGCGTACGCGATCGATCGCTGCCGTGCCGAGGCTCCAGCCTTGATCCCCGACAGGACGGGTCACGCGACCGCCTGCCATCGCGTCGCGGAACTGCCGCCGGCCGATGCGATCGTGCCGCACGACGGCGGCTTCTCGCCGGCATTGGAGAAGCTCGTCGCCGCTTTCAGCCTTTCGGCGGAAGGACCGGCGCGGGATGGTGTTGATATAGTCGGCGCAAGCAGGCCAGCGGGTTGAGACAGGGATGAGATCGATGAAGATGTGGCGTTTGGTGCCGGTATTGGCAGCTCTGTTGTTTTCGCTGAACGCGGCCGCGCAGGCGCAGACTACGCTGCGCATCGGCCTTGCCGAGGATCCCGACATCCTCGATCCCACATTGGCGCGCACCTATGTCGGGCGCATCGTCTTTGCCGCCCTCTGCGACAAGCTGTTCGATATCGACGACAAGCTCAATATCGTGCCGCAGCTTGCGCTGTCGCATGAGACCTCCGCAGATGGCAAGGAAGTCACCATCAAGCTGCGGCCCGGCGTCAAGTTCCAGGATGGCGAGCCGCTCGATGCAGAGGCCGCCAAGTTCTCGCTGGAGCGGCATCTGACCATGCAGGGCTCGTTCCGCAAGCCGGAGCTGGCCTCGCTCGACCATGTCAGTGTCATCGATCCCCTCACTATCAAGCTGGTGCTGAAGGCACCGTTCTCGCCGCTGATCGCCCAGCTCACCGATCGCGCCGGCATGATGGTGTCGCCCAAGGCCGCGAAAGCCGAGGGCGACAAGTTCGGCCTGCATCCGGTCTGCGCCGGCCCCTACAAATTCGTCGAGCGCGTGCAGCAGGACCGCATCGTGCTCGAGAAGTTCAACGACTACTGGAACAAGGACAACATCTTCATCGGCCACATTGTGTATCTGCCAATCGTCGATCCCACGGTCCGCCTGGCCAATCTCAAATCCGGCGGGCTCGATCTGATCGAGCGGGTGCTTGCGACCGACATCAAGGATGTGCGCGCCGATCCCAACCTGACGCTGTCAAAGGCCAACGAACTCGGCTACCAGGGCATCACGCTCAACATCGGCAATGACAAGGCCAAGGGCGCGCTCAGCCAGTCGGCCAAGGTGCGGCAGGCGCTCGATCTGTCGATCGATCGCGAGGCGCTGAACCAGGTGGTGTTCAACGGCGAGTTCGTCCCCGGCAATCAATGGGTCAGCCCCGACCATCCCTATTACCAGAAGGCGTTCCCGGTTCCGGGCCGCGACGTCGAGAAGGCCAAGGCGCTTCTGAAAGAGGCCGGCGTCACACCGCCGGTCAGCGTCGATTTCATGGTGCCGAAAAATCCCGAAGTGGAGGCCGCCGCACAGGTGATCCAGTCGATGGCGGCAGAGGCCGGATTCGACCTGAAGATCAGGGTCACCGAATTCGCGACCTCGCTGAAGCAGGCCGAGGCCGGCGAGTACCAGGCCTATATGCTGAACTGGAGCGGCCGCATCGACCCTGACGGCAACAGCTACATTTTCCTCCACTCCAATGCACCGCAGAATTACAGCGCCTGGAGCAACGCCGAGGCCGACAAGGTGCTCGAAGATGCGCGGCGCATCACCGACATGGCCCAGCGCAAGGCGCTGTATGAAAAGCTGACCGGGCTCGTGCTGCAGGACGAGCCGATCCTCTATATCTATCACCGCGGCATCCTGATCGCGCACACCAGGAAGCTCGAAGGCTACAAGCAGATGCCCGATGGCCTCGTGCGTGTGGTCGGGCTGAAGCTGAAATGAGCATGGCCGGCCTCGCCCCGGCGCGTGGAGACTTGAGCGCGCCATGCTGAATTTTCTCGCCCGCCGCATCGCGCAGCTGATCCCGACGCTGTTTTTCGTGTCGCTGCTGATCTTCTCCTTGCAGCACCTGTTGCCCGGCGATCCTGCGCTGGTGATGGCGGGCGAAGAGCACGACCCGGCGGTGATCGCGCAGATCCGGAAGCAATACCGGCTCGATCGGCCGATCCCGGTGCAATATGTCTATTGGATCAAGGGAGTCCTCTCGGGCGATTTTGGGGAGTCGCTGCGTATCAAGGTTCCGGTGCGCGACCTGATCGCGCAAAAGCTGCCGGTTACCCTGCAGCTTGCGGCGATGGCGATTGTGATCGCGTTCCTGATCGGCATCCCCGCGGGGATCATTTCCGCGGTGAAGAAAGGTACCGCCTGGGACTATGGCGCCAACCTGTTCGCCCTCTGGGGCATTTCTACGCCGAACTTCTGGCTCGGCATCATGCTGATCTTCTTCTTCTCCATCAAGCTCGGCTGGCTGCCGGCTTCCGGCTTCGTGCCGTTGACCGAGAACTGGCGCGCAAGCCTCGCGTCCACCATCATGCCCGCCTTCGTGCTCGGCAATGCGATCGCGGCGATTCTGATGCGGCATACCCGCAGCGCCATGCTGCAGGTGTTGGAAAGTGATTACGTGCGCACGGCGCGCGCCAAGGGGCTCTCGGAGCGTTCGGTCATCCTGAAGCACGCTATGCGCAATGCGCTGACACCGGTGATCACGCTGGGCGCGCTCGAGCTCGGGACGCTGTTATCTGGCGCGGTGCTGACCGAGCAGATCTTCACCATTCCCGGCTTTGGCAAGCTGATCGTGGATGCCGTGTTCAACCGCGACTATGCGGTGGTGCAAGGCGTGGTGCTGGTGACGGCGACGATCTACATCACACTGAACCTGATCGCCGACATCGCCTACATCCTCGTCAATCCGCGGCTGAGGGGATAGGCGCATGAGCGACGCCGCCCTCCCCGCGATTGCCGCCGCCGGTGCCGAGGAGGTGCTCGAGAGCCCGGCACGCCGCGCGCTACGGCGGCTGATCAAGCGCAAGGGCGCGGTGATTGGCCTTGCCGTGCTCTCGCTCTTTATCGCGCTGGCGGTTTTTGCGCCGCTGATCTCGCCTTACGATGCCATCGCGACCAGCTGGTCGCTGGTGCGCAAGCCGCCGTCCGCGCTGCACTGGTTCGGCACCGACGAACTCGGCCGCGACGTTCTCGCCCGCGTCATCTATGGCGCGCGCGCCTCGCTGCTTGCCGGCCTGATCTCGGTCACCCTTGCGATGTCGATCGGCGTGCCGCTCGGCCTGCTCGCCGGTTACCGTGGCGGCCTTGTCGACGCGCTGATCAGCCGCATGACCGATGCCATGCTGGCCTGTCCGTTCCTGATCCTGGCGATCGCGCTCGCCGCATTCCTGGGGCCGAGCCTCGGTAATGCCATGATCGCGATCGGCGTCTCCGCGACGCCGGTGTTCATTCGCCTGACCCGCGCGCAGGTGATGGGCGTCAAGGTCGAGGACTATGTCGAGGCGGCGCGCTCGATCGGCAATCCGCCGTGGCGGATAGCGCTGGTGCACATCCTGCCGAACATCCTGCCCGCGCTGCTGGTGCAGGCGACGCTGTCGATTGCGGCAGCGATCATTGCCGAAGCCGCCCTGTCCTTCCTCGGGTTGGGCCAGCAGCCGCCCGCGCCGTCCTGGGGCAGCATGCTCAACGCCGCGCAACGCTTCCTCACCAATGCGCCATGGATGGCGATCTGGCCGGGTTTGGCCATCTTCCTCGTCGTGCTATCGCTCAACCTGGTCGGCGACGGCCTGCGCGACGCGCTTGACCCGCGCGAGAGATAAAATCGCCGCGAGCACAACTCTCGCACCGTCATCCTGAGGTGCCGTCGCGAAGCGGCGGCCTCGAAGGGCGACGGCCCGAGTGGCGGCAGCGGGGCCGTGCATCCTTCGAGGCTCGCTGGCGCTCGCGCCTCAGGATGACGGAACAAGCAGTGCGGATGCGAGAATAATCAAATCACCACCTCCCGCAACACGCGGCGGCAATCCATCTCGTATTCCAGGTCGATCACCGGCGGGCGGGCGAAGTGCCAGGTCAGGCCTGAGCGCGCGGCCCCCCGGCGGACGAGCTCGTCGCCGAGCACGGGATGGAAATCGCGGATGGAATAGGCCTGCACGCCGGTCGTGTCCGTCCAGCCAAAGCCAAACGCGGCAAGGCGCTGCTCCATTGCACCTGCGGTGAACCGGACCTTGTCCCTGATTCCGTCAGGCGACAGATCGCGATAGCGAACGATGCGCTCGGCATAGGGGCCGGTGCCCTCACGAGCCTCGGCGCCGCCGGCAATGACAAAGCTCGGCGACGTGATCTGGCTCGGCCGGGTGAAGGAGAAGGCGTAGAACGACGGCTCGGCCGGCGGATCGATCTCGGGGCAGACATTGCTGCGTGCCACCGGATTGGTCGTGCCGTCATAGATGCCCCATTCGGCCAGCGTCTTCACATAATGCAGGTTGAAGGCGCGAAAGCCCTCGTCGGTGAAGGCGGCCGGCGAGCGCAGCTCGCACCCGCAAAAGGATGTGAGCGGCCGGCCCGCGGCCTGGATATAGCTCGCGATTCGCGCAAAGCCGTCCGCCAGCGGCACCAGGCTATCGAAGCGCACACGCTCGATCTCGAAGCCCTCGTCGGCGGCGGCGCCGCTCGAATATTGAAACACGGCGGGAATGAAGCGGTAGTTGCCGGCTGCGAAGGCGCTGACCATTCTTCTCCTCGTATTCTATTCCAGCTGCATGCGGACGCCCTTGGCGCCATTCAACAATCGCCTGAGGTGAAACCCGGCGAGCGGATCGTCCGAGTGCGATCCGACCAGGGCGGCAAAGGCCGGCATGGCGGTGATATCGCCGGCCTCCAGCCTGGCGAACGCTTCGGAATATTGTGCGATAGCCGGCGCCTGAAAGTCGGCAGGCTGCAGCGGCTCGAAGGCGCGCAACGGCTCGCTGCGGCCGCGCAGCATCAGGTCGCCGACCGGGCGGCCCTGGAAATCCGGCACGCTGGCTGCGATCGCCGCACTGACGCAGATGCGCGTGCCCAGAAACTTGTTCGCGGCTTCAAGCCGCGCCGCCGTGTTGATGGTGTCGCCATAGGCGGTGTAGTCGAAGAACCGTCCGCCGCCGAAATTGCCGACCAGCGCAGGTCCCGCATGGACGCCGATGCGGGTGGCGCCGAAACTGACGCCCTTCGGTTGCCAGCGCTTGCGAAAGTCCTGCGCCCAGGAATCGAGATCATGCGCGCAGGCGACCGCACGCGACGCAAAATCCGGCTGGTCGCCGGGCGCATTGAACAGCACCTGGATGGCATCCCCGATGATCTTGGCGACCGTGCCTTCATGGGCGAACACGACGTCGGTCATGCCGCCCACGTATTCGTTGAGGAGCGCGCCCAGCACCTCCGGCTTCGCGCTCTCGACCAGTGAGGTGAAACCGGTGATATCGGTGAAGATTGTCGCGACATCGCGCCACTGCACCTCCATGCCGTCACCATCGCCGCCCGCGCAGGCCAGACGGCTGGCGATCTGCGGCGAGAAATAGCGCGACAGCGACGCATGCGCCCGCTCGGCTTCGGCCTGCCGGCGCCGCGCCTCGCGCAACATCTCGACATGGCGGATGGTCTTGTCGATGGTGGTCTCGAGATCGGCGAAATCGATCGGCTTGGTGAGGAAGTCGAACGCGCCGCGGTTCATGGCGGTGCGGATGTTGCTCATGTCGCCATACGCGGAGACGATGATGGTCGACTTCTTGTCCTCGGCTTCCTGCAGCTTGGCAAGCAGCGACAGGCCGTCCATCCGCGGCATATTGATGTCGGAGACCACCAAATCAACATGCGGATGCGCCTCGAGCGACTGCAGGGCCTCGAGGCCGTCATGCGCGAACATGAAGGTGACTGCGCCGTCGCGGATGCGCTTGCGGAACTTCTGCAGCACCAACGCCTCGAGATCAGGCTCATCGTCAACAAACAGGATCGTCGCCGTCATGCCGCCTGCCCGCCTCCAGTGATCGTTTGTGCCGCGAGCTTGCGCGGCAGGGTGATGATGAACTCGGTGAAGGCACCCGGCCTGGTGTCGACGTCGATCGTGCCGCCGTGCTGTTTCACCACGATGTCGTGGCTCATCGACAGACCGAGCCCCGTGCCCTCGCCGGCCGGCTTGGTGGTGAAGAAGGGATTGAACATCTTCTCCTTCACCTCGGGCGGAATACCCGTGCCGTTGTCGCGAATACGGATCTCCACCCTGTTGCCGAGGTTCTTGGTCGATGCGCCGAGCGTCGGCTCAAAACCCTGTTCTCCCGCCTGGTTGCGCTTGGTCGCGGCATAGAAGCCATTCGAGATCAGGTTCAGCAGCACCCGGGTGATCTCCTGCGGATAGAGATCGACCATGCCGGCCGCGGGATCGAGTTCGCGCTTGAGCGTGATGTTGAAGCCGGCCTTTTCCGCCCGCGCCCCATGATAAGCGAGGTTGAGGCTCTCTTCGACAATGGCGTTAATGTCCGCGGGGCGATGCTCGCCGCTGCCCTCGCGCGAATGCAACAGCATGTTCTTGACAATGGAATCGGCACGCTTGCCATGCTGCACGACTTTCTCGAGGTTACCCTTCAGCATATGCGTGAGTTCGTCGATCTCCTCTCGCGTCTTGGCGTCGAGATTGGCCGATTTGAGCACCTCGTTCAATTCGTCGATCAGCTCCCCGGACAGTGCCGAGAAATTGTTGACGAAATTGAGCGGGTTCTTGATCTCATGCGCGATACCGGCGGTCAGCTGGCCAAGGGAAGCAAGCTTCTCGGTCTGAATCAGACGGTCCTGCGCTGTGCGCAAATCATCGAGCGACTGCGACAGCTCCGCCGTGCGGCTCTCCACCTTCTTTTCCAGGTCGGCATAGGATTCCTGCAGCCGCGCGCCCATGTCGTTGAACTGGTTGGCAAGGCCTTCGAGCTCGTCGCCGGTCTTGATCGAGATGCGCTGGGAGAAATCGCCGCCGCCGATCCGCGCAGCGCCTGCGCGGAGTGCCTGGATCGGCCCGACCATCCGGCGGGCCAGGAAGATTCCGGCGAGCACCGCGAAGATCGAGGCCGCAAGCAGCACGATGGCGAGCCGCTGCAGCGCTGCGTAGAGCGAGGCATAGGCCTCCTCGACGGGCATCTCCACGAACATGGTCCAGCGCAGCGGTGGAATCGGCGCGGAGGCGGTCAGGACCTTCTGGCCCTGGATGTTCGGCGCGCCCTGCAACTCGTCGGACATGACTTCCCCGGCCAGCGCCGCCTTGACCTGCACCAGCTTGGACATGTCGGTATTGCGCAACACGAGGCTGATGTCGGGATGGGCAATCAGCTGTCCCCGCCGGTCAACCACATAGGCACGACCGTGCTCGCCGACCTTGATCTGCGAGACCACGTCCCAGATCAGCTTGAGGTTGACCTCGGCGATGCTGACGCCCGCGTCCTTGCGGGTGCCGGCGAGCGCGAGGGTCATGTAGGGCTCGGACTCCCTCCGGAAATAGACCGGGCCGTAATACACCTTGTGCGCGACCGCCTCGGTGAATTTCGGATCGTTCGACAGGTCGATGCCGCTGTCGATCACATCCATGGCAAGCCGCGACACCCGCAGGCGTTCCCTGCCGCTGGAATCGACCTGGGCAAGCTCGGTGATGGCAGGCACCTGGCGCAACAGGCGGAGCGCGTCGAAGCGGCGCTGCTCGATCGAGCCGGCCGACCAGGGCAGCTGGGTGGTCCAGCCGAGCTGGCTCTCGATCTCCTTGACGAACTGGCTGATCTTGGCGGCCGCCGCCACCGCCTGTTCATGCTGGATGCGGATCAGGGCAGCCTTGTGCTCCCGGTAGTAGAAGATGACCTCGAAGATGCCGTTCGAGAGCAGCGCCACGGCGACCACGGCAACGAACAGCGCGACATATTTGATGAACAGCCGGCTCCTGGCCTGCCCCGACGGCCCAGCCTTTGCCAGCACCGCGGCAGCGGCCGGCGACGCCGCCATCGCATGGCCCTCCGAACGGGCTTCGGACCGGGCTTCCGATCGGCCTTGGGGCGTATCGGGGTGCAGGGAAATGGTCATCGGGCACCTTCTAGCAAGAAGGGCCGAACTTGTCTCTTGCCGCAACGCGGTAGGGGTCGCGGTAGGGAGCCCCCCGCACAGAACCGTACGGGCGGCTTTCCCGCATACGGCTCCCACCTTGGATGTGTGACGGCGAAGCGGTCGCTCGGCCAAGGATAGAGGATGATTGGTTTGGGGAGGAAGGCATCCACCAGCTGCGTCATCCGTGTCCATGTGATCCCATCCTTCTGGCTACGACGCTGCAGCGTGCGCCGCCAGAGGTCTGTGACATGGTGCCGGAAGACGCCCAGTGCATGCGCATTGGTCGGCACAGCATGGTAATTGAAGTAGCCGCGGACGACCCGCCCTAGCCATTTCCCTTGTTCGGGGATCGGCCGGTGCATGCGCCGTCGCAACACCGCCTTGATTTCCCGCAGCTTCGCCCGCATGCGGTCCGCTCGGGTCTTCCGTTTGATCTGGAATTTCCCCGCACGAGTTTTGCCGCAGATGAAGGTGAAGCCCAGAAAGTTGAAGGTTTCCGGTTTGCCGAGCCCACGCCGCTTGCGGCGCTCCGCCGCAAAGCGCCCGAACTCGATCAACCGGGTCTTCTCCGGATGCAGCGACAATGCAAACTTCCCCAACCGCTCGCGCATCTCATCTCGAAAGAGCCGGGCGTCGCTCTCGTACTGGAAGCCAATGATAAAATCATCGGCGTAGCGCACGATGATAATGTCGCCCGTGGCCTCGCGCTGTCGCCAGCGCGCGGCCCAGAGGTCGAGGGCGTAGTGCAGGTAGATGTTGGCGAGCAGCGGTGAGATCACCGAGCCCTGCCCTGTCCCCCTGTCACTGATCGTGACGACCCCGTCTTCGAGAATGCCTGCCTTCAGCCATTTCTGGATCAGGCGGATGATGCGCCGGTCGCCGACCCGGTGCTCCAGGAAGCGGATCAGCCATTCCTGACTGATCTCGTCGAAGAACGACCGGATGTCGGCGTCCAGAATGAAGCTCACCTTCTTGCTCTGGATTCCGACGCAGAGCGCGTCCATTGCATCATGGGCACTTCGCCCAGGTCGGAATCCGTAGCTGAACCCGAGGAAATCTTCCTCGTAAATCGCGTTCAGCACCGCAGCCACGGCCCCTTGGACAATCTTGTCTTCCAGGGACGCAACCGCAAGCGGGCGCTGCCGGCCATCCGGCTTGGGAATGTAAACGCGCCGGGACGGCAGTGCCCGATACGCTCCCTGTTGGACCCGGCGGTGCAAGTCCTCAAGATTGCACTCAAGGCCTGCCTCGTAGTCCTTCCACGTTAATCGATCCACGCCGGGTGCAGCATTCGCCTTGAGTTCGAAGAACGCCTCTTCGAGCAGATCGATGTTGATGTGGTGGTAGAGCGCGGTGAACCTCTCCTTCTTCCTTTCCCTTGCTACTTTCCGTATGCGCTCCAGCGCCTGTGACACGCTTGCCCGGCTCTGTGTCCGGCGCGTGCTTTGCTGGCCCGCATTCCCCTTGGTCCCCGCCCTTCGCTCCACCGGCTCCGCTGCGTCGGGCTTCCCTACGGATCGCTCCGCAGAGGGCTGTTCTGCTTTGTTCACCAGCTTCGTTGCTACTATGACAGGGTCCGACTTCTCGGGTCCGTTCATCATCGGCTACGGCTCCTCGCCTTCCCGATGCGGGCCATCCCTCTCACGCGACGCTGACGGCCGGACACGAGATCTCCCAGCTTCCGATGCGTTCCTTTTGCTCGTGATGTGGCCTCCGACCCCGGCAGGGCGTCAGCACCTCGCATAACGGTGCCGCACATATTGCCTTCGAGCGAATAAAAACCCTCGGCCCCTGCAATATCTGATCTTTCGTGGCTCAATCCCACACCCCAGGCAATCGCTGTGTACGCTTCGCAGCCACTGTCGCCAGCGGCCACCCAACACTCGCTACCAAGCGGACGCTACACCTTACTTGGGCCGGACTTTCGCCGGCTGGACCGCACCAGCTTGCGGCTGGCGCACTTATTCAATGACCTCGTCGGCCAGCGCCAGCAGCGTCGGCGGAAAGGTCAGGCCCATGGCCTTGGCGGTCTTGAGATTGAGAACCAGGGGGTAACGGGTCGGCTGCTCGAAGGGCAGATCGGCAGGACTCGTCCCCTGAAATATCCGGGCGATCAGATCGGCGGTCCGTTCGAAGCATTCATTGATGTCGGGGCCGTACGACATCAGCCCGCCGTCGCGGGCGAGGAAATCAAATTCATAGATGGCTGGGAGCTTCCTGGCAGCGGCAAATTCGAACACCCGTTTGCGGTTGAGATTGGTGAGGGAGTCGGCAACCATCAGGATGGCATCCGGCCGCTCGCTATCCATCATCGTGAAGGCCTCGTTGAAATCGTCGGGCTCGCTGACCCCGAGCGCCAGCACGGTGACGCCGAGCTCACGCGCCGCCTTGGCCGAGGCCTCGTAGCGCAAAGTCATACCAAGATCGTCCTTGTTCCAGAGCATCGCCACCTTCTTCAAATGAGGCGACAATTGCGTCAGCAGCGACAGCCGCTTTGCCGAGAGTTCGGCTGCAACATCGGAGATGCCGGTAATGTTGCCGCCGGGATGGGCGAGAGACTGGATCAGCCCGGTCGCAACGGGATCACCGAGGCCGACGGCTGCGACCGTGGGAACGCTGAGCGATTTGGCGGCCAGCGCAGTCGGATAACCGATGACGACGAAGGCATCGACGCCCTGCGCCTTGAGCTCCTGCAGCAGCGTGGGAATTTTGCTCACATCTCCCGACGCACCGCGGGCCTCGATCGCCAGGTTCTGCCCGATCGCATAGCCATGCTTTGCGAGCGCCGCGATCAGGAATTTTCCATAGGGTGTGGCCTCGGTCATGGCGAAAACCGGATTGACCGTGCCGAGGCGAAAGATCCTGGGCTGAGCCCGTATCATCGTGGGCGCAGCCAGCAGGGCCGTCCCGAAACCGGTCAGGAAATCCCGTCGCTTCATCACATGATCCCGCGCCCTTGCCGTCGCTCGGCGGCGCCTTGCCTGAAGCATATCACGGCACAGAGCCCAAACGGGAGCGGGCGGCCACATGGGCCGCCCGCTCTTTGTGCGGTTTTTCTCATTTGCCCGATCAAGTCGGCTTGAGCTGCCGGCCGAGATCGAGCTCCTCGATTTCCCTGGCCCGCTCGGACGTGGCGGCGGCGCGGTGATCGGTGGCGATTGCGACATAGACCGCCGGCAGCACGAACAGCGTGAACAGCGTGCCGATCGACATGCCCGTGACCACGACAAGGCCGATGGAGAAGCGGCTTGCGGCACCGGCGCCGCTCGCGGTCAACAGCGGCAGGAGACCGGTGACCATGGCGGCCGTCGTCATCAGGATGGGACGGAGCCGGACCCGCGCGGCCATCTCGATGGCTGAGCGGCGGTCGAGCCCTTCCTTGATCTGCAGCTCTCTTGCGAACTCAACCATGAGGATGCCGTGCTTGCTGATCAGGCCAACGAGGGTCAACAGGCCGACTTTGGTGTAGATGTTCATCGTAGCCAGCCCGAAGAACAACGGGATCAGGGCGCCGACGATCGCCATCGGCACACTGACCATGATCACGCACGGATCGCGCAGACTTTCGAATTGCGCAGCCAACACCAGGAAGATGATGATCAAAGCGAAGCCCATCGTAATAAGCAGCGCATTTCCTTCCTGCACATATTGGCGGGAGTCGGCGAGATAGTCGTGGCTGAAGCCTTGCGGCAACTTCTTCGCCTCGCCCTCCAGGAAGTCCACCGCCTGGCCGACGGTAACGCCTGGCATCGGGACCGCCGAGAAGGTCGCGGAGTTGAGCTGGTTATAGTGGGTCAGTGAGTTGGGATCGGTCGCGGTCTCGATCGAGACCACGGTCGACAGCGGCAGCTGCGAGCCTGTCGCCGTCGTCACATAGTAATTGCCGAGCATTTCCGGCGTGAGGCGATCCTGGCGCGGCACCTGCGGGATCACCTGGTAGGAGCGGCCCTCCAGGTTGAAGCGGTTGACATAATTGCCGCCGAGCATGGTTGCGAACGCGGCGCCGACGTTCTGCATGTTCACGCCGAGGTCCTGCGCCTTGTTGCGATCGACCTTGATCCGCACCACCGGCTGGTTGAACTCGAGGTCGGAGTCGCTGACGATGAACAGGCCGCTCTTGCGCGCGGCGTCCTTGAGCTTGTTCATCTGCTCATAGACGGATGGGAAGCCCTGCGTCGAGTTGATCACCATCTGTACCGGCAGACCGCCCGGCCCGCCCGGGAGCGGCGGCAGGTTGAAGGCGAACGCGTTGATACCCTCGATCTTGGACAACTCCGCCTGCACCAGCGGTTTCAGCGCGATCGACGAGCGCTTGCGCTCGTCCCACGGCTTGAGCAGCATGCCGGCGATGCCGCCTTGCGGGCCATTGATGCCGTTCAGCACAAAGCGCAGGTCGGTCTCGGGAAACTTCTTGAACGCCTTGTCGAGCTTGTCGCCATAATAATCGAGATAGTCGATATTGGCGTATTTCGGCGCCTTGGTCACCGCGAACACGATGCCCTGGTCCTCCTCGGGCGCAAGCTCGGCGGCCGTATGCATCCACAGGAATCCGACCAGTCCGAGCATCGTCACTGCGAACAACATGGTGATCGGGCGGTAGTCGAGCGAGCGGTCGAGCCTGCGGCCGTACCAGCGGGTCATGGCGCCGAACACGCGATTGACGAATTTTGCAAATCGTCCCTCTTCGGCGCTCTTGAGGAACACCGAGCACATCATCGGCGACAGCGTCAGCGCGATCACGCCCGACACGATCACCGAGCCGGCCAGCGTGAAGGCGAATTCACGGAACAGCGAGCCGGTGAGACCGCCAAGGAAGCCGATCGGCGCATACACGGCCGCGAGCGTGATCGTCATGGAGATGACCGGGCCGACGATTTCGCGCGCGCCCATCATCGCCGCCTGCACCGGCGGCGCGCCCTCCTCGAGATGGCGATGGATGTTCTCCACCACCACGATGGCGTCGTCGACCACGAGGCCGATCGCCAGCACCATGGCGAGCAGCGTCAGCAGGTTGAAGGAGAAACCCAGTGCCAGCATCATGCTGCAGACGCCGACCAGCGACAGCGGGATGGTGACGACGGGAATGATCACCGAACGCAGCGAGGCCAGGAACAGGAAGATCACCACCACGACGATGATGACGGCTTCGCCCAGCGTCTTCTCCACCTCGTCGATCGACGACTGGATGAATTTGGTGGAGTCGTAGGCGACCTTCATCTTCAGCGACGGCGGCAGGTTGCGCTCGAGCTCGGGGAACAGCGCACGCACGCCGCGCACGATGTTCAGCGGGTTGCCCTGCGGGGTTGCCTGCACGCCGATGAAGATCGCGTGTTCGCCGTTGAAGGCGACGCTGGCATCGGTCGATTGCGCGGCGAGCTCGACGGTTGCGATGTCCTCCATGCGGACGAAACCGCCGTCCTTGGCCTTGATGATCATGCGCTTGAACTGGTCGACGTTCTGCAGATCGGTGTTGGCCGAAACGTTGGAGACCATAAAATAGCCCTTGGCCTGACCGGCCGCGGCCTGGAAGTTGTTGGCCGCAATCGCGGCCGACACGTCCGCCGGCGACACGCCGCGGCCCGCCATCTTCACCGGATCAAGCCACAGCCGCATCGCAAAGGTCTGGCCGCCCAGGATGTCGGCCGAGGCCACGCCGTCGACGGTCGAGAGCACCGGCTGCACCACGCGCGTCAGATAGTCGGAGATCGCGCTGCCGTTCAGCTCCTCGCTGGAGAAGCCGATATACATGACCGCGGTGGTCTGGCCGGTGGTCTTGGTGACGATCGGGTCGTTGGATTCCTTCGGGATGAGATATTTGACCGAGTTGACCTTGGCGAGCACCTCGGTGAGCGCCTGGTTCGGATCGAAATTGAGCTTGATGTAGACCTGGATCGTCGAGGTGCCGAGCACCGAGGACGAGGTGATGTAGTCGACGCCCTCGGCGGAGGCCACCGCCTGCTCGATCGGGGTCGTGATGAACCCCTGGATCAGATTCGCAGACGCGCCGGGATAGACGGTCGTGACGTTGACGACCGTGTTCGACAGTTTCGGATATTGCCGGATCGGCAGCACCGTGGCCGCGCGAAGGCCGATCAGAAGGATCAGCAAGCTGACCACGACCGAGAGCACCGGGCGTTTGATGAAGATATCGGTTAAGGCCATCGCGGCGATCTCGTGTTGTTGAGTTCAGACATCACCCGCACGGGTCATGCCGATTGACTTCATTCCGTCATTCCGGGGCGGCGCGGTAGCGGCGAACCCGGAATCTAGAGGTTGCGGCGCGAGATTCCGGGTTCGCCCTCCGAGCGCCCCGGAATGACATCGAGTGAATATTCGTCAGTCACGCGGCGCTTAGTATCGCGGTGGCTGAGCCGGAATCGGCGGCGGCGGATCGGTTGAGATCGCAACCGCAGCACCCGATTGCAGCTTGAGCTGACCCACTGCGACCACCCGGTCACCGGGCTTCACGCCCTTGACGATCTCGGCGCGGCCGTTGATCCGGCGCCCGGTCTGCACGAAGGTGCGCACTGCGGTCAGGCTGGTCTTGCCGTCGTCGGTCTTCTTCTCGGTGATGAGGAAGACGGAATCGCCGTAGAGCGTGTAGTCGACCGCGGTCTCCGACACCGTGACCACCGGCGGCTTGTCGGGCAGCACCACGGTCGTGGAGACGAACATGCCGGGCTTGAGGAGCTCATCGGGGTTTTCGATGGTCGCCTGTACGCGAATGTTGCGCGTATCGGTCGCAATTTGCGGCTCGATGGTGGTGACCTTGCCCTCGAACGTCCGTCCCGGGAAGGCATCGACGCCAAGCCGCACGGTCTGCCCGACCTTGAGCTGGGCAGAGTCCTTCTCCGGCACGGTGAAGTTGGCATAGAGCACCGACAGGTCGGTCAGCGAGACGATGGCGGTGCCGGCGGTCAGATATTGCCCAACCTCGACATGACGCACGCCGAGCTCGCCGCCAAACGGCGCCCGCACCAGCTTCTGCGAGATCAGGGCCTCGGTCTTGGCGATGCCGGCGAGCGCCTGGTCATAGGTCGCCTGCGCCTGGTCGACGGTCGACTGCGGACCGAACTGGCGCTCGGCAAGCTGCTTGGCGCGATCGAGCTGCAGCCGCGCGACGGTTGCCTGCGCCTTGTAGTTGGCGAGATCGCCCTGGTCGGGCGCATCGAACAGCTGCACCAGCGGCGTGCCCTCGGTGACATGGGCGCCCGGCGTGAACTTGATCTCGGTGACACGGCCGGACACATCCGAGGTGACATTGACCTGGTGCACGGCGGCGAGTTCGCCGACCGCGGTCAGCAGGTTGGGCACCACTTCGGACTTCGCCTCGACCACGCTGACGTTCATCGGCGGCGGCTTATTGTTGGCAAAGAACTGCGCGATCATCTGGCTGCGGAAGTGGTTGAACCAGACGAGGCCGCCGACCAGCACGGCGAGCAGGCTCCCCACGATGATGAACCAGCGCACCGGGCGCACCGGACGCTTGCGCGAAGGTTCGTCGATCGGCTTGCCCGATATTTTGGGTTCGGTCGCGATATTCATGTCATGCACTTTCTGCAATCGCCGATTGCGCCACGGCCAGCGTCAATTGGCGGTCCAAATGAGAAGCAATTGCGGCTTCGGTAAGTCCGACACCCCGCAGCAGGAACTCGCAGAGCTGCCGATCAAGGCGGGCGGCGTCGCCGTAGGAGAGGCAATGCGTCGCGGCAAGCCGCGTCATCGCCGCAGACATCACGGTGTGATGCGCGAACCAGAACAGGTTGAGCGGCGCGCCACCGAGGCGTTTTGCCTCGCCGGCGGCAATCGCCCGTTCCAGCGACGTCACGAACACGTCGCCGATCAGCTTTTCGACCTTGGCATAAAGCAGGCGCGCAAATTCGCCGTCATCGAGATGGCTTGTGACCATCAGCCGCAGCCGCTGCGCCTCTTCCTCGTCCGGCCCATCCGCGATCTCGAGGAAATGCCGGACCATTCCCCTGATCAATTCGACCAATGTCGCCGTCGACGGCTCGCGGCCAAGCAGATCGGCAAGCTCGGGATCGGCCTCGCATTCCTCGGCCAGGATCTCGGCATAGAGCGCCGCCTTGGACGGGAAGTGCTTGAACAGCAGCGCTTCCGAAATGGCCGCGGCCGCCGCCACGCTCTTGGTGGTGGTGCCGGCAAAGCCATGGCGGGCGAAGCAGCGCTTGGCGGCGCCCAGAATCAGCTGGCGCCGCAGATCGCCGGTCATGCGAAGTGTGCTCATTTTGTGAGTAAGCACTCACCTATGACAAAAGTCAAGGTTTTCGCTGCGCCGCAACTCTACCACCGCGTGCCGACATATAGTGCCACACAACCAGCGTCAGCTACAAGACTTTGACTGAGCGTGTTTTTTCAGAAGACTGCCGCGCTCAGATCGGCCCTAATCCGAGGTCGCCGCGAAGCCGAGTTAGTATAAAAGTACCATCTCTAACAGGCAACACCCGGTCGAGACTGGCGGAATCGATCTTCACATTGGCAAAGCGGGGGCCGCTGGAGATGTCCTGCATCGCCTTCGCAAACGCCTCCACCTCCGCCATGGTCGAGATCGCGCGGCTGTCCGTGATCCCGCACGCTTTGGCCACGCCGACCAGGTCGGCAACGGAGGCGGTATGGCTCGTCTGTCCGCCGGTCTCGCCGTAGCATTCATTGTCCAGCACGATGATCGAGAGATTGGCCGGCTTCTGCAGGCCGATGGTGGCGAGGCTACCCATGCCCATCAACATCTCGCCATCGCCGGTGATGACCACCACGGGCAGCTTTGGTTGCGCCAGTGCGAGGCCAAGCCCCATCATCGCGGCGCCCCCCATGCCGCCCCAGAGATAGAAGTTGCGCGCGTGATCGCCGGCGGCGGTGATGTCGTTGGTCGAGGCGCCGAGGCCGCCGATCGCGATCGCGTCTTTTCGGTTGGCAAGCAGCGCTTTGACCACGTCGCGGCGGTCGAGGAGATTGGCCTTGCTCATTTCACAAACACCTTGGCGCCGATCAGCCGCTGCGACAGCAACACAGCTGTCGGCGTCAGCGCGTTGTAGGCCTGGCTTGCGGCCGCCTCGACCACCTCACGGACTTCCTGCGCATGCGAGGCGCGCAGCACCCTGATGCCCGAAAGCTCGAGAACGTCTGGTGTCGTCGTGCCCATCGGCACCTGCCAGGGATTGAACTCGCCCCACTCGCCGCGCATGGTCACCAGCATCAGGAAGGGGAAGCGGAAGATTTGCGTCAGCGACAGCATGTTGATGCAATTGCCGACCCCGCTCGATTGCATCAACAGCGCGCAGCGCTCTCCGCCCGCCCAGGCGCCGACCATCAACGCCACGCCCTCCTCTTCCGTCGTCAGCGGAATGCCGCGCATGCTCGAGGAGGCCAGCACGCGCTGGATCAGCCGCGAATGGCCGGCATCCGGTACGTAAGGCACCTGGCGGACATCGAAGCGCTGCAGGATGTCGAAAATCTCGTCAGGCCAACCCGGCGCTTCCGTTGAAGCCGTCCCGGTCGGTGCATCAGCGCGGACGTGCATGTCGTTACCCGTGATCTACCAAAGCGAAGGGACTGTAGACGGCGCCGCGCCATCCCTCAAAGCGCAAATATGGCATGACGCTTTGCGTCCAAGCGGGGTCCACGGCGCTATGCGGGCGGGCCCACGACGCTTCACGGGCAATCCGATCAGATGCGTGTTGCGCGGTCCCGCAGCGCGGTTTAGGGTCGTTGCAAATGAAACCAATTTGATCCGAAGCGGGTTTTGCCGGATGGATGGAAACGCGCGAGAGTTGGCGGCAAGCTTCGATCTGGAGAGGCTGACACCGGAATTCTACACAGATCCCTATCCGACCTATCGTGCATTGCGGGAGAACGAACCAGTCAAGCGCCTGCCGAACGGCTCCTATTTCCTGACGCGCTACGACGATCTGGTCACGGCCTACAAGAACACCAAGGCGTTCTCCTCGGACAAGAAGAAGGAGTTCGCGCCGAAATACGGCAACTCCCTGCTCTACGAGCACCACACCACGAGCCTCGTGTTCAACGATCCGCCATCGCATACCCGCGTGCGGCGCCTGATCATGGGCGCACTGTCGCCCCGCGCCATCGCGGAAATGGAACCGGCACTGGTCGCCTTGGTCGACCGCCTGCTCGATGCGATCGCGGCCAAGGGCGACTTCGAGCTGATCGAGGATTTCGCGTCCGCCATTCCCGTGGAGGTGATCGGCAATCTGCTCGACGTTCCGCATGAGGAGCGCGGGCCGTTGCGCGGCTGGTCGCTGGCGATTTTGGGTGCGCTGGAGCCGGTGATCTCGGCCGAAGCGTTTGCGCGCGGCAACAGGGCCGTTGGGGATTTCCTCGCCTATCTGGAAACGCTGGTGGCACGACGCCGCGCCAAGCCCGGCAATCCCGAACGCGACGTGCTGACGCGGCTGATCCAGGGCGAGACGAACGGCGAGCGGCTGAGCGAGAAGGAGCTTTTGCAGAATTGCATCTTCCTGCTCAACGCCGGGCATGAGACCACCACCAACCTGATCGGCAACGGCCTGGTGACACTGCTTGCGCATCCCGCGCAGAAGCAGCGGCTGATCGACAACCCCGAGCTGATCAGGACCGCGGTCGAGGAAGTGCTGCGCTACGAGAGCTCCAACCAGCTCGGCAATCGCATGACGACCGAACGCGTCGAGCTTGGCGGGGTCGTCATTGAGGAAGGCACCTCGATCACGCTCTGCATCGGCGCCGCCAACCGCGATCCCGCGCAATTTCCCGACCCTGAAACTTTCGACGTCGCGCGCAACCCCAACCGGCATCTCGCCTTCGCCACCGGCGCGCATCAATGCGCCGGCATGGCCCTGGCGCGACTGGAAGGCGCGATCGCGATCGCGCGGTTCCTGGCGCGGTTTCCGAATTATGCACTCAACGGGGAGCCGGTGCGCGGCGGCCGCGTGCGGTTTCGGGGATATTTGCGGGTGCCGTGTGTGACGGGGTAATTTCTCCGTCGTCCCGGCCGAGAGACGCGCGAGCCGGGACCCATAATCCCGGGCAGACGTGTCAGGCACACGCATCGACCGGTCTTTCGCAACGGATCGATACGCATCGAGAGAACATGGCGCATCATCCTCGCGACCGAAATCGTCCGAGCTTTGCATCATCCAATCACCCTCTCTGGAAATAGAGGGCGCAGGGAAGACCGGGTGGCCGCTGCACCCGGGGCTCTCGCGCAGAAAAAACTGCGCAAGCGCGAGTCCACAGGTACGGCGGTGATCACACCGGCCTTCCCTGCGCGATGGTTTACGGCTTATAGGCGCTCTCCCCGGTGAACCTTGCCGATTGCCACCGTCCCCGGCGTGATGCGAAGCATCATCGCCAGGTTAGCGCCAGCCTTTGGGGCGCCAGGACCACACCACTTCGCCGTACGCGTCGCGCCGCTCGTCGGACAGCGCCGCCACGTCCACCGCATCCCCGCCCCACGTGTCGTGACGACCGCGATACGCCCCTCCATGAGCGAGGCGGGATGCGCATCTTTTACGCCAAATCAGAATTTCGGTAAACAGGAATATTTTTGCGCGCCAGGCTTGACACGTATTTCCAGGCCGCAGCCGTCGGGCAAATCAGGCCGTGGGGCGGATTGGCGTGGACACGGAGAGCCGGCGCGGTCAGATGTCGGCCTTGTCCGAAACCGGTGGCGACAGGCAACGGCGAAATGATGCGGTGGGCCAATTGCAGACCTTCCGTCGAAAGTTTCCGATGGATAGCTAATAGTAAACAACTTACAGCTAAGATGAATTGCTGCTGAGGTGAACTCGGCAATCAATTCGCGCTAAGGTCGAGCTGCCGAGGTAGAACACGGACTGGAGACTGGGAAGGTGTGGGTCGCCAAAGCACTTGGCTTGATCGTGGCCGCGGCTGTAGGCCTCGCACTGCTATTCGGCGGATATGAGAACCCGCAAACGCTTTACTTTCCTGCGCTCGCACTTTTTTGGTTCGTAGTTCTCTTCCTGCGCCCCGCTCGCCCCGTCCATCCTTACGTTGTTGTCTTTTTGACATTGTTAGCAACGCTAATTTTCAGCGCACTCTACGGGATATTCGGTATTGGCCTATCTGCCTTGGTCTTATCGGCATTCTTTCTTTTCGTTTGTGTAACGGCAATCGCCATCCCTTTTGGAATAGCCGCAGTTTCGGCTTACGTCCGCAATATGAGGCGCAGGAAGCGATGATCCAAGATTGTCGGCCAAGGGTCATTTTCGACGCGCGGGCAGCTGCAGGTCCTCCATTCAAAGTCTGCTGCGCCCCAGAAGTGACCGATATCGGCGAGAGCGTCACGCGTCACCCGCTTGCGGCCTGCTGGCGTTGCGCTCCCCGCACCGCAAGCGTCGGCTTGATCCGTCCCGCTTGCGTGGAGCGAGCGAAGCCGTTCTCACACCACCGTCCGGTGCCGCTCGATGCAGGTGCGCAGGACCTCCTCCATCGGCTTCTCCCACCAGTCGTTGGAGAAAATTTCGATTTCGGAATAGCCGGCATAGCCTTGTGCCTCGACGGCCGCGCGCACTGAGCGGACGTCGATCACGCCATCGCCCATCATGCCGCGGTCATTGAGGATGTCCCTGGTCGGGACCAGCCAGTCGCAGACATGGAAGGCAAGCAGCCGGTCGCCGCCCGCGCGCGCGATCTGCGGCATCAACTCCGGGTCCCACCAGATGTGATAGACGTCGAGCGCGACGCCGAGCGCGCCGGTACGATCGGGGTCAAGCCGGTCGCAAATGTCGAGAGCCTGTTTGGTGGTGTTGACGCAGGCGCGGTCGGCGGCATAGGCCGGATGCAGCGGCTCGATCGCCAGCGGCAGCTTTGCCTGCTTGGCGTAATCGAGCATCTCGGCAATGGCGTCCTCGACCTGCCCGCGCGCGGCCGCGATATCCTTCGACGCTGCGCTGCCCGGCCGCGAATATTGCGGCAGGCCACCGACCACCAGCACGATGCAGGAGGCGCCAAGCGCCTTGGCCTCGTCAACGGAGCGGCGATTGTCGTCACGCACCTCGGCGCGGTGCGCGGCATCGGAGGTGAACATGCCGCCGCGGCAATAGCCCGAGAGCTCCAGCCCCGCGTCTCGCACGGCGCGCACGGCGCGTTCGAGACCGACTGCGGCGACCTGGTCGCGCCAGGGATCGATGGCGCGGATGCCATGGCGCGCACAGGCATCACAGATGGCGACGAGGTCGCCCTGCTTGCGGACCGTCGCCGTGTTCAGCGACAGCCAGCGATGATCGGCGGAGAAGTCGCGCATCACGCCTCGATCCCGCGCAACCGCAGCACCGCCTTCATGCGCTGCGTCGCCAGTTCAGGATTGGCGAGCAGCCCAGCCTTGTCAGCAAGGCGAAACAGCTCGGCGAGATGCAGCGTCGAGCGCGTACTCTCCTGCCCGCCGACCATCGTGAAATGATCCTGATGGCCGTTGAGATAGGCCATGAACACGACGCCGGTCTTGTAGAAACGGGTCGGCGCCTTGAAGATGTGCCGTGACAGCGGCACCGTCGGGCCCAGCACGTCGTGGAAGCCCGCCTCGTCGCCCGCAGCGAGCCGCGACAGTGCATAGGACGCGGCAGGCGCGATCGCATCGAAGATGCCGAGCAGCGCGTGCGAAAAGCCCTCCTCGTCTCCGGCGATCAGTTCGGCGTAGTTGAAGTCGTCGCCGGTATACATCTTGACGCGTTGGTCAAGGCGGCGGCGCATGTCGATCTCGCGCTGCTTGTCGAGCAGCGAGACCTTGACGCCGTCGACCTTGGCCGCATTGGCGTTGATGATGGCGACTGCCGTGTCCATCGCCTTGTCCAGATCGGCGGTGCCCCAATAGCCGTGCAGCGCCGGATCGAACATGTCGCCCAGCCAATGGATGATCACGGGCTCGCGGACCTGCGACAGCACGCGGTCGTAGACCTTGGCATAGTCTTCCGCATTGCGCCCGAGCCTGGCCAGCGCGCGCGAAGCCATCAGGATGATCCGCCCGCCGACCTTCTCGACCGCGGCGATCTGCTCCTCATAGGCACGGATCACATCATCGAGACTCTTGGCATCTTCCACCGCCAGGTGATCAGTGCCGGCCCCGGAGAACACCAGCGCGCCGCCGCGCGCCTTGGCCGCGGCGACCGAGCGCGTGATCAATTCCAGCGAGGTCGGCCAATCCAGCCCCATGCCGCGCTGCGCGGTGTCCATCGCTTCCGCTACCCCAAGGCCGAGGTCCCAGACATGCTCGCGGAAGGCGATGGTCTTGTCCCAATCGACGGCGGCCGACAGCCACGGATCGACATCGGCCAGCGGATTCGCAACCGTGTGCGCGGCCGAAAAAGCGACGCGGTTCAGCGTGCCCTCGAGCTTTGCTGGAAAGCTCCGCGACGCCGCCAGGCGATAGGTCTCGATCGAGCCATCGGCCTTCGGCAGCTTCAGGGACAATGACGACATCGGCGGCACCGGCTTGTTCATGGCGGGCTCCTAAAGCTTGATCGGCGCCACGTCGACGAAGCGCCGCTCTTTCCAGCTCTGCAATGCGCATTCGGCGAGCTGCACGCCCTTGGCGCCTTCCAGCAGCGTGTATTTGTAAGGCGCATCCTCGCAGACGTGGCGGATGAACATCTCCCACTGTTCCTTGAAGCCGTTGTCGTAAGTCACATTGTCCGGCATCTTCTGCCAGTCGGCGTAGAAGTCGTGCAACCGCTTCTCGTCCGGATTCCACACCGGGCGCGGTGTCGCCTGGCGCGCCTGGATCATGCAGTCGGTGAGACCCGCCACCGCCGAGCCCAGCGTGCCATCGACCTGGAAGGTGACGAGATCGTCGCGATAGACCCGCGTCACCCAGGACATGTTGATATGGGCGATCACGCCGCCCTTCAGGAGAAAGGTCGCATAGGCCGAGTCGTCGGCCGTTGCTTGGTACTTCCTGCCAGCCTCGTCATAGCGCTCTGGGATATCGGTGCTGCCGATACAGCTCACGCTCTCGACCTCCCCGAACAGGTTGTCGAGCACATAGCGCCAGTGACAGACCATATCCAGAATGATGCCACCGCCATCCTCGGCGCGATAATTCCAGGAGGGACGCTGCGCCTCCTGCCAGCCGCCTTCGAAAACCCAATAGCCGAACTCGCCGCGCACCGAGAGCATGCGGCCGAAGAAGCCGGAATCGCGCAGGAAGGCCAGCTTCTTCAGGCCAGCGAGGAACAGCTTGTCCTGCACCGTGCCGTGCTTGACGCCCTTGGCGTTGGCGAGCTTGACCACGGCCAGCGCTTCCTCGAACGAGGTCGCGATCGGCTTCTCGCAATAGATGTGCTTGCCGGCATTGATGGCCTGGGTCAGAAGCGCTGGCCGGGCCTGTGTGGTCGCGGCGTCGAAGAACACCGTGTCGTTCCTGTCGGCGAGCGCCTTGTCGAGATCGGTGGTCCAGCGTTCGACCTTGAACTGCTTTGCGAGCCGCTCGACCTTGTCGGCATTGCGGCCGACCAGGATCGGGTCCGGCATCACGCGATCGCCGTTGCCAAGCTTGACGCCGCCCTGCTCGCGGATCGCGACGATCGAGCGGATCAGATGCTGGTTGAGTCCCATGCGGCCGGTCACGCCGTTCATGATCAGGCCGAGGCGTCGGATGGTCATATCGTTTGCTCCTGCGGGATATCTGGTTTTGTGGCTTTCAGCGGCGAGAGCGCCGACCAGTCCGGATGAACCGATGTCGCAAAGCCCTTTGCGGTCAGCGATCCCGTCAGGAGATCGCCAGCGTGAATGGCGAGGCGGATAGTGCCGCCGTCGTTTCGATAGAGATCGGGATGCGC
Source organism: Bradyrhizobium sp. (assembly GCA_035652015.1). Classification (GTDB taxonomy): domain Bacteria; phylum Pseudomonadota; class Alphaproteobacteria; order Rhizobiales; family Xanthobacteraceae; genus Bradyrhizobium. Next base: position 38,481 of record DASREP010000030.1, on the reverse strand, counting down.
CTTGAGGAATGCCTGTGCCTCTTCCGCCGGCGTGTCGGCGAAACCGTCGACATAGTGGTGCCCGTTGCGCTCGGCGTGGGTCACCCCGATCAACGCTCCCAGCGCAAGATCCTGCTGCACGGCGAGGCCTGCCTGGCAAGTCAGGTCCTCACCCGAGACGAAGACCATTTGACCGTCGCTGCTCCACTTCGCGGCGCGTGCAGCGTTGACAATCGACTTGTAGAGACCCTTGCACGATTTCGACGAGATGCCGCGGTAGCCGAGCGCCCGCGCCGCCGGGAACGCATCATAGGAATCATCGGCCTCGTCGATGATGAAGTCGCGCGCGGCCAGCAAGCCAAGCGGCGTCTGGCGCGTGATGTCGCGCGGCAAGGGTTGTTCGAGATAGAGCAATTTCGCGGCGATCGGCCGCAACGCGGTGTCGCGGTCCAGCCGCTCGGTCAGCTCGCGCAGCGCGTCGAGATCGGCATATTGCTCATTGGCATCCAGCGTGACCTTGTAGTCATAGGGCAGCCTCGCAAGCTCCTTGCCGATCGCCGCCAGACGCGCCGCATCGCGATCCGGATTGCCGCCGAGCTTGAGCTTGAAGAAGCGCGCGCCGCAATTCTCGTTGGCATCGGCAACGCCGCCTTTGCCTTCGATCATGTCGTCGAGGCCGACGGTGTGGCGCACCGCGACGCGCTCCAGCCGGCTGCGGCCCGATAGGAATGAGGCGAGATCCTCATCCGACAAATCAGCTGACAGCCGCGCATCGAGGCCCGCGATGTTGGTCGCCATGCCCTCGAAGACGTCGAGACCCGCTGCCCGCAACAAGGCGTCCAGTATAGCCTTGTCGATCTCCGCCGGGCCGAACGCTGCCGCCAGCGGCGGAATGTCTTCCCCCGCGCATGCCGCATATTGCGCCGGGATACAGGCCGCATGCAGCGCAAAGGCCGTCCGCAGGCCGGACTGGCCGAGATAAAGCTCGCGCGCGATTAAGAGCGATCGCCGGATTTCGTCAACCGTGCTCTCAGGCGACAATTGCGGCCGCTTGTCGAACCATTTCGGCGCCAGCAGCTCGGCACTCGCGCCGACCACCCTGCCCTTGCCTTCGGCCTCGATCTCGACGCGCACGAAGGCCTGCGACGCTTCGCTGATCGTCACCACGCCAAACCGGAACGGCCGCGCGAACCGCACGGGACGTTCGAACAGCGCGATATCGCGCAGGGCGAGGCGACACGGCATGGTTGCCATCAATCCAGCGCACCTTGAGTGAAAAAATGCTTGCGGATGCGCTGCACGAGCTCGGTGAACAGGGGATCGCCCATCACATCCAGCGAGCGCGGCCGCGGCAGCGGCACGTCGTAGATCGCGGCGATCGCGCCGGGACGCTCGGTCATCACCAGCACGCGATCGGCAAGGAAGACCGCCTCGGGAATCGAGTGGGTGATCAGGAGCACCGTCTTGCCGGTCTCGCGCTGGATGCGGCTCAATTCGACATTCATCCGCTCGCGTGTCATGGCGTCGAGCGCGCCGAACGGCTCGTCCATCAGCATGATCTTGGGATCGTGCACCAGCGCGCGACAGATCGAGGCGCGCTGCTGCATGCCGCCGGACAGCTGCCACGGCAGCTTCTTCTCAAAGCCTTCGAGGCCCACCTGCTTGAGAAGCTCACGTGCACGCGGCAGATATTTGTCACGCGACAGCCGCTTCATGTCGATCGGCAGCATGACATTGGACAGGATGCTGCGCCAGGGCAACAGCAGCGCGTTCTGGAACACGATGCCGACATTGCCATGCGGCTTCGTCACCCGCTCGCCCTCGACCAGGATCTCGCCGGACGACGGCGGCAGCAGGCCGGAGATCATCTTGAGCAGCGTGGACTTGCCGCAGCCGGAGGGGCCGACCACGACAAAGAACTCGCCTTCGTTGATGTGGAAGTCGAGCGGCTGCAGCGACGGCACGTCGCCGTCGCGCGAGCGATAGGTTTTGGAGACGCCCTTGAGCCGGATACCGGGCCTGGCCGTCTCCGCGCGATCCGTCACCAACCGCAAATGCGCGGCGGGCTGATCGGCATTCCGTCTGGTCGCGGGCATTGGAGCGGGTCCCGTCAGGAATCGCCTTTCGGCAGGTAGTCGTTGGTATAGAACGCCTTCGGGTTGTCCTTGGCCTTGGCATCGAGCCCGCCATATTCGACCATCAGGTTGACCGTGTCGGCCATGTTCTGGTCGGTCACCTGGAACGGCCGCCTGGTCTTGGTCTCCGGCGTGCGGTAGAGCGGAATGGTCAGCTCAAACCCTTGCGTCAGCGTGTCGATCTTGCCGCCCTTCGGGTTGGCGTCGAGGATCGACTGCGCCGCTGCTCTCGGATCCTTCTCCGCGGCTTCCACCGCCTTGGTCGTCGCCGACATGAAGCGCTTGACGAGATCAGCATGCGATTTGACGTAGTCGGTATTGGCAATGATGCCCGAGGAGACCATGTTGATGCCGTAGTCGGCGAACTTGATCGGATACACGTCCTTGCCGGTGGCGTCCTTGATCTTCATGGACTGGTCCATGACATAGCCGAGCAGCAGGTCGGCCTGGCCGTTGATCACCGCATTCAGCTTGGTCTGGCCGTCACCGGCGACGGTATTGAAGTCGCTTTCCTTCAGGCCGGTCTTCTTCAGGAACAGCGGCCAGATCTGGGTCATGGAATCCGCCGGCGTGATCGCGACCGTCTTGCCCTTGATGTCTTCGGGCTTGCGGATGTTCTTGTCAGCAAAGCCCATCACCGACATCGGGCTGGTCTGCAGCAGCACGCCGGTCGCGATCACGGGCGCGCCCTTCACGGCCGCCCGCATCATGGTGGGGACGTCGACATAGCCGAAATCGGCGGTCTTGGCGGCAACCGCTTGCGTTGTCGCGGCCGAGCCGCGGCCTTCCTGGATCTCGAGATCGATGCCTTCGGCGGCGTAGATGCCCTTGGCCTTGCCGTAATAGAACGGCGCGTGCTCGCCATAGACGTACCAGTTGAGCATCAGCACGACCTTGTCGGCCGCCGTCGCCGGCGACACGCCCACAAGCCCAGCGGCCAGCGCGGCCACAGCCATCCACTTCTTCATTGCTCTCCTCCCATGCGTGTTCATTGGGCCCAGGCGGGCCGTGTCGTTCATTGCTTCACGAGGCGAAAATGATCTCTTCGCGACGGCTGACATGCCAGGGGATGACCAGCCGTTCGATGCGGTCGACGATCCAGAACAGAATGACGCCGAGCAGCGCCAGGATCACCAGCGCGGCGAACATGGTCGGCAGGTCGAACGTACCGATCGAGCGCTGCATGACGTAGCCGATGCCGGAATTGGAGCCGACGAACTCGCCGACGACGGCGCCGACCACGGCAAGCGTCACCGACACCTTCAGCCCGGAGAAGATCGCCGGCATCGCATGCGGCAGGTTGACGGCGCAGAACACCTGGAAACGGCTGCCCTGCATGGCGCGCGCGAGATCGATCATGTCGCGATCGACCGATTTGAAGCCCTGCACCGCCGAGACGACGACAGGGAAAAAGCCCAGCAGGAACGCCGCGATCACCTTCGGAATGATGCCGAAGCCGAACCAGACCACGAACAGCGGCGCGATCGCGACCTTCGGCACCGACTGCGAGAACACCAGCAGCGGATAGATGTAGCTCTCGACGGTGCGAGAGCCCGCGATCAGCATGGCCACGGGAATGCCAAATGCGGCGGACAGCAGGAATCCCAGCAACGTCGCATAGGTGGTCGGCCACGCCTGGCGCAGCAACTCCGGCCAATCGCTCCATAGCACGGCGACGACATCGGCCGGCGCCGGGATCTGGTAGGCGGGAATCCTGAAGATGCGGATCGCAAGATCCCAGGCGACCACGATGAAGATCAGGAACAGGAACGGCCGCACCCAGGCTGCATTCAGTGCCCTGGTCACGATGCCCTCGGCCTTCGCCTCCGCCACGCGTCACTCTCCCGGTCTGTCGTTTCTTGTTGCAGGCACGAAATTAACCCGTTGGATAAATACTTGTCAAACCCCGTTGTTGCTGCAAATGCAAGGAGCCTCTGCTGCGGCGTCGTATCGACTAAGGTCGTAGCGTGACGCCGAGAAAGCGTGAGGGAAATCGGATCCCAACGCCACGCTCTGCTGTCGTTCCGGCGAAAGCCGGAACCCATAACCACAGGCTGCCGTGGCTATGATGATCGTCGGCCACCGTGTGCCACAGAGAGATTCCGCGGTATGGGCCCCGCCTTCGCCGGGACGACGGGGATGCTTCACACCGTCTGCGCCACCGCGACGCGCCGCTTCGCCGGCCTGCTCCGTCCGAACACCGCCGACGACTTCCCCGTCAGCGCCGCCAGCACGAGGCCGACCATGTGGTCGAGCCGCTCGTCCTTGGCGTCCTGGGCCAGCAGGTCGCGGCCGAAGATCACGCTCAGGGTCGCGCTGTTGGAGAGATAGAAGAAGGCGAGCGCGGCGATGGAGATGTAGAGCTGCACCGGGTCGACCGCGACAGTAAAATCGCCGCTGGCGACGCCGCGATTCACCACGGTGCGGATCATCTCGACAAAGGGCGAGTGCATCGACTTGACCTTGGTCGAGCGCTTCAGATGTTTGGCGCGGGCGAGGTTCTCGGTGTTGAGCAGCGCCAGGAATTCCGGGTTGCGCAGGAAGTAGGTCCAGGTGAACTCGATCAGGCGCCGGATCGCCTCGGGCGGATCGAGATGTTCCAGATCGAGCTCGCGCTCCTCGGCACGGATCTTCTCATAGGCGCCTTCGAGCACCGCAAGATAGAGATCCTCCTTGTTGCCGACGTGGTAGTACAGCATGCGCTTGTTGGCGTCGGCCTTGGCCGCGATGCGATCGACGCGGGCGCCCGCCAGCCCATGATTGGCGAACTCCTGCTTGGCGGCCTCGAGGATGCGAAGCCGCATGCCCTCGGGGTCGCGCTGCCATTTCAGACTTCGTTTTGCCTTCGCCAAGACAATTGCCCATGTTGACCGGTCGTCCGATGTAGCATGCTCGTGCCGCTCCAGGCCAGCAGACTACGCGGCCTGCCGCGGCGTCCGCTCCAGGAACAGCGTGTGGATGCCGCAGGTGCCCGAGCGCACGCTCATCACCCTTGTGCCCGGCTTGCGGCCGGTACGCACCTCGGAGACGTCGATCCCGGCCTCCACGAGGCGCGTCCGCACCGCGTCGATATCGGCGACGCGCCAGCTCAGGCCCCAGAGCCGGTCGTGCAACCGGTCGCCGGTTGCGCCCGGCCGTCGCACCACCTCGACAATGAGGTCGCCGCAACGAAAGAACATCAACTGTCCCCAGTCCTGGTGGGTGCGGTCGAGCGCCATGTCGAGCCCCAGCCGCGCGCCGTACAGCGCAGCGGCCCGTTCGGGGTCCTCGGTCGAGACCACGACATGGTCGAGCCCGAGCACCGGGGTTGTCACCGTCGCGGCCGAGTGCGGGCGCTCGCGGCCGAGCTCGAGGAAGAACATCCGCACGCCACGGGTGAGTTCGGTCGCGGCACGGGTGCGCTTCCAGCGCAGCACGGTGCCCGAGAGGGCATCGCGGGCTTCGACCTCCGTGATCGGCTCGGGCTTGAGCGCGACGCGGTCAAGCCGGCGATGCATCTTGGCAATATCGCTGGTAGCAAAGCCGAGGCTCGCGAGCCCCTCGCCGGTGGCCTTCATGGCCTCGCGGATGCGGTCGCCCGACGGATCGCTGCCGTGGGCTGCCAGCAGCTCCACGGTCATGTTGTCGAGCGTGAACATCACGCGGTCGACACCATCGTCCCTGTTCTGCCAGGACCGGGCGCGACCGAGCAGCGTCTCGTAGGCCAAGGCAGCCGCCTCGATGTCCTTGACCAGGACCACAATGTGATCAAGCCCGCTGATCATGCGCGATACCTCCCCTGATCCACCTCTCGTCCACCCTGGAACCCTAGCGCGGCCGCCACGGTTGACGGACCGGCCGGCAGGACCGACGATGCCCGGGCCCAGCCGCCAGCTCAAGCGATCCGGGCGGCATATTTTGCGAATAATTTCAGCGTTTGTCTGCTTTAACCGGTGCTAATCTGGTTGCGCCGGCCGGGACCACTCGAGCCAAAGACGGATCACTTATGCAGGCCCTCTTTATCGGACAGACCTACATCGACGTCACCTTCATCACCGACCATTTGCCGACCGGCGACGAAAAGCACGTGGCGGATGCCTATGCGGTCTCCTTCGGCGGCAACGCGGTCACCGCGGCGTTCTGCTGCGCCAAGCTCGGCATCGTGCCGGACCTGATCGCGACCGTGGCCAATGACTGGCTCGGGCGCATGTTCCAGGACATGAGCGCGAAGTACGGCATTTCGATCCACCCGCGCAAGGTCAACTCGTCGTCGCTGTCCTTCATCATGCCCAAGGACGGCAAGCGCGCCATCGTCCGCTGCCGCGACGACGCGCATATCCATCCCTTCCCGCTGCTCAATCTCGGCGGCTGCCGCGCGCTGCATGTCGACGGCCATCAGCCCGACGCCGCCATTCACTACGCAAAGCTCTGCCGCGAGTCAGGCATCCTGACCTCGCTCGACGGCGGCGGCTTGCGCACCAACACCCACGAGCTGCTGCAGTTCATCGACGTTGCCATCGTCGCCGAGCGACTGTGCGAGCAGATGGACCTGACGCCGGAGAAGATGATCGAGTACTTGAAGAGCCGCGGCTGCCGGATCGGCGGCATCACCATGGGCGAAAAGGGCCTGCTCTGGTACGACGAAACCGGCGCGGTGCATTCGCTGCCCGCGCTGCCAATCCCGCGCGAAAAGGTGATCGACACCAACGGCGCCGGCGACGTCTTCCACGGCGCCTATATCTACTCCTACCTCGCCAACCCAGGCAAAAGCTGGCACGACCATTTCGACTTCGCCCGCGCCGCCTCGACGTACAAGATCCAGCGGCTCGGCAACGAAGCCGGCCTGCCGACGCTTGCCGACATTGAAAAAGTGCGGCAGGAATTCGAGGTGAGGGTTTAAGGCTCTTGGGGTCAGCAGATGGGGCGCGTCTTCGTCGCCGGCAGCATCAACATGGATGTGGTGGCGACGGCAGAGCGCCATCCGCAGGTCGGCGAAACGGTCGCGGGCAAAGAGGTGCTGTATTTCCCCGGCGGCAAGGGCGCCAATCAGGCGGTCGCCGCCGCCAAGCTCGGAGCGAGCACGGCACTGATCGGCCGGCTGGGCAAGGATGCCTTTGGGGCTGAGCTGCGGGCTTTTCTGGAGGCCCAGGACGTCGATCTCAGCCTGGTTGCCGATACGGCCGACGCGCATACCGGCACGGCGATCATTACGGTTGCCAATGCCGATAACACCATCGTTGTCATTCCCGGCGCGAATGGGCTTGTCAGCCCCGCGGACGTCATCCAACCGGCGCTCGCCAAGGGGGACGTTGCAGTCAGCCAGTTCGAGATACCGCTACCCGCCATCAAAGCTTTCTTCAAAAAGGCCCGTGCCGCCGGCGCGCTCACGATCCTCAATCCGGCGCCGGCGCGCGCGTTCGATTCGGAGCTGCTGGAGCTCGTGGACATCCTCGTGCTCAACGAGACCGAGCTCGGCTTGCTTGCCGGCACCAAACTTCGTGAGGACGAGGATGTCGCGCGCATCGTCGATGCGGCCAAGACCCTGAACGGAGGTCCCGGCAGGGTGATCTGCGTGACCCTCGGCGGCCGGGGCGCACTGGCGGTTGCAGGCGATGAACCCCATCTTGTTCCTGGCCGCAAGGTACAGGCCGTCGACACCACAGGCGCCGGCGACTGCTTTGTCGGAGCGCTGGCCGCGCAGCTCGCGAGTGAGGCCACACTCTACGATGCCCTGATCTACGCCAACGCAGCCGCCTCGATCTCCGTACAACGCATGGGCGCGGCGCCCTCGATGCCGGCCCCGACCGAGGTGAGCGAAGCTCTCGCTCCGGAAAAGGATGATTTGTAGTGTGGGCAAAGCGAAGCGTGCCCACCACCCCGACCTCGGATGACAATGGTGGGCGCGGCGCAAGCGCGGCTTTGCCCATCCTACAAGCTACGCCAGCGCCTTCTTCAGATCGAAACCCTGGTCCGCCGCTTGCTCAGGCGTGATCGAGCGGTGCATGCCGAGCAGCCTGCGGCCGAACATGTGGTCGCCGGCGCGGTTGACGGATTCGATGCCGAGCAGCTTGTCGCCCTGGTAGCAGAACGCTGAGAACGCCTTCTGCGCGGGATCGCCGCGCAGCACCACGCGGTCATAGCCGGTGGTGAGACCTGCGATCTGCAGCTTGTCGTCACCCTGGTCGCTCCAGAACCAGGGCTCGCCATCGTAAGGTTTGTCGTCGCCGGTCAGCCGCGCCGCCACGCAGCGGGCGTGGTCGGTGGCGTTCTGCACCGATTCCAGCCGCAGCGAGCCGCCGAAGCGCGGAGATGCGAACAGCGCGCAATCGCCGATGGCGGAGATATTGGGATCGGCGGTCAACAGATGCTCGTCGACAATGATGCCGGAGGCGACCGGAAGCCCAGCTTCGGCCGCAAGCTCGACATTCGGCAGCACGCCGACACCGACCACCACGAGGTCGGCGGGCAGATGGCGACCGTCACTGAGGCTGACGCCCGTCACCTTGCCGTTTGATGCTTCGATGCCGGTCGCCATCACGCCGAGGTGGATGCGGATGCCCGCGGCGCGATGCCGCTCCTGGAAATATTCCGAGACCTCCGCCGTCACCGCACGTGCCATCACGCGGTTGGCGAGCTCGAGCACATCGACCTCGAGCCCCTTGATGCGGGCGGTGGCGGCAAATTCGAGCCCGATGAAGCCGGCGCCGATCACAACGACGCGGCTGTGTCCGCCGATGCAGGCGCGCAGGGCCTCGCTCTCGTCGAGGATGCGCAGATATTTCACATCAGGCAAATTGGCGTTGGGCAGGTCGATGAGGCGGTTGCGCGCGCCGGTCGCGAGCACGAGATGACCGTAGTCGAGCGCACGGCTAGATGCCAGCTTCACCTTGCACGCGGCGCGATCGATGGCGGTCGCGCGGTCCGACACCAGCTCGATCTTCTGGTCGAGGTAAAATTTTTCCGGGCGGAAGAACAGGCTCTCGGGGCCCGCATTGCCCTTGATATAGGCCTTTGAGAGAGGTGGCCGCTGATAGGGCAGATGCGCCTCGTCATTGATCATGACGACCGGCTCGGCAAAGCCTGCCTGGCGCAGCGAAGCCGCGAGCTGAAAGCCGGCATGCCCGGAACCGACAATCACAACAGGTCCCTTTTTGGCGGATTCTGGCGTCATCGGGACAGCCCAAATGTAACGGTACGGGAGTGACCCATGTCGTTTCCCCTCTTGAGGATCATTTAAGGATTTTGGCTGGCTATTCGCCCGACAGAGCGGCGCTCGTGTCCGTCCCGAACGAAGGCTATCGCCATTTGGCCCGATAATCGGCGAAAGTGCAAGAGCGGCACAACGGCGGCTCAAGTGGAGGTATTGTCACCCCACCCCTTCTGCGATCTATTTGCAGCCCTGATCTCTTGCCGGGATTTTCGCCATGTCGACCCCTGCCGCCACCACGTCCCTGCCCGACGATCCCGCCCTGCTCAAGATCGACGGCGCAGTCGCCACAATCACGCTGAACCGCCCCGCGGCGTTCAATTCCATCAATCTGGCCATCGCCAGGAAGCTTGAGCAGCTTGCCGCGGATGTCGAGGCCTCCGAGGACATCAAGGTGCTGGTGATCGAGGGCGAAGGGAAAGCCTTCTGCGCCGGCGGCGACCTGCAGACCATCGGTGCGGCTGCCGCCGCCGATACCATCGCCCCCGTGGTCGGCGAATTGTTGAAGCACTATCACGCCTTCATCGCCGCATTGCGGCGGATGCCGAAGCTCGTGCTGTCGAGCGTGCACGGTTCCGCAGCCGGCGCCGGTCTCTCGCTTGCCTTCGTCGCCGATCTCTGCATCGCCACTGATGATGCCCGTTTCACGCCGGCCTATTCGAAGATCGGCGTCTCGCCCGATGGCGGCGGCACGGTCGGCGTGGTCGCAGCCGTCGGCGTCCGCCGCGCGCTGCAGATCTTTTTGGCCGAGGACAGTTTTACCGCACAGCAGGCTTACGATTGGGGCCTGGTGGCCAAGGTCGTTCCCGCTGCCGAGCTGAAGGCGGCCACCCGCGAGCTGGCGCTTCGGCTGGCACAAAATGCTCCTGCCGGCCTCGCCGCAACCAAGGCGCTGATCCATCGCGCGCCGACGACGCCGATCGAGCAGCAGCTCGATGCCGAGCGGGACGCGATCATCGACTGCATGCACACCGACGATTTCAAGGTCGCCGTGAAGAAGTTCCTGAGCAAGGGGAAGTGAAGCCAGTTGCGCCACTGTCATCATCCGCGAAGGCGGATGATCCAGTAACCCGCGGCGGAACTAATTGACTGAGGTCTGTGGTTACTGGATGCCCCGCCTTCGCGGGGCATGACAACCATTGGAGGTATCGTCAGTTCGGACAGATATACCCGGTCCCCGCGGGCGACTTGAAGCAGCCGACAGATTCCGGAATCACGTGCTTGGGCAGCCACAGCACCACCTTCGGAAAATAGATGGTGAAGGTGATCGTCACCAGGAACACCACGTAGATCGGCAGCGCCGCCCGCAGTGCTTTCCCAAAACTGATGCCGACGAATTTCGAGGCCATCAACAGCACGAGACCGTAGGGCGGCGTGATCAGGCCGAAGGCGAGCGTTGCGATCAGCACCACGCCCATATGCACGCCGTTGATGTCACCGGCTTGCGTCAGTGCATTCACCAGCGGCATGAAGATGATGATGGTCGGGACCGGCTCGATGAAGTCGCCGACCACGGTGAACAGCAAGACCATCAGGAGCATGATGTGCTCCGGATTGTTGCCGGCGATCGAGGTGATCCAGTCGGCGATCACGGCCGCGCCGCGCAGATAAGCCAGCATCCAGCCGAACGCATTTGCCGCCCCGATGGTGATCAGCGGCAGCGAGAAGATCAGCCCGGCGAGGCAGAAGTCATAAGGGATCCTCCTGATGTGCCCGCGGTTGAGCGCAGGGATCACGACCAGGATGATCCAGACCACCGCGACGACGCCGGCTTCTGTCGGTGTGAACCAGCCGGTCAGGATGCCGCCGAGCAGGATGACGGGGATCATCAGCGGCAGCGCGGCATCGGCCGTGGCAAAGGCGACCTGCTTGAAGCTGGCACGCGGCTTGCGCAGCCCCGAGGGGCCGAAGAAATAGCAATAGATCATCAGCCCGAAGCCGATCATGAACCCGGGCACGACCCCCGCCATGAACAGGCCCGCGATCGAGACATTGCCGACCGCGCCATAGACCACCGCCGTGATGCTCGGCGGCACCAGCGCCGCGATGGTGGAGGCGGACGCAATGATGGCGGCAATGAAAGCGGACTCGTAGCCCTCGCGCCGCATCGGGCCGCCGAGCGCGCGGCTCATCACCGCGACGTCGGCCGTGGTCGAGCCCGACATTTCCGAGAAGAACATGCTGAAGACGACCACGACCTGCGACAGCCCGCCCCTGATATGCCCGACCAGCGACACCGAGAGGTTGGCGATCCGCACCACGACATTGGCCGAGCTCATGAGCTCGCCGACCAGCAGGAAGAACGGAATGGCGAGCAGCGCCTCGGAATCGACGCCGTCGAAAATTTTCTGCACGATCGCGGCCAGCGACACGTCGGCCAGCGTCGCGCCGACGAAGACGCCGGCGAGCAGCGAGAACGGCACGGGCACGCCGAGATAGCCGAAGGAGAGGAAGCAGACCGACATCAGCGCCAGGATGACGGGCGCGCTCACGGCCTAGCTCCGCTCGCTGACTGATGCGATCGGCGGAATCGCATGATCCTCGTCCTGCGGGGCTTCCGGATGATCGAAGCCGTTGATCAGGCCGTTGACCAGCTGCTCGACTGTGAACAGCGCAATCAGGATACCCGAGAGCGGGATGATCGCGTACAGCGACGCGATCGGCGTTCCTGATGGGAGGCGAAAGCTGCCGAAGCCGCGCAAATAGTTGATATAGCCGTACCAGATCAGGCACGCCGCGACTGCAAGCACGATCAGGCGGATCGTCACCTCGATGATCAGGCGCGGTGTGCCATGCATGGCATCCGCGATCGCGGTCAGATAAAGATGATCGTTGCGGCGCGTGGCCGCCGCCGCGCCGATGAAGATGGCATAGATGAACAGCGTCGATGTCACCTCCTGCAACCACAGCCACGGATGGCCGATGGTGCGTGTCACGATGTCGGCTGTCACCGACACCGAGAAGCCGAAGCAGAGCGCGCCGCACAGGATCATCAGCACCAGCTCAAGCCGGTCCAGCGCCCGCCACTTGAGATGACGCTGCCGCTGCAGCACGAGTTTGTCGGCGATGGACATGAGGCTCTCGTCGTCCCGGCGAAGGCCGGGACCCATAGCCACCGGCGCTGGTTGGTTGCAAAGGACGACTACCAGAATCGCCCTATGGATGGGCCTGGGGTTATGGGTCCCGGCCTTCGCCGGGACGACTCGCAGCGCCCTCGCTAATTGACCGCCTTGATCAGGTCCTTGATCTTCTCGGCGTGGGGGCCAAGATCGTGGGCGAGCTTGTCGAGATAGGGATCGGCGATTTTCTGGAAGCCGGCCTTGTCGACATCCTTGACGATCTTCACCCCCATCTTCTCCAGCTTGATCGCGGCGGCATGTTCGAGATCGAAGCCGCGCTTCGGCTCCTCCGTCGACACGTCGTGCGCGGCCGCCATCACCCATTGCTTCTGCTCGGCCGACAGGCTCTGCCACAGCTTGTCGCTGATCCACAGGATCGCGTTGTTCGCCTCGTGCTCGGTCATCGAGATGATGGGCGCGACCTCGTAGTGCCGGTTGATCAGATAGACGTTCATGCCGTTCTCGGCGAAGTCGACCACGCCGGTCTGCAGCGAGGTATAGACGCTGCCGAAGGGCATGTGCACGGTCTGGGCGCCGTAGGCCGGGAACATGGTATCCTCGGTCGCGGTGGCCTGCACCCGGACCTTGTAACCCTTGACGTCGTCGACCTTGTGCACCTCCTTCTTGCCATACATGTAACGGAAGCCCTGGGTGCCGAGGCCGATGGCGTGAATGCCCGGCGCGGTCTGGTCGATCATGTCGCGGATCGCGGCAAACACCTTCTCGTCGCCGAGCGCCTTCGTGATGTGATCCTCATTGCGGAACAGGAAGTGCAGCGACATCACGCCGGCCTGCGGCGAGATGGTGGAGGTGTTGGCGGAGGAAACGATCGCGAAATCGATATCGCCGGATTTGACCAGCTGCAGGATCTGCGGCTCCTGCCCGAGCTGGGCGCCCGGATATTGGTCAACCAGCATCGTGCCCTTGCTCAGGTCCTTGAGCTTCGCCGAGAAGATGTCGTAGGCGACGCTGTAGCCGGAATTGAGCTGCTGGTCATGGGCGAAGCGATAATGCTTGACGTCGTCGGCATGCGCGCTTGCGCTGAGCGCGATGGCCGCAAGGGCTGCCACGCCCCTGATGATGCTGGCCGGAATACGCACGGTTTCCTCCCCCTTATGTTTATTGATTTTGGGGGATCATCCCATCGGCTTTGGCCGATTGTCAATTGAGCGGAGGATTTAACGCGCAGAGTCGTTCCCGGCGAAGGCCGGGACCCATAACCCCAGGCCGTCGTTTGGCGAAGGCAACTGTCGCCGAACGCCACAGAGAGATTCCCGCGGTATGGGCCCCGGCCTTCGCCGGGGCGACGAATACGCGACTACTTCCCTCCCCGCCGCATGAAGTCGAAATCGCAGCCTTCGTCGGCCTGCAGGATGGTCTGGTTGAACAGATAGGCGTAGCCACGATTGGCGTCGGCCGGCGGGGCTGGCAGCTTCAGCGCGGTGTGGCGCCGTTCCAATTCCGCCGGCTCGACCAGAAGATCGATGCTCCGTTTGGCCACATCGAGCCGGATCATGTCGCCGGTCTTCACCAAAGCGAGAGGACCGCCGACCGCGGCTTCCGGGGTGATGTGCAGCACGATGGTGCCGAACGCGGTGCCGCTCATGCGGGCATCGGAAATGCGGACCATGTCCTTCACGCCGCCGCGCGCGAGCTTCTTCGGGATCGGCAGGTAGCCGGCCTCCGGCATGCCCGGCGCGCCCTTCGGTCCCGCATTGCGCAGCACCAGCACGTCGTCGGCTGTCACGTCGAGATCGGGATCGTCGACCCGCAGCGTCATGTCCTCGACCGACTCGAACACCACGGCACGGCCGGTATGCTGCAGCAATTTTGGCGTGGCAGCGGAATGCTTGATGACGGCGCCGCGCGGCGCGAGGTTGCCATGCAGCACGGCCAACCCGCCCTCCGGCTTGATCGGATCGTGGCGATCGCGGATCGCGTCCTGCCCGGGTACCTCCTCGGCGCCGGCGACCACCTCGCGCAAGCTCTGCCCGGTGACCGTGCGGGCATCGAGGTCGATGAGGCTGCCGAGCTGCTTCAAGAGTTTCGGCACCCCGCCGGCATGATGGAAATGCTCCATGTAATGCGCGCCCGATGGCTTCAGATCGACCAGCACCGGCACCTCGCGGCCGAGCCTATCGAAGGCATCGAGATCGATTGTGTGCGGCGTGCGGTTGGCGATCGCGGTGAGATGGATGAGCCCGTTGGTCGAGCCGCCGATCGCCTGCAGCACCACCTGCGCATTGCGGAACGCGCCAGGGGTCAGGATCTCGCTCGGCCGCGGCCCCTTGGCCCTGGCCATCGCGGCGGCGACCCTGCCGCTGGCCTCAGCGAGACGAAAGCGCTCGGCATGCGGCGCGGGGATGGTCGCGCTCATCGGCAGCGACAGGCCGAGCGCCTCGGTGATGCAGGCCATGGTCGAGGCCGTGCCCATCACCATGCAAGTGCCGACGGAGGGCGCAAGCCGGCCGTTCACCGCCTCGATTTCCTGATCGTCGATCTCGCCCGCACGGTATTTGCCCCACAGCCTGCGGCAGTCGGTGCAGGCGCCCAGCACCTCGCCCTTGTGATGGCCAACGACCATCGGCCCGACCGGGATCACCACGGTCGGCAGATCGGCCGAAATCGCGGCCATGATCTGCGCCGGCAGCGTCTTGTCGCAGCCACCGATCACGATCACCGCATCCATCGGCTGGGCGCGGATCATCTCCTCGGTCTCCATCGCCATCAAATTGCGCAGATACATCGAGGTCGGATGCGCAAAACTTTCGGCAATGGAGATGGTCGGAAACTCGAACGGCATCGCGCCCGACAGCATCACGCCGCGCTTCACCGCCTCGATGATGTCAGGCACATTGCCGTGGCAGGGATTGTAGTCGCTGTAGGTGTTGGTGACGCCGACGATGGGGCGATCCAGTGCATCGTCGGAATAGCCCATCGCCTTGATGAAGGCCTTGCGCAGGAACAGCGAAAACCCGGCATCGCCGTAGCTGGTGAGCCCCTTGCGCAGTCCGTCGGTCATGTCGTGTTTCCTCTTGCTCCGTCATTCCGGGGCGATGCGAAGCATCGAACCCGGAATGACGTGCTCAACTCATTCCACGATCCGGCTCTTGTCGCCGGAAAAGCCCATGCTGCAGAACGCGCCGCCCTGGTAGAAGTCGGCGACCGGATCAGGCTTCAGCTTGGCCTGCGCGGCCATCGCATGCACGGCAAAATCCTCCGCCCGCCCCGTGGGCCGATAGCCGAGCTCGTAGGCACGATGATTGTCCCACCAGGAGCGTTCGTTGTTGGAGGCGCCGTAGAGAATCTCGAAATGGATGTCGGGGTGCTCGAGCCCGATGCGGCAGAGCTGCACCATGTCCTCCGGCTTCAGCCAGATCGACAGGCGCCGGTGATCCAGCGGCTTGTCGCCGAAATTGCCGATGCGCAGGCAGGTCACCTTGAGACCGTGCTTGTCGGCATAGAGTGCGCCGATCGATTCGCCAAAGGCCTTGCTCACGCCATAATAGCCATCCGGCCGCGGCGTCACATCGGTGCCGATCCGGTGATAGCGCGGATAGAAGCCGACGGCGTGGTTCGACGAGGCGAACACCACGCGCTTGACGCCCTTCCGCCGGGCGGCTTCGAACAGGTTGTAACAACCGATGATGTTGGACGGCAAAATCGTGTCCCAGGCCCCTTCGACCGAATAGCCGCCGAAATGCAGGATGCCGTCGACGCCCTCGCAGATCGCCTCGACCTGTGCGAGATCGGACAGGTCGGCCGGCTTGAATGTCTCGTGAGGCGCGAGGTCCGCCGGCGTCTTGATGTCGCTGAGCACGAGGTCGGGATAGATCGGCGGCAGCAGCTTGCGCAGCGACGTGCCGATACCTCCCGCAGCACCGGTCATCAAAATACGTGGCATCTCTTCCCTCAACCTCACCGGTTATCCGAAGCGACCGATTTTGCGGTCAGCAATTTGCGATCTCGGACCTGCAATGATAGCAGACTATCTGCCGAGGAAACGCAACAACGAGAACAGCAAATGTCAGATGCATCTTCTCATGGCCACCCCGCGCATGATGTGGGTTGGCGCCCTGCCACCTACTACCCCGACCCGGCCATTCACGCGCTCGATCCGCGCTTTGAGAAGTACTGGCTCAAGCTGTCGGCGGTGGAGCGCATCGCCACCGGGCTGCGCTGGGCCGAGGGCCCGGTCTGGTTCGGCGACGGGCGCTATCTCTTGTGCAGCGATATCCCGAACCAGCGCATCATCAAATGGGAGGAGGAGACCGGCGCGGTCAGCATCTACCGCAAGCCCTCCAATTTCGCCAATGGCAACACCCGCGACCGCCAGGGCCGGCTCGTCACCTGCGAGCATGGTGGCCGCCGCGTGGTGCGCACCGAATATGACGGTTCCATCACCGTGCTGATGGATTCCTTCGACGGCAAGCGGCTGAACTCGCCGAACGATGTCGTGGTCAAGTCCGACGGCTCGATCTGGTTCACCGATCCAACCTTCGGGCTACTGGGCAATTACGAGGGCTACAAGGCCGAGCCCGAGATCGATGCCAACGTCTATCGCATCGACGGCGCGACCGGCAAAGCGAGCATCGTCGCCGAAGGCGTGCTCGGCCCGAACGGGCTGTGCTTCTCGCCGGATGAGACCATCCTCTATCTCGTGGAATCGCGCGGCGTGCCCAACCGGAAGATTCTCGGCTATGACGTCTCCGCCGACGGCACCAGGCTGTCCAACAAGCGCGTCGTCATCGACGCCGGTCCCGGCACGCCCGACGGCATGCGCTGCGATATCAACGGCAATCTCTGGTGCGGCTGGGGCATGGGCTCAAGCGAGCTCGACGGCGTCATGGTCTTCGCGCCCGACGGCGCGCCGATCGGCCGCATTGCGCTACCCGAGCGCTGCGCCAATGTCTGCTTCGGCGGCCTCAAGCGCAACCGCCTGTTCATGGCGGCGAGCCAGTCGATCTATGCGTTGTATGTGAATACGCAGGGGGCGTTGGGGGGATAGTCCGCCCTCATTGCGAAGACGGTCAGAGACGCAGAACTGTAGGGTGGGCAAAGCGAAGCGTGCCCACCGCGACGTGAATGGTGGGCACGCTTTGCTTTGCCCACCCTACAACTCCACAACAAAGGCCGGCGTTCTTTGCGGGAACGCCGGCCTCGAGATCGTGATCTGCTACAGCTTACGCCGCGTTGTAACCAGCCACCGCCTTCACCTCGAGATATTCCTCGAGCCCATAGCGGCCCCATTCGCGGCCGTTGCCGGACTGCTTGTAGCCGCCGAACGGCGCTGAGCGCTCATTGGGCACGCCCTGCAGGTTGACATTGCCGGCGCGGATCTGCCGCGCGACCTTGCGCGCACGGTCGACCGTGCCGGCCGAGACGTAGCCCGCGAGTCCGTATGGCGTGTCGTTGGCGATGCGCACCGCGTCCGCCTCGTCCTTGGCCCCGATGATGGTGAGCACGGGGCCGAAGATCTCCTCCTTCGCGATCGTCATATCCTGGGTGACGTCGGCGAAGATGGTCGGACGGACATAGAAGCCCTTGTTGACACCCTCGGGCAGGCCCGGCCCGCCGGCAACCAGCGTTGCACCTTCGTCGATGCCCTTCTTGATCAGCGCCTGGATCTTGTCCCACTGGGTGCGGTTGACCACCGGGCCGATGGTGGTGCCGTCGGCGCGGGGATCGCCGGCCTTGGTCTTGTCGGCGACGGCCTTCGCGATCGCGGCCACTTCCCTCATCTTCGAGAGCGGCACGATCATGCGCGAGGGCGCATTGCAGGATTGTCCGGAGTTGTTGAACATGTGCGCGACGCCGCCGCTCACCGCCTTCTGCAGGTCGGCATCGTCAAGGATCACGTTCGGCGACTTGCCGCCAAGCTCCTGGCTGACGCGCTTCACCGTGGGCGCGGCGCGCTTGGCGACATCGATGCCGGCGCGGGTCGAGCCGGTGAAGGAGATCATGTCGATATCGGGGTGCTCGCTCATGGCGGCGCCGACCTCGGGCCCGAGGCCGTTGATCAGATTGAACACGCCCTTCGGCACGCCGGCT
Source organism: Bradyrhizobium sp. (assembly GCA_035652015.1). Classification (GTDB taxonomy): domain Bacteria; phylum Pseudomonadota; class Alphaproteobacteria; order Rhizobiales; family Xanthobacteraceae; genus Bradyrhizobium. The sequence continues at coordinate 20,011 of DASREP010000030.1, read as the reverse complement.
TCATGCAGGATCTCTGCGAAGATTAGCGCCGAGGTTGGGGTGAACTCGCTCGGCTTGAGGATCATGGTGCAGCCGGCGGCAAGCGCGGGCGCCACCTTGCAGGCGATCTGGTTCAACGGCCAGTTCCAGGGCGTGATCATGCCGACCACGCCGACCGGCTCGCGCACCACCACGGCCGAGCCCATCGGCTCCTCGAACTCATACTTCTTGAGCACGTCGAGCGTGTTCATGAGATGGCCGAGGCCGGCGCCGGCCTGCAGCTTCTCGGCCATCGGCAGCGGCGCGCCCATCTCGTCGGAGACGGCAGCACCGATCTCCTTCATGCGCCCCTTGTAGATCTCGATGATCTTCGAGAGCAGCGCGATGCGCTCCTCTTTGCTGGTCTGGGAATAGGTCTCGAAGGCGCGCTTGGCGGCGGCGACCGCCTTGTCGACATCGGCCTTGGAGCCGAGCGCGACCTCATACATCGCCTCTTCGGTGGCGGGGTTGACGACGGGCGTGGACTTCTTGACGACCGGATCGACCCAGGCGCCATCGATGTAGAATTGCAGACGGTTGACCATCGAAAACCTCGTGATTTCGTAAGCGGAGCTTTGGGATAAGGGAGCGTTCGGCAACCATCCTTGCACGAAAGCCCGCCCCGTTGAACCCGCCATAAGCGGCGGCCAGTGATGCGGCCGGTGCTGGATATAGGGGGTGGAATGTGACGCTGGCAAGATGATCGCAGTCGTCCCGGCGAAGGCAGGGACCCATACCGCGGAATGTCTCCGGTTCGTTCGCGGCCAGTACCGCGCTTGAACAACCGCTCCCTGGGGTTATGGGCCCCGGCTTTCGCCGGGGCGACGATAGATTGTTGCTCGCTTGAGACTACTTCAATCACACCGCCATTTTGCGATGCAGCACGGGTCCGCCTACGGTGAGGCTTTCCGCCGCGTCGATGATGGCGTTCGCGTCGATGCCGTAGGTCCGGTAGAGCTCGTCGATACTGCCGGTCTGGCCGAAATGCTCGACGCCGAGCGCCTCCACCCGGTGACCCCGGACGCTGCCGAGCCAGCCGAGCGCAGCCGGATGGCCGTCGATGACCGTGACGATGCCGCAATCGCGCGGCAACGGCGCCAGCAACTGCTCGATATGGCTGAGATGCTGCACGCCACGCCGCGCGCGGCGCAAATTCCGTGCGGCGGTCCATCCTGCGTGCAAACGATCGACCGAGGTGATCGCGAGTAGCCCGACGTCGCGCCGGCTTTCGCCGATGAAGCCGGTGGCCTCGATCGCCTCGGGAGCAACCGCACCGGTATAGGCGACCACGACCTCGGCATTCGGCCCGGGCTTGCGCAACCAATAGGCGCCGGCCGTGATCTGATCGCGCAAGTCCGGCGACATCAGCCGCTGCGGCTGTTCGATGGTGCGCGTCGACAGCCGCAGATAGACCGAGCCGCCCTCGCCGCTCTCGCGCTGCATGTGCCGGAAGCCCCAGCCCATGATCACCGCGAGTTCGTCGACAAAGCCCGGCTCGAACGAGGCGAGCCCATCCTGCGCCATGCCGATCAGGGGCGTTGCGATCGACTGATGCGCACCGCCTTCCGGCGCGAGCGTAATGCCCGAGGGCGTCGCCGCCACCATGAAGCGCGCATCCTGGTAGCAGGCATAATTGAGCGCATCGAGGCCGCGCTCGATGAAGGGATCGTACAGCGTGCCGACCGGCAATAGCCGCTCGCCATTGATCTGGTGCGACAGGCCGAGCGCGGACAAGAGGATGAACAGGTTCATCTCGGCAATGCCGAGTTCGATGTGCTGACCCTTGGGCGAGGCATCCCAATTGTAGGTCGACGGAATCTTCTCGCTGCGGAATGTGTCGGCCTTCTCGGCGCGCGCGAACACGCCGCGGCGGTTGACCCAGGCGCCGAGATTGGTCGACACCGTCACGTCGGGCGAGGTCGTGACGATGCGCGCGGCGAGTTCGGTCTCGCTGCGGGCGATCTCGTTCAGCACGAGTCCAAAGCCCTGCTGGGTCGACATCTGCGCGGACGGCTTGAACGTCAGCTCACGCGGCACCTCGACCACAGGCGCAGTGAGACGACGGCTGCCGCCACGGGTGAACGGCACGTCGTTCAGGAAGGCTTCGAGCGTGGCCGCATCCTGTGCCAGGCCCTCGAACTTGTCCCACTCGTGTCCGGGTCGGATGTTCTGCGCCGCGCGCCACTTCTCCATCTGCGCGACCGTCATCAGGCCAGCATGATTGTCCTTGTGGCCCTGGAACGGCAGGCCGATGCCCTTGATGGTGTAGGCGATGAAGCAGACCGGGCGATCGTGATCGATCGCCTCGAAGGCCTCGATCATGCTTTCCATGTCATGGCCGCCGAGATTGGACATCAGCGCCAGCAATTCGTCATCGCTGCGCCGCTCGATCAGCTGCGTGACCGGGCCCTGGTCGCCGATTTCGTCCAACAGGTGCTTGCGGAAGGCCGCACCGCCCTGGAAGCACAGCGCCGCATAAAGCGCGTTCGGGCAGTTGTCGATCCAGCGCCTGAGCGCCTCGCCGCCGGGCTCGGCAAACGCCTGCCGCATCAACTTGCCGTATTTCACGATCACCACGTCCCAGCCGAAATTGCGGAACATGGTTTCGAATTTTTCCCAGAGTCCTTCGCGCACGACGGCATCGAGGCTCTGCCGGTTGTAGTCGACCACCCACCAGGTGTTGCGCAGGCCGTGCTTCCACCCTTCCGCCAGCGCCTCGAAGATGTTGCCCTCGTCCATCTCGGCATCCCCAACGAGCGCGATCATGCGGCCCTCGCGGCGGCCCTTCATGCCGCCATGGGCCTTGACGTAGTCCTGCACCAGCGAGGCGAACAGCGTCTGCGCCACGCCGAGACCGACCGAGCCGGTGGAAAAATCGACGTCGTCGGTGTCCTTGGTGCGCGACGGATAGGACTGCGCGCCCTTCAGTCCGCGGAAATTCTCCAGCTTGTCGCGGGTCTGGCGGCCGAACAGGTACTGGATGGCGTGAAACACCGGGCTTGCATGCGGCTTGACCGCGACCCGGTCCTCCGGGCGCAGCACGGAAAAATACAGCGCCGACATGATCGTCGCGAGCGAGGCGGAGGACGCCTGGTGGCCGCCGACCTTCAACCCGTCGGTGTTGGGCCGGATGTGGTTGGCGTGATGGATGGTCCAGGACGACAGCCACAGCACTTTGCGAGAGAGCGCCGACAGCAGCTCCAGACGTTTGGGTTCAATGGCCATGACGTCGCCTCCGGGAGATTCTCGATCAGAGACTTATTTTAATCCTGCGACCGCGCCGATAATTCTCAATTTTTCGCGCCAAACCGCCATCAATTGGTATAAATTACCAAAGTGTGCGCCCTATACGAGAGTTCATCCCAATGCCCGCCCTCGATGCCATCGACCGGAAAATCCTCACCCTGCTGCAATCCGACGGACGCATGACCATGCAGGAGCTCGCCGACAAGGTCGGGCTGTCGGTGTCGCCCTGCCATCGCCGGGTGAAGCTTCTCGAAGAGCGCGGCGTCATCACGCGCTATATCGCCAGCGTCGACCAGAAGTCGGTGGGGCTGCCAGTGTCTGTCTTCATCTCCATCAAGCTCGCGCGGCAGAAGGAGGAGGATCTCGACCGCTTTGCCAAGGCGATCTCCAAATGGGACGAGGTGCTGGAGTGCTATCTGATGACCGGCAACCGCGACTATCTGCTCCGTGTGGTGGCGGCGGATCTGTCCTCCTATGAAGCCTTCCTCAAAACCAAGCTGACACGGCTGGACGGCATTGCCTCGATCGAGTCGAGCTTTGCGCTGAGCCAGGTGAAATATTCGGTGGCGCTGCCGGTGTAAGCGTCTCCGTCGTCCCGGCGAAGGCCGGGACCCATAACCACAGGATACAATTTTTGCGAAGTCGTCTGCCACCTAGCGCCGCAGAAAGATTCCGCGGTATGGGTCCCGGCCTTCGCCGGGACGACGTTGCGGAGGGGTTGTCAGTCCAGTCCCAAAAGCCTCATAGCAGCTTCCGCTTTGCCAAATTCCGCATCAGCGCACCGACGCCCCATGTCCACGGCTCGCACTCATCGCTGGTCCGCATGCGGTTGACGAGCTTACCGAGCTCGGGGGCCGCGATGGTGACGATGTCGTTGCGTTTGTGCGTAAAACCCTGGCCCGGCGCGTCGCGGTCCTTCACGGGCGCGAACATGGTGCCGAGGAACAGCGCAAAGCCGTCGGGATATTGATGCACAGGGCCGATGGTCTGCGCGACCAGATCGGTGGGATCGCGGCTGATCTTGCTGATGGAGGAATGGCCCTCGAGCACAAAGCCGTCCTCGCCCGTCACGGTGAGATCGACCTTCATGTTGCGCACATGATCGAGCGAGAAGCTCTCGTCGAATAGACGGAGCAGCGGGCCGACCGCGCAGGAGGCGTTGTTGTCCTTGGCCTTGGACAGCAACAGCGCCGAGCGGCCCTCGAAGTCGCGCAGATTGACGTCATTGCCGAGCGTGGCCCCGACGATCCTGCCGCGGCTCGAGACGAGCAGCACGACCTCAGGCTCCGGATTGTTCCAGGTTGATTTGGGATGCAGCCCGGCATCCATGCCGGTACCGACGGACGACAGCGTCGGCGCCTTGGTGAAGACCTCCGCATCGGGGCCGATGCCGACCTCGAGATACTGGCTCCAGGCGTTCTGCTCGATCAGCACCTGCTTCAAATGCATCGCCTGCTCGGAGCCCGGCTTGAGCTTGGAGAAATCATCGCCGACCAGCCGCACCACCTCCTTGCGGATGGCATCGGCCGAGGCTGGATTGCCCCGCGCGCGCTCCTCGATCACGCGCTCCAGCATCGAGATCGCAAAGGTGACGCCGGCGGCTTTGAGCACCTGCAGATCGACCGGCGCGAGCAGCCACGGCTTTTGCGTGTTGCGCGTATCGGGCGGCGTGTTGGCGAGGATGTCGGCGAGATCGCCGATGCGCTCGCCGCGGGCCTCGCGCAAGGCGCGGGCCGGCTCGTCCATCTCACAGAGCGCGCTCACGGTCGGGAAAGTCGCGGAGACGTCGAACACGCCGTCGGCGCGGACGGCGACCACGGCAGGCCCGCCGGCCTCGGGCAGGAACACGCGGCCGACCAGGGTGCCGCTCGTGCCGTCTTCGGGAAGGAGGTCTTTTGCTGAGAGTGCGATCATGGGGCTTTCCGGTTTGTTATTTTGAATAGGATTACGATCTGGGTGCACCGTCATTCCGGGGCGCGCTGAAGGCGCGAACCCGGAATCTCGAGATTCTCAGGTGCGCGATTGCGCACCATAGCTCGATGCTTCGCACCGCCTCGGAATGACGACACGCGGGAGCGATCACCGCCACGGCTCGACGATGATCTTGGTGTGCGCTTCGGGGTTGGCGAGATCGGCGAAGGCCTGCGCGACGCCGTCGATGCCGACGGTTGCGGTCACCATCGCGGCCGCATTGACCTCGCCTTCGGCGATCAGCCGCAGGGACGCCGCGAATTCCTCCGGCGTATAGCCCAGCACATATTGCACATTGAGCTCCTTCATGATGCCGAGCATCGGCTCGCTGCGGTCGTTCTCCATGCAGACGCCGACCACGACGATGCGCGCATCGCGCGGTGCGCCTTCGAACAGCTGCTGGATGATGCCGGGCACGCCGACGCATTCGAAAATCAGCGCAGGCTTGAGCGGGGGCAGCATCGCCTGCAGCGGCGGCCGGGCGGCCTTCTCGGCCTCCGACATCGCGGCATGCGCCGCCCAGCTCGTGAAGGGTTGCATGCGGGCAGGATCCACCACGACGTCGGCGCCAAGCTTCTCGGCCATCGCGCGGCGCGCCGGCGAATAATCGGCGGCAACGATCGGATGCAGGCCCTTGATCTTCAGCGCCGCGATGACGGCAAGCCCGACCGGGCCGCAGCCGATCACCAGCGGCACCTCATCGCCCCTGATATTCGCCTTGGCGACTGCATGAACGCCGACCGCCAGCGGCTCGGTCAGCGCGGCATGCTGCGGCGACAGGCCGTTGGGCACCTCGAGCAGCAGCGCCTCGCTGAGCAACATCGCTTCCGCATAGGCGCCGATATTGTCATTGGAATAGCCGATGCCTTGCGGCCCCTCAGGGGTCAGCAGCGCCGGGATCGAGCAGACGCGGGTGCCCGGCTTGAATTTACGTTCGGTCGCGGGGCCATGCTCGACGATCTCGCAAGCGAACTCGTGGCCGAACACGACATCGCGCGACAGGTCCATCGGCTTGCGGCCGACCAGCTTGGCCATCTCCACCATGCGATGGGCATGCTTGCGCGCATGCAGATCGGAGCCGCAGATGCCGCAGGCGAGCGTTTTCACCAGCACCTGCCCGGGACCAGGGGCCGGCTCCGGCAGGGTGTCGACCACGATCTCGCCGTTCCGAAAGATCGCAGCCCGCATCGCCTGGTTCCCCCTGTTATTGGTTGGAGGCTCTCATAGCACAGGAGAAGATGGCTTGCAGCACAGGAACGTGTCAGGCGTTCGGCGCGGGCTCCGCGGCGGCGGCCGCCATTTGCGAGCGGCGCACGCGCTCGCGATGGGCGGTGTAAAGGCCGCTCAGCACGATGAAGGCGGCACCAATGATGGTCCAGGCGTCGGGCACCTCGCCGAAGATGAAGAAGCCGAGCAGGCTCACCACGAGCAGCTGGGTGTAGGAGAACGGCGCCAGCACCGAGGCGTCGCCATAGCGATAGGCCAGCACGATGATCCACTGCCCCAAGGTCGAGGCCAGCCCGACCACGACGCCGAAGAAGATGTCATGCGCCGTCGGCCGCACCCAGGCGAACGGCACCAGCACCGTCATGATGACGACGCCTGCAATGGCCGAATAGGTCATGGTGGTGATGGCGTGCTCGCGGCCGCTCATGATGCGCGTCATCACCAGCGTCAGCGCCCAGCACAGCGCCGAGACGATCGGGAAGAACGCCGCGACGTGAAACGCGCTGGTGCCGGGGCGCAGGATGATCAAGACGCCCATCAGCCCGACCGCGGTCGCGACCCAGCGACGCATGCCGACACGCTCGGAGAGAAAGACGATCGAGAGCGCCGTGACGAACAGCGGAGACACGAAGCCGGTGGCGGAGGCTTCCGCGATCGGGAGATAGCGCAGCCCCGAGATGAAGAACAGCGATGAGCCGAGCAGCGCCGCGCCGCGCAAGAGCTGCAGGCCGAGCCGCTCGGTCCGCAGCGCATAGATCGGCGAAGCCGGCAGCATCGCCGGCACCATGATCAGCGCGTACACAACAAAGCGGATCCAGGTGATCTCGACCGACGGCAGGGTGGCGGACAAATATTTCGAGGTGACGTCGGAGGTGCCGAGAAACACCGTCGACAGCAGGACCAGGGCGATGCCCTTGAACGGATGATCGGCGCGCGCCGGCGCCCGACGAGCGGCGGATGGCTTGTCCGGCAGGGCCTTGTTTTGCGGCAGAGCAACGGAGGCGCGGTCGAGCCTTGCGGCTGCGGCTGGCGGCGGGGTCACGGCAAACTCGAAAGCTGGCAAAAAACGAATCGGGGTCTGCCCTAAAAAACGCCAATCGGCGCGCGCGGACAACAGCTGAAAACAGGACGCCGATATGCGCCCTGCGTTGAAAGGTTTTGTTAGGAAACGTGTCTTGCGCTGCCGCAATGCGGCAACATCAAAGCATTGGCAGGCTGCGCGGCCTCGGCCCGCGTGGAAACGCCGCATCGAGCGCCGCAATCTCGGCTTCGCTCAAGGTGAGATCGCCGGCGCCTGCATTCTCGGCCGCATGTTCCGCGTCGGACGACTTCGGAATCGCAAACACCGTAGATTTGCGGGTGAGGAACGCGAGCGCGACCTGGCGCGGCGTTGCGCCGTGTGCATCGGCGATTGTCCCGAGCACCTCGCCCGCCTTGCTCTTCGCTTGCGGAAAATCGTCATGGCCAAACGGCGAATAGGCGACCACCGCGACCTTGTGCTGCTCGCACCACGGGATCACCGCGTGCTCGATGGCGCGCTCTTTCAAATGATAGAGCACCTGGTTGCAGGCGATCTGGTTTTCGCCCGCGACGTCCAGCAATTCGTCGAGATCGTCAGTGTCGAAATTGCTGACGCCCCAGGAGCGGATTTTCCCGGCCCGCTTCAATTCCTCGAATGCCGCAACCGTTTCGCTCAGCGGATAGGAGCCGCGCCAATGCAGGAGATAACAATCGAGGTGGTCAGTCTTCAGCCGCCTCAGCGAGCGCTCGCAGGCTGCGACCGTGCCCTTGCGCGAGGCATTGCTCGGCAGGACTTTTGACACCAGGAACAGGCGATCGCGCTTGCCCGCGATCGCATCCGCAATCACGAGCTCCGCATCGCCATACATTTCGGCGGTGTCGATATGGGTCATGCCGAGTTCGATGCCTCGGCGCAGCGCGGCGATAGCCGCCTTGCGGTCGCCGCGGTCGAGATACCAGGTGCCCTGCCCAATCACGCTGACATTGACCGAAGTCGGGCCGAAGGGATGGGATTTCATGTGGGAGCCTGTGGCGCGGATCTCTGTTAGTTCATTATGATCGGCAAGCAGGATGGTTCCCGTTGCCGGACAAGAGGCGCGCGCACCATAGAGCAGATGGGACGGTGCGTCGATTGGGACAGCTCCGGCCGTTTGGCAAACCGTCATTCCGGGGCGCCCGCAGGGCGAACCCGGAATGACGGAGAGAAATCAACCCGCCGCGGCCTGCTGCGGCGCTGCCGCCCCTGCTTGCGCGATCAGGCGCTTCATCTCGGGGATGCAGGAGCCGCAATTGGTGCCGGCTTTCAGCCTGGCGCCGATCTCGGCCGCGGTCCTGGCGCCCGCGGCGATGGTGTCGCAGATGGTGCCGCGGCCGACGCCGAAGCAGGCACAGACAATCGGGCCTGCGCTGGTCGCGCCTTCGCTGGCGCGGCCGGAGAGCAGCATGGCGCGCGCATCGACACTCAGCGTCTCGGCCGCGAACCAGTGCTTGACGAGGTCCCAGTCGCCGGCATCGTGCGCGGGGCCGATGAAGAGACACGTCTCGATACGCTCGCCGCGGAACGATGCCGCGCGAAAAACGCCGCCGCCGAAATCGGAATATTCCGCGACGTCATCGCCGGCGCGTTCGCGCAGCCAGGATGACCAGCGCGCGACGTCGCCATTGTCGGCGAACAGATAGCCGTAGCCGCCGGCGACTGCCGCACGCGCCCACCAGACGCTCTTGGGCAATTGCAGCTCGGCGCGCGACAGCAGGAAGCCGCGAAACACATATTCATAAGGCGCGATCGAAGCGGGCGTCGCCTTCGACTCCGGCTGGCCGGAATAAGGATCGGTGAACGGCGCGACCAGCGCGCCGACGCGCGCGCCTGAGGTGTTGGCCTCGCTCCAGTGGATCGGCGCGAACAGCAGGCCGCGCTGCTGGCGCTCGCTCACCACCACCTTGAGGATGCACTGGCCGTGATCCGTGGTGACGCGGGCAAATGAATCGTCGACGACGCCGAACCGGCTGGCGTCATCGGGATGGATCTCGACAAAGGGCTCGGCGAGATGCGCGCCGAGCCGCGGGCTGAGGCCCGTGCGGGTCATGGTGTGCCACTGGTCGCGGATGCGCCCGGTGTTGAGCCGCAGCGGCCGGCCGGCGCTGGTCTCGGTCTTGAGCGCCGGCACTTCCGGCGCAACGAAGCGCGCCTTGCGGTCGTTGGCATAAAAGCGTCCGTCGGTGAAGAAGCGCGCCTGCGGCGCCGCGCCATCGCGCAGCGGCCACAGCACCGGCGACAACGCATCATAGCCTTCGTCCGTGACCTCCTTCAGACCACCAATATCGAAATCGCGGGCACCATCGTTCTCGAAGGCGGAGAGGCTGGCATGCTCGCGGAAGATTTCGGCGGCGGATTTGAAGTCGAACGCCCCGCCGAAACCGAGACGTCGTGCCACCTCGCACATGATCCACCAGTCCGGCCGGGCCTCACCGGGGGCAGGCAAGAACGAGCGCTGGCGCGAGATGCGGCGCTCGGAATTGGTGACAGTGCCGGATTTCTCGCCCCACGCCAAAGCCGGCAGCAGCACCTGCACGCCGGCATCGACGGTGTCGTTGTGACGCACATTCTCCGAGACGATGAACAGCTCGAGCTTCTTCAAAGCGCTACGGACCAGATCCGCATCGGGCAGCGACACCGCGGGGTTGGTGCCCATCACCCACAGCGCCTTGATCTCGCCGCGCGCGATCGCCTCGAACATCTGCACCGCCTTCAGTCCCTCATGGGTGGCGATGCGCGGCGCCTTCCAGAACCGCCTGACCCGATCGATGTCGGGCGGCGTAAACCCCATATGCGCGGCGAGCTGGTTGGCGAGCCCGCCGACCTCGCGCCCGCCCATCGCGTTCGGCTGGCCGGTGAGCGAGAACGGCGCGGCGCCTACCTTGCCGATCCGCCCTGTGGCGAGATGGCAGTTGAGGATGGCGTTGACCTTGTCGGTGCCCTGTGCGGACTGGTTGACGCCCTGCGAATACAGCGTGACCACGCGTTCGGTTGAACGGAATAGCTGGAAGAAGGCCGCGACATCAGCTTCCGACAGTCCCGTCGCAAGTGCGGTCGCGGCCGTGCTGCCCGCGATCTGCCGCGCCCGCGCCAGCGCCTCGTCGAAGCCTGCGGTGTGGAGCTCGATATAGCTCTTGTCGAGCGCGCCGTTGTCGGCGAGATGCACGAACAGGCCCGAGAACAGCGCCGTGTCGGTCCCGGGCTTTAGCCCCAAGAACAGCTCCGCCTCGCTTGCAGAATCGGTGCGGCGCGGATCGATCACCACCATGCGTGCACCGCGCTTCTGCTTGGCAGCAAGCATGCGCTGATACAGCACCGGATGGCACCAGGCGGCGTTGGACCCGACCAGCACCAGAAGATCCGCCTCCTCCAGATCCTCGTAGCAGCCGGGCACGGTATCGGCACCGAAGGCGCGGCGATGGCCGGCGACGGTTGACGACATGCAAAGCCGCGAATTGGTGTCGACATTGGCCGTGCCGATGAACCCCTTCATCAGCTTGTTGGCGACGTAATAGTCCTCGGTGAGGAGCTGGCCGGAGAGATAGAAGGCGACCGCGTCGGCACCGTCGCGGGCGACGATGTGCTGCAGGCGATGGGCGACATGGTCAAGCGCATCGCTCCAGGCGACCCGCTCCAGCGCGCCCTTGCAGCGGATCATCGGATACAAAAGGCGGCTTTCGAGCGCGACGGTCTCGCCAAGCGCCGAGCCCTTGGAGCAGAGCCGACCCAAATTGGCGGGATGCTCGGGATCACCGGCAATAGCGGCGCCGCCGTTACCGTCGGGCGTTGCGAGCACGCCGCAGCCGACGCCGCAATAGGGGCAGGTGGTGCGCGTGGTGCGAAGGGTTGGATCGATTGCGGTCATGGCTACTTGCGCCCTTCACGCGGCCTTCGCGCTGAGCGCCAGCGCGCGGCCGAACATCATGTCCTTGCGAATCCGCGCCACGGGTTCGCGGGAGCGGATCAATTCGAGATACCAGAGGGCATCGGTGACATCGCCGATCAGGACCGCGCCGGTCAGACGTCCGTCGGCAATCACCAGCTTCTTGTAGGCGCCGCGCCTGACGTCGCTCAGCACGATGCTTTCGCTGCCCTCCGCGCCAAGAAAATCGCCCGCCGAGAACACCGCAACGCCGGAGACCTTGAGGTTGGTCGCGACCACGCTGCCCCGGTAGGCGGCTTCGCGGCCGGCGAGATGGCGCGCCAGCATGCGAGCCTGCTCATAGGCCGGCTCGACCAGGCCGTAGCAGATGCCACGATGCTCGGCGCATTCGCCAAGTGCGAAGATTCCTTCCGCGCTGGTCTGCATGACGTCGTCGACGACGATGCCGCGGTTGATCTTGAGGCCCGCTTCGCTCGCGAGCGCAACATTCGGCCGGATGCCGGCGGCGAAGATCACCGCATCGGCCTCGATTTGCCGGCCATCGGCAAGCTCGACGCCTTCGACCTTGCTGTCGCCCAGGATGCGCGCCGTCGAGGCGTTGAGCAGGATGTTGATGCCCTTGCGCTCTACCAGCGATTTCAACAGCTGGGCCGCCGGCAGATCGAGCTGGCGCTCCATCAGGCGGTCCATCAGATGCACCAGCGTCACCGGCGCGCCGGCTTTCGCAAGGCCGTACGCCGCCTCAAGGCCGAGCAGGCCGCCGCCGACCACGACCACGCGCTTCTTCTGCGCGGCGAGCGCCAGCAACAGATCGACATCGCGGGTGTCGCGGAAGGTGTTGACGCCGGAAAGGTCCGCGCCCGGTACGTTGAGCCTCAGTGGCGTCGAGCCGGTCGCCAGCACGAGTTTTGAAAACTCGATGCTTTCGTCGTTCTCGATCTTCAGTTCGCACCGCCCGACATCGATCTCGGTGGCGCGACAGCCGTATTTCAGCGTGACCCCGCGCTCGCGCCACCACGAGGCCGGCTTGAGCTCGATCTCGTGCGACCCGGTCTCGCCGGCCAGCACCGACGACAGCAACACGCGGTTATACGCCAGCCGCGGCTCGTCGCCGATCACGGCGATCGCATAGCGGCCGAGCGAGGATTTGACGAGCTCGTCGATCAGGCGCGCCGCCGCCATTCCATTGCCGACGATGACCAGCGGTTCACTCAACGTTCAATTCCTATTCTGCGGCTTCTTCTTGCGGACGGCCATAGGCCTGTTCGATCATGAAGCCCGACAGCGTGGCGTAGGCGGCAGTCCAGGCGCTCGCGACATCCGCCGTCCAGCCCTCGCCGAGCCCCTTCTCCAGCGTCCAGAGCAGCGCCGAGCCGACGACGGGATAATGTTCGGCCTTGGCGCCATAGGCGACATGACGCTGCGCCAGCGCGCTGGCCGCGGGCAGGATCGATTCGAGATTGGACAGGCCGTTCACGACCACCGCGAGCGTCGCCATCAGTTTCTTGCGCTGCTCGGCCATGTCGGCGGGGAACATCGCCTTCACCTGCGGGGCGATCTCGAAAAGGCGGTCGTAGAACAGCACCGCCGCCTGATCGGCGATCGGGACGACTTTCGAAAAGCTTCTCTGCACCAAACTCACTTGCTCGGGGGTCATCCTGTTCTCCGGTTTTCGGTTGAAGCTCCCCCTCGCCCTTTCCAGGGGCGAGGGGTCACATTCGAAAGATGACTGCTCCAGTCGATGGGCTTTACACGCGCGCTTCGGCGAGGCTGGTGGCGCCTGCGGCAGCCGGCGAGCGGCGCAGGTAGAACCACCAAGTCAGCGCCAGGCAGGCGGCGTAGAAGCCGAGATAGATCACGAGCGCGAGCTGCGGCCCGCCGGTGATGGCGATCGACTTGCCGAAGCCGCTCGGGATCAAGTAGCCGCCGCAGGCACCGATCGCGCCGATGAAGCCGAGCGCCGCACCGCTTTCGATGCCCGCCGCCTTCATCGCGGCGGCGCGGGCGGCATCGCCCTGCCCCTTCACCTTGGCAAGATTCTGCTCGCGGAAGATCGACGGGATCATCCGGTAGGTCGAGCCGTTGCCGATGCCGGTCGTGACAAACAGGATCAGGAACATCACCAGAAAGCCGGCGAAATCCTTCTCACCCACGAAGTAGAGCACGCCGATCGTGGCCGCCGCCATGGCGATGAAATTCCAGAAGGTGATGATAGCGCCGCCGATCCTGTCGGCGAGCAGGCCGCCGAGCGGCCGCGCCAGCGAGCCGACCAGCGGCCCCAGGAATGCGATACCGATGGTGATGGCGGGAAACTGCGTCTTGATCAGCAGCGGAAACGCGGCGGAGTAGCCGATGAAGGAGCCGAAGGTCCCGACATAGATGAAGGACATGATCCAGGTGTGCTTGCGCTTGACGACCGCAAGCTGGTTCTTGATCGAGGCCTTCGCCGTGGTCAGGTTGTTCATGAAGAAGACGGCACCGAACACAGCAATCGCAATCGGCAGCACCCACATCAGGCCGGCGTTCTGCAGGTACACGCCGGCGACTGGCGTCGCCTGGTACAGATTGAAGATGCCGAGCCCCATCAGGATCGGGGTCAAGAGCTGCACGCTGGAGACACCGATATTGCCGCCGGCCGCATTCAGCCCCAGCGCCCAGCCCTTCATGCGGTCGGGATAGAAGAAGGAGATGTTGGTCATGCTGGAGGCGAAGTTGCCGCCGCCGAGGCCTGCGGTGGAGGCGACCAGCAGCATCAGCCAGAACGGCGTCTCCGGATGGCTGACGAAATAGGCCAGCGCCAGCGTCGGGATGAACAGCACCGAGGCCGAGAAGATGGTCCAGTTGCGGCCGCCGAAGGTGGTGACGGCGAAGGTGTAGGGAAAACGCATCAACGAGCCGATCAGCCCGGGCAGCGCCACCAGCTGGAACAGCTCATCCGTTGAATAGTGGAAGCCCGCCTGCGGCAGCTTGGTCGCGACGATGCTCCAGATCAGCCAGACCGAGAACCCGATATGCTCGGCAACGATCGACCAGATGAGATTGCGGCGGGCGATGACCTTGCCCTTGGAATTCCAGAAGGCCTGGTCTTCGGGATTCCAGTCCGAAATCCAGGTCGGGTTCTGATCGCTCATAAAGTCTTCCTTTCATCGTGCAGCGGCGCACGGGCGCGCGTTCCGGGGAGGTCCCGGTTTGGGCGTGGTCAAAATGCGGATGGGAGTTTTGCGAAGGACGGCGTCGATGGCGTCGAAAGCCTTGTTTCAAGCTTCGTGCCAAGTCGGACCGAGGAGAAATTCCTCGAAATAACAGCCGCTTAGACTATGTGCTCTTTTTTTGTGCTGGCCTAGTTGTGCATCACGAATCAGCGAAGCGCTCATTGTTTGAATGACGATTCGCTCATTTCTTGTGCGTTGCACAACAAATGAGCATCGGACTCTCAAACCTCAGTCACCGCCGCTTGGCACGTCAGTTGCTTGTTAAAACGTCAGTCAACGACGACTGCGGTCCACCCAGATGTCTGAGCCAGTTCGGCTACGACACGGGGACAATTCCCGAGCCACTTCGCCGGGCCCCGCCCGGGGCTGTCGTCGTTCTTCGACATAAGCAGCTCGCGTTGCCCTGCTCCTGAGCGGACCGGCTGGAGAACAGCAGCCAAGCCACGACACGCAAAGGAGCCCTAATGTCGTATCTCGCGCCCTCGGAATTCGTCACCAAGATGATAGATGCCGGCGAATCCAAGATATTCATGTCCACCAGGGACACCGTGATCCGCGCCTACATGGCCGGAGCGATCCTCGCTTTGGCGGCCTGGTTCGCCGTTACGATCAATGTCAACACCGGCCAACCGATCATCGGAGCGCTGCTCTTTCCGGTCGGATTTTCCATGCTCTATCTGCTGGGCTTCGATCTCCTGACGGGCGTGTTCGTCCTGTCGCCGCTCGCCCTGATCGACAAGCGTCCCGGTGTCACGCTCGGCGGCGTGTTGCGAAATTGGGGTCTCGTCTTCGTCGGCAATTTTGGCGGTGCGCTCACCGTGGCCTTCATGATGGCATTCGTCACGACCTTCGGCTTCACGCAGGAGCCGGACAAGGTCGGTGCGACCATCGGCAACATCGGCGAGGCACGAACGCTGGGCTATGCGGCGCATGGTGCCGCCGGGATGGCGACGCTGTTTCTTCGCGGAATGCTGTGCAACTGGATGGTCTCCACTGGAGTCGTCGGCGCCATGATCTCAACCACAGTCCCCGGCAAGGTCATCGCGATGTGGATGCCAATCCTGGTGTTCTTCTACATGGTGTTCGAGCATTCCGTCGTGAACATGTTCCTGTTTCCGTCGGGACTGATGCTCCACGCCAAGTTTTCGATTATGGACTATTTCATCTGGAACGAAATCCCGACGGTACTGGGCAACCTCGCCGGCGGATTAGCATTCACGGGCCTCACGCTGTACGCAACTCATGCGCGGACAAAGCCGAAGCGCGAGGTCAGGACCGCCTCTACCCGCGCGGCGGCCTGATTTCGGCCTCAACGAGCGAGCCGCGGCGCGATAGGGTGCGGCTCGCTCTTCCTTTCGGGTGATCCTGGGTCTTCTGATTGTGGTCGTTCTGGCGTCGTGAATGCCGCGCGAGCTGAAAATATCGATTGGGCAGCACTCGGACAAAGGCCGCAAGCCGATCAATCAGGATTTTCACGGCGCTCTGATCCCACGAGAGCCGTTGCTGAGCCTGAAAGGCATCGCCGCGGTCGTTGCCGATGGCATCAGCACCAGCGGCGTCAGCCACATCGCCAGCGAATCCGCCGTCAAGGCATTCCTGTCCGACTACTACTGCACATCCGAATCCTGGTCGGTAAAGACGTCCGTGCAACGCGTGCTGGCCGCGACCAATTCATGGCTCTATTCGCAGACCAGGCGAGGCCCATATGCCTACGACATGGACGGGGGCTATGTCTGCACGCTGAGCGCCCTCGTCATCAAATCGACCACGGCGCATATCTTTCACGTCGGCGATTGCCGGGTCTATCGACTCGCAGGCCATTCCCTGGAACAGCTGACCGAAGATCACCGGATCGCCCTTTCCTCGCAGCAGATCTATCTGGGACGCGCGCTCGGCATCAGCCCCCAGCTCGAGATCGACTATCAAGCCGTTCAGGTCGAAAGGGGCGACGTCCTGGTGCTGGCGACCGACGGCGTCTACGAGCACGTCGACGAGCGCTTCATTGTCGGGACGTTGACGGACCCGTCCCTTGGTCTCGATGACGCAGCGAGAGCAGTGGTCGAGGAAGCCTTACGCCGTGGAAGCGACGACAATCTGACTATCCAGATCGTCCGCGTCGAGGAGCTACCCGACGCGGCGGTTGACGAGGTCTCCGCCAAGGCCAACGAACTGCCGTTACCTCCCCTTCTGAATGCACGGATGACCTTCGACGGCTATGTGATCGTTCGTGACATCCACAGCAGCAGCCGCAGCCACATCTATCTCGCGCTCGATGGCGAGACCAACGGCCTCGTCGCGATCAAGATTCCCTCGATCGACCTGCGGGACAATCCCGCCTATCTCAAGCGGTTCCTGACGGAGGAATGGATCGCACGCCGCATCAATAGTCCTCACGTCCTGAAACCGTGTCCGCCATCCCGTCGCCGCAACTATCTCTACGTCGTCACCGAATTCGTGGACGGGCAAACGCTCGCCCAGTGGATGATCGACAACCCGAAGCCCGATCTGGAGACGGTGCGCGAGATCGTCGAACAGATCGCCAAGGGCCTGCGCGCCTTTCACCGCATGGAGATGTTGCATCAGGACCTCAGGCCCGAAAACATCATGATCGACAAGACCGGCACGGTGAAGATCATTGATTTCGGATCCGTCCGGGTGTCGGGCGTCGCCGAGGCGGCACCGAGCGATGACGAAATCCTTGGCACGGAGCAATACACGGCTCCCGAATATTTCCTGGGCGAAGGCGGCTCGGCGCGCTCGGATATGTTCTCGCTCGGTGTCATCGCCTATCAAATGCTGACAGGCCGACTGCCCTACGGCGCGCAGGCAGCCAGGGTCAGAACGAGAGCGCAATCGAGAAAGCTGAAATACCGCTCCGCACTCGACGACAACTGCGACATCCCGTCCTGGGTCGACGGCGCCCTGAAACGCGCCGTGCATCCGAACCCCGACAGGCGCTATGAAAGCCTGTCGGAGTTTCTGTTCGACCTGCGCCAGCCCAATCCCGACTATCTGCGCGCCTCGATCCCGCTCATCGAACGCAATCCCGCCTTGTTCTGGAAATGTTCAACCGCATTGCTCACGCTGATCCTGATCGCGATGGCGGCTGCCCATCACGCCGGACGCTGGTGACGTGCAAAAGGCTGACTGCCGCGCCAGCGTCACGCCGGCTCGGCGACCTTGGTCCCCAGCGGCTTCGGCGCCTGCCCTCCGCCCGGCTTGACGCGGAATTCGTAAGTCATCAGGTGCCACGGCCCATCGGCCGTCTTGCCATCAGGCATGGTCCCGTCGTTGCGCTTCTCGACCTTGGCAATCAGTTCATCCTTCACCCCGAACACGACGTCGGAATCGATATATTTGTCGCCTTCGATGAAGACGTGGGTGATCAGCGGCTCGTATCCGGGCGCATTGACCAGGAAGTGGATGTGGGCGGGGCGCATCGGATGCCGCCTGGTCTGCACGATCATCTCGCCGACCGGACCGTCGGTCGGAATCGGATAGCTGCAGGGCAGGATGGTGCGGAAGAACAACCGGCCGTCCTGGTCGGTGATGAAGCGCGCCCGCGAGACCGCCCCCTCCGTCGCAAAGGTCGGCTTCTGCGAATCGTAGAAGCCATCACCGTCGGCATGCCAGATGTCGACCGGCACGCCTGCAAGCGGCTTGCCCTTCAGATCGGTGACGCGCGCCTGCACGAACATCCGCTCGCCCTTGAGGGTTTCGGAGATATCGGTGCCGTGCGGCATCACCTTGTGCTCGCCGACATAGAACGGTCCGAGCACCGTGGTCTCGGTGGCGCCGTCGCGGTCGCGATGATTCACCGCGTCCACCAGCATGGAGACGCCGAGCACGTCGGAGAGCAGGATGAACTCCTGGCGGATGTCGGTGCATTTGTGGCCCGTACGGGTCAGGAACTCGATGGCATATTCCCATTCCTCAAAGGTCAGGTTGGTCTTGCGGACATAGTCGTGCAGCGACTTGACCAATTCCTGCAGGAGGAATTTCGCGCGCGCGTTCGGCGTCTGCTCGAAGCTCTTGACGACCGCGGCGGTGAGCTCGGCTTCGTTGAATTGCGTCATGGTGTTTCCTGCCTGAGAGTCTTTAAGCGGAACTTTAAGTCGGAGGGGCGTTCCTCGCCCATAAATCTACACCAGTTGCCCGTTTGCGTAAGCATCTGCTTGGAGGAAGGCGGCTTTATCGGCTATCAAGACTGCTACCCAAAGCCTTGACCCAAAGCCATGAAATACAAAGGCTTGGCAGCAAAACCCGCCAAACAGGAAACGAAGAGTTTCGCCATGCTCGCTCCGACCCTCGCCTCGCCTGAATCTGCCGGCATGTCAAAGACCGCGCTTGAGCGCGTCGAAACCCATCTGAAGGAGCGCTATATCGAGGCCGGCCGCTTTCCGGGGACCCAGCTTGTGGTCTACCGCCGCGGCAAGCTGGTGCACGCCTCGTGTCAGGGCTTTGCCGATCTCGAGCGCCAGGTGCCTGTCAAGCCCGACACCATCTTCCGCATCTATTCCATGACCAAGCCGCTGACCTCCGTCGCCTTCATGATGCTGATGGAGGAAGGCCGCGTCGCGCTCGATGAGCCCGTGCACAGATATATCCCGGAGTGGAAGAACCTCGGCGTATTCGTGGCCGGCACGACGCCGAACTTCCTGACCCGGCCGCCGGCCCGGCCGATGCTGATCATCGACCTGCTGCGCCACACCTCGGGGCTGACCTACGGCTTCCAGCAGCGCTCGAATGTCGATGCGGCCTATCGCGCGGAGAAGATCGGCGAGGTGGAGAAGGCCGGAACGCTGGACACCATGGTCGAGGCGCTGGCCAGGATCCCGCTGGAGTTTTCGCCCGGAGAGGCCTGGAATTACTCGGTTTCGACCGATGTGATCGGCTACCTCATCGGCAAGATCTCGGGTCGCCCGTTCGAGCAGTTTCTCAAGGAGCGCATCCTGGAGCCGCTCGGCATGACCGACACCGGCTTCCATGTGCCGGCCGACAAGGCGCATCGTCTGGCGGCCTGCTACTCGGCCGATCCGGCCGGCGGCATGACCTTCCACGCCGGCCAGCGCCGCGACGGGCTGACGCTGCAGGACGATCCGGCCAAGAGCTCCTTCCTGTCGCCGCCCGCGTTTATTTCCGGCGGTGGCGGCCTGTGTGCGACCGCCTCCGATTATCTCACCTTCTGCCGGGCGCTGCTCAATGGCGGCGAACTCGGCGGCGTCAGGCTGATCGCGCCAAAGACGCTCGCGCTGATGACGGCCAACCACCTGCCGAACGGACTCGACCTGCCCGGCATGTCGCGCTCGCTGTTCTCGGAGGCGACCTATAATGGTATCGGCTTCGGCCTCGGCTTCTCCGTCACCATGGACCCGCCCAAGACGCTGATCCCCGGCA
>DASREP010000029.1:0-83251 GCA_035652015.1 Bradyrhizobium sp. | reverse complement strand
CCGCCGCGCAAGAAAACTTGCGCAACGCGCGTGACCACAGGTACAGCGGAGACACTCCGGCCTTCCCTGCGCAGTGGGTTACGGCTTACTTCGTGCTCTTCCCGGTGAGCTTTGCTTTGATTGCCACCGTCGCTGTCGCATCGCCTTTAGAGCCAAACGACAGCTTGACGCCTAGCCTGAGCGCGCCAGAACCACACGACTTCATCCGTCCGCGCCGCTGCCGCTCGCCTCACGACACAGGCCCGTCCACCACATTCCGCACCACGTCCGCGGCGATCGCGAGACGCCCCTTGCGAGGGCGGAACGGTGGGGACTATACGGCAAATCAGAAATTCTGGAAACTGGAATATTTTTGTGCGAGAGGGTTGACAGGATTTCTGTCAGCGTGCCTGTCGGGCAAATCAGTCGCACCGCATGAGCCAAGCGACATGCGTCGCTCCCGGATATCGCTTCGCTCATCCGGGCTACGGTTCGGCGCAATCGCCGCGACTGCGTCTCTGCTGCCATGCATTCTCGCTTCCTCATCGGCTCTAGCCGAGCGGCCGCCTGTCATGCTTTCATGCTATGGCTTGGTGCCCCAACAAGCCGCGAGAAAAGCGGCAGCCGGCGTTCGCCGCGGGCCAACGAAGCCAAAGGGAGGACGGGCTTGGACAAGACCGGTCGCACCATGCTGGCCAAGATCTGGGACCAGCACGTCATCACGCGTTTGAGCGAAGATACCGATCTCCTGCATATCGACCGGCATCTGCTGCACGATCTCGGCGGCTCGCGCGGCTTGCTTGACCTGAAGAGCCGCGGGCTTGCCGTCCATAATCCCGAACTGACCTTTGCGACGCCTGATCACGCCATCTCCACGGCGCATGGCCGAGCCGGCACCAGCAAAATCGGACAGGAGCTGCTGGCGGCGCTGCGCGTCGAGACATCGGCGAGCGGCATCCAGATGTTCGATGTCGATCAGCCCGGCCAGGGCATCGTTCATGTGATCGGGCCCGAGCTTGGCTTGAGCCTGCCGGGCTGCACTATCGTCTGCGGCGACAGCCATACCTGCACCCATGGCGGGCTCGGGGCGCTGGCGTTCGGCATCGGCTCCAGCGAATTGACGCACGTGCTGGCAACGCAGGCGCTGATCCAGCGCCGGCCGAAGACAATGCGCGTCAAGTTCGAAGGCAGATTGCCGCTGGGCGTCACCGCCAAGGATATGATCTTGGCGCTGATCGGGCATATCGGCGCGGCCGGCGGCACCGGCTATGCCGTCGAATATGCCGGCAGCGCCATTCGCGATCTGCCGGTCGAGGGGCGGCTCACCATCTGCAATCTCTCCATCGAGCTCGGCGCCAAGATGGGCATGGTGGCGCCGGACGAGACGACGTTTGCCTTCTTGCACGACCGGCCCTACGCCCCGAAGGGCGCGATGTGGGAGCAGGCCGTTTCCGCATGGCGGCAGCTTCCGAGCGATCCCGATGCGGTTTTCGACCGCGAGGTGAGCATCGATGTCGAAAAGATCATTCCGCAGGTGACCTGGGGCATCAGCCCCGAGCATGTCATTGGCGTCGATGGGCGCATTCCCGATCCCGATCATGTCGACGATCCCGTGCGCCGCGCCGCGATCGAGACCGCTCTCGACTATATGGGCCTCAAGGCCGGCGCACCGATTGCGGGCACGCCGGTCGATTGGGTCTTCATCGGCTCCTGCACCAACAGCCGCCTGAGCGATTTGCGTGCGGCGGCCGAGATCGCGCGCGGACGGAAAGTGGCGGCCGGCGTGAAGGCCTGGGTGGTGCCGGGTTCGGAAAACGTCAAGCGCGACGCGGTGGCGGAAGGCCTCGACAAGATCTTCACCGAGGCCGGATTCGAATGGCGCGAGCCCGGCTGCTCGATGTGTCTCGCCGCCAATGGCGAGACGGTTGCCCCCGGAGAGCGCTCGGTTTCGACATCCAACCGCAATTTCGTTGGCCGTCAAGGACCGCGGGCGCGCACACATCTGGCAAGCCCCGCGAGCGCCGCCGCCGCAGCGATCGCCGGCGCCATCGCCGACGTCCGCACCATGGGGCGCTGACATGCCGAAACCGTTCAACACGATCACCGCCGTCGCTGCGCCGATCATGCGCAGCAATATCGATACCGATGTCATCATTCGCATCGAGCGCCTGGTCGGAAATTCGGTGCGCGGCACGCTCGGCAAATGGGCGTTCGGCTCGCTGCGTTATCTGCCCGACGGCTCCGAAAACCCCGACTTCATCCTCAACCGCGAGCCGTATCGGGCGGCCGAAATCCTGGTCACCGGTCCGAATTTCGGCTGCGGCTCCTCGCGCGAGGGCGCGGTGTGGTCGCTTGCGGAGATGGGCATCCGCGCCATCATCGGCTCCGGCTTTGGCGACATCTTCTTTGCCAATTGCTTCCAGAATGGAATCCTGCCCGTGGTCGTCGACAAGGCGATCGTCGATCAGCTTGCAGCCGATATCGAGGCGACACAAGGCGCCGGGCGGGTCTCGATCGACCTGGAGGCGCAGACGATTGTCTCTCCGTCAGGCAAGCAGCACAAATTCGAGATCGATCCGCGACGGCGCGAGGGCCTGCTACAGGGATTGGACGAGGTCGCGCTGACGCTCACGCGCGATGACGAGATCAGGCGTTTCCAGGCGGCTGACCGCGGGGCGCGGCCGTGGATTCATTTTGCGGGGCGATCTGCATGACCAATGCATCCAACATGGTGAAGGTCGCCGTCGTCGGCGGTGAAGGCATCGGCCCCGAGGTGACCGCGCAGTCCCGCCGTATCCTCGACTGGTTCGTGGCCAAGCGCGGCGTGCCCATGACCATGCGCGAGGCGCAATATGGGATCATTCCCTATCTCGCGACCGGCAAGGTGCTGCCCGACGACACGCGCGAAGCCATGGACGAGGCCGATGCCATCCTGTGGGGCGCGACCGGCGGTCCGGAGACCAAGGAGGTGCCTCCGGCCGCGCGCAAGGCGGGCAGCCTGCTGTCGCTGCGCAGCAAATACGATCTCTATGCCAATCTCCGCCCGATCGTGGCAAGCCCCGCGCTGTCGGCGTCAGCACCGCTCAAACCCGAGGTGCTCGACGGCGTCGATTTCGTCATCATCCGCGAGCTCACCAGCGGCATCTATTTCGGCGAGCCGCGCGGCATCGAGACGTTGCCGGACGGCCAGCGGCGTGGCTTCAACACCGAGCAATACACCACCAACCAGGTTCGCCGCGTGGCGCGCGCAGCCTTTGAACTCGCACGCACGCGCAGGAACAAGGTGTGCTCCGTCGACAAGGCCAATGTGCTGGAGACCAGCGTGCTCTGGCGCGAGGAGGTCATCGCGCTGCATAAAGAGGAGTTCTCCGACGTCGAGCTGACCCATCTCTATGTCGACAATGCCGCCATGCAGATCGTGCGCGAGCCCCGGCAGTTCGACGTGATGGTGACCGGCAATATCTTCGGCGACATCCTCTCGGATTGCGCGGCGATGGCCTCGGGCTCGCTCGGCATGCTGCCATCGGCCTCGCTCGGCCCGGTCGACCGCTTCGGCCGCCGCAAGGCGCTGTACGAGCCGGTGCATGGCAGCGCGCCCGACATCGCCGGCAAGGGCATCGCCAATCCGCTCGGCTCGATCCTGAGCGTTGCGATGCTGTTGCGGCTGACCCTCACCCGTCCAGATGACGCTGATCTTCTGGAACAGGCGGTACAATCCGCGCTCGCCTCCGGCGCGCGGACGGCGGATATCGCCGAACCTGGTGCAAAAAAGCTCTCGACCGTGGAGATGGGCGACGCGGTGCTGCGTGCGCTCGAGAAGGTCGCGGGCAAGGAAAGGGAGCATGCGTGATGGCTTATGTGTCGCGAAGGTCGGCGTTGACGGTCATCGCAGGTGCGGGCGCCGCGCTCGCAAGCCGGCGCGCCGGCGCCGAAGATGCCAGCGGCCGCGTGATCTATCCGGTCGCGGTGCCGATCTATCAGACCCAGTTCGTGGCCGACCGCATCGGCTTCTTCAAGGAGGCCGGGCTCGACTGCAAGCTGATCCAGGGCGGCAGCGGGGTGAAGACGCGCGAGATCATCGCGTCGTCGCAGGGCGATATCGGGATCGGTGACGTCACCCATCCGATGCAACTCTCCAATCACGGCCGTGCCGGCCGCGTGCTGATGCCCGTCGACACGCGCTCCAGCGCGGTGATGTTCATCATCCGCAAGGACCTCAAGGATCAGGGCATCGACACGCTGCAGGCCTTCACCCAATGGAAGCGGCCCGACGGCCGCAAGCCGATCATCTCGGTGTCGTCGCTCGGCGGCACCAACCATGTCTGGGCGTCCTATTACATGGAGACGATGGGGCTCGATGACAAAGTGACTTGGATCGGCACCGGCAATGTCGACACCATGCTGGGCTCGCTGAAATCCAAGCAGGTCGACATTCTCGTCAGCTCGCTGTCGCTGCTCAACGAGTCGCGCGAGCAGGGCTGGGGCGAGCTGTTGTTCGACGGCACCGACGAGGCGATCTGGACCAAATATATCGGCGGCAAGGTGCCGGTGACGGCGCATTTCACGCTGCAATCGACCATCGACAAGGACCCGGCCAAGATGCAGGCCTTCGTCACCGCGCTATGGCGGGCGACGCTATGGATCAAGGCGCACAAGCCGGACGAGATCTATGACGCGATCGAGCCCTATGTCGGCAGCACCTCGCGCGCGGCGAACCTGTTGGAAATCACCTCGCTGCAGAAGGTCGCGGACTACGACGGCAGCATCGCGCCCGAGGATTTCGCCCGCGGCGGAAAGGTGTGGTTTCGCGAGATGACCGGGATCAAGCCGCTGACCATTGCGGAGGTGGTCAGTCCGAGCTTCATCGCAGCGGCGCGCAAGGCGTATCCGGGTTGACGTCGCAACAGACGACCGCTGCGCCATCGCCGCGATCCCCTGACGTCCAGCGGATCGAGGTGAGGGGTTTAGGCAAGTCGTTTCAGCTCGCGGGCACCACGTTGGAGGCGGTGCGCGACGTTTCTTTCAGCGTCCGCCGTGGCGAGTTTGTCGCGCTGCTCGGGCCTTCCGGCTCGGGCAAGAGCACCGTGCTCAACATGATCGCGACCCTGATCAGGCCAAGCCGCGGTGAGATCCTGATCGACGGCAAGGCTGTCACGACAGGCAAGGCGACACCCAATGTCGGCTACGTGTTCCAGCGCGACACGCTGTTTCCCTGGCGCACCGTGGCGGACAATATCGGCTATGGCCTGCAGCTGGCCGGTACGCCCGAGCGCGACCGCAAGGAGCGCATCGCGGCCTGCATCGCGCAGGCGGGCTTGCGAGGTTTCGAGCACGCCTATCCCTCGGCGCTGTCGGGCGGCATGCGCCAGCGCGCCGCCTTGATGCGCACTCTGATCGTCGAGCCGCAGATACTCCTGATGGATGAGCCGTTCGGCGCGCTCGATACCCACACCAAGATCGACATGCACGAGGTGCTCTTACGGATCTGGGAGCGCGAGCAGCAGACCGTGCTGTTCGTCACCCACGACCTCGGCGAGGCCCTGACACTCGCCGATCGCATCATCCTGTTCTCGGCGCGGCCCGGCCGGATCAAGGACATGTTCGAGGTCGACGTGCCGAGGCCCCGCGATGCGGTCAAGGTGCGGGAGACGCCGCGCTATGCCGAACTGTTCCAGCACATCTGGCACTCGCTCGGCGAGGAGTTCGTCAGGGGACGCGAGCCATGAAGCGATATCGCGGCCTCGATACCATCGGCTGGCAACTCTTGATCTGTGCCGTCGTGCTGTCGGTCTGGCAATGGGGTTACGACCTGCACGGCAGATGGCCGTGGTTGGTGCCGGATCTGCTCGACCCCTATTTCATCTCCAAGCCATCCGAGATTTTCGACAACTTCCTGGTCCTGAGCTGCGTCAAGTCCAAGCTCGGCACCTTCAACGGCTGGCTGAACGGCGATTTCGCCAAGTGCCTCGCGCGCAATCAGAACAATCTCTGGATCGCCACCGCAGTGACGCTGAAGAACACCTTCTTCGGCTTCCTGACGGGGGTTGCCAGCGGCTTCGTCGCCGGGCTGATCCTCGGTCGCTCCGACCGGCTGTCCGCCATCTTCCAGCCCTTCATCACCGCGGTGAACTCGATCCCGCGGATTGCGCTGGCGCCGATCATCGTGCTCGCCTTCGGCATCGGCGACGTCTCCAAGATCGTGACGTCCTGGATCGTCGTGGTGTTCCTGGTTTTCTTCAACACCTTCGAGGGCGCGCGCTCCATCGACGAAGGCTTTGTCAATGCCGCGCGGCTATTGGGAGCCAGTGAATGGCAGATCACGCGCACCGTGGTGATCCCCTCGACCATGGCCTGGGTGTTTGCCTCGCTGACGCCTGCGATTTCATTCGCGCTGATCGGCGTCATCGTCGGCGAGTTCATCGGCGCCGAACGCGGCATCGGACGGCTGATCATCGAATCCGAGGCGCGCGGCGAGGCCTCCGGCATGATGGTCGCGGTGATCGTGTTGATGCTGGTCGGCGTGGTGCTGTCGGCGTTGATCTGGCGGCTGCAGGCCTATCTGTTGCGCTGGCAGCAGCACAGCAGGGTGGAATAGAGCCTGATGCTCGCGAATCGTTTCAGCGATGCTTCAGCGGCAGAACCAGCACCTGGCCGGGATGGATCAGGTTTGGATCCTTGATCCGGTCGCGGTTGGCCCGATACAGGATCGCGTATTGCTCGCCGGCGCCATAGGTGATGCGGCTGATGCGCCACAGGCTGTCGCCGCGGCTGACGATCCGGGTCGAGCTGCTTGGCGAACTGCTTCTCGATGTGCCCTCATCGGACGAGGCCGCCGCCATGGCCTGATGTGGCGGCGCGGCAGCGGTGTCCTGCTGTTTGGCGACCGGGGCCATGACCGCCGGCGCGGGCTCCGTTTGTGCCGCGATCGAGCCGGTGCTGGTCTCCGCTTCCTTGACTGTGACCGTGACGCCTTGCTTCGACAGCGCCACGGTGCCGTCGGGCAGCTTGGCGCTGAGCGTCAATTCGTAGCTGCCGGCGGGCAGGTGAGGTGGAACCATGACGAACTGGCCGGATGCATCGGCCACCGCGCGATCGAGCTTCTCGCCACCCCGCATCAACTCGACCGTCGCGCCGGGCGCGGCGCGGCCGGCGATGACCGCATCGCCGCCGGCCTCGACCCGGGCGACGTCGAAGGCGGGAGCGGACGGCTCGGCCGCGGGAGCGGAGGTCCCGAGCTCGGTGGACAGGGCGGCAACCTTGCTCTGGGTGGACGCGAGCGCGGGCGAGGATTCGCTGGTCGCGCCAGTCTTGGGAGCGCTGTTATCGGCGGGCATCGCGGCGCTCACGGGCCTCCCGCTGTCCGATCCGGACGGGGCTGGCTGCGACATCAACCCGATTGGGCCGCTTCCGAGCTTCGGCGCGTGGGGGATTTGCGTCAAGGCATAGACAAGCGCCGCAGCACTTGCCGTGCCGACCAAAGCAGCCGGTGCAATTGCCTTGATGGATAAGGTCTTGCCGATGGATAACATCATCATGATGAGCCCCTTTAGGCCCGTCGCTGTTGTTACGGCTGAGCCGGAACCCTGCGCCGATTTGGTCCCGCCATCAAGCCCGACAGTTGGCTTGTTCATGGATTTTCCGGGAATCTCCTGGGCCGGCCTCTTAGCAGATTTCTGTTACAGAATCGGCTCGCATGGAAAGGCGCTGATGGAACTCCCGAAGTCCCGCGGCTGGCCGATCGGACATTGATCGCGCAGGTGGGTCGATGGCGTTAGGGATTCGGCAAGCGGCAGACGTTTCGGCCGGCGCTCTCCCCTATGCTTCCCGGTCCAAGGTATGGCGATGCCGCTTCGCGCCGAGCGAGGCTCCGGTCCACTTGTGGAGTGAATGCGTGAGTCTTGAAGTTGCCGCCGCAGCGATGGCTGAGCCTGTGGCGATCGCCGAAAATCTTCTCGCTTTCAGTTCTTCGACGCAGACGGCCTGATGCAGTTCGACGGCACCGTGGAGCAGCCCCGGCTCAAGCGGGCTTGAGGATCACCTTGCCGCTGAATTTTGCGGCCGTTGCGAGCGCCTGGCCGAACTGGTCAAAGCTATGGGTCGCGGCGATCGGCGCCGCGATGACGCCGCGTAACATCAGATCAGACAGATGCTCATACATCGCGACCAGCTTTTCGGGCGTCGCCGTCTTGTACCAGGTGAACAGCCAGAAGCCGCGAATGGAGAGGTTGCGGAAGATCGCCAGCGGAGCCGAGCCCAAGAGCGGCTTCCCGCTCATGGCGCTGTACACCACGACGACGCCGCTATCGGCGAGCACATTCATCAGGTTCAGCGTTGAGGAATCCGCGACCATGTCGAGCGCGAGCCCAATCCTGGCTCGTCCGGTTTCCGTGCTGACCTGTTTGGGCAGGTCCGGTCCGTCAACAAGCACGATGTCGCCGCCAAGCGCCTTGATCTCGGCGACCAGTTCGGGCCGCCGCACCACATTGATCGTCCTGATGCCTAACGATTTGGCCACAGCGATCACCGCGCGCCCGGTGGCGGAATTGGCACCGTTCTGGATGACCCAGTCGCCCGGGTTGAGCCTGACGATGTCGGTCAACAGGACATAGGCGGTCGCCGGGTTGATACCGAGCATCGCGAACTGGTTGAGATCGCCTTGCGGAAGCGGCCGAAGCCATGGCGCGTTCGTCTTGATGCGCTCCGTCCAGGCGGGCTGGAGCATCGGCACCAGCGTCCGGTCGCCTTCCTTCAAATGCGTGACCGCCTTGCCCGCGGCGACAACCCGACCGACGCCCTCGATACCGAGGATGCTCGGCAATTGCGGCAGGAAGCCGTAGCGGCCGGCTATGATCATCAAGTCTGTCGCGTTGACCGGCGAGGCCTCGAGCGCAATCACGACCTCGTCCGGGGCAGGCGCGCCGACATCGGGAACGTCAACGAGCTTGACGACGTCGGCGGGCTTGCCGAACGCCTGGAGCTGAATGGCTTGCATGACCCTTCTCCTCGGATAGTTATATACCGAATAGTATATAATTGTCCAAGAGAGTCAAGCCAGCAATCTCGTGATCTGCGCAATGACCGCCGTCACGCGTTCCGCCGTCGGCGTCTGCTTCGACAACACCATCAAGCCGACATAGGCCGTCATGATCGCAGAGGCGACCGCGACCGGATCGAAATCCCTGGAAAATTGCCCGCGGTCGCGCTCAAGGCGCGCGCGGATCAGGTCCTCGAGACGTGAATTGAAACTGGCAATGCTCTTGCGCAGCGCAGCCTCGTCGAGGCCGCCGTCGGTGGCGGTGTTGATCGAGAGGCATCCGCGCCGCCCCTTGATCCCCGAGCAATAGGGCACGAAGCTCGTGAGCCAGGCTTCGACCGCCTCGCGCGCCGACGGGCCCTGGTTGAGGATTTGCTCCGACCGCCTCAGGATGTGCGCGTGATAGCGATCAAGGATCTTCAGGAACAGCGAGCTCTTGTCCCCGAATGCGGCATAGAGGCTCGGCTTGGTCAAACCGGTCTCGGCCGTGATATCGTCAAGCGAGGTGCCCTGATAGCCCTTGCGCCAGAACACATCGCGCGCAGCGTCGAGGACGTCGTCGGGATTGAAGGTGCGGGGCCTTGCCATGGCTTTGTCTCCAAGGCCTTTATCTAGCGGCTTGTAGCGAAATGGCAAACGGCGGCGGGGCGGCGAATTCCGAGCTACACCTCCAGCCGCTTTCGTTGGGAGCGGCGGCTTCCAGCGACGGGGTGGCGGCTATTGATCGCGCACCGGCAATGGCGCTCTCCCGGTCCTTGCCGGCTCATGCTATGAGCTTGCCGCCTCGAGGTGATTGAGGCTGTCGTTCGGGATGTCTTGGAGCGAATGCATGAATGTCGACGTTGCAATCGGCCTTGGCCGGCGGTTGTTCCTCGCGGCCTTGATGATCTGTCTCGGCCTGCCGGTGGCATTGACGGCGGAGCCAATGGCGATCGCCGAAAATTTTCCCGGCGCGGCGTTCGAGACGACCACGCCGGAAGCCGCGGGCTGGTCGGCCGAGACGCTGGCCCAGGCACAATCGTGGTCGCTTGCGGTCGCGCCGACCGCCGCCGTCATGATCATCCAGCACGGGCGGATCGTGGCCCAGTGGGGCGATATCGCAACCAAGAGCAACCTTCATTCCATCCGCAAGAGTCTGCTCAGCGCGCTGATCGGCATTGCCGTCGACGAGCACAAGATCGATCTGGCGGCGAGCCTCGGAAGCCTCGGGATCGATGACAATGCGCCGAGCCTGACGGACGAGGAAAAAACAGCAACCATCGCCGACATGTTGAAGGCGCGCTCCGGCATCTATCACCCCGCGCTCTACGAGACGCCCGACATGGCCCGGCTTCGGCCCGCGCGAGGCAGCCATCCGCCGGGGACGTTCTGGTACTACAACAACTGGGATTTCAATGCGCTTGGCACCATTTACGAGCACGCCACGGGCGAGCAGATTTTCACGGCATTTGAAAAGCGCATCGCTGCACCGGTCGGCATGGAGGACTATCAGCCAAGCGATGGCGAGTATTTTCGCGGCAGCGCCTCCGATCATCCGGCCTATCCGATCCGCATGAGCGCGCGCGATCTCGCCCGCTTTGCGCTGCTCTATCTCCATGACGGCCGCTGGAAGGATCGCCAGATCGTACCGGCAAGCTGGGTTCACGACAGCACGCAGTCCTATTCGAATGCCTTCCCGGAGCTGGGCCCAGGCATGGGCTACGGCTATCTGTGGTGGATCGGCTTTCCGACGGACATGGGGGCGCCGACCGTCCGGCTGCCGCCGCATTCGTTTTTCGCGTTGGGCTTCGAGGGGCAATTTGCCTTCGTGATCCCGGCCTATGATCTCGTCATCGTTCATCGCATCAACAGCGATCGTCCTCACGGGCCGCAGCCGACTTTCCGGCAGGTGGCCCGGTTGCTCTGGCTCGTCCTCTCGGCGGCCGGCGATCACGACGCCGGCCCGGACGTCACGCTTGCGCATGCGAGCGGGATGCGGCTCGAAGGCGATGCCGTGAAATCGGCGCTGACCGGCAGGACGCTTGCGCTCGGCGGCACGCGCGCCGGCGGGCCGTATGCCTGGCAGCTGCACGACGACGGCACGCTGTCGGTGCTCGCCGGCCCCGAGCAGCGGGAGCTCGCGAAAAGCACATGGCGTATCGACGATCGCGGCCGCTACTGCCGTGTCCTGGCCGGAGGCGGCCGTACGCGGGAGGAGTGCTTTGACGTCGTGGAAAACGGCAAGGCGTTTCAGTTCTTTGATAAGGATGGCTTGATGCAGTTTGATGCCAAGACGGAATAGAAGTCCTCGAGGACACGGGAGAGAATCAACAATGAAGAAGATCCGGGTCGGGATGGTCGGCTGCGGCTTTGTCTCCGAACTGCACATGTACGCGTTCCGGCGGGTCTACGGCATCGATGTCGAGGTCCGCGCGGTTGCCGCGCGCGGGGAGCATGTGGTGGAGTTCGCGCGGCGGCATCAGATCCCGACAGCCTATCGCAGCTTTGCGGAATTGATCGCCGAGCGCGAGATCGACGTGGTCGACATCTGCACACCGCCCAACCTGCATGCGGCGATGATCGTGGAGGCGATGCAGGCCGGAAAGCATGTGATCTGCGAAAAACCGTTTGCTGGCTATTTCGGGCGTGAGGGCGACAAGGCGCCGATCGGAAAGCATGTCGCCAAGGCCGTGATGTATCAGCGCGTGCTGGAGGAAATGGACAGGACCGCGGATGCGATCAAAAAGAGCGGCCGGCTCTTCATGTATGCGGAGGATTGGGTCTACGCGCCGGCGGTGACCAAGACGGCCGAGATCATCAGGGCGACCGGGGACAAGATCCTGTTCATGAAGGGCGAGGAGAGCCACTCCGGCTCGCATGCAGCGCATGCCGCGCAATGGGCGATGACCGGCGGTGGTTCGCTGATCCGCATGGGCTGTCATCCTCTGTCGGCCGTGCTCTATCTGAAGCAGGTCGAGGCCAAAGCGCGCGGCGAAACCATCCGTGTTGCGAGCGTCACTTGCGATGTCGGCAATGTCACGGCGTGCCTCAAGCCGGAGGAGCGGACGTTCATCAAGGCCAACCCCGTCGATGTCGAGGATTGGGGCGCGCTCAATGTCACCTTCTCGGACGGCACCAAGGCGACGGTCTTTTCCGGCGACATGGTCATGGGCGGGGTGCGCAACGTGATCGAGACCTACACCAGTGGCGGTTCGCTGTTCGCCAACATCACGCCGAACACGCATCTGGTCAGCTACCAGACCAGCGAGGAGAAGCTCGCAAGCGTCTACATCACCGAGAAGGTCGACCGGAAGACCGGCTGGCAGTATGTCTGTCTCGAGGAGGAGTGGACGCGCGGCTATCTGCAGGAGATCCAGGACTTCATGGAATGTGCCGCGACGGGACGGCAGCCGCTCTCCGATCTGGCGCTGGCCTATGAGACGATCAGGGTGAACTACGCCGGCTATTGGGCTGC
The DNA here is from genome assembly GCA_035652015.1 of Bradyrhizobium sp. Classification (GTDB taxonomy): domain Bacteria; phylum Pseudomonadota; class Alphaproteobacteria; order Rhizobiales; family Xanthobacteraceae; genus Bradyrhizobium. The sequence goes on along the minus strand of DASREP010000029.1, from coordinate 70,784 downwards.
GGAAGAGGGGCGGCGGGTGGCGCTGTGACCCCACGCGAGCCGTTATTCCGGGCCGGTCCGAAGGATTCGAACCCGGAATCTCGAGACTCTCAGGCGCGCAATTGCGCACCGTAGCTCGACGCTGGCGCATCGCCCCGGAATGACGGTGGGTGTGGAAGCATGATGGATTTCGCTTGTGCTCGACCGATCCTACGGCGCGGCCGAGGACGGCTCACGCGTAGCGCTTTGACGGTTCGCCGTCACCAGCGGTTTTGCAATCGTGCTCCGCCGCCTCATCCCCTGCAGGCTGCCGACGATGCCTTGAGGCATGAAGATGATGCAGAGCACGAGCAGGATGCCGTAGATGGTGTTGGCGGCGCCGATGTAGTCGGTGCCGAACCAGACGCGCAGGCCTTCGGTGAGCGACAACGTCAAGAGGGAGCCGACGCTCGGGCCGAGCAGGGAATAGACGCCGCCCGCGATGGCTGCGAATACGATCTGCAGCGAGACGGCAATGCCCGAGACGGTCTCCGGGTTGAGATACATCACATATTGGCCGTAGATCGCCCCGCCGACCGCAGTCAGCGCAGCGCTGATAATGGTGACGCGCATCTTCTGGCGCATGACGTCGATGCCGATGCTGGAGGCCGCATCCTCGTCCTCCGAGATCGCCTCCAGCGCCTCGCGGCCGATGCCGCGATCAATCATCCGCCACACCAGAAGGCCGGCGAGCCAGAGCACGACGGCGATGACGTAGAAATAGCCCTTCTCGGGAAATTGCAGCGCGTACCAGGAATGGCCGACCGCCTTCGGGGTGAAGCCGAGCGAACCGCCGGTGATGTCGCGCGCCGCGACCAGCGACAGCAGCACGACCTGGCTCAGCGCCAGCGTCACCAGCGCGAAATAGTGGCCGAGCACGCGGCGGCGGAAACAGGGATAGCCGACGACAATGGCAAGCGCTGCGGCAGCCATCACGCTCAAGGGAATACCGATCCAGGGCGTGACGCCATAATAGTTCCAGAGCAGCGCCGGCACGTAGGCGCCGACGCCGAGGAATGCGCCGTGGCCAAAGGAGACGAAGCCGAAGCGGCCCATCAACGACCACGCCGTGTAGATGAAGGCCCAGATCAGGATCTGGATGACCAGATGCAGGATATAGGGCGGCGCCGCGAAAGGCAGCGCCACCAGCGCCGCGAGGCCGACGGCCCGGATGATGTGGTTGAGATTCATGGCGCGAACAGCCCCCGCGGCCGGATGAACATCAACACGATGAAGAAGGTGAAGGCGAAGACGTAAGACAGTTCGGTCGAGGAATAATAGCCGCCGATGGCGATGATCTGGCTGATCACGAAGGCGGCGATGAAACCGCCGATCATGTTGCCGAGCCCGCCGAGCACGCAGATCATGAAAATGACCGGGCCAAACGTATTGCCGATATAGGGATGCACGTCATATTGCAGGGCCAGCAGGCAGGCAGCCAACCCGGCCAGCGCGCCGCCGATGGCGGAAACCACGAGATAGACGCGGCGCTGGTCGACGCCCATCAGGCCGACGATCTCGCGGTCCTGCGCGATCGCGCGGATCGCGGTGCCGATATAGGTGCGCTTGAGGAAGACGTAGAGCGCGATCGCGCCGATCAGCGCCACCGCAAAGGCGATCAGCCGGGCGAAGCTGACATACATGGTGGCGATCTCCAGTACCGGCAGGCGCACGCCGATATTGCGGAAGTCGGTGCCAAACAGCAGCGTCGCAAAGCTCTGCAGGAAGAACAAGAGGCCGCCCGTCGCCAGCAGCTGGTTGATCGGCGCCGAGTTGAGCACCGGCGCGATGATCAAAAGATGCACGAGGACGCCAAGGCCGGCGACGCCGATGATCGCGATCAGGAAGGCGAGCGGCAGCGGCAGGTGATACTGGGCGTAGAGAAAGAAGATCGCATACATGCCGCACATCACGATGTCGGCGTAGCAGATCCAGACCACGTCGATGACGCCGAAGATGAGGTTGAGCCCGAGCGCGAGCAGCGCCAGCACCCCCCCGAGCAGGACGCCGTTGATGATGGCTTCGAGAAGATAGATGTCCATTCTCTCATAGCCCCATATAGGCTTCGCGAATGAAGCTGTTGCCCCTGAGCTCGGCCGCGGTCCCGGAGAGCTTGATGGCGCCGACCTCGAGCAGATAGGCGCGATCGACGACGTCAAGCACCTGCTGCACATTCTGCTCGACGATCAGGACGGTCAGTCCCTCGGCGCGGATCCGGTGCACGAGCTCGAACACCTGTTGCACCACGAGCGGCGCAAGGCCCGCCGACGGCTCGTCCATCAGCAGCACCTTGGGCCTCGACATCAGTGCCCGCGCGATCGCGCACATCTGCTGCTCGCCTCCGGACATGGTGCCGGCGGGTTGACCGCGGCGCTCCTTCAGGCGGGGGAACAGCTGATAGACCCGCTCGAGCTGCTCGGCAAAGCGCGCGCGTGCCGAGGGAATGAAGGCGCCGATGCGCAGGTTCTCCTCGACCGACAGCCGCGGAAACAGCCGGCGGTTCTCCGGCACATGCGCGATGCCCCGTTCGACCACGCGGTGCGCGGGCAGGCCCGTGATGTCCTGCCCGTCGATGCGCATCTCACCCTGCTGCATCGGCAGGATGCCGGAGATGACCCGCATCAAGGTCGTCTTGCCGGCGCCGTTCGGGCCGATCACGCCGACCGCTTCGCCGCGCCCGACATCCAGCGAGACGCCAAACAGCGCCTGGAACGAGCCGTAGCCAGCGCAGACCGAGCCGAGCGACAGGATCGGCGTCATGCGTGCGCCTTGCCGAGATAGACTTCGGTGACACGCGCGTCGACGGAGGCTTCAGCCGGCTTGCCCTCGAAGATCTTCTCGCCGTGATCGAGCACGATCACGCGATCGACCACCCGCATCAACACGCCCATGATGTGCTCGACCCAGATGATGGTGATGCCGAGGCGGTTGCGGATGTCGAGCAGCATGTCGGCGGCGCGCTCCATCTCGGCGCGGTCGAGCCCGCCGAGGCTTTCATCGGCGAGCAGCAGCTTTGGCCTGGTCGCGAGCGCGCGGGCGAGCTCGAGCTTTTTCAGCGCGGCCGCGCCGAGGCCTGCGGTCGATGCGGTGGCGTCGGAAGGAAGCCCGACCATTTCAAGCGCTTCGCCGGCGCGGCGCTCGGCCTCGCTGCGCGAGATGCTGCCGGCTTCGCCATAATAGGCAGCGAGCGTGACGTTCTCGAGCAACGACAATTTGCGGAACGGCCGCGGGATCTGGAAGGTGCGGCCGATGCCCTGGTGGCAGATGACATGCGCGCTTTGACCTGCGATCTCGAGGCCGTCGAGGCGGATCGAGCCGGACGAGGGTCGCAGATTGCCGGCAATCAGATTGAACGTCGTGCTCTTGCCCGAGCCGTTGGGGCCGATCAGGCCGAGGATTTCGCCGGCGCGCAGCTCGAACGACACCTGGTTGACCGCCAGGAATCCGCCGAACCGCTTGCTGAGGCCCTCGACGGTGAGCATCGAAAGCCTACTTCACGCCGCGTAGACCGAGGATTTCGGCAGCGGAAAGACCGGGTCCTGGGTCCTGATATTGGTCGGCCAGACCACCGAGATGTGCTCGCCGGCGTTCTGCATCACGACCGGCGTCGAGCGCTCGTTCTGCCCGGACAACGGCGTGTCGGGCGGGAAGAATTTCACGCCATAGCCCTGGATGGTGCCGCCCGGCGGTATGTCGACATCGAGCGCGGCCTTGCGCACCGCCTCGGGATCGAAGCCGCCATATTTCTCCTTCGCCACCGGCAACACGTTGTTGAGCAGCACCCAGGTCTGATTGAAGCCCATGGAGCAGTGCGGCGGCACTTCGGTGGCGCCGGTCTTCGCCTTGAAGCGCTCTACCATGACCTTGATCAGGTCGCCGAGCCCGGGCGCCAGCTTGGCGGGATCGAGCAGCTGCGCCGGCACCGGATCGATGTTGCAGAAATTGTCGATGTCCTTGCCGAAGGTCGCGCGCAGCTTGTCGAGCTGGCTGTAGCCGGCGCCGGCGCCGAACAGCATCTTGAAGCGGAGGCCATTCTCGCGCGCCTGGCGCAGGAACAGCGTGATATCGGGATTGTAGCCGGCATGCGAGATCACGTCGGCGCCGGAGCGCTTGAGCTTGATGACCAGTGCGGAGAGGTCGGGCGCGGCGGCCGAATAGCCTTCCTTGAGCACGACCTGCAGACCCGCGTCCTTGGAATAGGCTTCGTCGGCCGCGGCAACGCCCGAGCCGTAAGGGCCGTCCTCATGGATCAGCGCAACCTTGACGTCCTTCGCCTCCATGCCGAGCTTGGCCTTGGTGTGCTCGGACAGGAAGCCGGCAAAGGCCTGGCCGTATTGATCGGAATGGATCTGGGCGCGGAAGACGTAATGCAGGTTCTTGTCCTTGAACACGGCGGTCGACACCGCGGTCGTGATCCAGAGGATCTTCTTCTGCTGCTCGCATTTGGCGGCGAGGGGCACGGCGTGGGCGCTGGAGAAGACGCCATCGATGATGTCGACCTTCTCCTGGCTGATCAGGCGCTCGACCTCGTTGATCGCGACATCGCCCTTGCTCTGGGAATCCGCCTTGACGGGCGCGACCTTGTATTTGCCACCTATGCCGCCTTTTTCATTAACGAGATCGATCGCGATCTCCGTGCCGATCGAGGAGGCCACCGAGCCGCCGGCGGCGAACGGTCCGGACAGATCATAGATGGTGCCGATGCGCACCGTTTCGCCTTCGGCGGTCGCGCGGGTCCAATCCAGGCTGAGTACGGCGGCGGCAGCTGCGCTTCCCTTCAGCAGCGTCCTGCGTGAAGTCGGCATGGCATTCCCTCCCCATTGACCGTCGTTTAGCGGCTGGTTCTTGTTGTTTTTCTTTGAAGTATTTGGTGGATGCGGGGGAAAGTCAATCGGGGCGGCCATCCGCCTAGCCGAAGTGCTGAGCCGCTTTACGCGCTTGCCCATTGCCGCGTGCCTGTCATACTGGGCGCAAAGCGACAAAAGAAGCGTGACGTCATGCAGCAGCTGGCCGGCAAGACAGCATTCGTGACCGGCGGGGCGAGCGGCATCGGGCTTGCGCTCGCTCAGGCCTTTGCCAGAGCGGGCATGAAGGTCATGCTTGCCGACATCGAGGCAGGCGCGCTTGAGGCGGCGGTCAATAGCCTTTCGAACGGCGCCGATGTGCGCGGCGTCCTCTGCGATGTTGCTGATCCCGAGAGCGTTGAGCGCGCCGCAAAGGCTACATTTGACGCGTTTGGAACGGTGCATGTCGTCTGCAACAATGCCGGGGTGGGTGGCGGAAGCGGCATCGACGAGATTTTGCTTGCGACCTGGCGATGGGTGCTCGACGTCAACCTCATGGGCGTCGTTCACGGCATTCACGCCTTCCTGCCCCACATCCGCAAGCATGGCGAAGGCGGCCACATCGTCAATACGGCTTCGATGGCCGGCATGAACAGCGGCCTCGGCTTCAGCCCCTATGCGGCAAGCAAGTTTGCCGTCGTCAATATTTCGGAGGGACTAGCAAAGCAGCTTGCGCCGCTCGGCATCGGGGTCACCGTGCTCTGCCCGGGCTTTGTGCGAACGCGGATCTGGGAGGCGAGCCGCAACCGGCAGGACCGTTACGGGCCGGCGGCCCGGCCCGAGCCTGGCAGTCCCGCAGGCAAACTCGCCGCCCATCTCGCCGGGCTCGGAGCATCCGGCCTCGATCCCGCGGATGTTGCCGCGCAAGTGCTCGCGGCCATTCGCAACGACGAGCTCTACGTGTTCACGCATCATTCCCGCGAATGGCGCGCTGAGCTCGAGGAGCGGTTCGACACTATCCTCTCCGCGATGGACAAGGCGGCCGCCCGGGCTTCTCCGACCGGCTAGCCGATGCAATCGTTCGTTGGCCGGCCAGCCGGGCATCGTCCTCGCCTCGCGCTTCCAAATCCTGGGAATCCTCACATGCTCAGCCGCACTGCTTCGATCTTCCTCAGCCTGATCCTTTCGCTTGGCCTCATTCCCGCCCATGCCCAGGCGCAAAGCGCGCCTCCCGGCGTGCCGCCCGATTTGATCGAGGACATTGTCATCGGCAGCCGGGTGCTGGCGGATTTCGGCGTGGTCGACGGGTTCGGCCATGTCAGCGCGCGCGATCCGGCCAACCCCTCGCATTTCCTGATGTCGCGCTCGCTCGCGCCGGCGCTGGTAACGGCCAACGACATCATGGAGTTCGACCAGGACGGCAATCCCGTCGATGCGCGCGGGCGCACCGTGTTCCTGGAGCGCTTCATTCATACGGAAATCTACAAGGCGCGTCCCGACGTGATGGCGGTGGTGCACACCCATTCGCCAGGCGTGATCCCGTTCAGCGTCAGCAAGACGCCGCTGCGGGCGATCTTTCACAACGGCGCTTTCCTCGCCGGCGGCGTGCCGGTCTGGGACATCGGCCAGCATTTCGGTGCGACCGACATGCTGGTGCGCAACAACGAGATCGGCAAGTCGCTGGCGCAGGCGCTCGGCGACAAGCCGGTCGTGCTGATGCGCGGACATGGCGATGCCGTCGTCGGCCCTACCGTCAAGATGGCGGTGTTCCGCGCCTATTACACCGATGTCGATGCGCGCCTCCAGGCCCAGGCGATCGGGCTTGGCAGCGACGTGACCTATCTGAGCCCGGAGGAGGGTGCCAAGGCCGATACGGTCAATTTCGTCGTGCTCGACCGCATCTGGAATTTGTGGAAGCAGCGCGTGCAGCCGTCGCTGGCGAAGTAGCCTGACGTCGCCGCGCCACTTCGGGGCTGCCAGCCTTCATCGGGTGGCGTTCGTCTTCCCGGCCCGTCATCCTGAGGCGCCGGAGCCAACGGGTCCGCGCGAAGCGCGGCCCGATGACAGGCTCCGCGGAGGCCTCGAAGGATGAAGGGCCCCGCTGTGAGAGCCGGGCCGTCGCCCTTCGAGGCTCGCTCACGCGAGCACCTCAGGGTGACGGTTCGACAGGTTCACGTGCGCTCAACTGCCATCGGGATTATCAGGCAGATGCGCGAGATAGGCGTAGATGGCGCCGAGCTCGTCGTCATCCATCTTGCCGATCGCGGGCCAGGGCATGCGGTTGCGGTCGAGATGATGGCCAAGCGGATCGATGCCGGTGCGCAGCGTGGCGATGAATTCGTCCCGGCTCCAGTCCTTGACCAGCGTCAGGCCAGGGCCGATTGGTCCGAACTGGCCGGCCACGCCGCCCATCAGATTGGCGCCGTGGCACTGACGGCAGTCGTGATAGGAGAGGATGTATTCGCCGTATGCGACCGTCCCCGCCTTGGGCGGGGCGATAATCGCGCCGTTGATCACCGGCTTGATATCCGGGATCAGGCCCGCACCCACCATGCCGAGGCCGAGCGGGCTCAGGCGATCCGGCGGGTCCGGCGTTGGCGCGCCTGCAGCAGGCACGCTGCGGATATAGGCGATCAGCGCCTGGATGTCGGCGTCGCTCAGCCTGCCGGCATTCGTCAACGACATGATGATCAGCCAACGCCCGTCCGCGTCGATGCCGTTGCGGATGGCACGGAAAATCTGGCCATCCGACCAGCGGCTCAATTGGCCGGCAGGCGTGAGATTGGCGCTGATGAACCGGCCGAGCGGCAGGGGCAGGTGTTCACCGAGATTCCGTCCGCCCGTCAGGGTGCCCGTGCTGGAATGGCAGGCGTCGCAGTAGGCGGCGGCGATCCCATGGCCGCGTTGAATCTGTTCCGGGGTCCCCGCCACCTTGATGTCGGGCACCGGAGCGCGGCGCGCGTGCAGCCGATCTATTCCGAGAAGCGCGACCAGGCCGACCAAGCCGAAAGCCGCCGCGCCAAACCCGGCAAGTCCCGCACCGGCCCATTTGACGACGCGCCGCTTTGCGTGCGCGGTCCAGACGGAAAGCCAGGTCAACGCCACGGAACAGCCGATGAACATCGCGGGCCACAACAGAATGGGCATCGTGACTATCCTTTGTCGTGAAAAATGTATTGCGCGGCTGGGCACCGGCGCACGCTTGTTCTGGCGAACAGATATCTGTGCGCGGGGTTACCCCGTGATTTCACGCCGACGGAAAAGGATTACGGCCGTAGCGGAGCGGCAGCGTTCAGTGCAGGGAGTGCGGCGGTTCGCCGCGATGCCTGGAGGGCCGCTGCCTCGCCTGGTTCTGCGATATGCCGTGATCCAGCGCGACAGCGATCTCCTCGGCCCGGATCGGCCAGCGCACGACGTCGAAAATGCCGCTATTGGCGAGCGTCTCGGCGTCGATCTCGATCGTCGCCTTGGTTGCGAGCACGACGGGAATGCGAGGCGCTATGGCGTGCAGCGCGGCGGCGAGCGCGACCGTGGCCGCCGTCGAGGCCTGCGCGCCGACGATCGCCGCGTCAAAGCGATCGGGACGCGTTCGGCAGGCGGCAAGCGCTGAATCGGCGTCGGCAAATCCGACTGGCTCGTAGCCGAGCGCCGCGAGCATCTCTTCGTCGCGCAAGACGTGCTCGGCATCCTGCGCGACAAGCAGCACCGTCTCGCCGCGCCCGCGCGGCAAGGCTGCGCTCTCGAGGTCGACGTCGAGCTCCGAAAATGACCGGGGCAGCCAGATCTCGAAGCGGCTGCCCTCGCCGACCCGGCTCTGGACGTGCAGCGCTCCGCCATGTCTGCGGACGATCTCGCGCACCGTCGCAAGTCCGAGGCCATTTCCGGACGATCGTGTCGTGAAGAACGGCTCGAAGATGCGTGCCAGCGTTGCTTCATCCATGCCGCTGCCATTGTCGGACACCGTGATGCAGACGTAATGTCCGGCCTCGAGCCTGCCATGGCTGAGCGTGCGCCTTTCGGCGAGTTCGTGCAGCTCGATGGTCAGTTCGATGCTTCCGCCCGCGGGCATCGCGTGGGCGGCGTTACGGCAGAGATTGAGCAGCACCTGCTGCAGCTGGGCAGGCTCGCCGACCACGATCGCAGCCGATGGCGGCTGGCAGATCATGAGCTCGACACCTGCAGGCAGCAATACGTTCAACAGGGATGCGGCTTCGGTGACCAGCGCGCTTGCGCTGAGCGGCTTGCCATTCGGTTCATCCCGGCGGCCGAACTGCATGATCTGCTCGACAAGGTCGCGGGCCCGCTCGGCACTGCGCTGGATGCCGTGAAGATTTCGGACGAGCTTGGCGTCGGACCCGACATGCCCGGCCATCACTTCGGAGTGGCCGAGGATGCCGCCGAGAATGTTGTTGAAGTTGTGCGCGATGCCGCTGGTGAAGACGCCGATCCGTTCCATCCGCTGCGCATGCTGCAGGCGCGCTTCCAGCCGTGCACGTTCCGTCTCCATGGCGTTCCGCTCGACCGCCTGGACAATGCTGTCGAGCGCCATGCGCAGCAGCGGGAGCTCGCGCGGTATATGGTAGGGGCGTCCCACCGCATCGAAACCGAGCGCGACGACAGAGCCATGACTATCGAGCCTCTGCAGACAGGCCCATGCGCCGAGGCCGAGGTCAAGGCAGCGGGATCTGTACGGACCTATCGGCATGCGGTTCACGTCGGGAATCCGGAGCACGCCGTCTGCGGAGGTGCCGATCATGGCCGCAAGCTCCGGTGCTTGCGCGGGCCAACCCGGCGGCGGCGCATTCCCGGGCCGGTGCCAGAGATGCAGGCGCGGCGAGGGGGCGGTCATCACGAAATAGGCGCGGTCCGGACCGATGAACGCAGCCAGCTCGGCCAGCGCCTGGTCAACGTCGGCATCGAGCGTCCGCGGCGTGGTATTGATGAAGCGCATCGAGATGCCCGTGATGATGTGCTCGAACGCCGCCTGCCGTCGCAGGGCGTCCGCGCGGGATTTGAGCCGCCGCGCGAGATAGCCAAGGAAGATGACAAGCAGCAGGGACGTGCCGTACAGCAGCCAGCGAAATTGTCGTGCCGAGGTGCGAGACGCCAGTTGTTCGGCGAGGATCGTCCTGCGCAACGCATCCTGGTGCGGTTTAAGGGGCAGCGCATGCAGTCCGCGCAACGTGCCGTCCACGGACGGCAGCAGCTCATCGAGCAGACGGCCATGGGCGAGCAGGACGTTGACCGTGTCCGTGGGACCGCTGGTCCCCTTCGACTGCCGATCGAGGGCGGTCAGCCGGGCCTCAACGTCGTCGGCCGTCGCTGACGACGTGTCGAGGCTCAGGCGCAGGATTGCGGCCACGGTGGCACTGATGGCGGGATCGAGAGGCTCGGATGATTGCGGCGCGAAACGGCCGAAGAAGGCGAGGGAGTTCTGCAGCAGCGCGTTTTCGGTCTTGAACTGCTCGACCGTCTGTTCCTGGCGCTCGACTGCGCCTGCAAGCTGATCGGTCTGCGGCACAAAGGCAGCGTCGATGGCCGAGGTCGTGCTGCGCAAACGCGAAAGCGATTCGCGTAAGGCCTCGGTCTCCTGGACGAGCGGATCATAGTTGCGCAGCATTCCCGTCCGTGCGGCGAAGATATCGCGCAACAAGGCGTTTTCGATCATGCCAAACCGGCTCAGCTCGGCAAGGGCCTGGTCAAAGAGCTCTGCTTCGGGATTGAACGCACGGGCCGAGAACCAGGTCAGCAGTGCGGCCAATATTGCGATGATCGCAGCGGCCGTCGTCTTCATGGCGCAGCTCCCGTCAGCGGCACGCCGCGATAGTTGCCGGTCAGCGTCTGCAGGAAGGCGACGATCCTTGCGATCTGCTCGTCGGTCAACGTGCGATCGAGCTGTGCCCATGCCATCCGCCTCACCGCCTGCTCCAGCGTCGCGGCACTGCCGTCGTGAAAATAGGGCGCGGTGACCGCGACGTTGCGCAGGCTGGGGACGCGCACGAGCTTCGGGCCGGTTGCGACCAGGGGGCGGAACACGCCCTGCCGTTCGAACAGGTTGCTGCCGACATTGACGCCCTGGTGGCACGCAATGCACCCGTAGGACTTGAACAGCCGGTAGCCTTCGAGCTCATTGGCCGACAAGGCGGAGCCGTCGCCCGTGAGCCAGCGATCGAAGCGGCTGTCGGGCGTGACCAGGGAGCGTTCGAACGTCACGAGGGCATCCAGCAAGCTGTCGCCATCGGGCGCATGCCCATAGGCGGCGCGAAATTGCCGGACAATGCCCGGGTCCGTCGTGAGGGTGCCGACCGCATCGGACACGCTGCTGCGCATGCTGGCCGGGTTTTCGATCGAGGCTTGGGCCTGCGCGGCAAGGCTGCGAAATTTGCCGTCCCAATCCAGCCGGAAGCTAAGCGCGGCGTTGAAGACGGTCAGCGTGTCAAACGATGGGGCATGCGCATTGTCGGTTGCGGCCGTTGCATGAAAGGAGGCGCCGTTCGTCTTCAGGTCGTGGCAGCTGGAGCAGGAAAAGTCGCCGCCCGAGGACAAGCGCGGGTCGCCGAACAGGCGCTTGCCCAGCGCCAGCTTCAACGGATCGGCCATTGGCGGTGACGGGATCGGCGTGATCGGTTCCTGCTCGGCGAGCCGGCTCGCTTGTGGAAGCGCAAGGTCGGGCGGCGGCTGCGCGATGGCCGCCGCGCCGAGCATCAGGGGGACCCAGCCGAACATCAGCCATCGCCAGCGGGGCAGGCCCGGTCGCACCCGGCCGGTCATGTAGGCCTTCGGCTGTCGTGATGCGCATGCGCGCAGCCGATCACGGCCGCGAGCTGCGGTGCGCGCGGAGCGGGTTCCTGGTCCGCCCGCGCCGGTTTCGTCTCGCCGGCATCGACCAATCCATCGTCAAGGCTTGTCGGAATGCCATACATGGCGAGCGCATAGGCGGCGCAGCCATCGAGAAATTCGCCGACAAGCCACGAGAGCAGCATCAGGCAAGAGCTCAGGCACGCATGTCTGGCCGCGGCTCCAAGTCTGAGCGCGGCCCGCAGCCGCTCGCCGAGGCTCCATCCGCACGTCCGCGACACCGCAGCAGCCTTCAGCTCGGACGGCGTGATGTTCGAGAGCGGTTGCTGGTGCGCCTGCCTCCGCCGCAGCGAGAGCAGCAGGGGCGTTTGCGACGGGGACTGCAAGGACAGCGGGGATTTGCTGAGCGGCATCGATATCTCCCTGACCAGGATCGGTCGGGAGATGCTGGGTTGCGCATGTTTCAGCAGGATTTTCGCGAGGTCCATTCGCGCTACGGCTGTAACGGTGCACGAGGCGGCAATCGGCGCGGAGCGTTGTCGCGTGAGCCGGCGGTTTGGGGTCGTGACGGCCTGCGGGGTGAGCATCAGAGCGGCTCGACCGGAAGTGTGAAGACATAGCCGACGCCGCGCTCGGTCCGGATGATCGAGGGCGTGGCGGGATCGGTTTCCAGCTTGCGGCGAAGGCGCAGAACCTGGACGTCGATGCTGCGATCGAACACGTCCTCATGGATCCGCGTCGCCTGCAACAGATGCTCACGGGACAGCGGACGCTGCGGCGCGTTGAGGAAGGCGACCAGCAGCGCGTACTCGCCCTTGCTCAGCGCCACGGGCTGGCCTTCGGAATTCGTCAGCTGCCGGTTCTTCCGATCGAGCTGCCAGTTGCCAAACCGGCATCGGCCCTTTTCGGTCTCGCGCGGCGCACTTGCCTGGCTGGCATCGCGACGCCGCAGCACCGCCCGCATCCGCGCCAGCAGTTCCCGCAGCCCGAATGGCTTGGTGATGTAGTCATCGGCACCCAGCTCCAGGCCGACCACGCGATCGATCTCGTCGCGGCGATGGCCCGTGGTGATGATCACCGGCGTATCGGACTCTGCCCGGATCTCACGCAACAGGTCGAGGCCGTCGTCACGGCCGAGCCGCAGGTCGAGCACGACCACGTCGGGTTGGCACTTCGCCATGAGCCGTGCGACCTCGTCGCGTTTGGTGGCCGAGATTGCCCTGATGTCGTTCTCCTCGAGATAGCTGGTGACGAGGTGACGCATCGTGCTGTCGTCTTCGACGACGAGGCAGGTCAGGGACTTGCGCTGGGCGTTCTCTATTCCGGGTCGGTCGCTGGGATCGGACGCGTGGCCATCGGCCCTCTCGCTCATCGCAAAGCCTCCGCTGCTTTCGGCAGCAAGGAATAGCGGCAGCAATTCCGCGTTGCAGCACACGTTTCGGAGAGTACGGCCGTCGTTACAATTGTAACGGGAACGTTTCGCGCCAAATCACGGCTCTGCTGTTGCAGCTCCAGCGAAGGCTTGGTTGCCGTGGCATCATTCGCGCGGAGCGGGATAACGCCTGGCCAGCTGGTTGAGCGGAAGCCTTGACTCTTCGTCCGTCAGCGGAAACCGGACAATCACATCCTGGCGGCCAAGCTGACCCCAGAGTGCGTCTGACGACCACTTCTGTGGCTCAGGTCCACGCAAGCCCTCGATCCAGACAAGATACCAATTGGTCATCAGCTGCGTCCCAAGCGCCTGGGCGAGGGAGTCCGCGCCACGGTTGAAATGGTCATATCGGCTGAACGCGCGATTCCGCATGAACGCGTTCACATTCACGCGAGCACGTCTCGCGGCCGGCGCCACATCACAACGGTAGCTTTGCGATGGGCAAATGCCAACAGAAAGACTTGCCGTTGGCCAATTTCCGACACAGGGCTGCTGCGAGAAGGCAACTCCGACATGACGCATTGCGCGGCACGGCCTGTTGCCGCGCTGCTGCCGGCCTATTCAACGCGCCTGTTCAAAAAGGGGTCTTCGTGTCGCACAAGTTCATCCCCGCGATCCTGTACGCTTGCATCCTGCTGGCGGTTCCCGCAGCGGCCCAACCAGCTTCGCCAACGGCTGCGCGTGCTCCCGAGAAGGTCGAGGCGCTGACCCCTGATCAGGCGAGGCGCGCGCTCGAGGCGCTGACCGACGACAGGAGACGCACGGAGATCATCGATACGCTGCGTGCGATCGCCAACGTGCCGACGCCGCAATCCGTCCCCGCTCCGGCGCAGGCCGCACCACCGGTCATACCTGTAACTGCACCTGCACCTGCGGCAGCGCCGCAATCGCCCGTTGCACTCACGTCGGACAGCCTCGGTGCGCAGCTGCTGCTGACCGTGTCCGAGCAGATCAGCGACGTCTCGCATGAGATCGCCTATGTCGCGCGGACCCTGACCCATTTCCCCGCCTTCTATTACTGGTTCGTGCGCACGGCCAATGATCCCGCGGCCTATGATCAGTTGCTCGATATCGCCTGGAAGCTCGCACTGGTCCTTGCCTGTGCGCTCGGGGCCGAATGGCTGGTTGTCCGCATCGTCAGAGGGCCGGTGGCCTTTCTCGAAGCACGCATGCCGCAGGCGGCGCGTCCGCCGCTGTCGCCGATTGCCGATCCACCGACCTCCGTCACCGATATTGCCGCACAGATGGAGGCGCAGCGCCGCCATCTCAGCCTGGCGCGGGCATGGCAGTCGGTGGTGCGGCTTCCCTTTGTGCTGGGGCGTCTTTTGTTCGAGTTGCTGCCGGTGCTCGTCTTTGTCGGCATAGCGAGCATGCTGCTTGGCACCGAGATCGGCGATCTCGTCACCACGAGGCTGGTGATCCTGGCGGTGGTCAACGCCTATGCGCTGTCCCGCCTGTTGATCTCTGCGGTGCGTGCGCTGGCGGGCCCGTTCGGGCTGTTTCGTGTCCGCGCGGAAACTGCAGCCTACATTGAAATCTGGGCGCGGCGCATTCTCGCGGTCGCCGTCTCCGGCATCGCTTTTGCGAACGTAGCGCTGCTGCTCGGGCTGCATCGCGCCGGCTATCTCGCCTTGCTGCGCATGGTGATGCTGGTGGTTCATCTCTTCATCGTCGTGATCATCCTGCAATGCCGCCGCCCGGTCGCCGAGGCCATCCGCGCGCCGGCGGGGCGCGTGGGACTGGCGGCGCGGGCGCGAAACCGGCTGGCGGGCCTCTGGCATTATCTTGCGATCGCGCTCGATCTTGCGCTGTGGGCGGTGTGGGCGCTCAACATCCACAATGGTTATTCGCTACTGCTGCAATATTTCGTGGGCACCGTCGCGGTGGCGCTGATCGCGCGGCTTGCGGGCATCGTGGCGCTCGGCCTGATCGACCGGGGTTTTCGCATCAGCCCGGACCTGCGGCAGCGTTTTCCCGGGCTCGAGGCGCGTGCCAATCGCTACCTGCCGCTGCTCCGCCGGATCGTCGGCTCGATCATCGCGTTCATCGCCTTCGTGGCTCTCCTGGAAGTCTGGGGCGTGGACGCCATCGTATGGTTCTATGGCGGCCAGATCGGCGGCAGGCTGCTGTCGGCAGTCGCAACCATTGCCATTGCCGCGCTCGCCGCCCTGGCGATCTGGGAGACCGCCAATGCGCTGATGGACCGCCAGGTCAATACGCTGTCGCGCGACGGCCATTACGCGCGCGCCGCGCGGCTGCGGACCTTTCAGCCGATGCTGCGGACCGCGCTGCTGTGCTTGATCGTGACCGTGGTTGGACTAACGGCGCTGAGCGAGATCGGCGTCAATGTCGCGCCGCTGCTCGCGGGTGCCGGCATCGTCGGCATCGCCATCGGCTTCGGCTCGCAGAAGCTGGTGCAGGATCTCATCACCGGGCTGTTCCTGCTGCTCGAGAACACCGTGCAGGTCGGCGACAATGTCAGCGTGTCCGGCCTGTCGGGGACGGTGGAGAATGTGTCGATCCGCACCATCCGCCTGCGTGCCGGCGACGGCGCGCTGCATGTGGTGCCGTTCAGCGCGGTGACCACCATCACCAATGCCAGCCGCGGCGTCGGCAATGCGGCTGTCAGTGTCAACATCGCCTACAAGGAGGACACTGACCGGGCCGGGCAGATCCTGAAGGACATCGTCACCGAGATGCGGCGCGAGGCGGAATACAAGACAGCAATGCTCGGCGATCTCGAATTGTGGGGCATCGACAAGGTCGATGGCGCCATGGTGTCGATGGTCGGCCAGATCCGCTGCACCGATTTCGGCCGCTGGCCGGTGCAGCGCGAATTCAACCGCCGCATGAAGCGGCGCTTCCAGGAGGCGGGGATCGAGATGGCCTCCGCAAGCCAGACCATTTTGCTGGCTATACCGGCGCCGGCCGAGGCGGTGGCGGATGCACCTGCAAATGCGTTGCCGCGGCGGGCTGCGGGGTAGAAGAAGACGCGCGCGCTGGTGGCGGATCACCAAGGGGGCGAATATCAGGGCGGAAGAGCGTTGTCTTGCATCGTCATTCCGGGGCTCGCGAAGCGAGAACTATGGTGCGCAATTGCGCACCTGAGAATCTCGAGATTCCGGGTCTGGTCCTTCGGACCATCCCGGAATGACGGAGCAACTTGTTCGTGCGCGCTCGGAACGGCGGGGTGAAAGCCGCGCTCAGCGCGCCGCGGTCACCATGATCTCGACATTGTACTGCGGCGCTGCGAGCTGCGCCTGAACGGTGGCGCGCGCCGGCGTGTTGCCGGCGGAGACCCAGCCGTCCCACACCGCGTTCATCTCGCCGAATGTCTTCATATCGGTGATATAGATGGTCGCGGTGAGCAGCTTGGACTTGTCGGTGCCGGCTTTCGCCAGATGGCCGTCGATGATCGAGAGGATCTCCTGCGTCTGCTTGGTGACGCTTTCGCCCGCCGTCTTGCCGGCCACGACACCGGCGAGATAGACGGTGTTGCCGTGTACGACGACCTGGCTCATGCGCGGCCCGGTTTCAAAACGCTGGATGGTCATTTGGAAGTCTCCGATTGTTGCGGGCTGCCTCTTAGCAAAAGTCGGGAGAGGCAGTCCAGCCGCGGGTTCGTTCACCTCTCCCCAGCGGGGAGAGGTCGGATCGCGCAGCGATCCGGATGAGGGGTCTCGCTCTTCCGAGAGACCTGAACCCCTCACCCGATTTGCTGCGCAAATCGACCTCTCCCTCCGGGAGAGGTGGAAGCCTCTGCCGCTGGTCAGCCCAACTTAGCAGACAAGCTTCACGGCTCGATCAGCACGCCCGGATTGAGCACGCCGTGCGGATCGAGCTCGCGCTTGGCGGCGCGCAGGGCTGTCGCGAACAGCTCGGGGCGCTGGCGGTCGTACCACGGGCGATGGTCGCGGCCGACGGCGTGGTGATGGGTGATGGTGCCGCCGGCCTCGATCAACGCATCGCTCGCCGCAGTCTTGATGGCCTGCCATTGCGTGAGCAGGGCGCCGTGGCGGCCGAGCGCATGGAAGGAGAAATAGGGCGCGGGACCATCGGGATAGATGTGGGTGAAACGGCAGGTGACCTCGCCCTTGATGCCGGTTGCGTCGAGGATTGCGCGCTCGGTCGCGGTCTTGACCTTGTCGTGGAAGGCCTCAAAACGATCCCAGGTGATGGCGGTCTCGAAGGTGTCGTTGATGATCCCGGCGGGGTTGAGGAATTCGCGGGCATAGGGCATGCGGATGAAGGCGTTGCGCCAGATGCCGGCGGGTCCCTCGAGATGCGCGTCGACTTCCGGAGCCGGTTCAACCGTGCCGCCAAAATCCGCGCAGCATTGCAGTGCCCGCGCCATCCAGGCATCGAGCGGATGGTCGCCTGACTCGAACGCCAGCACCATGATGGCGACGCTGCCATCGGCAGCACCGGTGTTGTAGGCCTCGTTGGGATCGAGGATGCGGCAGTTGGAGGGATAGAGCCCGGCTTGCGCAATGGCGCGCACGGCGCGTGCGGCCGCGAAGAAGGAGCGGTAGCGGACCGAGACGCCGGCGCGGAATCTGGGACGTGGCTGCAGCCGCATCCAGGCGCGCGAGATCACGCCCAGAATGCCTTCGGAGCCGATGAACAGGCGATCGGGGCTGGGGCCCGCGCCCGAGCCAGGCAGGCGGCGCGTCTCGACCACGCCGCGCGGCGTCACCACGCGCAAGGCTTCGACGAAGTCGTCGATATGGGTGTAGAGGCTGGCAAAATGGCCACCCGATCGCGTCGCGATCCAGCCGCCCAGTGTCGAATATTCAAAGCTCTGCGGAAAGTGCCGCAAGGTGACGCCGTGCGGCTTGAGCTGGCTTTCCAGCGCCGGGCCGAAAGCGCCGCCTTCGATCAGCGCCGCCCGCGATGTCATGTCGACCTCGACGACCTTGTCCAGATTGCGCAGGTCGAGCGTGACGGCGGCCTTATATCGTGAGCCATCGGCGCGCGGCTCGACGCCGCCGCAGACGCTGGAGCCGCCGCCGAACGGTGTCAGCGAGGCCTGCACGGAGCCCGCCCAATCCATCACAGCTGATATCTCCGCCTCGCTCCGCGGATAGGCGACGACATCGGGCGCGCAGGCATAATCGCCGAGCATCGCGTGCACGTAGTCCGGATAGGATTTGCCGTAGGCGTGCGCGGCGCGGTCGTAGCGCTCGGTGGTGCAGAACGCCGCGAGCGAAGAGGGCGGGGTGACGCGCGGCTGACGCAGGGCGAGGTCTTCGAGACGGGGAACGGCGATGGTCTCGAAATTGTCGCGGTTGAATTTCTGGCGGTAGCGGCCGAGCACGAAGTTCCGTTCCTCGGTGCTCATGCCTTCGCCTTCGCGCCCCCAGCCGTAATGTTTCAGCCTTGCGGCAGCCATGCGCGTTCCTCCCTTGTTGTTTGTTCGTTCTTCGGCGCAAAACACTACGCTTGCTCGCTTTGTGCTACAAGCAGCCGAAGGTCTCGCGGTAGTCCTGTGGCGCGGCCGCCGATGTGATGGATGCCGACATGAATGGTCAGACTGGCAAGACGACTGGCAAGCGCAAAGGCTCGGATCTTCTGGTCGCAGCGCTCGAGAATGAAGGCGTCGATCGAATCTTCGGCGTGCCCGGCGAGGAGAATCTCGACTTTGTGGAATCGCTGCGGCATTCGAAGATCGAGCTGATCCTGACCCGTCACGAGCAGGCCGCCGCCTTCATGGCTGCGACCTACGGCCGTCTGACCGGCAAGCCCGGCGTTTGCGTCTCGACGCTCGGACCCGGCGCGCTCAATCTGTCGACCGGGGCCGCCTATGCCCATCTCGGCGCCATGCCGATGGTCATGATCACCGGCCAGAAGGCGATCATGAGCAGCCGGCAGGCGCGTTTCCAGATCGTGGACGTCGTCGCAACGATGAAGCCATTGACCAAGCTGGCGCGGCAGATCGTGAGCGCAGCGAGCATTCCGACCGTCGTCCGCGACGCGTTTCGTGCGGCGATGGAGGAGCGTCCGGGGCCGGTGCATCTGGAATTGCCCGAGGACATCGCGGGCGAGGAGGTCGACGCCGTTCCGCTGATCCCGGTCCATCCGATCGAGATTCCCGTGGCGCATCGCGCGGCGCTCGACCGCGCCGCGGAGATGATCCTGCAGGCGAGGCGCCCGCTGATCATGATGGGCGCGGCGACCAGCCGGCCCCGGTCGACGCACGGGCTTGCGAGCTTTGTCAGGCGCACCGGGATTCCCTTCTTCACCACCCAAATGGGGAAGGGCACCGTGCCCGGCGGCACCAATCTCTACATGGGCACCACGGCGTTATCGGAGCGAGACTATGTGCACGAGGCGATCGATGCGGCGGATCTCATCATCGCCATCGGTCATGATCCGGTGGAGAAGCCGCCCTTCATCATGGGGCCGGGCGGGCCGCAGGTGATCCATATCAGCTACACGCCGGCAACGGTCGAGCAGGTCTATTTCCCGAATGCCGAGGTGGTGGGCGATGTCGGGCCGAGCCTTGAACTGCTGGCGGATCGCGTCGAGGGCAGGTTGCCGCAGGCGGCGGCGTTGCTGCCGATGCGCGAGCACATCCTTGCGCGCATCGCCGATCGCGCGACGGAAGCGCGCTGGCCGCCGACGCCGCAGCGCATCGTGCATGATGTCAGGCAGGTGATGCCGGAGAACGGCATCGTGGCGCTGGACAACGGCATGTACAAGATCTGGTTCGCACGCAACTACCGCACCCGCGTTGCCAACACGCTGCTGCTCGACAATGCGCTGGCCACCATGGGCGCCGGGCTGCCTTCGGCCATGATGGCGGCGATGCTCTATCCGGAGCGCCGGGTGCTCGCGATCTGCGGTGACGGCGGCTTCATGATGAACAGCCAGGAGATGGAGACCGCGGTCCGGCTCAAGCTCAATCTCGTGGTGCTGATCCTGCAGGACAATGCCTATGGCATGATCCGCTGGAAGCAGGCGGTGGATCAATTCCCCGATTTCGGCCTGAGCTTCGGCAATCCGGATTTCGTGCTCTATGCCAAAGCCTACGGCGCGACCGGCCATCGCATCGAGAGCATCGACAGTTTTGTCCCGACGCTCGAGACCGCGTTTCAAAGCGGCGGCGTGCACCTGATTACGATCCCGATCGACTATTCGGAGAACGTGCGGGTGCTGGTGGATGAACTGCAGGCGCGGGGGTCGCAGCGGGGGTGACGATCGAAACCAGGGTGAGTTGGTGCCGCAATTCCTTCACCCGCCCCTTGAGGGGGCGGGTCGATCGCGCATGCAATGCGCGATCGGGGCGGGGTGACAGTCTATCCGCGAAGTCGGTGTATCTGTGATGAGGAGGCCGCCGGTGCGGCTTCCCCGGCCACATGCATCTGCACCCAAATCGTGGATAGACTGTCACCCCGTCCCGACCGCATCGACGAAGCTTCGCATCGCCTATGCGCTCGACCTTCCCCCTCCAGGGGAAGGTGGGGCCTGGCACACCAGCGTCGCCCAGCAAAAAGCCCGCGCTGTTCGAGCGCGGGCTTGGCTTCGTCTTTGATGGTTGCGCGGACGTTAGCCCGCAGCTTCTCTCAGAACAGATTCGCGAAGATGAAGTAGAGCGAGCCCGACAGCATCATCGCAATCGGCAGGGTCAGCACCCAGGCCATGGCGATGTTGCGCACGGTCGACCACTGCAGGCCCGAGCCGTTCGCCGACATGGTGCCGGCGATGCCCGACGAGAGCACGTGCGTGGTCGAGACCGGCAGGCCGTAGCCGTCGGCCGCCGCAATCGTCGCGGCCGCCGTGATCTCGGCGCAGGCGCCCTGCGCGTAGGTCAGGTGGGTTTTGCCGATCTTCTCGCCGACGGTGACGACGATGCGCTTCCAGCCGACCATGGTGCCCAGGCCCAGCGCGATGGCGACCGCGATCTTCACCCAGCCCGGGATGAACTTGGTCGCGGCATCGAGCGAGCCCTTGTAGGCGTTGAGCGTGGCCACATCCGCAGCCGCAAGTTCGGCTTCCTTGTCCTTCATCAGGAAGCGCAGCGCTTCGGAGGCGAGATACATGTCGTTACGGGTGTTGCCGACGGCCTCTGACGGGAATTTGGCCAGCGAGCCATATTCCTTGACCTGCTTGGCGATGTCCTGGACCAACACGGCCAGCGAGGGGAAGGTGCCTTCGTCAAGCTGACGCTCGGCGACGTAGCGGGTCACCGCGGGGCGCGGATTGCCGATCACGTTGTAGCCGAACGCCTTGGCCCCGATCACCTTGCTCGCAGCGTCCGAGTTGGTGATGAACTTTGCGATTTGGCTTTCGGGCATCGCACGGTTGAGCGCATAGGCGGTCGGCACCGTGCCGATCAGGATCAGCATGATCAGGCCCATGCCCTTCTGGCCGTCATTGGAGCCGTGGAAGAAGCTGACCAGCGTGCAGGTGACGATCAGGATGCCGCGGATCCACCACGGCGGCGGCTGGTTGCCGACAGGCTCGGCGAACAGCTGCGCCGCGGCGCGCTGCAGCACGGCCTTGACCACGAACAAGAGGATGAAGGCGAGCGCGAACCCGAACAGCGGGGACAGCAAGAGCGCCTTGCCGATATTGGCCGCCTGCGACCAGTCGACGCCCGAAGTGCCGTCGCGGCCGCGCATCAGCGCGTTGGCCACGCCGACGCCGATGATCGAGCCGATCAGGGTGTGCGAAGAGGATGCGGGCAGGCCGAACCACCAGGTGCCGACATTCCAGATGATGGCGGCAATCAGCAGCGCGAACACCATGGCAAAGCCGGCGCTGGAGCCGACCTGCAGGATCAATTCGACCGGCAAGAGCGAGACGATGCCGAACGCCACCGCGCCGGTCGAGAGCAAGACGCCGAACAGGTTGAACATGCCCGACCAGACCACGGCGATGTGGGCCGGCAGCGAGCGGGTGTAGATCACGGTCGCGACCGCATTGGCGGTGTCATGGAAGCCGTTGACGAACTCAAAGCCGAGCGCGATCAGGAGCGCGATGAAGAGCAGGATGTAAGGCAGGATGGTGGTGACACGGGTGCCGGTCGCATCGATGTCGACATAGATGCTGTAGGCAACGAACAGCAGCGCGGCGGCGACGATGCCGGCGTAGATGACACCGGTCAGCGGGTGAAATCCGCGATCGAGGTCCGGGCCCTTTTTCAGTGCCGGCTCGATCGAGCCGGGTAACGCAACATCGCTCATGTGAAACTCTCCTGTCCCAACGTGGCTGCGATTTTGCGTGATGCATGTGACAGTCAGTTGAAAAGGCCCGTAAAATCCACGGTTTGTGCACATGTGTGGATGTGATGGCACAGTCATTCCGGCGCGATGCGATAGCATCGAACCCGGAATCCTGAGGTTGCGGCGCGAGATTCCGGGTTCGCTCCTTCGGAGCGCCCCGGAATGACGAATGCGGTGTAACAATGGATGCGAGCGTCAGGCCGCGCGGGCTGCCTTCTTGATGAAATCCGCGGCGAGCTTCAGGTCTTCGACAAAGCGGGCGTATTCACGCACCTTTGCGTCTTCATCAGGCAGCCGCAGCAGATAGGACGGGTGCACCGTCACCAGCGCCTTGGGTCCGTCTGGCAGCTCGATCAGGCGGCCGCGATTCTTGTTGATCAGGGTGATCTTGCCGAGCACGCATTGCGCGGCCGTGGCGCCCATCGCCACCACCAGCGCCGGCTTGAGCAGAGCGAGCTCGCGCTCATACCATTGGCGGCAGGCCCGGATTTCGGGCGTGTTCGGTTTCTGGTGCAGGCGGATCTTGCCGCGCGGCACGAATTTGAAATGCTTCACCGCATTGGTGACATAGGTTTTCTTGCGGTCAATGCCGGCCTCGGCCAGCGCACGGTCGAGCATCTGGCCGGCCGGTCCGACAAAGGGCAGGCCAGCGAGGTCTTCCTTGTCGCCGGGTTGCTCGCCGACCAGCATCACCTGCGCATGCGGTGAGCCTTCGCCGAACACGGTCTGGGTGGCGGGTTTCCACAAGTCGCAGGCGCGGCAGTGCGCGGCCTCCTCGCGTAGCTTGTCGAGCGTGGCGGCGGACGTTTGGGTCTTGGGGGGCATGTCGGGCTCCAGCCGTTTCTGCGGCTTGTGCGGGTCGGTTGCGGCGTAATCGATCATGTCGGCGGCGGGCTGGCTTGCCGCTGCAATCAGGGGCTTGATCAGCGATGCCTCGGGCAGGTTATGCCAATATTTCCTCGGCATCTCCTTTTCCATCGCCTTCACTTTTAGCCTGGCGGGATTGAAAATGCTGGCGTAATAGCGCCGCCAGATCTCCTCCAGCCGGTCTTCCGACGGCGCTTCCGCCCTGCTGACGCCGGGCGTGAAGCTGACATGGCTGCCGTCCCAATGCGCGCAGAGATCCGGGGTGAGGATCGACCAGGGCATGTCGGCGAAGCGGCGGGCAAAGAACGGGGCGGCGAGCTCCACGATGTGATGTTCTGGCTCGAACCAGGCGACATAGCGCGCCTGCCGTTCGCGGCCGATCTCGCGGAAGCGCACGAAGGCATGCATCTTGTGCTCGTCGCGCCGCACCGCCTTCGCCATGGCGGTGACCTCCGCGACATCGGGATCGGTTGCGATCTCAAGCAGATCGTGATGGCTCTTCAGGCGGAAGAGCAGGCGATAGAGGAGTGCAAAGCGCTGCGGGTCGCGGTGCAGGATGGCGGTCTGTGCCAGCTCGATGAATTTCGTCGGCACGTTGAAGGTGCCTTCGACCGGTTCGGGCAGAACTGGCTCGGGCAAGTCCGGTGCCGAGAGCTGCTCGAACAGGTCGTGCTCGCTGCCTTTGACGCGCCAGAGGATGTCGGCGGCTTCCACATGGTTCATCACCAGCGTTCGTGCGGCCTGGCGCCAGCCGGCAAAATCGGTGTCATTCTCGAGCGTTACGACATGCATCAAAAGCCAAATCCGAGCTGTCTTGCCTTCGGCTTGACCCGTGCCGAAAGGCCTGTGCCGTCGAGCAGCGCAGGCGAGGGGCGGTAATCGGATAAAACGATGAACGGCAGCGCCTTGTTCCTGATGACGTGCAGGCGCGACAGGTCGGCAAAGCGGATCGCGCCAAAGCGGCGGGTCGAGAGGATACGGTCGACGGTCCTGGTGCCGAAGCCGGGGACGCGCAACAGCTCCTCACGGCTGGCGCGGTTGACGTCGAGTGGAAAGCGCTCGCGATGGCGCAGCGCCCAGTTCAGTTTCGGGTCGATGTCGAGCGGCAGCATGCCCTCGGCCTCGTCGACGATTTCCTGGGCGGCAAACCCATAGAACCGCATCAGCCAGTCGGCCTGGTAGAGCCGGTGCTCCCGCACCAGAGGCGGAGCTTGCAGCGGGAGGGCGCGGCTCGCATCGGGGATCGGGCTGAACGCGGAGTAATAGACGCGCTTCAGCTTGTAGGCGCCGTAGAGATTGGCACTGGTGTCGAGAATGGTGCGGTCGGTGGCCGCATCTGCCCCGACAATCATCTGCGTGCTCTGGCCGGCCGGCGCGAAGCGGGGCGGCTTGGCGCGGTTCGGCGTCGTTTTCGCGTCCTCCACCTCGTCGAGCTTGAGGCGCAAGCGGCCCATGGTGCGGCGGATGGCGCGCTGGTCCTTCTCCGGTGCAAATTTCTTGAGGCTGGTCTCCAGCGGCAGCTCGATATTGATGCTGAGACGGTCGGCATATTTGCCGGCTTCGGCGACCAGGGCCTCGTCGGCCTCGGGAATGGTCTTCAGGTGAATGTAGCCGCGGAAGTGATGCTCCTCGCGCAGCTTGCGTGCGACCGCGACCACCTGCTCCATGGTGTAGTCGGCGCTGCGGATGATGCCGGAGGAGAGAAACAGGCCCTCGATATAATTGCGGCGATAGAAGTCGAGCGTGAGCTTGACCACCTCGTCGATGGTGAAGCGGGCGCGGGCGACGTTGGAGGAAGCGCGGTTGACGCAATAGAGGCAGTCGTAATTGCAGGCGTTGGTGAGCAGGATTTTCAGGAGCGAAATGCAGCGGCCGTCCGGCGCATAGGAATGGCAGATGCCCATGCCAGGTGCGGTTGAGCCGAGGCCCTTGCCGTCGCTGGAATCCCGCATCTCCGTACCGCTGGAGGCGCAGGAGGCATCATACTTGGCCGCGTCCGCCAGAATTTCCAGTTTGCGCGATAGATCCATCCCTTGAATCCCCTTGATTCCGCTTATGAATCGAACCCGTTGCAATCGCGATTGACTCCGCGGGCGTTGTTAGCATTATATTAGAACATATCATGAACATATAGGCCAGCTCCCGGTTATCTTGGACAAGAGCCGGTGGCGGCCAAACCTCTCGAGAAGGAAGCGACGCCATGACAAGCGCACGCATGAGCGCGCTTGCGAGTTTGCGCGGCAGTATCGAACGCATCGAGGCGCAGAGCGGCTCCGCTTCGCTCACGCGTGCAGCCCTTGGCCATGCGCAAGCCGATGCGGTGCTGCAGGGCGGGCTCGCGCTCGGCGCTTTACATGAGGTGTTTTGCGAGGGCGGCCGGCAGAGTGCTGCGGCCACCGGCTTTATCGCAGGGCTCGCGCGGCGGGTGACGCCACGGCGACCGCTGATCTGGGTGCGGCAGGATTTTTCCGAGCGCGAGGTGGGGCGTCTGTCGATGAGCGGGCTCGTCGAACTCGGGCTTGATCCGCGCCGCCTGGTGACGGTGCGCGCCTGTGATGTCGAGGATGCGCTTCGGACCACCGCCGACGCGCTTGCCTGTGATGCGGTTGGTGCCGTGGTGCTGGAAGTCTGGGGCGAGACCCACAAGCTCGATCTCGTGGCCAGCCGCAAGCTGACATTGGCTGCACAAGGCGCCGGGGTCACCGGTCTTCTGCTGCGCATTGCCGCCTCGCCCGTGCCCTCCACGGCGGAGACGCGATGGATCGTGCGCGCGGGCCGCTCGCCGCCGGGCAGCCTCTCGCATGCATGGGGTGCGCCGCTGTTCGATGCAGAGCTTGTCCGCAACCGTCATGGCCCGCTCGGGCGATGGATCATGGAATGGAAATGTGATGAGTGCCTTTTCAGCGAACCAGGGTCGGCGGATTCTCAGCCTGTGGCTGCCGCGCCTGCCCATCGATCGCATCAAGCGCGAGCTTTCGAACGAAAACAGCTCGCCGGCTAAGAAAGACGGCGATGCGCCCAGCGTCGTCGTTGCCAAGGAGAATAACGCGCTGAAGCTTTATTCGCTCGACGATGCCGCCGCGCGGTTTGGCCTCGACATCGGCATGCCCTTGGCCAATGCGCGGGCGATCTGCCCACAATTGACGGTGTTCGATGCGGACGAGGCACGTGATGCGCAATTGTTGAACGACATCGCCGACTGGTGCGACCGTTTCACCCCGCTGGTGGCACTCGATCCGCCGCATGGGCTTTATCTCGACATCACCGGCTGCGCGCATCTGTTCGGCGGCGAGGCGGCGCTGTTGAAGCTGGTCTGCGATCTCCTGACTGCGCAGGGTTTTGTGGTCAGCGCGGCGATTGCATCGACCGCGATCTGTGCGCGGACGCTGACGCGCCATGCCCATGGCAGGATCGTTGCCGATGGCGAGGAGGCCCGCGCGGTCGCGCGCTTGCCGATCTCGACCCTTGGCGCGAGCGAGGCGATCACGACCGGCCTGCGCCGCGCCGGCCTGAAAACCATCGGCGATGTGGCTTCGCGTGCGCGCTACGAAATCACGGCGCGGTTTGGCGCAGCCTTCACGGCGCGGCTGACGCAGGCGCTGGGCGAGGCCGACGGGCCGATCAGCCCGCGCAAGCCGCTGCCGGACTACATCGTGGAAAAACGCTTTCCCGAGCCGATCGCAACCGACACGGCGATTGCAGCCACGCTGTCAAAGCTCGCGCAGATGCTGGTGGCGGCGATGGCGCGCGAGGGCAAGGGCGCGCGGCAGCTCACGGCCTGCTTCTTCCGCACCGACGGCGTGGTGCGCGGCATCGTGGTCGATACCGGCCAGGCCGTCACGCGGGCGGAGGTGATCGACCGGCTGTTTCGCGAGCGGCTGGACGCTTTGAGCGATCCGCTCGATCCCGGCTTCGGCTTCGACCTGGTGCGGCTCTCGGCGAGCCGCACCGAGATCGTGGTACAGCAGCAGCACGATCTCGACGCCCATGTGCATGACAATGACGAATTGGCCGCGCTGATCGACCGCATCGCGGCGCGGATCGGCTCGCATCGAGTCGTCGCCTATTTGCCGCAGGATACGCATATTCCTGAACGTGCGGAGCTGCCTGTGCCGGCGCAGCAGAACCTGGCCGCCGCCTCCCAGGCCGCCTGGCAGGCGCGCGAGGATGAGCCGCCGCTGCGTCCATTGCGGCTGTTCGAGCGTCCCGAGGAGATCCAGGTGATCGCGCAGGTGCCGGACGGACCGCCGGCGCGCTTTGTCTGGCGCCGCGCCAGTCACGCCGTGGTGCGCGCCGAAGGCCCCGAGCGCATCGCCATGGAATGGTGGCGCTCGGACAGCCAAGCGCAGGGCAGGGGCCTGACCCGCGATTATTTCCGGGTCGAGGACGAGGCGGGCCTGCGGTTCTGGGTCTATCGCGACGGCCTCTACGACCGCGAGCATGATGCCAAGACCGGCCAGCCCGTGCAGCCCAGCTGGTTCATGCATGGATTGTTCGCATGACGGTGTCTTACGCCGAGATCGGCGCGACCTCCAATTTCTCCTTCCTGCGCGGCGCCTCGCATCCGCAGGAATATGTGCACATGGCCGGCGAATATGAGCTTGCCGCCATCGGCATTGCCGACCACAACACGCTCGCCGGCGTGGTGCGCGCCTATAGCGAATTGGACAACCCTGAGCTCAAGCACAAGCCAAAGCTGCTGGTGGGATCGCGCATCGTCTTCATGGACGGCACGCCGGATATCCTGGTCTATCCGCGCAACCGCGCCGCCTACGGCCGGCTGTGCCAGTTGCTCACCCGCGGCAAGCGCGGCGAGGAGGTCGAGAAGGGCGAATGCCATCTGAAGCTCGACGACCTCCTGGAGTTTGCCGAGGGACAGCTGCTGGCGCTGGCGCTGCCGCATCGTTTCGACAGCGTCGCGGCCGGAAAGCTTCTGGCGCGGTTGAAGGCATCCCGCGCCGACGGCGTGTGGCTCGCGGCAAGCCTCATCTATCGCGGCGACGATCGCCGCCGCCTGGCGCGGCTGGCGCAGTTGGGGCAAGCCGCACGGGTGCCGCTGCTTGCGACCAATGAGGTGCTCTATCATCACCCCGAGCGCCGCGCGCTGCAGGACGTGCTCACCTGCATCAGGGAAAAGACCACCATCGATGCGATCGGCCGGCGGCTTCAGGCCAATGCGGAACGGCATCTCAAGCCTGCGGAGGAAATGGCGCGGTTGTTTCGCGACCACCCGCAGGCGATTGCGGAGACCATCCGCTTTGCCAAACGCATCGAATTTTCGCTCGATCAGCTCAAATACCAATATCCTGATGAGCCGGTGCCGCCGGGCAAGACCGCGCAGCAGCACCTGGAGGACCTGACCTGGGAAGGCGCGGCGGCGCGGTTTCCCGAAGGCATTGACGCGACCTTGCGCGCGACCCTGCGCAAGGAGCTCGATCTCATCGCCGAGCTCAATTACGCGCATTATTTCCTCACCGTGCATGACATCGTGCGCTATGCGAAGAGCCAGGGCATCCTGTGCCAGGGCCGCGGCTCGGCGGCCAATTCCGCCGTCTGCTATGTGCTCGGCGTCACCTCGGTCGATCCGACCGAGATCGACCTGTTGTTCGAGCGCTTCATCTCCAAGGAGCGGCTGGAGCCGCCCGATATCGACGTCGATTTCGAGCATTCGCGGCGCGAGGAGGTGATGCAATATGTCTATCGCCGCTATGGCCGCCACCGCGCCGCCGTCATCGCAACCGTCATTCACTATCGCCCGCGCAGCGCCATCCGCGATGTCGGCAAGGCGCTGGGGCTGACCGAGGACGTCACCGCGCTGCTCGCCGACACCGTTTGGGGCAGCTGGGGCGATGGGCTCTCGGAAGGACAGGTGCGGCAGGCCGGGCTTTCGCCCGACAATCCCATGGTCGAGCGTGCGGTGAGTCTTGCGGCCGAGCTGATCGATTTCCCGCGCCATCTGTCCCAGCATGTCGGCGGCTATGTGCTCACGCAAGACCGGCTCGACAGCTATGTGCCGATCGGCAATGCCGCGATGGAGGGCCGCACCTTCATCGAATGGGACAAGGACGATGTCGACGCGCTGCACATGATGAAGGTCGACGTGCTCGCGTTGGGCATGCTGACCTGCATCCGCAAATGCTTTGCGCTGCTCGACCAGCACAAGGGTATCCACAAGGAGCTCGCCGATATCAAGGCGGTTGATGACGACGTGGTCTTTCAAATGCTGCAGCGGGGCGAGTCGCTTGGTGTGTTCCAGGTCGAGAGCCGGGCGCAGATGAACATGCTGCCGCGCTTAAAGCCGCGCACCTTCTACGATCTCGTCATCGAGGTCGCGATCGTGCGGCCCGGGCCGATCCAGGGCGACATGGTGCATCCCTATCTGCGCCGCCGGAACGGACAGGAAAAGGTAAGCTATCCCTCGCCATCGTCCGACAAGGGGCCGGCAGATGAGCTTTACCGGGTGCTGCACAAGACGCTGGGCGTGCCGCTGTTCCAGGAGCAGGCGATGCGCATTGCCATCGAGGCCGCCAAATTCACTTCCGAGGAGGCCAATGGGCTGCGCCGCTCGATGGCGACTTTCCGCAATCTCGGCACCATCGGCAAATATGAAGAGAAGCTGATCGGCAACATGGTCGCGCGCGGCTATGCGCCTGAATTCGCCAAGAGCTGCTTCGACCAGATCAAGGGTTTTGGCTCCTATGGCTTCCCGGAAAGCCATGCCGCGAGCTTTGCCCAGCTGGTCTATGTCTCGTCCTGGCTCAAACATCATCATCCCGATGCATTCTGCTGCGCGCTTCTGAACTCGCAGCCGATGGGCTTCTACGCGCCGGCGCAGATCGTGGGCGACGCCCGCAAGAACGGCGTCGAGGTGCGCGAGGTCGATGTGTCCTTCAGCTTTGCGCAGAACACGCTGGAGCAGGGGGACGGCCAACATTGCGCGGTGCGGCTGGGCTTCCGGCAGATCGATGGATTTCATTGGCTCGATCCGGATGAGCAGCGGCTGAAGCGGATACGGCAGATGATGAAAGAGGGAACGATCCCAACGCCATTATTCTGGGGCGTGGCGACAGCCGTATCCTCCTCTCCGTCGTTCCGGGGCACGCGAAGCGTGAACCCGGAACCTCGAGATTCTCAGATGTGCAATTGCACATCAGAGTTCGGTGCTGACGCACCGCCCCGGAATGCCGGAGAGGAGGAGGAAGAAGACTGGGCCGACCGCATCATCAGAGCCCGCGCGCGGCGGCCCTTCACCTCGCTGGAGGATTTCGCCCGTGACACCGGCCTGCCCAAACGCGCGCTGATCCTCTTGGCGGACGCCGATGCGTTCCGCTCGCTTGGCCTCGACCGCCGCGCGGCGCTGTGGGCGGTGCGGCGGCTACCCGATGACGTGCCGCTGCCGCTGTTCGAAAGCACGCAAGCGCGCGAGCAGCCGGATGAAGAGGCCGATGCGCTCCCCGCCATGCCGTTGCCGGAGCATGTCGTCGCCGATTACCAGACCATCCGCCTGTCGCTCAAAGGGCATCCGATGCAATTCCTGCGCGCACGATTTGCGCAGGAGAATGTCATCGCCTGCCATGCGGTATCGCACGCCCGCGACCGGCAATATGTCCGCTGCGCCGGCGTGGTGCTGGTGCGCCAGCGGCCGGGCAGCGCCAAGGGCGTGGTTTTCATGACCCTGGAGGACGAGACCGGCATCGCCAATGTCGTGGTCTGGCCCAAGGTGATGGAGCATTTTCGAAAAGAGGTGATGGGCGCGCGCCTGGTGCTGGTCGAGGGCCGGATTCAGAGCAGCCCGGAAAAGGTCGTGCATCTCGTCGCCGAGCGCCTGATCGACCGTTCAGGCGATTTGATGGGTCTCGCCAATGATGCGGCGAGCCAGAAGCAGGCCGTACCGGCCGGTCCGGCACTGATCGAGCCGCTCAACGACGACCGCCGCGACCACCCCGAACATTCCGCGCAAAAAATCCGCCACCCCCGCAATGTCCGCATCCTGCCGGCCTCGCGGGATTTTCATTGAGGTCTCTCTCCGTCATTCCGGGGCACGCGAAGCGCGAACTATGGTGCGCAATTGCGCACCTGAGAATCTCGAGATTCCGGGTTCGATGCTGACGCATCGCCCCGGAATGACGGAGAGCGTGGCTTTGAGGTAGACTTCGATGATCCGTGCCGGAGGCTGCCCCATGCACACCCATACACCCCGCGAAATCTTGACCGATCTCTGGCTGCGCGCTGGCGGCGAGCCGGCGGAGCTGGCGGCTGCAAAACTCACCGGCGAGGAGCCGCTTCTGCCCTCGTCGTTTCGCCTCGCAGCCGCCGCGCAGGCGAGCATCGCCGCGAGTGGACTCGCCGCCGCCGACATCTGGCGCGCGAGGAGCGGCGAGGGGCAGGAGGTCGCGGTCGACATGTGCCATGCGGTGGTCGAATGCCGCTCGGAGCGTTATTTGCGCGTCGACGGCAAGCCGCCACCGCCCGCTTGGGATCCGACCGCGGGCATCTACCGGACCGGCGACGGCCGCTTCGTCCGCCTGCACACCAACTTCCCGCATCACCGCGCCGCCGTCTGCAAGGTGTTGAATTGCGCCGAAGAACGCGACGCCATCCAGGCCGCACTGAACGAATGGGAGGGCGAGGCGTTCGAGACCGCGGCCTATGCCGGCGGCGCCGTCGTCGCCATGATGCGCTCGCATCAGGAATGGTGCGCGCATGGCCAGGCCAGGGCGTTGGCCGAACTGCCCCCTTTCACCATCGAGAAGATCGGGGAGGCGCCGCCGCGCGCCTGGCCGGCGGGCAATCGGCCGCTCGCGGGCATTCGCGTGCTCGATTTGTCGCGGGTGATCGCGGGCCCCGTCGCCGGCCGTACCTTGGCCGCCCACGGCGCCGACGTGATGCTGATATCGTCGGCCGGGCTGCCCTCCATCCCCTGGCTCGTGATTGACACCGGGCGCGGCAAGCTCTCGAGCTTTGTCGAGCTGAAGGATGAGGCAGGGCGGGCGACCTTGCGCGGTCTGCTGCGGGAGGCCGATATTTTCTCCCAAGGCTATCGCCCGCGCGCGCTTCGAGCGCTCGGCTTCTCGCCGGAGGAGGCCGCCGAGATCAGTCCCGGCATTGTCTACGTCTCGCTCTCGGCCTATGGCCATGTCGGCCCATGGGCCGACCGCCGTGGCTTCGATTCCCTGGTGCAGACGGCAACCGGCTTCAACCATGCCGAGGGACAGGCGGCCGAACTTGAGGGTCCGAAAGAATTGCCGGCGCAGATGCTCGATCATGCCACCGGCTATCTGATGGCGTTCGCCGCCATGATGGCGAAAGAGCGCCAGGCCCGCGAAGGCGGCAGCTGGCTGGTCCGCGTCTCGCTGGCGCAGACCGGACGCTGGCTGTGGAATCTCGGCCGGATCCCTCATGGCCTGGAAACGGAAGACCTGAACGCCGAGGCGGTGTTGCCCTTCATCGAGGAGCATCCGTCCGGCTTCGGCTCGCTGCGCGGTGTGGCGCACGCGGCGAAATTGTCCAAAACCCCCGCGCTCTGGGCGCGACCGGCGATGCCGCTCGGCAGTCACAAGGCGGAATGGCCGGCGCGCAGCTAAGGCCTGGAGCTTGCCGGATGCGGTTGCACGGTCATGTTAACCAGGATTGTCTCCCGACTGCGCGCCGTTCAGGCCTGCAGCATCTCGAGGACTTCACCGACCAACTCCGCCACGGGACGTGCTCCGTCGAGCCGCAGCACAGGGCAGGGCAGAGTGGCAAGCCAGGGCTCATGTCGCGCAAGGTTGCGGCCCTCCCGCGTGCCGTCCTCGTAGTGCGAGGCCCAATCAAAGAAAGCTGTGGCGCCCGTGATGTGAATGCGGCGGTGGGACGACAAGATCACCTGTTCTTGTTCACCGGCTTGCGCTTCTCGATGAAGGCGGCCATGCCTTCGGCGCGGTCTTCCAGCGCGAAGGTCGCATGGAACAGGTTGCGCTCGACATTGAGGCCTTCGGAGAGCGGCGTCTCGAAGGCGCGGTTGACGGCTTCCTTGGCCATCGCCGCCGCCGGGCGCGACATCGCGGCGATCTTCTCGGCCGCGGCGAGCGCCTCCTCCATCAATTTGTCCGCTGGCACGATGCGGCTGACGAGACCGCTGCGCTCCGCCTCCTGCGCATCCATCATCCGTCCGGTGAGGCAGAGGTCCATCGCCTTGGCCTTGCCGACCGCCCGGGTCAGGCGCTGCGTGCCGCCGATACCGGGAATGGTGCCGAGGGTGATTTCCGGCTGGCCGAACTTGGCGGTGTCGGCGGCGATGATGATGTCGCACATCATCGCCAGCTCGCAGCCGCCGCCGAGCGCATAGCCCGCGACCGCCGCGATGGTCGGCTTGCGGCATTTCGCGACGCGATCGCCGCCGATTGCGGCAAAGTCGCTTTCGAACATGTCGATGAAGCCTTTCGGCTGCATCTCCTTGATATCGGCGCCGGCCGCAAAGGCTTTGTCGCTGCCGGTGATGACGATGCAGCCGATCGCGTCATCCGCCTCGAGATCGTCAATGGCGGCTGCGATCTCGCCAAACACGCCGAATGACAGCGCATTGAGCATCTTCGGCCGGTTCAGCTTGACGATACCGACCGCGCCCTTGCTTTCGACAATGATGTGCTCGAACGTGCTCATGGTTCACCCGCAAAGTTGCTCCGTTGCGGGCGAATGTGCCTTCAGCGCTGCCGTGCTTCAAGTAAAACCATGGCAAGCAAAACCATGGCAAGTCAAACCTTGGCAAGTCAAACCATGGCCTTGCCCGCCTCCCGGGGCGCCGCGCCGGCAGCCACCCCGGGTTCGTGGACGACCCGCCGTCAAGCCATGAACATCCGCGCTGCCGAGGCAATCGTCAGCACTGCGCCGAAGCCGATGAAGATTTTTCCGATCAGCGAGGTCTCGTCCCACACGGAGTGCTCGCCGCTGGCCGCCATCACCGGCGCGGAGCGCGCCGCAGCAGGCGCGTCATTGGAGGCAGCCGCTGTTGCTGGCGCAGCATTGTCGCGCAGCGTTCGATCGGGCTCGTTGAGTTGCTCGGGAGCGGCCGCCTGGCTTTCACCTGCGCCCTGGCCGGCGGGCGCCTGCGTGCCGCTCGGCTGTGTGCCGCTGGTGGGAGGCGTGACAAAGACCGGCGAATTGAGGTCGTCGGCAGCGTTGGCGGGAGCTGAAAGGCCGGTCAGAAGTCCCATCCCCAGGGTTGTTGCAAGAATCAATGCCGAACGCCGATTGGCCTTGATCATTGTGGCACTCTCCACGCTACTGCCCCCTGAGTGCGGCAATGAGAACTCCCGTCGTGACGGTAACGCGGCAGAAAAGGGGAATCTTCGGGTTATCCTCGGCGAAAGCGGGGCTGTGTTGTATGGCCGCTTCGCTGCTGGCTTTTGGTGCATGGCCGCCACCCAGCGTCGGGCTTGCAGGTGGAAGCGGCGGTGATCGGTGGTATGAGCTGCGGGGTACGCCGGGGTGACTTCGATCACGGTTTCGTGATTGTCTTTTTCCGGCGTAACAAATTGAAACGTCGACCGAATTGAACGGTGGGAGCTGAGTTGCGCGAACGTGAGGACGAATGGACCGGCCTGATGCGGTCGGCCATGGCTGGCGACAACGCGGCCTATCATCGTCTGCTCAAGGCCGTCACGCCGGTCTTGAGGGCGGCTTCGCGCCGCGGGCTCGCGCGCGCCGGACAGCCGCCGGATCAGGCCGAGGATATTGTGCAGGACATTTTGCTCGCGGTGCATCTGAAACGGCATACCTGGGACGCGAACGCGCCGTTCGCACCGTGGCTGTTTGCGATCGCCCGCAACAAGTTGATCGATGCACTGCGCCGGCGGGGGAGACGGGTGTTCGTCAATATCGACGATTTCGCCGAAACGCTGTCT
Organism: Bradyrhizobium sp.; assembly: GCA_035652015.1. Classification (GTDB taxonomy): domain Bacteria; phylum Pseudomonadota; class Alphaproteobacteria; order Rhizobiales; family Xanthobacteraceae; genus Bradyrhizobium. The sequence goes on along the minus strand of DASREP010000029.1, from coordinate 35,776 downwards.
GACGAGCCCAAGGCGGAGACGGCCTCGGCTACGGAGGTGACGGCCCAGCTCAAGACGCTGCCGGCGCGCCAGCGCGAGGTGCTGCAGTCGATCGCGGTCGAAAGCGCCTCGATCAAGGACACTGCGAAGAAGTTTGCGATGAGCGAGGGCGCGGTGCGCGTCGCGCTGCATCGGGCGCTTTCAAGCCTCACCGCCAAGCTACGGGAGCAATGAGGATGGACACCGACCAGCTCATTCGCACGCTCGCCGCCGACAATTCCTATCGACCGCGCCCGGTCGGCTTCGTGCTCGCGCTGATGCTGCTTGCCGCCGCACCGGTGTCGCTGCTGTTGTTCTTCTCCATGCTCGGCGTGCGGCCCGACGTGATGACGGCGATGCATAATCCGTTCTTCGACCTGAAATTCGCGGTGACGCTGGCGCTCGCTGCGGCCGGCGTCGCATCGAGCCTGCATCTGTCGCGCCCGGAGGTGTCGCTCGCCGGCTTCGGCTGGCTGTTCGTGATCCCGGCCGGCCTCCTGGCCGCGGGGATCGCGGGCGAAGCCATGATGCCGCAGCGGCTGCCGATGATGACACGGCTGGTCGGGCAGAATTCGCGGATCTGCATGACGGCGATCCCGCTGATGTCGCTGCCGCTGCTCGCCGCCTCCATCCTCGGCCTGCGCCACGGCGCACCGACCCGCCCCGCGCTTGCCGGCGCGGTGGCCGGCGCCATGTCGGCAGGACTTGCGGCGACGTTTTACGCCTCGCACTGCACCGACGATTCGCCGCTGTTCGTGATGACCTGGTACACGGTGGCGACCGCGCTCGTGACCGCGATCGGCGCACTGGCTGGCGCGAAGTTCCTGCGGTTCTGAGGCGATACACGCCAAGCGTTACGCCGCAAATGTCTCAATCAAGGCACGAACTGGCATGCAAAATGCCGCATGTAAGCTGGCTCACACTGGGCTGCGCGGGATCCCGCTAGACTTCAATGCGGGCGAACGAATGCGAGGCCCATATGGAGCACCCTCCTCATTCGACGTTGCATGTCTTGTTCGCGCGATCGCGCAAGGCGGGCGAGTTGGCCCCCAGCAATTGGATCGCCGCGTTCCTGGAGGCGCTCTATGACTTGCAACGCCACCAGGCGCTGGGGGTCATTCGCGCCTATGAGCATTTCCTTAAGCCGAACGACGGCACGGAGTCTGCAAGCGCCACAGGCGAGGATTCTGACGACCGGCCGATGTGAGCCGGCCGGGAGCCGGCGCGGTCAGGCCGCCGGCGCCTCGGTGGTCTGCTGCATGCGATGGAAGCGCAGGACCTGCTGGGCGGTGGATGGGCGCAGCCGCTCATAGGTCGCCCTGCAGGAGGGCAGATCGGTCGGCTCGCCGCCCGAAAGCTGGTCGCGCATGTCGATGATCGCCTTCACCGTCGGCCAGGACAGGCCCGACACCTTGCACAGGATCATCACGCCCTCGGCGCGGGACTCCACCATCATGTTCTCCGCGATCGCTACCGGCACATTGGCAAGGGCTGCGATCGCCGCATTGGCCTCGTCGAACTTGCCGCCTTCGGCAAACTGCGCGACCTGGGTCTCGTCCAGCCGGCCATCCTCGAACAGCGACTTGACCAGCGCATGCGCGATCTCGGTCTGCTTGGTCAGGGCTGATGATGCGGCGCGTGCGCGCCGCGTCGCCTCGCGCACCGCCTCTGACACGTCCTCCGCCTGCCGCGGATGGGCGGCCTCCAGGCGCTCGCGCACCGTGGCGGAGGCTTTCGCAAGCAGCTTCAAATAGAGGTGCCGGGGCAGGTTCGGGCGCAGACCGACGCAGGTCGCGAGATTGTCATCGTTCTCGGCGCGATTGACCAGCCGGGTGAAGCCGCGCTCGGTGAACTCGGCGCCGGGATTGTTGACGGTGTTCTGTACCACCTCGTTGTTGCCGTGCATCACCAGCACGTCGGTGACCGCGCCAGACAGCGTGCGGCGCCTCGAGATGGCGAGCAGATGCGCCTGGCTCCTGCTTCGCGCGGTCTCGATCAGCGCGTCATCGTCGAGCCGCTCCGATTGCGTCAGCACGGGACCGGCGACCTCGATCGCCTCGTCGAAGGCGAGCGTGCGGATGGTGTTGTAGGGCGCGGCGTTGATCGGCGCCAGGCGATTGGCGAGCAGCGCCTTCGCTGAAATCTCGATATGCTGGATCAGGCACTGGAAGACGTCGTCGAACAGCGCGATCTGCTCGTCGGAATAGTCGACCGCGCTGTTGACGAACAGGTCGGTCACGCGCCGGAGCGTCTCGACCCGGCGTGCGACCGTGCCGTGCGACAGCGCGGACTGCAGCTCGTCGAGCAGGTTGTTGTCGGGAGCGCTGGCTGCTTTGGGAATCATCGTGTTCTCTGTCCTGGAGTATCGCTTTGGATCAATGGGTCCTGAAACGAGATGTGCGGATTGTCATCCGGTGGTCACGCGGTTGCGGCCTCCGGCCTTCGATGCATAGAGCGCCCGGTCGGCGCGGGCGAGCAATGTGTCGGTGTTTTCGTCCTTGCGCAGCGCCGTCACGCCCGCGGAGATCGTCACCCGCATCCCCTCGGAGAACGCGCTCCAGTCGAGCTCGGCGATGATCATGCGCAGCCGGTCCAGCATCTGGGCGGCGTCGTGTTCGCTGGTGTCGGGCAAGAGCAGCAGGAATTCCTCGCCGCCATAGCGGCCGAACTTGTCGACGGCGCGAATGTTGGCGAAGATCGTGATGGCGAAGGTGCGCAGCACCTCGTCGCCGGTCGGATGGCCATAGGCGTCGTTGATGCGCTTGAACCAGTCGAGATCGATCAGCGCGACCGCGCATGGGTTGAGCCGCTGCGCGCGGGCGATCTCCTCGTCCAGCGCGCGCATGATGGAGCGGCGGTTCAGCGCGCCGGTGAGCTCGTCAAGCTCGGCGAGCTCTTCGATGCGGCGATAGGCTTCCCTCAGCTTCAGCCCGCGCTGATAGAGCGAGTGGCGCAGGGCACTCGAGAAGATGCCGAGGAACATGCAGCGTCCGATGCCAAGGACGAACACGGACATGGTTGCGAAGCGCTCGATCGGCCCGCCATAGGGCATGGTGACCGGCTTGTCGGTGAGAAGGAACAGTGCGGCGAGGCCAAGCGTCAGGAGGGTCCAGAGCAGCGCGGTCTGCCCGGGGGTGGCCCGAAGTGCGCCGAACGAGAACACCAGGAACAGCTCGCACAGGAACATCATGCCCACCTGCGGCGCGACATAGGCGAAGCCGAGCATGATCAGCGTGCTGATGATGAGTTGCGGGGTAACGAAATAGTGGTCCTTGAGACGCTCGGTGAAACCCGTCTCCGACAGCACCAGGTAGAACGCGACCGACGTAAGCCCGCACGCCGCATAGGCCAGGCCGATCGTGACCGGAATTGTGCCGGCATAGGCGTAGAGCTGCAGGACGAGGGCATCGAGCACATAGCTGGCCGCGATCATCACCTGGATCTGGCGGCGCTGCCTGGCGCGACGCGCGAGCATGGACGCGTTCGGTCGAAGACCGGCGCCCGGCAGCTCAGCAGCAATCGAATCCAGGAAAGGCGACGCCGTCGTGCCCATGATTTTGCCAGTGGTGGAACTGGAACAAAAATCTACCGGGGAAAGCCTTTAGTTTTGGTATCCAGCAGAACCTGGACCGGCCCCCGCCAGACTTAACCCTATGCTTTGTTTGGCAAGGCGAATTTCCCGCTCATGCGGCGGCTCAATTCGGCGTAAACGGTGCCATGCTAGGGAAGGCCTGCTAAGCTCCGGTCCACCGGAGCCGGGCATGGTCCGGGAGTAGAATTGTTACCATGATACCATTTTTTCGATGCAATTTTCGAGGGCAGAAGATATTTCCGCACCCTGGTGCCGTTTTGTGCGGTAGATCACAGATGCGATCTGACCGCCGTGGCAGATTGAAGTATTTTACCGTCGCCATCGAACCACCCAGTAACCCCATCCGACAAATCCTGCGAGACGGACCTTGAGCGCACCACAGGCGGCTTCGGACGAAGTCCTTATCGCCCGGATCGCGCAAGGCGACCGGCTTGCCATGCAGGTGCTGTATGGACGGCACCATGTCAGGGTGTTTCGCTTCGGGCTTCGGCTCGTCCGCGACGAACAGGTTGCGGAGGACCTCATCAGCGAGGTCTTCCTCGATGTCTGGCGTCAGGCCGGCAAATTCGAAGGCCGATCCGCTGTCTCCACCTGGCTGTTGGCGATTACGCGTTTCAAGGCCCTCTCGGCGCTGCGGCGCAGGAAGGACCTCGAGCTGGAGGACGAGGCTGCCCAGGCGATCGAGGATACGTCCGACGATCCGGAGGTGGCGGCGACGAAGAAGGATACCAGTGCGGCGTTGCGTAAGTGTCTGGGCGGATTGTCTAGGGAGCATCGGGAGATCGTCGATCTTGTCTACTACCACGAGAAATCGGTGGAGGAAGTGGCCGAAATCGTCGGGATACCGGAGAACACCGTGAAGACGCGCCTGTTCTATGCGCGTAAGAAATTAGCCGAACTGCTGAAGGCAGCCGGCGTTGAACGAGGCTGGCCATGATGGCTTTGAGCAAAAAGATGCTGGAAGACGACCCCAGTGAAGTCGAGCTACTGCTGCCTTGGCACGCCGCGGGCAGGCTGAATGCGCGCGACACCCGTCGCGTCGAGGACGCGCTCGCCAGCGATCCCGCGCTCGCCCGGCAATATGCCGTGGTCCAGGAGGAATATGCCGAGACCATCGCCTTGAACGAGAGCCTGGGGGCCCCGTCGGGGAACGCGATGCAAAAATTGTTTGCGGCCATCGACGCCGAACCCGCGCGCACCGCGTCCGTGACCGCAGGGTGGCCAGCGAGGATCTCCGGTTTTTTTTCTGAGCTTTCGCCCCGTACGCTCGCGTGGTCCGCGACGCTCGGGGCGGTCGTCGTGGTCGCTCAGGCGGCCGTGATCGGCACCGTCTTGATGAAGAACCCGTCCTCCAGCAGCTTCCAGACTGCTTCGCTCAGCATGAACGAGCCGGTGGTGCGCACCCTCGGCGGGGCCGCGCCGCCGCGCGCGCTGGTCCGCTTCGCGCCCGATGCCCGTGTCGCCGATATCACGGCGCTCCTCGACAAATACCAGGCTTCGATCATCGGCAATGCCAATGGCGGCATGTTCCGCCTGCAATTCGGCGATCAGGCGATGAGCAAGGACGATCTGACCAGCCTGATCAACAAGCTTTCGAGCGAGAAGATCGTCAATCTCGCCGTGCCCGCGTCCTGACGAGGCACGCGGCGTCAGCCCAACTCGCGAGGTTCCATGCGTTCTGATGCTGCGCAGCGACGGGCCTGGGTCCGCGTGATGCGCCGTTTCGCCATCGGTGCGGCGGTCCTGCTCCCGCTCCTCATGCTCGGCAACCTCGCCGAAGCGCAGGGCTTCATACGCTCGCCCAATCTGAACATTGCCCCGCGCGTGCCCGCAATCAATGCTGGGGATCATGGGCCGCGCATCAATCCACATTTGGGGAATATCGGTGTGACCAGGGTGCCGCGGCCGGCGCTCTCGGCGCGCAGCGCGACCATTCCTGTATCGCCCTATGCGCATTATTCGCCCAATCTCTATCCGGCTTGCAGCTCGGCCTATCGCGACAGCGACGGCGAATGCCTTGACGCTGCAGTGTCGAGCAGCGGTGGTGGCAGCACCTCCGGCAAGAAACACCTGACCGACACGCGGCGGAGCCGGCAAACCGCAACGGTGCCTTCGCGTAGCATCGCCGGTGAACTCGTTGCCGAGATCGACGGGACGCTGTCCGATGCCCAGATGGAGGCGCTGGCGCGCCGCCATGGCCTTGCGCGGATCACCTCACAGACTTTTCCGCTTATCGGGGCAACCATCGGACTGTTCCGTATCACCGACCGCCGCTCGGTTGAGGCGGCGAGCCGCGATTTCGCGTCCGAGACAAGCGTGCACGCGGTGCAGCCGAACTTCCGCTATCTGTTGCAGGACCAGAAGGCGGCACCAAGCGAAGGCGATGCTGCACAATATGCGCTTGCCAAGCTGCATCTGCCGGAAGCGCATACGCTGGCGCATGGCGAGGGCGTCAGGATTGCCATCATCGATTCCGGGATCGACGCCAGGCATCCGGAGCTTGCCGGCTCGATCATCGACAGTTTCGACGCGCTCGGCTCCAAGCAGGGACCGCATGTTCACGGCACCGGGATTGCCGGCGTCATTGTGTCCCATGCCAGGCTGATGGGCAGCGCGCCCTCCGCGAAAATTATAGCGATCCGCGCCTTTGGTCAGGCGGGCAGCGGCGCCGAGAGCAATTCCTATGTCATCCTGAAGGCGCTCGACTATGCCGCAGGGCACGGTGCGCAGATCATCAACATGAGCTTTGCAGGACCGAAGGACGCGTTGATCGAGCGCGGCATCACGGCTACCGCGGCCAGGGGCGAGGTGATGATTGCAGCGGCCGGCAATGCCGGACCCAAATCGCCGCCGCTCTATCCCGCCGCCAATCCCAAGGTGATTGCGGTGAGCGCGACGGATGCGCAGGACAAGCTGTTCGCAGCATCGAACCGCGGCAGCTATGTCGCGCTTGCCGCGCCCGGCGTCGATATCTTCCTGCCGGCGCCTGACGGCAAATACCAGATCACGTCGGGCACCTCGTTTTCGGCCGCCTTTGTCAGCGGGCTCGCGGCTCTGATGCTGGAGCGCAATCCTCAGCTGAAGGCGGACGATGTGCGTTCGGTCTTGACCAGCAGTGCGCGCGATCTTGGCTCACCAGGTCGTGATGACGAGTTCGGTGCGGGCGAAGCCGATGCCTATGCCGCGGTCAAGGCGGCGATGGCCCCAACGGGCGTGCCCTCAGCGTCCTCGGAACCAGGCAAGGCCGCCGAAAACGCGCCGGAACTCAAGGAAAACGCGAAGGAAAACCCCTCGGTCACCTCGGTTGCGAGCGACAAATCGACGGCCGCGGAAGCTCGAGGCGCAGCCCCGCAATAGTGCGCAAAACGAGCTTTCCCAGGGGTTAAAAAAATCGCGCCCCCAATTGAACGTGCCGGGCGGGTGCATCGACCAAATGGGGTGGGAGCGGAAATACCTCCCCGACAGTCATATCAGGCGCGAGCGCCCATCCACCCCAAGCGCCCCATATGGCTTTGACCCGTCCGGTTGTCCCCCCGGACGGGTCTTTCATTTTGGCCGACAGTCTAAGGCGAGTACGATCGACTAGCCGATTTGCAGCAACGATCGGCGGTCATCGTCCGAAGGCGGGCGATCCAGTATCCCAGAGGCAGTGGTCATAAAGCACAGGCGCCGCGGCTTACTGGATTCCCCGCCTTCGCGGGGAATGACAGAAATTGAAATACGCGAGCTCCGGTGAATCACCGCTGTCGGCTTGCACCTGCATATGCACGCTGGACAACAAAGAGGTTTTCCACAAAATATTCGCGTCACGTTCAGTTGATTCGCGTCAGTTACCTCTGCGTCCGTTATTCTCCCTTCGGGCAGGAACTCATGACACAAATCCTGGACGTGTCGTTGCGGCGCGATCTCGTCGCGCGCTGGTGCACGCTTGCCGAACAGCGGTTGCAACATCTCACCGATCTGTTCGAGAGCGGCCGCTGGCGCCGCTACTATGGCGAGCGGGCCTTTCTCGAAAATATCAAGGAAGCCAAGAAGGCGGTGGAGACCTGGCGCGCTCTGGCGTCGGGCCAACCGCTCGCCCGCACCGAGGAGGCGTACAGCCTGCCGCGTCAGTTGCGCGAGCCCAGCCCTGAGATCAAACCCGAGATCAGGCCGCTGTGGCGGGCGAGCGCGCCTGCGATCGAAACTCCGGTCGTTGAGGATGATCCCGCAGCCGGGCAGCCGCCGCGGGAGCTGACGATTGATCTCGTCGCGCTGGAGCAGGCCCTGATCGGCCCGCCGCCGGCCGCGGATCTTGCCGCCATGGAGCAGCGCTACCCGCTGCTGCGCAACTCGCTGCTGTAGCCGTGCCTCACCCGCATGGATTTGCCGGCCGATGCCATCTTCTATCTGTTCTGGTCGGCGGTGATCGCCGTGGGCGCGGTTCTTGCGTTTGTCGACCGAAAATGGATCAAGTGGCCGGCGCTCGGCCTGCTGTTGCCGGCCGGAATCGTTGCGGGCGTCATCATGACGAAGGTCAGGCCATTCAATTTTGCTGACGGCGGCCTTGGCATCGAGGGATTCCTGCTCGCCGCCGCATCGGGCCTTGCCTTGATCGGCTATGGCTTGGTCTGGATCTGGAGCTTCGTCCGCCGCCACTTCGGCAAGCACGCCGATTCCTGAAAATACAGGCTCTATCGCCGAACGACGTTGCTGCCGATCACGAGTTGCGCGTAACGTTCTGCACCTTCAGTTGTGAGATCGACGGTGACGATGCGGATGTCGTCGAGCCCGACCACCGCGCCGCGCGGCGCCTCGGCGATCACGTTGTTGTTGATGAGCGCCGTGCCGGCGCCTGGCGCCACCGACACGCCGATGCCGGCAATGGCGTTGCGGATCACATTGCCCGAGATGGTGACGTCGCGCAGATATTTGCCCCAGCCGGCGACGATGCCGAAGGCGGGCGCGTTCTCGATCACATTGCCGGTGACGCTGCAATCCGCCTCGACATAGATGCCGATGCCGCCGTCGTCGTCGGGCGCGGTGCCCGTGGGCCGCTTGGGCAGCAGGTTGCGGATGATGTTGCCCTGCACGACCGCGAGGCGGCCGCCTTCGTTGAAATTGCAGACGGAGACGCCGAGTGCGGCGCCGTCGACCGTGTTGTTGGCGATGACCGCGCCCTGGAAGGCGAATTCCGAATAGAGCGCGACCTCGCGGACGTCGCTGATGCTGTTGCCGGTGATCTGGATGTTGGAGGCGGAGTTGCCGCGCACGGCGGAATAATCGCAATCGCTGATGCGGTTGTTGCGCACGGTCACATTGCCGGCGCGAAAGGCATTGATCGCATTGCCGTATTGGCCGCTGCCGCCGGGGCCGGCCTTGATGTTCTGGATGCGGTTGTCGGCGACCATCGTGCCGTCGTCGCCAATTGCCGTGCGCAGGATCTCGATGCCGTTATCATTGGTGCCGATGATGGTGTTGCGGGCCACGATCAGGCCGAGCGCATCGAAGGAGACCAGCGCGGTGGACGCGATGTCAGTGAAGCTGTTGCCGCTGATGTCCCCGGACACCTGCTCGATCCAGATGCCATTGCCGCCGCTGCTTGCGATCTCGCAGTCCGTGATCTCAACCGCGCGTCCGCCGAGCAGATGAATGAGCCCGCGCCGCGCCGGCAGCGCAATGCTGCCGCCGTCGAACGTGATGCCCGATAGCGTGATATGCCCGCTGCCTTCGCCCAGGAGCAGCGACGGGCCACCGGTGAAGACGAGCCTGGTCGCACCGCGCACGCCGATCAGCTGCGTGCCATTCTGCAGCTTCAAGAGGCCGGTGCGATAGATGCCGGGCGGCAGTACCAGCGGCACTTGCGCGCGCGCCGCCTCATCGATCGCGCGCTGCAGGGGCTTGCTCTGGTCGTCGGGACTGCCGGGCCGCACGCCATATTGCGTGACATCGCGCCCGAGCGATGCCGCAAGCGCATCGCGCGGCGCAGCTAGCGCGCCGGCAATGGAAGCGCCCAGCAGATGGCGGCGATTGAGGTCCATGGCCTGTGTCTCTCTCGATCGACTGAATTACCGCAGAAATGCGGTCGACCATGGCGGTCGCGAGGACGCGGAAACAGGATTGTTGCCGGTAGGGTTAAATCTTTACCTCGGGTACGTGGATGAGAAAGTGGTACCCTGCGCTCAAGCTTATCGTACAAGCGCAACGGAGGCGGCGAACATGAACGGAAACCGTTACTATGGCGTCAGAGTCGAGGGCGCGAAATATGGCGTGAGCTTTGGCACCGCGCTTGCGATCGCGATATCCTATACCGCCAATCACTCGATACTCTGGGCCATCATCCACGGCATTCTGGGCTGGCTCTACGTGATTTACTACGCGCTGTTCCGGACTTAGCAATCGCTTGCCCTCTCCATCTGCGCACGCTCAACCTCGCGCTCCCTCTGCCGCAACGATTGTAGGGTGGGCAAAGCGCAGTGCGCACCATTGGCCGCGTGCTGAAAGATGGCGGGCACGGCGCTGCGCGCCTTTGCCCACCCTACGGGGCCGTCAGCTCCGGTGGGCGCAAGGCTTGCCGCGTCAGCTTGACCATCTCCATCAGGATGGCTTCACCGGCATCGACCAACTGCTCCAGCGTGATCCCGGATGCTCGGCCGTTTGCGAGCAGCGGCACATGGACGAATGACGCCAGCGCCGGCCCGCCTGCCTGCCGTGTCGCCTCGATTGCGCGCCAGCTCAGGTAATTGCAGAGATAGGCGCCGGCATCACGCGAGAGGCGCGCATCGATGCCCGTGGCGCGCGCGGCGCGCATGAGGTTTGCGGTGTGCGGGCCGAAGGCCAGCGCATCGGCCGCGCGCACGATCGACGCGCTTTGCGCCCGGTTGCCGTCCGCGTCGGGAAGATGCGTCGTGACGGCATTGCGTGCGCGCGTTTCGATCCGCAAATAGCCGGTGCGCGACGCGAGCCCGAACATCAACAGCGCATGCGGACGCTGCTCGGCGATCAGCTCGGGCAATTCGCGATTGACCGTCTCGTAGGTGACATGAAAGATGTGGCCGCTCAGCGCGACGCCATCGAGCGCGGGCCGGCGCAGATCGAGCAGCCGGTCGACCAGCGGCATGGTCGGGTTGAAGGGGGCGCCTGGAAACGGCCCGAAGCCGGTGATGAGGATACGCAGGCTCATCGCAGCCACTCCATGATCTGCTCGGCCGCCAGGGCCGGCGCGACGCGGCCCTCGGCGACCTCCACTTCGATCTTCCTGAGCTTGGTGCGGATCGACGGCTCTGCGCGCAGCCGCGCCATCATGCGGCTCTCCAGCATCGCCCACATCCACTTCACCTGCTGCTCGCGCCGCCGCGCGGCGAACTCGCTCGATGCCGTCATGGCGCTGCGATGATCGAGCACCTTTTGCCAGAGCCCGGCAATGCCTGCGCCCGTCAGTGCCGAGTAGGTCACGACGGGCGGCTGCCAGTGCGCCGAGCGGGGGGTGAGGATATGCAGCGCGCTGCGATATTCGCCGGCCGCTGCATTGGCACGCTTCACATTGTCGCCATCGGCCTTGTTGATGGCGATCATGTCGGCGAGCTCGACCAGGCCCTTCTTGATGCCCTGCAGTTCGTCGCCGGCGCCGGGCAGCATCAGTGCGAGGAAGAAGTCGGTCATGTCGCAGACCGCGGTTTCCGATTGGCCGATCCCGACGGTCTCGACCAGGATGACATCGAACCCGGCCGCCTCGCACAAAAGCATCGCCTCGCGGGTCTTGGCCGCGACCCCGCCGAGCGTGCCGGAGGACGGGGAGGGGCGGATGAAGGCGTGCTCGGAGACGGCGAGCCGCGCCATCCGCGTCTTGTCACCAAGGATCGAGCCGCCTGAGCGCGCCGACGACGGGTCCACCGCAAGCACGGCCACCTTGTGGCCGCGCGCGATCAGGAACATGCCGAGCGCATCGATGGTGGTGGACTTGCCGACCCCCGGCGAGCCGGTGATGCCGACGCGGATGGCCTTGCCCGTGTCAGGCAGCAGCGCTTGAACCAATTCGCGGGCTGCGGCCTGGTGATCGGCCCGCTTGCTCTCGACCAGCGTGATCGCCCGTGCCAGCGCCGCGCGATGGCCGGCACGGAGGTCCTTGGCGAGAGTCTTAGTGTCAGAACGGGAAGTGGTCGGGGCAGGCATGATCAGAGCGGCTCACTCCTTTGACGACGACAGTTTGCCGCTCACGAACGTCTTCAAGACCGGCAGTTCGTTGCAGACGATATCCCAAACCCTCGCGGGGTCGGCGTCCAGAACGTCCCGCAGCCGGTCTTCAACGGTTGGCGGCATTCAGAAGACCTCGATCAGATCGTCGGCGATCCGCTCTGCAATGCGCTGCTTCAGCAAGTCTCGCTGCGATATCTGCACGCGGAGGCTTGTGGCATCCTCGATCAGATGCAGGACCTTGAAGTAGTCGAATGCCGGCGCCTCGCCGCGTGCGGTCGTCTCGACCAGGACGTCCAAATCGCTGTCGGGACGGGCATCACCACGCGCTCTCGATCCGAACAGGAATAGCCGGGCCACGCCCGCGGCTCTGAGCTGCGGTGCAAGTTCGTGCAACTTGCCGATGATGGCTTCGATCCGAACGTCTACGGCTTCTGTCATTCCGGGATATTAGCACGCCCCGGCGATCGCCGCACGCCGTTAGCCGGCCTCTCGCGGGAGGCTCGGCCGGGGTGTATCAGCGGTTACGGCTGGTCCTCTTCATCGCCCTTCGGCCGGCTACCGCCAAAGATCCGCGTTCCCTCGGCGGTCAGATAGGGCTTGAGCGTCTCCCAGGGCACGAAGGCGACATACTGTCCTTCTACATAGGGCCCGACCGCATAGGGCGGATAGTGGAATGTGAGGCCGGAGCTCTTGCCCGCTTCGGTGGAGGGCGCGAGCGTCACCGCGCCGATCTTGAGCAGTTTGGGTTCAAGCCCCTTGAACCATTCGGCGGTCGCGGTCTCGCTGGAATCGCGCTTCTTCTTCTCGACCTTGAGCGAGGCGATGACGGCCTTGAGCATGGCGGTCATGGTCGGGCCGTTGTCGGCGGTCTCGTTGAAGAAGGGGCGGATGCTGATCGGCTTCTTCTCGGTGTCGTCCCACAGGATGGTGTTGACGTCGGTGTTGGGATGGGCGGCGTGGGCATCCATGTAATCGTCTCGGACAACAGAGACGTAGCGGTCGCCGACAATGGAGCGGACGGAAAATCTGCGCTCGTAGGTCCAGCCGCCGTCCTTGAAGAACTGCGGGTCCTGCTTCAGCTCGGACGCCGCCGCCGCGGCGTTCTTGTCCAGCCACTTCCTGCCGTCGGCGAGGCAGTCGGCTGCCAGCGCCGGGTCGGCCTTGATCTTGTCGTCGAGATAGACATCGGCCTCGATCGCCTTGGTCTTGATGCTGGCGTCGGGCTTGGGGTCGGCGGCGAGGACGGGGTGAGTTGCGAACAACGCCAGGAGAAGGGCAACGCTCAGTTTGGCATGCATGGGCAAATCGAATCCGTCTTGTCTTGCAATGTGTGCCGCGAGCACACCCGAAGGTTCAACGGCGCGCGCGACCATTTCGTGTCGGCGTGCGTCGCACGTTGACGGACCTTCATCGCTCTCAGAGGCGCGCGGCTACTCGGCCGCCGCGCTGTGGCCGAGCCGCGCATTGAGCTTGTGGATCAGCTCCTCGGCGGCATCTGCGATGACCGTGCCGGGCGGGAAGATCGCCTCGGCGCCGGCCGCATAGAGCGCATCATAGTCCTGCGGCGGGACCACGCCGCCGACGATGATCATGATGTCCTCGCGCCCTTGCGCTTTCAGCGCGGCCTTCAATTCCGGCACGGCCGTGAGGTGGGCGGCGGCAAGCGAGGAGACGCCGAGGATATGCACGTCGTTCTCGACTGCCTGGCGCGCGGCTTCTTCCGCCGTCGCAAATAACGGCCCGATATCGACGTCGAAGCCGATATCGGCAAAGGCCGACGCAATCACCTTCTGGCCGCGGTCGTGGCCGTCCTGGCCGATTTTGGCGACCAGGATGCGCGGCCTGCGGCCTTCGGCCTCCTCGAAGGCCTCGATCAGCGCCTGCACCTTTTCGACCCGGTTACCCATGCTGGAGGCCTCGCGCTTGTAGACGCCGGTGATGGATTTGATCTCGGCGCGATGGCGGCCGAACACTTTTTCCATTGCGTCGGAGATTTCGCCCACGGTGGCCTTGGCGCGTGCCGCGTCGATCGCGAGTGCAAGCAGGTTGCCGCCTCCTTCCGCCGCGTACGTCAGCGCGGCGAGCGCCGCGTCGACATCCCCCTGGTTGCGCTCGGAGCGCAGCCGCTTGAGCTTGTCGATCTGCAGGCGGCGGACGTTGGAGTTGTCGACCTTCAAGATGTCGATCGGCTTCTCGTCAGTTGGCTTGTACTTGTTGACGCCGATCACCGCCTGCTTGCCGGCATCGATCCGCGCCTGGGTCTTGGCCGAGGCTTCCTCGATACGCAGCTTCGGGAGACCCGCCTCGATCGCTTTGGCCATGCCGCCGAGCGCCTCGACCTCCTGGATATGCTCCCAGGCCTTGCCGGCGAGGTCGCGGGTGAGACGCTCGACGTAATACGAGCCGCCCCAGGGATCGATGATGCGTTTAGTGCCGCTTTCCTGCTGCAGGAACAGCTGCGTGTTGCGGGCGATTCGCGCCGAGAAATCGGTCGGCAGCGCCAAGGCCTCGTCGAGCGCGTTGGTATGCAGCGACTGGGTGTGGCCTTGCGTTGCCGCCATCGCCTCGATGGTGGTGCGCATCACATTGTTGAAGATGTCCTGCGCGGTCAGCGACCAGCCGGAGGTCTGGCAGTGCGTGCGAAGCGACAGCGAGCGCGGGTCTTTCGGATTGAACGGCTTGAGCAGCTTCGCCCAGAGCAGGCGCGCGGCGCGCATCTTGGCGACTTCCATGAAGAAGTTCATGCCGATCGCCCAGAAGAACGACAGCCGCGGCGCGAAGCGGTCGACGTCGAGCCCGGCGGCAAGGCCAGCGCGCAAGTATTCGACGCCGTCAGCGAGCGTATAGGCGAGCTCGAGGTCCTGCGTCGCGCCGGCTTCCTGCATGTGATAGCCGGAGATCGAAATCGAATTGAACTTCGGCATCCGCTGCGAGGTGAAGGCGAAGATGTCGGAGATGATCCGCATCGATGGGCCTGGCGGATAGATATAGGTGTTGCGCACCATGAACTCTTTCAGGATATCATTCTGAATGGTGCCCGACAGCTTTTCCGGCGGCACGCCCTGTTCTTCCGCCGCGACGACGAACAGCGCAAGGATCGGCAGCACCGCGCCGTTCATGGTCATCGACACGCTCATCTGGTCGAGCGGGATGCCGGCAAACAGCGTGCGCATGTCGTAGATCGAATCGATCGCGACGCCCGCCATGCCGACATCGCCCGACACGCGCGGATGATCAGAGTCATAGCCGCGATGGGTGGCGAGGTCGAAGGCAACCGACAGACCCTTCTGTCCGGCCGCGAGGTTGCGGCGGTAGAAGGCGTTGGAATCTTCAGCGGTGGAGAAGCCGGCATATTGCCTGACCGTCCAGGGCTGGTTGACATACATCGTGGGGTAGGGGCCGCGCAGATAGGGCGCAATGCCGGGCCAGGTCTCCAGGAAATCGATGCCGGCAAGATCAGCCTCGCCATAGGCCGGCTTGACCGGAATGCCCTCGGGCGTGAGCCAGGGCTCGGCGTGGCCGGCGGGCGCGGCGGCTGCGGTTTTCTCGAAGGCGATCTCGGCGAAGTTCGGAATGCGGGTCATGGCATCATCCTAGCACAGCTCGCGCGTCTCAATCATGGTCCGGATGCTGATGGGACACGATGGTGCCGAGCTTCTCGGAGCCGTAATTCTGCAGCGTGGTCTGGCTCGGCAGATTGGCGATGCCGACCACCCAGCCGAGCCGGGATTCGGTGCCATATTGCCGGGTCGGAATCATCCGGTCCGGCTTGTCGAAGGTGCCGGTCATGATCTCGATACTCGGGCCGTCGATGCGACGGAAGCTCAAGGGCGTGCCGCAGCTCGCGCAGAAATCGCGCATCGCGATCGAGGAGGAGCGGAATGCGGCCGGCGTGCCGCGGGTCCAGCTGAAATCCTGCTTGGCGATGTCGGCGAAGGAGGCGAACGGCGCGCCGGAGGCTTTCTGGCACATCCGGCAATGGCAGATGCTGACCTTCAAGGGCGGGGCCTTGATCGCAAAGCGGATGGCGCCGCATTGGCAGCCGCCGGTGAGCAGAGGTTTGCTCGTCTCGCTCTTGGTTGTTTCGGCGTTTGTTGTTTCTGTGCTCATGGTTGTTCGATCTGCCGATAGGCGTTGTCTAAGGCGGCGAGGGCGTCTGCGCCGGCGAAAACAAACGCATCGACGCCGGCCGTTTTCAGGCTGGCTTCCAGTTCGCCCGGACGGCCTGCCAGATAGATATGCTTTGTTCCGGCAACCTGAAGGGCCCTCGCCGCGTCGGCGGCCTGCTCGGCATAGAGCTTGTCCGAGGAGCAAAGGCACACGAGCTCGGCGGCGGACGCCTTGTAGGCCGCGGCGAGCTTGGCGGGATCAGTGAAGCCTTCGCTATCGATGGCTTCGATCCCGCCGCTCTCGAAGAAGCTCTTGGCAAAGGTCGCCCGCGCGGTGAAATCGGCGGCGGCGCCCAGATTGGCCAGAAAGACCTGCAGGCGCTTTCCGTTTCGCTTGAGGATTTCATCGGAGCGATCGCGCAGCCGCTCGAAAGGTGCGGCGAGCCGGGTCGCCGCCAGCGGCGCGAAGCTTAGGGTCGCAGCCGGAGGCGGCAGCACCACGGGGGCCACGTCTTCGACCGTGACCTGCGCCTCCCGCAAATTGGGAAATTCGCTGGCGCCAGTGAGGACGTCCTTGCGGCGGGCGATATTGGCTTCGCGCGCGCGTCTGGTCGCCGCCACCCTGGTCTGGATCAGGCCCTGCTGCAGCGCCTCGAACACGCCGCCGGCTGTCTCGATCTCCTGGAACAGCGTCCAGGCCGCACCGGCCAGCGCCTCGGTCAGGCTTTCGATTCCGCCCGAGCCGGCGGCGGGATCACTGACCTTGGCGAGGTTGGATTCCTCCAGCAGGATGAGCTGCGTGTTGCGCGCGATGCGCCGCGCGAATGCATCGGGCAGGCCGCAGGCGAGCGTATGCGGCAGCACGCTGATGGCATTGGCGCCCGCAAGGCCCGCGGCGAAGGTCGCCATGGTCGCACGCAGCATGTTCACGTCGGAGTCGCGTTGAGTGAGCATGCGCCACGCCGTTTCCGCGGCGATGAAGACCGGCTTTGGCGTGAGACCGCAGGCCGCTTCGACGCGCGCCCAGAGCAGGCGAAGGGCGCGGAACTTGGCCATGGTCAGGAACTGGTCGGCATCGGCGACTAGGCGGAAGGATACTGCCGCGCGCGCCGACTCCAGCTCGATGCCGCCGGCCTCCAGCATGCGCAAATAGGCGAGCGCGAGCGACAGCGCAAAGGCGAGCTCCTGCACCTCCGAGCCGCCGGCATCATGCACCGGCCGGCCATCGGCGAGCACGAACGGCCCCTTGAAGCCGCGGCCCATCAGCCCGCCGACCACCTTCGCGAACGGCGGCGCCATCTCGCGCCAGGCGGCAGGCGCCGCGCCCCGCACCGCCATGGTCGACAGCGCCTGGTAGTTGAAGCGGACATCAAGCGTGGCCGGATCGATGCGCCTGGCCTCGATCACGGCAGCAAGGCCCTCGCCGGCATTGTCACGGCCGACCACCGGGTTCAGCGCGATGGAAATCCCGGCCTCGAGCATGACGCCATCGAGCAGCCTGTTCAGCGTTTCGGGCGTGCCGTCGATGACGCCAAAGCCGCGTGCGCCCGGACCGCCCGCGAACTCGATCTCCAGGCCCGTGGCGCCGTTCTCGAGCTCGGCAAGCGCAATGGCATTGGCGCGTGCCGGATCCGGATGATCGATCCGCTGCATGATCTGCCACGGCGCAGCCGCGGCGCGGCCGGCAAGCAGCGTCGCGTTGGTCGCGCGGCGGTAAATCGGATCGATCGTCACGCCGTCATAGGTCCTGGCCGTCAGGCTTTCAAACGGCGCGCCCTTCAGCACCCCGTCCACCAGCTTGCGCCAGTCGTCGTAGCTGGCTTGCGGGAAATCGGAAGCCAATGGCAGGTCGGTGGCGGAGGTCATGTCTACTCCCGGCGTGAGATTGCGCCGGAAATTGCCATGACACGGCGGCCAAGCCAAACGCTTGTTTTGGGTCAATCCCGCGCGGCGAGGCGCTCGATCCCCGCGCTCGAAATCTCCGCCAGCGCCGCCTGGACACCGCGTCCGCCGATCTTGCGCCGAGGCGCTATTTCGGCAAGCGGAACCAGCACGAAGGCGCGTTCGAACAGCCGGGGGTGGGGCAGTATCAGCGCGTCGGTCTCGAGCGCGAGGTCGTCATAGGCGATCAGGTCGAGATCGAGCGTACGCGGGCCCCAGCGCCGTTCGCTCGCCCGGTCGCGGCCGAATTTTCGTTCCACGGCCTGCAACGTCGCAAGCAGCGCGTCCGGCGCGAGCGTGGTCTCGATCTCGATGCAGGCGTTGATGAAGGGCGGCTGCTGCTCGTCGCCCCAGGGCGGGGTCTTGTAATCAGAGGAGCGGGCCAGGAGCCTCGCCCGCGCAAGGCCGCAGATATCCAAAATCGCAACCTCGAACGTCGCGCGCACATCGCCGACATTGCCGCCCAGTGCGATGATCGCGCTCGCCAACGGTCTGCTACCCTTGCGTCGGCGGATGGCGACTGCGCGTCAGCACCACGCCGACATCCTCGAAAATCTCGGCAATCGGCGCATGCGGCTTGTGCACCGTGACTTTCACGGCGCGCACCCTCGGAAACGAGGCCAGGATGGCATCCGCAACCGCACCGGCCGCGCGCTCCAGCAATTTGTAGTTGGTGTTCTTGAAGGCGTCCGTCGCGGTCTCGACCACGTTGGAATAGGAGGTCGTGTCGGGCAGGCGGTCGCTGCGCGAGGATTCCGAGAGGTCCGCATAGAGTTCGAGATCAATCACGAAGCGCTGGCCGACTTCGGTCTCATGCTTCATCACGCCGTGACGGGCATGGACGACGAGGCCCTTGATGAAGATGGTATCGGTCATCGCTTGTCCTCGATCGCGGATGCAAGGCGCAGCGCCTGCACGGTTTCCGCGACATCATGCGCGCGGATGATGGCGGCACCGCGCTGGGTTGCGATCAGATGCGCCGCGATCGATCCGCCGAGACGTTCTTCCGGTTCAGCCGGTCCCACCGTCGCGATGAAGCGCTTGCGCGAGGCGCCGACCAGGATCGGCAGGCCGAAAGCTTTGAACTGATCGAGCCGCGCCAGCGCTGTCATGCTCTGCTCCGCCGTCTTGCCGAAGCCGATGCCGGGGTCGAGCACGATATTGCCTTCGGCTATGCCGGCTTTGGCCGCGATATCGAGCGAGCGCGCAAAGAATTCGATCATGTCCTTGATGATATCGATCGCAGGATCGGCCATGTCGCGATTGTGCATGACGATGACGGGCACGTTGCGCGCCGCGACCAGGCTTGCCATGTCGGGATCGCGCTGCAGGCCCCAGACGTCGTTGGCGATCGCTGCGCCCGCATCGAGCGCGAAGCCCACGACCTTCGCTTTCATGCTGTCGATCGAGACGGGGACGCCGAGCTTGACGACGTCGCGCAGGATCGGCTTGAGCCGCCTGATCTCCTCATCATCCGTCACCGGACTCGCACCGCCGTAGGGACGGGTGGATTCCGCGCCGATATCGATGATGTCGGCGCCTTCGGCGACCAGGCGCTGCGCATGCCTGATCGCCGGACCGGGCGCGTAAAATTGTCCGCCGTCGGAGAAGGAGTCCGGCGTCACATTCAATACGCCCATCACGGCCGGATAGGGCTTTGCGAGCAACTTCCGCAGCAGCGGATGCCGCGGAGCCTTGGCCGTTGCGGGCAGTCTGGACGGGGTCGCGCTCATGCCGGAGGCTTTGCGCGGTTAGCGTGGCCAAGTCAAGACGCTCGCGGTGAAGCGCGGGAAAGGCGTCAATAACATAGGATAAAGCTCGCAGAAATTTGCCGGGGGGAGCTGTTTTTATGCGCAAACAGGCGATCAACCTCCGGTCGACCGGCCATCTCGATACGCGATGTAAGGAACCTAGTAAGTGATCTTGGGTTGCAGCTTGCGGGCCTGCGCGATCAATTGTTCGACCGATTTTTCCGAAGGCAGGATGCGCACGAGCCTGCGTTTGGTGTTCACGTCCTTCATGTTCTGCGCCAGCCGCGCGGGATTGCGATGCGCAAGCTCGCGCACTGTCGTGGCGCCGGCCGCGCGCACCAGCCCTACCTTGGCCTTGCCCATTCCGGGAATGCGCATGTAGTCGGCGACATTGGCCCATTCGAGAAATTGCTGCTCGCTGATGCCGGTCTTCGCCGACAGTGCCTTGCGTCCCTTCACGGTGCGAGCTGCCTCAAGCAGCGCCCCGGTGGTACGAATGCCAAGCGATTTCAGCTTTTGAGCGGAAAAGGCGCTCATGCCTTCCAGCTCGGAGAGGGGATATGTCATGATACACGATATGAGAAGGTGATTTAGGCGAACTGGCTGAGCCCCGGCGTCCCCGCAATGATCTCGCCCATGTGATCCGCTCCGATTTTGTCGCGACCGAAGCGCAAAAGTTCACGGGCGACGGTTTGAATTTCCACCATACCGAGACCAAGACCCATCAGCCTGGTGCCCACGGCCATGAGGCCGTTGCCCATCAAGCGTGCAAGGGAGCCACCATTTGCTGCCGCGATAGCTGCTTCTGCGCCTGGAATCTGGTCGATCAAGGCCTGCACCTTGTCGGAGGGTCCCTCGCTACGCAGGAACCCCAAGATGATCCCTGTGGTTTTCTCAGCGACAGACCGATCGATGCCGGCTTTTGCAGCCAGCTCTCCAATCAATTCGTCCATATTTGCCCCGCCTCAACCGGTTGTGCACCGGCCCTCGTCTTGAGAAATCATCTTGAGCTTGCGAGGTGCGAATTACAAGCGATCACGTCGACGCAAAGCACGATTCAATCGCAATCGCGCTGCAAGTGTTGCAGCATTGCAAGAGTGGATGAGGGACTTTGCAAGATTCGTCAGATGAAGGACGAGTGTTGCATCCGAGAATCGATCCAAAGCACGTAACCGTTCAGTTGATATGGCGCGATCATGCCGCAATGCGGCGACTGGACGGTTTAATTCGGCTTGCAAGATGCAGTATGATCCTACTTATAGGTGAGCAGAGACCCGATGACGATACCGACTTTCGACGACAGGATGGCGGACACAGACACAAAGATTCTTGTTGGCAAAGGCGAACAGCCGGCATGGCTGACGCTTGCGCTCGCTAACCGCCATGGTCTTGTCACGGGTGCGACGGGAACCGGTAAGACAGTGACGCTGCAGGTCATGGCGGAGGGTTTTGCGCGCGCCGGCGTTCCGGTGTTCGCCGCCGACATCAAAGGCGATCTCTCGGGCATTTCACAAGCCGGCGAGGCCAAGGATTTCATCGTCAAGCGCGCCGACGAGATTGGACTTAAGTTCGAGCCGGACCGCTTCTCCACCATCTTCTGGGACGTGTTCGGCGAGCAGGGACATCCGGTGCGGGCGACCGTGACCGAAATGGGCCCGCTGCTGCTGGCGCGCATGCTCGATCTCAACGACGTGCAGGAAGGCGTGCTCAATGTCGCCTTCCGCGTCGCCGACGAGAACGGACTCGCGCTGATCGACATGAAGGATCTGCGGGCGCTGTTGGATGCTATCGTGCCCGATCCCTCCAAGAAGGGCGCGGACGGCACGGAGGACCCGCTGGCGCCGATCCGCAAGGCCGCGCAGTCCTTCGGCAATGTGACGCGGGCAACGGTCGGCACCATCCAGCGCCAGCTCCTGGTGCTTGAAAACCAGGGTGGCAGCAAATTCTTTGGCGAGCCCGCGCTGGCGCTAGCGGATTTCATGCGCACCGACCGCGACGGGCGCGGCATGATCAACATCCTGGTCGCCGACAAATTGATGCAGAACCCGCGGCTCTACGCCACCTTCCTGTTGTGGATGCTGTCGGAATTGTTCGAGCAAATGCCGGAAGCCGGCGATCCGCCCAAACCGAAGCTCGTGTTCTTCTTCGACGAGGCGCATCTTCTCTTTAATGATGCGCCGAAGGCGCTGATGGAGAAGATCGAGCAGGTGGTGCGTCTGATCCGCTCGAAGGGCGTCGGCGTCTATTTCGTCACTCAAAACCCGATCGATGTGCCGGATAAAGTGCTCGGCCAGCTCGGCAACCGCGCGCAGCATGCGCTGCGCGCCTACACCCCGCGCGACCAGAAGGCGGTTCAAGCCGCCGCCCAGACGTTCCGGCCCAATCCCAAGCTCGATACCGCGAAGATCATCATGGAACTGGGCAAGGGCGAGGCGCTGGTGTCCTTCCTGGAAGGCAATGGCGTACCGGCCATGGTCGAGCGCGCCCTGATCCGCCCGCCGTCAGCCCGCATCGGGCCGATTACGCCGGAGGAACGCAAGGCCATCATGGATGCCAGCCCGGTAAAGGGAAAATACGACACGGCCATCGACTCCGAGTCCGCTTACGAGATATTGCAAAAGCGCGTCGCGGGGACTGCGGCGACGGCGGAAGGCACGAGCGGCAGCGTATGGGACAAGATCGGCGGCATCGTCAGCACGGTTTTCGGCACCAATGTCGGACGTGGGCGGTTGTCAACCGGACAGTTGATCGCGCGCAAGGTCACGCGCTCGGTCACCGACCAGGTGGTTGGCGGCATGGCGGCGGATATCGGCAAATCGGTCGCGGGCTCGATGGGCGGCTCGATCGGACGCGCAATCGTGCGCGGCACGCTCGGCGGCCTGCTGCGCCGATGACCTCCACTTTTCGGTTTGAACACGCGTGACATCAGAAAAAGCGACCCTGCCGAGATATCCGTCGCTGCGGATGCCGGTCGACATCATCTTCTTCATCTGCTGCGCGCTGTTGATCGGCGACGTGCTGGTCCCCGAAATCTTCGGCCACGGCAAGTCCAAGGACTATCCGTTGTGGTTCTGGGCCGGGCAGCAGGTGCTGCAGGGCAAGGAGCTCTATCCGAGCGACCCGCACAGCTATTTCGAGTTCATCTACCCGCCGCTGCCGGCGGTGCTGCTCGCGATCCCCGCCTGGTTCGGCAAGGTTGCGCTTTACACGTGCCTCTCGCTGCTCAACGTCGTGGCCTGGTGGGTGACGGCGCAGCTCTCTCACGCCATGACGGGATCGGGCCGGGTGCCCGGGCAATGGCTGTATTTCTTCTCAGGCCTTGTCACCATCGGTTTCGTGTTCGACATGTTCGACCTCGGCCAGCCCAATCTCGTGCTGCTGGCGCTGATGATGTACGGCTTCTGGTTGATCCAGCAGCAGCGGCCGTGGCTGGCGGGAAGCATGTTTGCGCTCGCGACCGCCATCAAGGTGTTTCCGATCGCGGTGTTTCCTTATCTCGCGTGGCGGAGGCAATGGAAAGCGCTCGCCGGCATGGCGGTGTTCCTGGTGGTGTTCCTGTTCGTGGTGCCGGCCCCGGTGCGCGGCTTCCAGCACAACATCGCCGAGCTCAAGACCTGGTATCAGGGCATGGTCGCCAGCAGCTCGGAGAAGGGGTTTGGCCAGCGCGACGAGCAGAACTGGTCCTGGGTCAATCAATCGATCATCGCGGTCACCCATCGCCTGACGCGGCCCGTCAATTACAACCAGGACGATCTGTCCAAGCCCGTCCGCACCATGAATGTGGTCGACCTGTCGTTCAAACAGGCAAACATGGTGGTGCTCGCCGTCTCGGTTCTGATCGGGCTCGGCTTCCTTGCGGTGATGCCGCCGGCGTCGCGGCGCACCGCGCGCTCGGATGCCGAAGAGATCGGCGTCCTGTTCTGCCTGATGACCGTCGCCTCGCCGCTCGCGCGGCAATACTATTTCATGTGGCTGTTCTATCCGGTTGTGATCTTGATGCATCGGGCGGCTTATGATGAAAGGCCGAAGGCGAGGGGCTTGAGCTGGCTCGCGCTTGGCCTTGCCGGCGCACTGATGTTCCTGTCGTTTCCGATTTTCCCCAAGGACCTCCAGGCCTATGGCAACAATCTCGCGGCGACCTTCGTCATCGCGGCTGGCCTGGTCTGGCACATGCTCAATCCGGCCAAGGGACCGGCCAGCGGTTCGACCGCGGCGGATACATCTAGCTCGGAGGTTTCCGCAGCGGTAAAAGCGTCGATCAGCCAGGCATAAGGAAGCGCGGAATGTCCAACCTGTCGCAGCTCAATTCAGTTCTCGCCCGCATCGACGCCGACTTCGACAACAGCCTCGAGCGGCTGTTTGCGCTGTTGCGCATCAAGTCGATCTCGTCCGAGGCGGCCTATGCCGAGGACTGCAAGAAGGCCGCCGGCCATCTCGCCAGGGACCTCGCAACGATCGGGTTCTCCACCGAGGTGCGGCCGACCGCGGGTCATCCCGCCGTCGTCGGCAAAAGCAGCGGCAACGGCGGCGCGCGGCCGCATGTCTTGTTCTACGGGCACTACGACGTGCAGCCGGTCGATCCGCTCGAGCTCTGGCACCGGCCGCCGTTTGAGCCGGTGGTGACCGACCATGCCGATGGCCGCAAGATCATCGTCGCGCGCGGCGCCGAGGACGACAAGGGCCAGGTCATGACCTTCGTCGAGGCCTGCCGCGCCTGGAAATCGGTCACCGGGTCACTGCCGCTCGACATCACCATGCTGATCGAGGGCGAGGAGGAGGTCGGCTCCAAGAATTTCGTGCCGTTCCTCGAAGCCAACAAGGACGAATTCAAAGCCGACTATGCGCTGGTCTGCGACACCGGCATGTGGGATCCGAACACGCCGGCCATCACCACCTCGCTGCGTGGCCTCGTCTATGACGAAGTCAAGATCACGGCGGCCAACCGCGACCTGCATTCGGGCATGTTCGGCGGCGGTGCGCAGAATCCGATCCGTGTGCTGACGAAAGTCCTCGGCGCGCTGTTCGACGACAACAACCACATCACCATTCCCGGCTTCTATGACGGCGTGAAGGACCTGCCGCCGGAGATCCTGGCGCAGCGCAAGAACCTCAATGTCACGCCGGAGACGTTCCTGAAGCCGATCGGGCTTTCGATCCCCGCGGGCGAGACGGACCGTCTGTTGATCGAGCAGCTGTCCTCGCGTCCGACCTGCGACGTCAACGGCATCGTCGGCGGCTATATCGGCGAGGGCTCCAAGACGGTTATTCCCTCACACGCCTCGGCCAAGATCTCCTTCCGGCTGGTGGAGGGGCAGGACCCCGCCAGGATACGCAAGGCATTTCGCGATTTTGTCACGGCACGCGTGCCGAGGGATTGTGCGGTCGAATTCGGCGACCACTCCCTGGCGCCGGCGATCGCGCTTGACTGGACCATGAAGCCGCTCGCGGCCGCCAAGCAGGCGCTGACCGAGGAGTGGGGCAAGGAGGCGCTCCTGATCGGCTCCGGCGCCTCGATCCCGATCGTCGCCGACTTCAAGACGACGCTCGGCCTCGATACGCTCATGGTCGGCTTCGGGCTCGATGATGACAACATCCATTCGCCGAACGAGAAGTACGACCTGAAGAGCTTCCACAAGGGCATCCGCTCCTGGGCGCGGATTCTGGCCGCGCTCGCCGAATTGCCGAAATAGCTTGGAATGACCGGCGTCCGGCCAAGCTCAACACGCCTGATCCGGGCGCCGCGCGCAGATTGAAGCCTTGATAGCCGTCGTTCATGAGCCGTAGTTCTTCGCCAGGTAGTCGGCGATGATCTTGGCATCGGCATCGTCGATGGGGGCGCCGAAGGCTTTCCTCATCTTCGCAACCTCGGCGTTCCAGCCGGCAGCATTCAGATAGACAGAGTTCATCGGGATGTAAGCAAGAGTGTGACAGGCGGCGCAGTTATTCTGGACCGTTTCGACGCCGGAGCCCTGCTTGAGCTTGATGACCTGCTCGTCGGCATGAACCGATCCGGCTGAGAGCGTTGCGGCGAGCGCAATGGCAAGGGTTCGCATGTCTCTTTTCCCTTCAAGCATTCAGCGTGATGCTCTGCATCACGTTGTTGTGGTATCCGGCGCCATTGAACAGCAACTTTGACGTCTGCGTCTGACCGATCATATTGGTTGCGTTGATCATCACGTCATTTTTGCCGCGTTTGGCATTGAGCTCGAAACTCCAGGGACGGAAGGCGTAGTTGCCGAGGTCCTCGCCCAGCCTTGCCGTCGACCATGTCTTGCCTTCGTCCGTCGAGACTTCGACTGCGCGGATGCCGTAACCGCCGTCCCACGCCAGGCCGGACACCACCACCTTGCCGGGCTTTACTTTCGCGCCATCGCGATGACTCGTGATCAGCGAGTTGACGACGATCTCGGTAATGGGAGTCGAGGTGGCATCTTCCTGACTGATGAAGCGGTCGCGAATCGGAAATTCTCCGACGGGGATCCGATAGGCAGGCTTCATCCAGAAGCCGCCCTGCGGCTGCGTCCGCGCCTCGATATGGATGATATGCTTGACCCAGTAGGTGCCGGTCCAGCCCGGGACGATGATGCGTGCCGGGAAGCCGTTGAAATGTGGCAGCGGCTGACCATTCATCTCGTAGGCGATCATGGTCGCTTCGTTCATGGCACGCCAGATCGGGATGCTTTTGATGAAGTCCGGCGTCTTGTCGAAGACCGGGCCATCTGCGCCGTTGAAGGCGATCTCGATGCACTCCTTCTTGATGCCAGCCTTGTCGAGCACGTCCTTCAGGCGCACGCCCTTCCAGCGGGCGCAGCCCATGGCGCCGTAGCCCCATTCCACGCCGGGGACGTGCGGGGTCGACAGGCCGCGACGGTTGCCGGAGCATTGGTTGACGGCAACGATCTCGGCCGTCGGCATCTTCTTCAGGTCGTCCAGCGTCAACTCGAGTGAGCTGTTGGCGCCGTCACCATCGACCTTGATCTTGTAATCGGCCAGCTGGACATCGGGGATGTCGACAAGGTGGTAGCGCACGAAGAACTCGTCATTCGACGTGATCGGCGAGCGGAAATATTCGAGCGGCGCTTCGTAGTTCGGCGGCCGATCGGCGAGCTGGATCAGCGGTTTCTTGCCGGGCAACGTCCCCATTTGGGCATAGGTCGCAATCCCGCCGGGCACGCCCGGTGTCAGAACTGGCGCCGCGCTTTGTGCTCGCGCGGCCGGCGGCAGGACCATCAAAGTGCCGGCCGTGCCGGCGGCGGAATAGAGAAAGTCTCGGCGGCTGATGTGACCCATTGTTTCCTTCCCCGCGTTACGGCGGTTTGTTGCATGACGCTTCTCGCGGAAGCGCATGGCAGAAGAAAAGGATCGGCCGGTCGGTTTATTCCATCCCTATCCGAGGCAAGGCGGGGCGTCGCGCTCGGCTTCGCGCAGGCGGCGGTCAATGCGGTCGGGGTCGGAGCCGGCCTGCGTCTGCTGCTCCGCAGCATTGGCGACCAGTCTGAAGCGCCAATCCGGCATGCCATGCGCAGTCAATTCGTAGACGAGCGCGCCGGCGACCCAGCGGTGCTGAAGGCTGCCAAATACGGGCGGCGCAAAGGCGCCGACCGGCCAGCCGCGCAAGTCAAGCCGGCAGCCGTGCGGGCCCCGATAAATCGCAGCGAACAGCGGGACGGCACCTGGATCGAAGGCAAGAGTGATCAGCTTCAAGCCTGCAGCGTCCAGCCGCGGTATAGTCGTTCCAGCGGGCAGGGAGGCCAGCGTGATCTCTGTCGCACCTTCCGCCGTGCCCGCAATGGGTACGTCCTCTGCACGCCAAGGCTGTTTCGCCAGCAGGATCCCTCCAACGAGCAGGCCGATACACGCGGCAATGGCCGCTGCATGCTGACGGACCCGCGGCCACCGTTGCCTACGCAGAACGATCGGCGGGCAGTCTTCCAGCGTTTCGGCCGTGGCCGCCTTGAGCCTGGCAAGCATCGCGTACATTGACGCCAGATTGCGATCACTCGCGAGCCGCGCAGCCATTTCTGCGCGCTCGGCGGGTGTCAATTCGCCGTCGAGCAGCGCGTTCAGTCGTTCAAAATCGTGTGTCTGCCCGTTATCCATGGCGCGACTTCAATGGTCTGACCGCACCTGAATCGAGCACCGCGAGCAACGCCTCGCGGGCTCTTGCAATACGGCTCATCACGGTGCCAGCCGGAACGCCCAGCATTGCTGCGACATCCGCATAGCTGAAACCGGCGATATCGATCAACGATATGATTTCGCGATGCTCCGCGCCGAGCCTGATCAGTCCCTGTTGCACCGTGATTTTGGCAATGCATGCGTCATCGAAACGCCAGAGGTTCGTCGAACTGTGGACCTCCGGGTCCGGATCCCGGCGGCGCCGAATTTCATCGATGGCGGCATTGCGCACGATGCGAAACATCCAGGCTCGGTATGCCGCAGTGTCGGACGGCACACGCGCGGCTGCCAGGGCCTTCGCTGCTGCTTCCTGCACGATGTCGCGAGCGGCTTCGACCTCACCAAGCATGACCCGAGCGAAGGCGAAGAGCTTTGGCAGCAACGCCTGCAAGCCACTGTGTGGATCTGTGTCGCCCATCGCCTCTCCCCATCGACGCGAGTTTGACTTCCGTCAGCAAGACCCGCAAGCGGCGTGACGCGATAAATTCGTTGCGCTGCAAGTCGGCGCATGGGAGCGGGTGGGCCTATTTCGGCCGGGACTTCAGCAGCGCCCGAATCTTGTTCGCGTCCGCGGGCGTCACGGGATTGAAGATCACCATGTTGAGGTCGGGCCGGCCGTCGACGGCGAACGCCGAAAACTCCATCGACAGCGGACCGGCGACGGGATGATGCAGACGTTTCACGCCCTCGCCATGCCCTTGCACATCGTTGTCACGCCACAGGGCCGCGAATTCGGGGCTCGTCGCGCAGAGTTCGTCGACCAGCGACTGCACATCGCGCGCTGCACCCGCGCGCGCCACATCCGCGCGGAAGGACGCCACCAAGTAACGCGCGACACCTTGCCAGTTGGGCTGCGCTGCGCGCACGCGACGGTCCCGGAACATCATCCGCAGGACATTGCGCTGGCCCTCCGGCAGCTTGCTGTAGTCGGTGAGGACCGCCGCAGCGGCCCTGTTCCAGGCAATCACATCCCATGTCGCCGTGCGAACAAAGGCCGGACTGTATTCCAGCGTGTCGAGCACGCGTTGCAGACGCGGAGACACGCCTTCGGGCGCGCGATAACGCACTTCGGGAGGGCGGCCAAGACCGAGCAGAAACAGATGTTCGCGCTCGATGTCGGTCAGCATCATGGCGCGGGCGATGCGATCCAGCACATCGGCGGAGGGCGCACCGCCGCGTCCCTGCTCCAGCCAGGTGTACCAAGTGGCGCTGACATTTGCGCGCTGCGCCACTTCCTCGCGCCGAAGTCCCGGCGTCCGTCGACGCTTCAGCGGAAAGCCGAATGCGGAAGGATCGAGCTTGGCCCGGCGATCCTTCAGATAAGCCCCAAGCGGGTTCGCGTCCGTCATCCTGTCAGCGATTATACCAGTATAATGTCACTACTTTACCTGAATGGACAGCCTAGCAATATCCCGGCGTTCTGAACAGGGAGCGTCCTACATGCGCGTATTCGTCACCGGTGCGGCGGGCTTTATCGGCACCGAAACCACAAGAGAACTCATCGCCAACGGGCATCAGGTCGTCGGGCTTGCGCGCTCCGAAGACAATGTCAGGACGCTGCAGACGCTGGGGGCGGACGTTCATCGCGGCTCGCTGCAGGACCTGGAAAGCCTGCAGCGCGGCGCAAGGGAGGCAGACGGCGTGATCCATCTGGCCTTCATCCATGATTTCGCGAAATTCGCCGAGAATGGTGCGATCGACAAGGCGGCCATCGAAGCCATGGGCGATGTGCTGGCGGGCACCAACAAGCCTTTCATCGTCACCTCGGGAACGGGCCTGATCGCACCTGGCGTGGTGGTCACCGAAGAGATGCGGCGGGAGTCCAGCCCGCATGTTCCGCGCGTATCCGAGCAGGCAGGCCTCGCCTATGCGTCGCGTGGCGTGCGCGCGATGGCGATACGCCTGCCGCAAGTGCACGGCGCCCCAGGAAGAGCCGGGTTGATCAGCTATCTGGTCGAAGGCGCTCGCCAAAAAGGCGCTGCGGCCTATGTCGGCGAGGGCGCCGAGCGCTGGGCGGCGGCGCACAGGCGCGACGTCGCCCGGCTCTACCGACTCGCGCTGGAGAAGGGGGCGGCAGATGCGATCTACCACGCCGTCGGCGAGGAAGGCGTCCCCATGCGCGAGGTCATCGACGTGATCGGCCGGGCGCTGAATGTGCCGGTGGTTTCGATCAGGAAAGAGGAGGCCGGCGATTATTACGGGCCGTTG
The DNA here is from genome assembly GCA_035652015.1 of Bradyrhizobium sp. Taxonomy (GTDB): domain Bacteria; phylum Pseudomonadota; class Alphaproteobacteria; order Rhizobiales; family Xanthobacteraceae; genus Bradyrhizobium. The sequence goes on along the minus strand of DASREP010000029.1, from coordinate 5,804 downwards.
GCGATGTTCGCCGGTCTGGACATGCCGGCCTCCAGCACGTTGACGCAGCAACGGTTGGGCTGGATGCCGACCGGGATTAGCTTGATCGCCGACATCGGCCAGCCGGGTTACTTCAAGGCCTGAGCCCGATCCGAGCGGTTGTCACACACAAGTTCGGGCCCATCGCCTGAAACGTCACAAGCTAAAACGCCGCCCGGAATTGGACGGCGTTTTCATTCCAGGACGTGTAGAGGGTGTATGGGCTGCTTGTACCGCACTTGCGCGGATTAGTCCATCGCATCTTCAGCCGGATGTGGGTCGACCGGGTAGGAACCGTCGTCGAAAGAGCGGTCGTGATAGCCCTTGCTGCCGATCACGCGGGCCAGCGGACTCATGATATCTCCGCCGGCCTTCAGCCGGGCAATGACCGTGCCGAAGTCGTGGCGCGGTTGCCAGCCGAGCTCGGTGCGGGCCTTGTCGTTGACATAGACGCGATCGATGCCGTCGATCATGGTCCAGCCGCGTCTTGCATATTCCGCCTCATAGTCCGGGACGCAGCGGCGCACGACTTGCGGCGCATGGATGCGCAACTCGGCCGTGTCATGGCGCGAGAACGGCGTCGTGGCGCTGATGATGTATTTCGCGAACCTTGCCGAACTCGCCTGCGCGGCCGCGAGCAGGTGGGCCTCGACCACGTCCTCGATGTCCACCCGCCGGTAGAGAAACTCGTTGGCCTTGGCATTGCCGTCGTCAAAGGCCGCGCGCGCCGCCGCGTTGTCATCCGCTTCCGGAAAGAAGCGGGATGTTCGCAGCACGATGATCGGCAGCGCATGGTTGCGTGCAAACAGCTGGCAGAGATCTTCTGCCGCGGCCTTGGTGACGCCGTAGATGTTCTTCGGTACCGGCCTCATCTCTTCCGTCACCCAGGCTGCGGGCTCGGCGGGCGGCGGCACCAGCGCGTCGCCGAACACGCTGGTGGTCGAGGTGTAGATAAAGCCGGCAACTTTCGCCGCCGCGGCTTCTTCCAAGAGGTTCAGCGTACCCGTGATGTTGACGTCGATGAAGTCCTGCCGGCTGTGGGTCGCGACATGCGGTTTGTGCAGCGTCGCGGCATGCAGCACGGCGATAGTGCCCTTCATGCAGCCGCGGACGAAATCACGGTCGGTGATCGAACCCCTGCGTTGCGTGAAGGGGCCCGCGCGACGATCGATGCCGAGAACCTCATGGCCGCGGGCGGCAAGCGTGCGCATCAATGCTTCGCCAAGATGCCCGGAACTGCCGGTCACCAGGAACGTCACGTTGCCACCTTTCGCGCTTCCGGCTCCCGACCGCCTTCAGGTCTTGTAGCTCGGATCGAGGCGGTCGAGCTTGCGCAAGAGCGGCGGCCAGACGAGCTTCGTCGAGCGCAATTCGGCGCGGTCGGGGTTGCCGAAGAGCTCGGTGTTCTTCTCGATCACGGCCTCCTCGACCGGATAGGCGGTCGGGCCGAGCATGCGGGTCGCCACCTGCATCGAGCAGGCGCGCTCCAGGTGATACATGCGCTCGAAGGCGGAGGCGACGGAGCCGCCCACGGTCAGCGTGCCGTGGTTGCGCAGGATCATGTGGTTCTTGTTACCGAGGTCGCGCTGCAGCCGCGGCCGCTCATCATGGTCCAGCGCCACGCCCTCATAGTCGTGATAGGCGAGGTCGTGGGTGACGAACTGTGCGGTCTGGTTCAGCGGCAACAGCCCGTCCATGCAGCTCGAGACCGCGGTGCCGTCGATGGTGTGCAAATGAAGCACGCAGATCGCGTCCTCGCGCACCTCATGGATCGCGGAATGGATGGTGAAGCCGGCCGGGTTGATGCTGTACTCGCTTTTGCTGAGCTGGTTGCCCGCGAGATCGACCTTCACCAGGCTCGAGGCCGTGATCTCCTCGAACAAGAGGCCGTAAGGGTTGATCAGGAAATGATGCTCAGGCCCCGGCACGCGGGCGGAGATATGGGTGTCGACCAGATCGTCCCAGCCATACAGGGCGACCAAGCGGTAGCAGGCCGCCAGATTGATCCGCTGGGTCCATTCGGCCTCCGTCATGTCAGACGGAACTTCCTTGAGGCGCGCTTCTGCCGGCGACATCGTCTTCTCCCATGTTGCTCGTTGCGAGCGAGCGTAATCCCGCGCCCGACCGCCAGCAAGGCGCCGGTGATGGCTGCCAGCTATGCCGTTATAGCCTGAGGTTAGGGCGGCGGGATGGAGAGCAGGGTGGTGATGCTCCGGCCGCGGATGTCGTAGACGCGGGCGTACACCACGTCGTCGCGCTTAACCTCGACCATCACAGGCGCGTTCAGGCCCTTGCAGTAGAATTCGCCCAGAGACATGGCGAAATCGGCGGCATGACTGCGCCAGTCGATGGTGAAGTCGGGACCGAGCGCGACCTGCGCCGGCCGCTGCGGGCCGCACACCGCGACCTTCCACTTGCGGCCCTCGGGCGGAACCTCCTGCTTCTCCGCGAGCTGCTCGCGCAGCTCGTCGGAGGCCTGTTTGAAGGCAAGGCCCCAATAGTCCAGCATGAAGCGGTCGTCGGCGCCGCGCACGGTGCCGGCGATGTGGTTGAAATATGTGTACTGGTAGGGATGCAGGCGGATCATCTCGCCGAGCGACAACAGCAGCCCGAAGCAGAATGCCGCGACCAGCACCGGTTGCCAGGCGCGGCGGTTTTGCCCGAGCCGGCTCATGGCATAGGCAAAGGCGACGCCCCCGACCACGGCCATCGGCGGGATCACGAACACGAAATGCCGGATGCCGTTGTAGAGCGCCGGGCGCTTCACCATGGCAATGGCGATCGGCAGCGACGCCGCCAATGTGAGCATCAACAGGATGGCCTTGCGTCGTGCGGCAACGTCGCGCCGCGCCAGCATGATGAAGGTGCCGATGGCCCCGCCGAGCGACAGCGCCAGCAGCACCTCCGGCATCTGCAGCGCGAACAGCGTCGGCAGATAGGACCAGGGCATGTCGGGCACCGACACCAGCGCGCCGTCGAACATCTCCTTCCAGGGGCGCTCGAAGAAATGCGAGAAGTAGGTCAGCGCCAGGAACGGGTTTTGCGGCTCGATGATCGACCATGGCCAGATCAGGCCCATGATGAGATAGCCGAGCACGAGGCCCGGGATCAGCACGTACATCACATGCAGGAACCGCACGCCGGCTTCGCGGATGCCTTGCGTGCGGATGTCGTCGATGAAAACAGGCAGGAAGCCGATCAGGGCGTAGACCAGCGCAAGCCCTGCGAGAATGCGTGAGCCGATCGACAGCCCGGCGCCGACCCCGATGATCAGGATGGTCCGCGCCGAGGGAGACGGATATTCCTCCGCCAGCCGCACCAGCCCGAGCATCAGGACCATCATCGCCACCGCGAAGGGTGCATCCTTCGGGTTCATGAACATGTGCCCGTAATAGATCGGGCAGAGCGCGAGCAGCAGCAGCGCCGCTAACCCCGCGAGCGGGCCGCCGACGCGGCGCGCCAGCCGCCAGGTTACGGCAAGGCCGATAACGCCGACGACGGCGCCGAGCAGCCTGCGCGTCTCGAACAGCTCGAGCGGGATGATCTTGTGCAGCAGCGCGGCCGCCATGTCGAAGCCGCCGCCGTACATGTAGAGATTGGCGAAGGAGAGCGCGCCGGTGTCGTGGAACCCGGATCCGTACATGCGGAGCAACAGGTCGGCATATTCGGCATGCGTGTAGTCGTCCCAGCCCAGGCCGTAATCGCGGAAGGTCAGCGCCGCGACCAGACCGACCACGGCCAGCGCGAGCCAGGCGAGGTCATCGCAGGTCTGTTCCACCGAGCGCCGCGATGGCGTTTCGATGGCGGAAGTTGTGATGGAAGACATGGCTAGGTGGAAAGCATGGCTATTGGTAACCCGACGTCCCTATTGAGCCTAATTATTTGGCGCTTTGGGCCTCAATCCGCGGCAACCATATAGCGCGAGATGCCGTGGCGCGTAATTGTCCATTGTGGCCAAATCCTGAGTGCGATGCAGCAATTCCAGTTTTCTGATACGCTTGTCCACGACTACTCGCGCCCCGCTGAAGGGAATGTGAATAACCGTCTGGACGCCCTTCCTTTATTGGAACCGGCGCGACAATTGGCGATTGGCCCCGCGCACAATATGACGGTATCGTGGCGGGGCGGTTTTGCGCGAGATCAATCGGCGCAACCGGGGGTATTTTGATGATGATTGGTCTCTTGGCCGCGGGAATCGCCGCCATTGTGGCGGGGGTCCTTGCGATTGCCTATGGGTTCATGCTGGAGCTCAGCTTCGGCAATACCCTGATCATGTCCGGCGCGTTCGGCCTCTGCAGCGGGCTGATCGTGCTTGGCCAGGTGCTAGTCGTGCGCGAACTGCGCCATCTCGGCCGCAAGCTCAGCCGCGCCGGCGTGGCCGACGAAGGTTTCGCGCCGCCGCGCGATTTGTCGCAGCGAGATCTCGGGGCCGCCGGTGAGGATGAAATGCCGCCGCTCCCGGCCGCACCGCTGTGGCGGGAAGACGGCGGCCCACGCGATCGGATGCGCCAGGATCCGGCAGTCGCGACGGCCCCTGACATGGCCGAGCCCGCTCCCCCGCCGCCGCGACGGCGCAACTTGATGTTCTCATCCAACGTCCGCAAGGAGCGCGACCGGCCGCAGAGTGACGAGCCCGCGGCTGGCGAAGTGGTTGAACCGCTCGAGGCAGGCGACGCGTCGGCTGGCGGCTTTGAGGATGCCTGGCCGCGAACCGAGCGGATGCGCCCCTCCGAGGTGCTGGCGCAGCGGCGGGCGGCCCGGGCCGCCTCGGCCGAGGGAAAAGCGGGCGGCGCTCCGCCCGAGCGGCCCATGCCGCCTCCGATGCTGCGGGACGAGCCGCGGGACGCGGCCGTCACGGTCATCAAGTCCGGCGTGGTCGACGGCATGGGCTATTCGCTCTATTCGGACGGTTCGATCGAGGCGCAGATGCCGGAAGGCATGATGCGCTTTGCCTCGATCGATGAGCTGCGCGCCCATCTCGATCAGCGCGCGTGAAACCTGTATTGGCCTGAATTTCAGCTTGCATATGCTCGTTCAACAGCAAGTGTTCTTGCCAGAGTTGCAGTAAGCAGCCCATATTCCCAAGATAAACGCGATTCCGGCGACGTATTGACGCGTCCCGGATACTGTCGTTCAAAGGTGCCGCAACCCCTGGGGATTTCGCATCATGACGGATGGCGCCGGCAAGAGCTTCGTCGACCTCACGGCCAACATCGTGTCGGCCTATCTCAGCAACAACCCGACGCCGGCCTCCGAAATCCCCAATCTGATCAGCCAGATCCATGCCGCGCTGTTGCGGGTCTCCTCCGGCCGCAGCGACGTGCCGCCGGAGCCGGCAAAGCCGGCGGTGTCGGTGAAGAAATCGATTCATCCGGACTATCTGGTGTGCCTGGAGGACGGCAAGCGCTTCAAGTCGCTGCGGCGACACCTGCGGACCCAGTACAACATGACGCCGGAACAATATCGCGACAAATGGGGCCTGCCGCCGGACTATCCCATGGTCGCGCCGAACTACGCCGTGGCGCGCTCGCAACTGGCAAAGAAGATGGGGCTCGGTCAGCAGCGGCGGGAACGGAAGTAGCTCGACAAGTTCGTCTCTTTGGTCATTGCGAGGAGCGCAGCGACGCGGCAATCCAGAGTTGTGGGCGTGGCCCTGGATTGCTCACATGGGGATTGAGGATGTCAAGGAGGTTGTCAGCTCTTTGTTCGATTGTGCGCCAGCTCTTCGTCCCGACCATGGAGCTGTGACGATGGCGCGCGCAGGTCAAGTCAAGGCCGGCCCGTAG
>DASREP010000028.1:0-34515 GCA_035652015.1 Bradyrhizobium sp. | reverse complement strand
CCGCCGCGCAAGAAAACTTGCGCAACGCGCGTGACCACAGGTACAGCGGAGACACTCCGGCCTTCCCTGCGCAGTGGGTTACGGCTTACTTCGTGCTCTTCCCGGTGAGCTTTGCTTTGATTGCCACCGTCGCTGTCGCATTGCCTTTAGAGCCAAACGACAGCTTGACGCCTAGCCTGAGCGCGCCAGAACCACACGACTTCATCCGTCCGCGCCGCTGCCGCTCGCCTCACGACACCAGCCCGTCCACCACATTCCGCACCACGTCCGCGGCGATCGCGAGACGCCCCTTGCGAGGGCGGAACGGCAGGGACTATACGGCAAATCAGAAATTCGGAAAACAGGAATATTTTTATGCGGAGGGCTTGACAGCATTTTTTCAGCGCGCCTGTCGGGCAAATCACCTGCTCCGGACGAGCGGCCTCGAGAGGCTGCTCGCAAGCACGGGTTTCCGCGAGACAATCTCCATCCCCGTCACCCTGAGGTGCCCGCGTTAGCGGGCCTCGAAGGGCGACGGCCCAGCCCTCTCAGCGGGGATCCTTCGAGGCTCGCTGCGCTCGCGCCTCAGGATGACGGGGCGGGACAACATCGAGCTAACTAGCTTCATACTCGGCGAGGAATTCCTCAGCGTCGGAAAGCGGCCAACCTCTTCGTACGCAGGGTCGTGCTCCGCTGTCTCAGGCGAGCGCATGACGATGAAGTGACCGCCTTCTTCCAGGATGAACTCGGTCAGGTTTGCACTGTCGAACGGCGACATGTTCCTGAATCCGCAATGCGGGCACTCGTCGTCGCAGGTGCAGGACCATTCGTCCGTCCATGTGCGCGAGCAGCGGTCGCATCGGTAGAAGTTAAGAAACCAGGCCATGGCGGACGCCTCATCATCGCAAACGATAATTGCCGCGCGACACGAAATCAACAAAACCGCGATCGCGCAGATATTGCAACTGCTGGCGTATCTTCGGCCTGACGTTTTGGTTTCCGGGATAGAGTTCGCCAAGGTGACGCTCGAAGCGATATACCTCATCCAGCGTGAACTCGTGCTTGCCGAGCGATTCTACACACTTCATCACATCAAGCAGCCATCCGCGGGTCTCCGGAGATTCACTTCTGAGGAAGAGCGTCTTCTGCCATTCAGCAAGCACCAGCTCCTTCGCGCGCACAATGCCGTTCTGCACGATGTGAATCTTGCCGGACTCCGGAATTCGGCTAAGGAGGATGTTGGAGCCAACCCATCCGGCGCGACGTGCAGTCGGAGCCAACGGCTTCCGTTGCTCAATGATGTCACGCACAAAGAAATGCTTGGGCACAATGAACAGATTGACGACTGCGTGCGACTTCAGATCGTAGTTCATCAACAGCAGGTTGGGATTGTTGCTGGCGGCGAGGCGCTCACATTTCGTGCTATACGCACCGTCGGCGACCTTTGTGCCGAATTTGCCCTTTTGGCTCTTGAGCTCGAATTCCTCTTTGCAGGTTTCGCAGAGGAAATCCGCCACTGGCCTGTTATTCGGAAACCGCGACATCTTGGCAGCACCGCAGTGCGGGCAATACGCCCATGTGCTGACCCACGATTCCGTCCATGAGCGGGCGTTCTGCGAACCGCTGGAGTATGCTGCTTGGGATTCTTCGAAGCCGAGTTTCATTGGGTTAGCGTAGCGAAACTCGGCCGAATTGCCACCCTTTCGCTATCTCACCGCTTCTTCCACCCACCTCGCTTCCCCGGCGCCCCTCCCGTCGACCGCGGAGCCGGTCCGAACTCCGGGCCGCTTTCCCGCGAGTTGCTCGGCTGGATGATCTTGCTGGTGCTGCCGAAGGGCTTGGCCGGCAGGGTGCGGTTGGCGCGGTAGGGGAGGGACTCGGGGCCGTGCATCTCGTCGAGATGGGGCTTGTGGACCTTCGAACCGGAGCGGGCGCGACTCGTGGGCCCCCCTCCCTGGCCCTCCCCCGCAAGGGGGGAGGGGGCGGAGGGACCGCCGCTGCTGCCGCCGCGCGGCTTGGTGTTGCTGCGGGCGTCAGCGTCGTCGAAGGGAGAAAAGGCGAGGGGGTCTTCCAGGCCCTTTGCGCCGCCGCTGGTGGGTGCACCGCGCGGCCCGCCTCCAGAACCTGTTGAAGCAAACGACGTGCGCCGCCCGCCGCCGCTCTGTTTGGCGTATTTCGCGGCGCGGCTGACGACTTCGGGCAGATTCGCGGCGTTGCCGTATTTCTTGCTGCCGGCATACGCACCCGCGCGGTCCTGCACCGTGCGCTGGCGCGTGGTGGGGTCGTCGACGACCGCGAGCTCGGTCGCGCGCAGGCGCTTGACCTCGTCGCGCAGTCTCGCGGCTTCCTCGAAGTTCAGGTCGGCTGCGGCCTCGCGCATGCGCGTTTCGAGATCGGCCAGCACCGCCTCGAAATTGTGTCCGATGGAGATGACGTCCTCGGTCATGCCGCTCTCGCCGACATCGACCAGCACGTGGTCGCGCTCGTAGACCGAGTTGAGGATGTCGCCGATCGACTTCTTCACGCTCTCCGGCGTGATGCCGTTGGCGGTGTTGTACTCGACCTGCTTCTCGCGGCGGCGGGTGGTCTCGGCGATGGCGCGCTCCATCGAGCCGGTCATGCTGTCGGCATAGAGCAGCACGCGGCCGTCGACATTGCGCGCGGCGCGGCCGATGGTCTGGATCAGCGAGGTCTCGCTGCGCAGGAAGCCTTCCTTGTCGGCGTCGAGAATGGCGACCAGCGCGCATTCGGGAATGTCGAGGCCCTCGCGCAACAAATTGATGCCGACCAGCGCGTCGAATGCACCCAGGCGGAGGTCGCGGATGATCTCGATGCGCTCGATGGTGTCGATATCCGAGTGCATGTAGCGCACGCGAATGCCCTGCTCATGCAGATATTCGGTGAGGTCCTCCGCCATGCGCTTTGTGAGAACCGTGATCAGGCTGCGATAGCCCGCGGCCGCGGTGGCGCGGACCTCGCCGACGAGATCGTCGACTTGCGTGCGCGCCGGGCGGATTTCCACCGGCGGATCGATCAGCCCGGTCGGGCGGATCACCTGCTCGACGAACACGCCGCCGCTCTCGTTGAGCTCCCAGCCGCCGGGCGTCGCCGACACCGCAACGGTCTGCGGCCGCATCATGTCCCATTCCTCGAAGCGCAGCGGGCGGTTGTCCATGCAGGAGGGCAGGCGGAAGCCGTATTCGGCCAAGGTCGCCTTGCGGCGGAAGTCGCCGCGGAACATGCCGCCGATCTGCGGCACAGTGACATGGCTTTCGTCGGCGAACACCAGCGCATTGTCGGGCACATATTCGAACAGCGTCGGCGGCGGCTCGCCGGGGCGGCGCCCGGTGAGATAGCGCGAATAGTTCTCGATGCCGGCACAGCTACCGGTGGCCTCCATCATCTCGATGTCGAAGGTGGTGCGCTGCTCCAGCCGTTGCGCTTCGAGCAAACGCCCCTGTGCGTTGAGCTGGTCGAGCCGCAGCTTCAACTCGCTCTTGATGGACTTGATCGCCTGCACCAGCGTCGGGCGCGGCGTCACATAATGCGAATTGGCGTAGACCTTGATGAACTCGAGCTCGTCCTGCTTGTGGCCGGTGAGCGGATCGAACTCCTCGATATTCTCCACGGTGTCGCCGAACAGGTTCACGCGCCAGGCGCGGTCCTCATAGTGGGCGGGGAAGATGTCGATGATGTCGCCGCGAACGCGGAAAGTGCCGCGGGAAAAATCCGCCGACGTGCGCTTGTACTGCAGCGCCACCAGATCGGCGATCAGCTGGCGCTGGTCGATGCGCTCGCCCTTCTTCAGCGCGAAGGTCATGGCGGTGTAGGTCTCGACCGAGCCGATACCATAGATGCAGGAAACCGAGGCGACGATGATGACGTCGTCGCGCTCCAGCAGCGCGCGCGTCGCGGCATGGCGCATGCGGTCGATCTGCTCGTTGATCGAGGAATCCTTTTCTATGTAGGTGTCGGTGCGCGGAACATAGGCTTCGGGCTGGTAATAGTCGTAATAGCTGACGAAGTATTCGACCGCATTGTCGGGGAAGAAGCTCTTGAACTCGCCATAGAGCTGCGCGGCCAGCGTCTTGTTCGGCGCCAGGATCAGCGCCGGGCGCTGCGTCGCCTCGATCACCTTGGCCATGGTGTAGGTCTTGCCCGAGCCGGTGACGCCGAGCAGCACCTGCGTCCGGTCGTTGCGGTTGATGCCTTCGACCAGCTCGGCGATCGCGGTCGGCTGGTCGCCCCGCGGCTGGTAGTCGGACTTGATCTCGAAGCGGACGCCGCCTTCGCTCTTCTCCGGACGCGGCGGCCGATGCGGCGTCCACACCTTGAGCGAGCCGTCGTCCTTGCGGAATTCCGGGCGGCCCTCGCGGATCAGCGCCTCCAATGCTTCCGCGGTCGCCTTGACGCCGAGCGCCTCGGTCTTGCTGCGCGGCGGACGCGCCAGCGCTTCGGCGTCGTCCTCCTCGGTGGGCAGGCCGAGCTGGCGCGCGAGCTCCGGATCGAGGAACGGCACGGTGGCGGCGGTGCCGTAATGGGCTTGTGGCGCCTCCTCGAGGCCGGAGCCTTGCTCAGCCTCGCCAGTGGCGACGTCGCGCTTCGCCACCTCGTCACTCTTGTCGCGAGTGGAGGCCCGCGCGCGATGCGCGGCTGCTTCGCCGCCAGAGCGGCGGTCCCAGGAATTGTCCGGCGGCGGCTGCAATCCGGTGGACGAGCCGATGCCGCTTTCGCCGCGATTGATCGCCGGATTGAGCAACTCAGCCAGCGCCGGCCCGATCGGCAGGACGTCGGGGCGGTGTGCTTTGGATTTCGGGGTTTTGCCCGGCCTTTTCGGCCGATCAGGAGTCTTCGCCATGCCGCGAATATGGGACGTATCGGGGCGATGCGAAAGAGTGAAGGTGGGTGGGGTCAGGAACGGAACTGCCACCGTGTTGTCAGCAGCAGGCAGCAAGACGGCGCTGCGCATTGTTGTGCCCTCGCCCCTTGCGGGAGAGGGCAGCTCAGTCGGCAGACGCGTTGGGAGAGGGGGCCACGAGTCCAACTGCAACAGGTTTATTCGCGGGGACAACCCCTCTCCCTCGGGAGCCCGTGTCCGCGTGCGGAGCAGCCCTCTCCCGCAAGGGGCGAGGGCACTATAACGGGCGGCGCGCCTGCAGTCGGCCGAGGCCCCGCCTCAACTCGCCGCCGCTGTCACCACCGGCTGCACGATGTCCAGATGGATCCCGCCGCATCTGGTGCAGCGCTGGGTCCAGTATTCGGCGCCGGCGCGGCCGCTGAAGACGCGGAGGATGGCGAGCTCGCCATGGCAGTCCGGGCATTCGGCGCGTACGGGCGGCGTGGGGAGCGGCGTTTGTAGAGCCTCAAGGTTCGGCATGGCCGGCCTCGCATTTGCAGCTACAGGAATGGCTGGATGTCGCACTCGTCGTCGGCCGGCTCGGTCCAGAAATCCTTGGCGCGGTCGATCTGCTTCTTGGCGTCGGCGACGGCGGCTTCGCGGTCGGGCCAGGCAAAGCCGACCTCGACTTTGGGAAACAAGGCGCCGTCGATGAGGAGCGGCTTCAAATCGGCGCGGCGGATGCGCGCATGCCAGAGGTCCTTCCCGGCTTCGAAGGATTCGATGTCGTAGCCCTGATAGATGCAGTCCATTGGTGTCCCCGTTGGATCAAGGGCACACAATAAACCACGGGTTGTGCCGACGGCGGTGTGAAGCCGTTCACACGGCGCGGAGTTTTTTCTGCGAGGCTTCCGTTTGCGCTGCGGGATGCGCAGCGGACTGCATGATCCAGCGGCGGAAGGCGACGAAATCGCGCTGGGTGGATTGGAAGCTGCGGTACACCAGGTACCAGCGCATGCCCTTGGGCACGGTGAGCGCGAACGGCGCGACCAGCCGGCCGGCGGCGAGGTCGTCGTCGATATAGGGACGGATGCCCATGGCGATGCCGAGCCCGTCCTGCGCGGCCTGCAGGGCCTGGCCGTAATACTGGAACTCGGGGCCGCGTGCGGAGAGCCGCGGCAGCCCCGCGGCCTTGAGCCAGAGCGGCCAGTCGTCGGCCGAATGCGCGACCCGGAGCAGCGCCGGGCCCTTGAGGTCGGCAGGCTTCTTCAACGACGCTGCCAGCCGTGGAATGCACACCGGCTGCAGGTCGGCGGCGAACAGCGGCTCGGCGACCAGGCCCGGCCAGTTGCCGTCGCCGAGCTTGATGCCGCAGCTCCAGTCGTCGCCGAACGGCGCGGCGACCCCGCCCGCGGTGATGCGGACCTCGATGTCGGGATGGCGCTTGCGGAAATCGGAAAGATGCGGGATCAGCCAGCGCATCGCAAAGGTCGGACCGACGCCGATGGTGAGCACGCGCATGGCGGTCGGCGCCGTCACCTGCGCGGTGAGCGTGGCCAGCGCATCGAAGATCGGCGTCAGCCCATTCTGATAGGCGCGGCCTGCGGCGGTGAGCGCGAGCTTGTTGGCCTTGCGCTCGAACAGCGCCACCCCGAGCCGCTCTTCGAGCAGATGCACCATGCGGCTGATCGCGGCCGCGGAGACGTTGAGCTCCTGCCCCGCCGCGGCAAAGCTGCCGCCGCGCGCCGCCGCCTCGAATGCCTTGATGCCGTTGAGAAAGAGCAGCCGCCGCAAAACCGAACACCCTCAGGAAAGCTGATGCTGGGGCAAGATAACTCGGTTTGCAGGACGGCGACAAGGGAGCCAACAATCACGGCGTAAAATGGTCTGAGTGACTGGTGCCGTCTCTTGCCTCGCCCCGCTTGCGGGGAGAGGCCGACGCGCGGAACGCGCGGCGGGTGAGGGGGACTCTCCAAGCATTCCGCTCGTGGAGAGTCCCCCTCACCCGGATCGCATCTTGCGATGCAATCCGGCCTCTCCCCGCAAGCGGGGCGAGGCGGGGCAGCGCCGCTTTGGTGAAAGGAAACGTCGATGACCCGAGCCGAGCTTGCCGACCCGCTGGTGCTGGATTTCGTGGAATGGATCGCGCGCGAGCCGCGCGCCTATTCGGAGGTGATCGGGGCGTGGAAGACGTCGTGTCCGCGCCTCACGATCTGGGAGGACGCTGCCGAGCGCGGCTATGTCACGCGCGAGACCATCGCCGGATTCGGCATCGTGGTGACGGTGACCGAGGACGGCGAGAAGCTGCTGCGGGCGAACGGCCGGATGTCATAAGGGCCGATCACGTTTGCGCGTGCATGTGAGCCGGCGGGATTGACTTGGGCACGGCTCGGAGCGAAGTTCATGCAATCGCATCTTTCTCGGACGGGCGCACGCGTCGTCGGTTAGAAGATGTCAGCAAGAACAAGCTCAGGGACGCCGCCATGATCGACCTGTATTACTGGACCACGCCGAACGGCCACAAGATTACGATGTTCCTCGAGGAGACCGGGCTCGACTACAAGATCCTGCCCTTCAACATCGGCAAGGGCGAGCAGTTCAAGCCGGAGTTTTTGGCCGTGGCGCCGAACAACCGCATTCCCGCCATTGTCGATCACGCACCGAAGGGCGGCGGCAAGCCGATCTCGATTTTCGAATCCGGCGCCATCCTGCTTTATCTCGCCGAGAAGACCGGCAAGTTTCTCGCCGCTGATCTCTACGGCCGCTATGACGCGATCCAGTGGACGTTCTGGCAGATGGGCGGGCTCGGGCCGATGGCCGGCCAGAACCACCACTTCCGCAACTACGCGACCGAGAAGCTGCAATACGCCATCGACCGCTATGTCAACGAGACCAACCGCCTCTATGGCGTGCTCAACAAGCGCCTCGCCGATCGCGAATTCATCGCCGGCGATTATTCCATCGCCGACATGGCGAGCTATCCCTGGATCGTGCCCTACAAGAACCAGGGCCAGGACATCGAGCAGTTTCCGCATCTCAAGCGCTGGCTGGAGACCATCGGCGCGCGGCCGGCGACGCAGCGCGCCTATGCCAAGGCGAAGGAGGTCAATCCGAATTTCGGCCAGCCCGCCATCCGCACCGAGGAAGAGCGGAAGATTCTGTTCGGGCAGACTGCGTCGGTGGTGCGGTAAGTAATGGCGTGACCTCGCCCTCAGCTGTCATTGCGAGGAGCCAACGGGTCCGCGCAAAGCGCGGCCCGATGACAGGCTCCGCGACGCGGCAATCCAGAGTCACACGTGTGGCCCTGGATTGCTTCGCTTCGCTCGCAATGACGGATAAAGTGTGCCACGTTATGACTTGAGCGAACGCGGGGGCACTCCATGACACTCAAACTCTACGAACTCGTCGGCACTGACGCCGCGCGTCCGTTCAGCCCGTTCTGCTGGCGCACGCGGATGGCGCTGGCGCATAAGGGGCTCACCGCCGACTCGATCCCCTGGCGCTTCACCGAGAAGGCGGCGATCGCGCCGCATGGTTCGGAGAAGGTGCCGGTGCTGCTGCATGGCGAGAAGGCGATCGTCGATTCCTGGGTGATCGCGAATTATCTGGAAGACGCGTTTGCGGATCGCCCCTCGCTGTTTGGCGGCGAGGGCGGCCGCGCGGTGATGCGGATGCTGAACTGGTGGGGCGACATCACCGTGGTCGGCGGCATCTTCCCGTTCATTGTTGCCGACATCCCCGCGCAGCTTGGCGAGGTGGATGCCGCCTATTTCCGCTCCTCGCGCGAGGCGCGGTTCGGCAAGCCGCTGGAGGAGGTGACGGCCGCCCGCGACAAGGGCGTCATCGCCTTCCGCAAATCGCTCGATCCCTTGCGGCTGACCTTGAAGACGCAGCCCTATCTCGGTGGCAACAACGCGAACTATGCCGATTACATCGTGTTCGGCGGCTTCCAATGGGCGCGCGCGGTGAGCCCATTCAGGCTGCTGGAAGCCGATGATCCCGTCTACGCCTGGCGCGAGCGGCTGCTCGACGCGTTCGATGGCCTGGCGCGCAAATCGCCGGGCTTTGCCGTCTAGCTACGCTGCCGATTTCAGCGGCTCGGCGGCGGCCTCGCGGCGCACCTGCTTGAGCCGCGACCGGCGCGTCCACCAGTTCGTGACGCCCGTCACCAGCAGCGTCAACAGCACCAGCGAGACCACGGCATTGAGCGGGCTCGTGATCATCGCCGCGCCATTGCCCTCATGGATCAGGCGCGGCCAGTTGCGCGGCAGCGGTGTGAGGCCTGCGGCCTCGACCGCATAGAACCGAAGCTCGCCGCCATCATAGATGCGGGCCATCACCCGGCCGCCGCGCGAGACAATGGAGATGACGGAAGCAAGATCGCGCGATTGCGCAACGACGCGCACCGCATCCGGCAGCGACAGCGGCGGTCCCTGCGGCGCGGGCGGTGCGCCCGACAAGGTCAGGCCGAGCGCCATGCCAAGCGCAGTCAGCGGACAGAGCAGGATCAGCGGCAATGTGAACCACGCGGCGCCCTTGTGCCAGCCGGCGAGATTGTTGCGCAGCCGCGGCAAACCCATGGCGATACCGATCACTATCAGCACCAGCATCGCGATCGTCGAGGTGATCACCAGCCAGTGCTGTCCGAGCAGCCGCTCATGGTTGAACCGCGCCCACACGAAGAGGTCGGCGAGGTCCGTCACCTGTGTGACCTGCTCGCCGCTCGCAAGATCGATCTGCGGCGCGCCCGGACCTTGGAAACGCAGTCGCTGCGCGGCCGCGTTAATGAAGATGCCGCGCGCCTTGCCGTCAGGATCGTAGCGCTTGATCAGCTCGACCACGCGCTCCGCATCGACCGAATGCGGAGTGATGCCGGACAGTTGCGCGATCGGCTCGAAGGCGAGAATGAATCCGGTCAGGATGATCGCAAGCAGCGGCAGCGCAAAGACGAGACTCGCCCAGCGGTGAAGCTTGAGCAGCAGGCTTTTTGTCACTGGGATCTCCGAACCGGACGCGCGACATTGCGTGAGCGCGAGATGCCGGACAACAGCGATATTGTCCATGCGTCGCGCATTGATTCAGAGCAAATCTAAATTCACCGCGGCCCGCTGGTTTTGCCGACGATGAACGATGGGCGCTTCATGAAGAAATTTTAATCGGCGCGAGGTGTCGCGCTGTCATGATGCTGTTGCCGCGCAAGCTTGCGCAGGCAGCTCGGGCACAGGCATCCGGCGCCGTTCTCCGGCATCGGCAGGCGCACCGTTTCCTCCGCGCACCAGCACGGGCCTTGCGGATTGCAGCCGAATGCCGTTCCGCAGGATGAACACTTGATCTCGCTTTGCGGGGAGAATTCTTTCCGATTTGTCATGCAATCTCGCGGAAATTCGCCGCGGTTTTAATGTGGGGTTCATCGCGAACGGCGTTACCATGATCGCCGATCACTATAGCAGCGCGGTGTGCTGACGCCACCAGGGTCGCAAGCCGCCTGCGAAGGGAAGACGAGAGATGTCCCGCGATTCGCAAGCCGCCCTGATTGCACTCCACCGTTTCGGCTTCGGAGCCCGCGGGGGCGCTTCCGGCGATTTCACCAACGCCGCCTCCGATCCCCGTGGTTTTGTGAAGGCCGAGCTGCTCCGCCCCACCGGTGCGCTGCTGGAGGCGCCTGGACTGCAGGCAACGCCTGCATTGGCGCAGGCCGCCTTTGCCTATCAGCGCGAGGTGAAGCAGGCCCGGGAGGCTGCCGCCAAATCGGGGCAGGGCGCCCCGCTCTCTGAGGACAAGCCGCAGCGGCGCAACCTCTCGCTCAATGCCAATGCGATGGAGATGGCCTCGCAGCTTGCCACGCAGGCCGCTGACAATGCGAGCGGCGGCGTGGCCCCGGCCGCACCCGAGACGATGCAGCCGAATGCGGCCAAGCCGCAGGCCGAGGCGCAGCCGCCCAACGTGATCCAGAAGACGTTTCGCGCCGAGGCCCTGGCGCGGCTGCAGCGAGCCGTGCTTGCCGATTGCGGCGTCACCGAGCGGCTGGTCGCGTTCTGGTCGAATCATTTCTGCATCTCCGCCGGCAAGGGGCAGCTCGACCGCATCTGGGCCGGCGCGTTCGAGCGCGAGGCGATCCGCCCCCACGTGCTCGGCCGCTTTGCCGACATGCTGATGGCGGTGGAACAGCATCCGGCGATGCTGTTCTTCCTCGACAACCAGCAATCGCTGGGGCCGGACTCGCGCGCCGGGCTCAATCGCAAGCGCGGCCTGAATGAAAATCTCGCGCGCGAGATCATGGAATTGCATACGCTCGGCGTCAGCGGCGGCTACACCCAGGACGATGTCACCTCGCTGGCGCGCATCATCACCGGTTGGACCTTTGTCGGACGCCAGGGCATTCTTGGCGAGCCCGGCAGTTTCGTCTTCAACGCCAATGCGCACGAGCCGGGGCCGCAGCAGCTGCTGGGCAAGACTTATCCGGCCGGCGGCGTGGAGCAGGGCGAGGCGGCGCTCGCCGACATCGCGCGCCATTCCTCGACGGCGAAATTCATCGCCACCAAGCTCGCCCGGCATTTTGTGGCTGACGATCCGCCGCCGGCGCTGGTGGCGCGGCTTGCGGAGACCTTCAGCAAGACGGACGGCGATCTCAAGGCCGTGTCCTTGGCGCTGGTCGATTCCAACGAGGCCTGGTCGGCGCCGCTGACCAAGATGCGCAACCCCTATGATTATCTGGTCGCAACCGGCCGGCTGCTCGCCCACGTGCCTGAAGATCCCGGCCCCTATCTCGGCGGGCTCAATGTGCTGGGCCAGCCGCTGTGGTCGCCGGCGGGGCCGAACGGATTTCCGGACACCGCGGCCGCCTGGGCCGCGCCCGAGGGCATGAAGCTGCGCCTCGACATCGCCGCGCAACTCTCCTCGCACGTCGGCAATGCTGTCGATGCGCGCGACCTGCTCGAATTTGCCTTTGCCGACGCGGCATCGATCGATACGCGGCGCACCATCGAGCGTGCGGAATCGCGCCAGCAGGCGCTGGCACTGCTTTTGATGTCGCCGGAATTCCAGAGGAGATGACGATGGAGTGCTGTGAAAGCCGTCTGCTCACGACGCGGCGCGCGCTTCTTCTCGGCGGCGCCAGCTTCGCGGCCTGGGCCTATTTGCCGAAATTTGCGCGCGCGGCCGATGGCCGTGATCCGCGCATGGTCACGGTGATCCTGCGCGGCGCGCTCGATGGCCTGGCAACCGTCGCCCCGGTCGGCGATCCCGATTATGCCTCGCTGCACGGCGCGATCGCGCTGACGCGCGACGGACCGCACGCGGCACCCATGCTGGACTCGTTCTTCGCAATGCATCCGTCCATGCCGGAATTCGCGCGGATGTATGCGAACAAGCAGGCCGCCGTCGTCCATGCCGTATCGACGCCCTATCGCGACCGCTCGCATTTCGACGGCCAGGACGTGCTGGAAAGCGGCTTTGCCGGCCCCGGTCGCGTGCAGTCTGGCTGGCTCAACCGCGCGCTGCAGGCATTGCCGCAGGGCGAACGCGTCGCAGGCGCGCTTGCGGTCGGCCCGACCACGCCGCTGGTGCTGCGCGGATCCGCCCCGACCGTCGGCTGGGCGCCGGTGGCGCTGCCGCAGGCCGATGACGACACCGCCATGCGGCTGATCGAGCTCTACAAGCATCGCGATCCCGCGCTTGCGACCTCGCTCACCCAGGGCATTTCGCTGGAGAAGCAGGCACGGGGTGACGACATGAAGGCCAAGCCAGGCGGCGGCGCGCCGGCGCAGATGCGCCAGGTCGCGCGCGGCGCGGCCAAGCTGATGGCCGCCGATGATGGTCCACGCATCGCGGCGCTCGCCTTCGATGGCTGGGACACGCATGCGAACGAAGGCGGCCCGGTCGGCCGGCTCGCCAACCTGCTCTCGGGACTCGATGGCGCGCTGGCCGAATTCGAAAGCGGCCTCGGGCCGCACTGGCGCGACACCGTGATCGTGGTCGCGACCGAGTTCGGCCGCACCGCGCGGATCAACGGCACCGAGGGCACCGACCACGGCACCGGCACCATCGCGCTGCTCGCCGGCGGTGCGGTGAAAGGCGGCCGCGTGATCGCGGATTGGCCGTCGCTGAAACCTGCAAGCCTCTACGAAGGCCGCGACCTCGCGCCGACCACGGATCTGCGCGCGGTGATCAAGGGCGTGCTCGCGGAGCATCTCGGCATCAGCGAACGCGCGCTGGCGGACGCCGTCTTTCCGGACAGCGCCGCCGCAAGGCCGATGAGGGGCTTGATCGCGTGACGGCCCTGAAAAGGCCTGGCGAACTCAGGTCGCGGGAAGACGATCAGATGCCCGGGCTCAGGCCTTGATATCGAGCAGCGTTTTGGTCATGCGGTTGTCCGCCGCCATCACCTTCGCATTGGCGGCAAAGCTGTAGCTTGCGATCATCTGGCCGACCAGCTCGCGGGAGAGGTCGACATTGGGCGCGGCGACGAGGCCGTTCTGGTTGGCGAACGGGGCCTGCGGATCGGATACCGCGGTGGTCGACGGCGTGACCGTCGTGACCGTCGTCTGGGTGCCTCCGCCGGCGCTCGCGGTCTGGACGACTTCGAGCGGCGCATAGGCCGTTGGCGCCCCGGCAGGGATGGTGCCGTCCGCGTTCGGGAGCGCGCCCGTGCTTGCGGCATTGGCGATATTCGAGGCGGAGACCTCAAGCCGGCGGGCCGCCGCGTTCATGCCAGACAGTGCGATGGTCGAGATGCTGCTCATCAAGGGCTCGCGCAAGAGGTCGTCGCGCCGCCACTTAACGCACGCGCCTCATAAGCAAGCCTCAATGTTGGAGACCGGATTTCGGCGCTGCGGACAACACCGCGTTTACCATCGGGTTCTGCCGACTCGCTCAAGAATGCGAATGAGATCTCATCGCTTCATAGGCGAGCCATTTGCCGGGCGTCGGCGCACATGATCTGATGGATGAGAATTTCGGTTGTTACGTTTGATCCCCAACGAACTTTCGGCCGCGAGATTTCAGTTCAATGGCCTCGAACCAAGAATATGATTGAACTATCACTTCTTGGTTCCTGCAACCGCGCTGCAATGGCGGAAGCGGGCTCGCAGGTGCCGGACGCGATGGATGAAGTCGTTATCGCGCTTTCGAATCCCGGGTCGCGCCGTGCGGGTGCGATGCCAATCTGCCGGGCAAGGCTTAAGATTTCGTGTGCGGCGGTGCGGGAGCAAGCCCCACCTCGCATCGCGCCGCTCGCAGAGTGAGGACGGGAGGGCCGCACCTACTTCGTGATCTCGTCGATTTCCGCGATCTCCTGCGCGGTCAGGCTCCAGGCGATCGCCTTCACGTTCTGCTCGACCTGTTCCACGCGCGTCGCACCGGCGATCACGCTTGCGACCTGCGGCCGTGCCGCGAGCCAGGAGAAGGCGAGCTCCAGCAGGGTACGGCCTCGGGTTTCCGCGAAGGCTTTGAGCCTGTCGACGATCTCCTCGTTGCGCGACGTGACATAGCGGTCGCGCAGCGCCGGCGCCTTGGCGAAGCGGGTGTCGGCGGGCGCTGCGGCGCCGCGCTGGTATTTGCCGGTGAGCAGACCGCTTGCGAGCGGAAAGAACGGCAACAGGCCGAGCTTGTATTCCTGCGCCGCCGGCAACAGGTCCTTTTCGATGCCGCGCACGACGAGGCTGTATTCATCCTGGCAGGAGATGAAGCGGCTCACATTCATCGCGCGCGCGGTGAACTCGGCTTCCGCGATGCGCCAGGCCGGGAAGTTGGAGTTGCCGATGTAGCGCACCTTGCCCTGCCGGATCAGGTCATCGAGCGCGCGAAGGGTTTCCTCGATCGGCGTCAGCGGGTCGTAATCGTGCTGCTGATAGAGATCGATATAGTCGGTCTTCAGTCGCTTCAGGCTCGCTTCCACGGCATCCATGATGTAGCGCCGCGAGGCGCCCTGTTTGGTGCCGTCGACTGCCATCGGTTTGGAGAATTTGGTGGCGAGCACGATGTCCTTGCGGCGGTCGCCGAGCACGGTGCCCAGCACCGTCTCCGAGCCGCCCATCCCCGCATAGATGTCGGCGGTGTCGAACAGCGTGATGCCGAGGTCGAGCGCCCGATGGATGACCTTCCGCGACGTCTCGAGATCGGTGCGCTGGCCGAAATTGTTGCAGCCAAGCCCGACCGCGGAAACGCGCAGGCCCGAGCCGCCGAGATTGCGAATTTGCATGGAGCAGCCTTGTCACAAGAGGGAAGCGGCCATTGTGGCGCGCGCGAAGGCCCGCGGCAAGCCGCGGTTCTCGCATACAAATCATGTGATGGCGAGAGAAGGAGCGCTGCGACCAGCCGAAACGCGCACCCCTCAAAAAGGTGCGGCCCCGGTCAGACGCGGCGACTGACGGGGACCGCTGGGGCGCATGATCTGTGACGGGGGGCCTGATCAGACGCAGGCATAGCGTAGCCATGCATTGTAACGTCGCCGTGACAGTTGGACTTATCCACAGGCGGCCGATTCGCGTCAGACCAGCTTGCGGTAGACGATGAAGCCGGAGCGTTCGGCGACACGGTCGTAGAGCTGTTGCGCGGTGAGGTTGGTTTCGTGCGTCTGCCAATAGACGCGCGGCGCGCCTGCAAGCCTGGCCTGCTCGTAGACGCCCTCGATCAGCGCGCGCCCAATGCCCTTGCCGCGAGAGGCCTGTGCGGTGAACAGATCCCGCAAGTAGCAGTCGGGCGCAATCGCAATGGTCGAGCGGTGGTAGAGGTAGTGCACCAGCCCGAGCAGTTCGCCCTCGCTCTCGGCGACCAGCGCATGCATCGGCTCATAGGCATCGAAGAAGCGCAACCAGGTGATGTCGGTGATCTCGCGCGTGAGCGCGGTCGCACCGGAGCGGCCGTAGAAGGCGTTGTAGCCGTCCCACAACGGCAGCCATTTGTCGAAATCGTCGCGGCGGACGGGGCGGATGGAGAGGTTTGACATTCGTTTCTTCCTGAAGGCTGCGTCCAGCCAACCATTCTCATTCCAGCAAGTCCAGCGCACGCTGCGCATTGATGTGCCCTCGCCCCTTGTGGGAGAGTGGAGCGCGGAAATACGGCAGTGAGATCAGCTGGTTGGGATTTTGGTACCCCTAGAATTACCCTGACAACTTCTTCACGGCGACATCATGCGCCAGACGGGCTTCCTATTGGACCTGCCGACTCGAAATCCGCCGCCGCTCGGCCTATCTTGAGGGCTCCTTAGCATCACCGACCCGCCAACGCCTGATGTCCTGGTCCCTCCAATTCGACGACCCGATCACGCTTGCCGATGGTCGCGCGCTGCTGACGCTGCGCGATGCGGCCAACCACATCATGACGCTGCCGAAGAGCGAAGCCGCGCTCCCTCATTAGCAGCTGGCCATCGAATGCCTGATGGCTGCAGCCGAGAAGCGCGGCATCGTGATGATGGCGCACATCGCGATGCTGAAGGCGCTGCGCCACGGTGAGCCGATCGAGCCGGCGGCGCCGCGCAAGAAGGTGGCGAAGAAATATCGGCTTGGTCTGATGTGAGGTGAGGTGGTGTCATTTATGTTAGTGCGCGAGCTTATGAAGGCAATACGCCGCCACTGGTGGGGGGCGTTCCGCCACGGTGTGAGTGGGAGTACGTTCGGCTCGGGAATTGCCATAGCCGCTTTCATCGTTGCCTATGCTCAGCAGCGCGATCTCTTCGCGGCACTCTTCCCGGCGCGGCTGCTAGCCTCGTTTTGGTTCACACCACTTGCCTATGTTGTTACTTCCCTGCTGCTCGTCACGCTATTCCACGCATTGGTGGTTGCGCCGTATCGAGCATGGAGAATGCTCGACCCATTCCGGGTGGTTAAGGTTGCATCGGACCAACAGGACGAACATCCGAAGGGTGCATTTCCGGCCCAATCGGCATTCGTCGAAATAGAAAACCGTTCATATCAGCAGAGGTCGAATTGCCGCTTGCACGTGTTGCAGATAGCTGGGTTTGAAAATCAGCACCATGCGTTGCCTCGGCTCGTATCTGAGTTCTCTCTGGCGTCTGGTAAAACTCAAAGGATAAACTTTCTTACATGGACGACGAGGAGCCCCCCCGCTTGGAAACGATGCGAGCTTCATGTTGTGCGGACCGCCGGGATGGGGTTGGGGCGGCAATGTCGTCCAGCTGCCTCGCGGCGAACACGACATCGACATCAGTATCAGCGTGCCTGAGGCCAATTCTATCATCGTACGTTGCCGCGTTTGGGCTGACGGCAATAGTCTACGGGCAGCTTTGCGGGACCATTAGCTCATAACCGATGGACCTCTTCCTTCGCCGCGTTATCCACCCCCAGGCCCACGACAACTATCGCGTGATCCTCAAGCACGACGGCACCGAGTTCGAGATCGGCAGCATCGGCATCCAGCACGGCAGCGGCGGCAGCGTGTTCTGGGCATGGGGGATCAGGTATTATCAGCGCCGCGACCCTGGTTGCGGACCGCCTCAAATTTCTTGAAGCGCTGCGATACATTTTGTTCGATTATGAAGCCCGTCAGAAGCTCCGCGAGCGATCTCAGCTGCACAAAATCTTGGAACAGAACACGTGGATTTTTGGGGAAGAGTATAATCTCTGGGCAAGCGACAAGGACCTCACAACCGTTCTAAAAGCGCACCGGGACAAGCTCGATCCTGACCTCGTCATCGATGATCCCGTCAAGGTAATCGACAAGTCCAGAGGCATAATCGATCTAATGCTGTCTCGATCACAGCGCCGTCACCGGCCGAACGATTTGGAGCATTTGGTGATCGAGCTAAAAGCGCCGAAGGTCGTGATTAATGCCGAACATCTGATGCAAATCGAAGGGTACGCCTTGGCTATTGAAGAAGATCCCCGCTTCGGCCGCATCGATGGCCTCCATTGGCATTTTTGGATCATCTCAGATCAGTACAATAAGCAGGTGGAAGCCCGGATACGGAACGGCCCCGACCCGCAACGTCGCCTCATTCAAAAAGGTGAGCGCGTCATGGTCGGTGTAAAGACATGGGGTGAGATACTTGAAGAGAACAATGCGCGGCTTCAGTTCGTGAAGGAGAAGTTAGAACATCGCGTCGATGATGGCCAAGCGCTAGCGTTTCTAGCGGAAAGACATCGCGAGTTCCTTGAAGGCATTTTGATCAAGGGCGACCGAGCAGATGACGCGTCAGAAACAACCGTCGAGAATGTAGGTGGTGATCAAGGTGGATGAGGCCCCGGCCCCAAGCGACCGGGGTCGAGGCCTCCGGTTCACGGTCGCGACCCACGCGTGGGTCGTGCGCCCGCCACGCCAGGAAAAGGAGAAAAGCCTGGCCGCAGGCGCTCGGCTTGATCTGGTTTCCTACCACCCATGAATCGGCAGGAACGATCTTCACCGAGTGGCACGGGCTGACGGACGTCGGGTCAACCGATGCCGAACTGAAAATCACGACCACAGCACGGGCAGCGCCGCGAGATTGCTCCTCAAATCGCGCGCTGCATCATTGCGGCCGCGCGTTCACGGACCTGGCGGTTTTCCTCCTGTTCGCGCTCAAGCGCCTGTTGTTCGCCCAGGGCGGTCGCTCGCTCGTAGTCGCGGCGGCGCTGCTCGTCACGGGTTCGCAGCTCTTGCCACCAGTCACCACCATCACCACCGCCGCATCTTGCGATGCAATCCGGCCTCTCCCACAAGGGGAGAGGCGATCCTTCGCTGCTGCTGCATGTTTCAATGAAGCCAAGATAGATCGGCAGGCCCGGTGCTCGCCTACTCCGCCGCCCGCAAATGCTTTGCCAGCGCGCGGTCGCTGCCGCTGCGGAGTGCGCGGAAATAGTCCGCGCTGCCGGGATCGTCGGCGTGGCGGACGAGGTCCGTGACCGGGGTGTAGCTCAGCATCCGCCCGCCGCCTGCGAGCGCCGTGCAGGAGAAGCGCAGCACGGTGCCGTCCTTGAGGCGGATGTTGATCGGCGTGGAGTCGCCAATCCGCATCATCTCCATCCGCCGCGCGATGAAGGCGTTCAACTCGTCGGCCGGCAGCTCGAAGGCGCCGGTGTCGCGGCCATGATACATCAGCGCGACAAAGGCAGGCTTGGAATCGGCTTTCGCATCGGGCAGGCCGAAGTAACAGCGGAAGGCACGGTTGATGAACTCGGCGCGGGTGTCTTGATCAAGCAGCACGATGCCGATGTCGACCTCGTCCAGCGCGGCCGCCAGCCGTGCCGCGAGCGCGTGCTCGGCGCGCTCATGCGCAAAGGAGTCCATGAGTTGCCGGCGGACGAGCCCGGTGATCGCGGCAGTGCCGCCCGCCGTCATCGCGAGCATGGCCAGCCGGACCAGGTCGGAGATCTGGTAGCCGGGCGTTGCGCGGTGGTTGAAGAAGAACAGCGCCAATCCGACAATCGCGACCGCGGCGCTGGCCAATGCCGAGCGGAAGCCGCTCCACGAGCCGGCAAACGCCACGATAAGCACCAGCAGCGGCGCCGGGTTGGGAACACCGATCAGGGTACGATCGATCGCGGTCGCGGCCAGCATGGTCGCTGCCGCCAGCACCGGACCGGAGATTGCGCGCCCGTCGAATTGCATGCCAGTTCTCGCCCGCAGGCTGAAGCTTAAGCGGGAGACGCGACGGATGCTCGCCGGCGGGAGGCTTTCTTTGCTGCGATGATGAAGCGCAGCTTGCGCTGACGGCGCGAGTTTTAGCGATCTGTTGGACCAAATCGCAGGGAATGGCGCTTGCCGCGCGGGTTAGCCCAGCACCGGCATCGCCATGCTGGCTTTGGTCGCCAGCACGGTCATCAGGCACAGCGAGAGCGCACCGAGCGCGAGCGCTGCCGCGACCGCGTCAGTGAGGCGCGACGATGCGACCTGGGTATTCTGGCCGCCAAAGCCTCTCGCGCCGGACAACCGTTTCATAGCCCAACAGATCCTCACGCGCGCCAAGCGAATCACTTGCGCGGATAGCGGAATCTGGCACGGTGCGCCGGCAAGATTGCGGCGCCAGCGGCGTCGAAAATCGCGGGATCGCCGCAAAGGTTAACGGTTCGGGCGTTGTTGTTAACCTTTGGCGTGATTTAAACCCGTCCCCCTGAGAGCATGTGAAGTTTTAGATCCGTTACCCTGAGGCGCCCGTCGCCAACGGGTCCGCGCGAACGCGCGGCCCGATGACAGGCTCCGCGGCGGGCCTCGAAGGGCGACGGCCCGGCTCTCGCTAGCCGGGGCCGCGCATGCTTCGAGGCTCGCTAGCGCGAGCGCCTCAGGATGACGGATCGAGATCGCGCCTGTGGTAAGGCGATGAAGCTCCTCACATGCTCGCCGCAATGCTCGGCGGCTCGTCGACGACTTCCTCGGGCTTCCACTCCATCGAGACGAAGCCCGGAGTGTGCTCGACGCGCTTCAGCCAGGCGCGGATGGAGGGGAAGGTCGAGAGGTCGAAGTCGCAGCGGTCGGCGACATGAGTGTAGCCGTAGAGCGCGATGTCGGCGACCGTCAGCTGGCCGGCGGCGAAGTACTCATGGTGCTTCAGGTGATTCTCCATCACCTGCAGCGCGCCATAGCCGCGCTCCATCCAGTCCTCCAGCGCATGCGTCTGCAGGTCGCGGCCGCCTTTCACCAGTGCGAGCCAGAAATAGGCGGCGCCGATATTCGGCTCCAGCGCATGCTGCTCGAAGAACATCCATTGCAGCGCCTCGGCCCGCTCGATGCGCGATTCCGGCGCCAGCGGCGTGCCGCCGCAGACATACCAGAGGATGGCGTTGGATTCGGCGAGGTAGCGTCCCTCCGCGACCTCGAGCAGCGGCACCTGTCCGCTCGGATTTTTGGCAAGGAAATCCGGCGTGCGGCTCTCGCCGCGAAGGATGTCGATTTCGATGGCGTCATAGGGGGCGTTCAGAAGCGCCAGCGCAAGGCGGACCTTGTAGCTGTTGCCCGAACGCTGCATCGAATAGAGCTTGTACATTCTGGCGGATCGACCTGATGATGCGAGGGAAGCGACGCGAGCTTTCGTACTTGCGCCGCAACGCGGCTAAACAATGATGCTCTTGTTAAAATGCCGCAAGGGCCAATCCTTGGAAAAAGTCGAAAAGCTCTGCCGCACTGCAAACGCAGACAAGAAGTTTCCAACACACATCAACAATTCGCATCACAGTTTCGCTACGCCAAAAACCGCACTCCAATTTCGCTGCACATGCGCATGCCTCGCACGCTCACGCGAAAAGAAGTCGCGCGAATCGGACAGTCAGCGGACAAGGGACAGCGGGTTTGTCTCATCGACGGCGTGCGCCAGGCGGATCGTTTTCGAACCGTCACCCTGAGGTGCCCGCGTTAGCGGGTCTCGAAGGGCGACGGCCCGGCTGCAACAGCGGGCCGTTCATCCTTCGAGGCTCGTGGAGCCTGTCATCGGGCCGCGCTTCGCGCGGACCCGTTGGCTCGCGCCTCCAGCGACAAACGGCTTTGCCGTTTGCGCGGGGATGACGGGTCGAGAGCCCGACCGAGCCGCAAGTGACAATCGCATGCCAGGTGCATGCCGCTCGGAGCAATGCATCCCTCGCTCGGAGCAATACTGGCCCCCGATTACCAGATATAAGCTGTTTGCCCGCCCCGATTGGCAGATGTTGCGCGATGCGTCCAGACACGCTCAGGCATTCGTGAAAGTCGGGCCGTTTTCGCCAAAGTTTCTTGCAGCGCAACGCGTCGCGGCCTAGGGTAGGGGCGTTCCCCCATCATGACGAGTCGTGGACGCGAAGATGCCGTTCCACGCCTGCAAGGAGGCCATAATGCCGTTTCTGTCCGCTGCGCTCGACCGTGTGAAGCCGTCCGCCACGATTGCGGTCACGGATAAAGCACGCGCGCTGAAAGCGGCGGGCCGCAATGTCATCGGTCTCGGCGCCGGCGAGCCGGATTTCGACACCCCGGCCAATATCAAGCTGGCGGCGATTCATGCCATCGAAGCCGGCAAGACCAAGTACACCGACGTCACCGGCATCCCGGAGCTGAAGGAGGCGATCATCGCCAAGTTCCAGCGCGAGAACGGGCTCGCCTACAAGCCGAACCAGGTGATCGTCTCCACCGGCGGCAAGCAGGTGCTCTACAACGCGCTGGTCGCCACCCTCAATCCCGGTGACGAGGTGATCATCCCGGCGCCCTATTGGGTCAGCTATCCTGAGATGGTGGCGCTCGCCGGCGGCGAGTCCGTGCCGGTGGTTTGTCCCGCGGAAACCGGGTTCAAGCTGAAGGCGGAGGATCTCGAGAAGGCGATCACGCCGCGGACAAAATGGCTGATCCTCAACTCGCCGTCGAACCCGACGGGCGCGGCCTACACCCGCGCCGAGTTGAAGGCGCTCACCGACGTGCTGGTCAGGCATCCGCATGTCTGGGTGATGACCGACGACATGTATGAGCATCTGGTCTATGACGACTTCCAGTTCACCACGCCGGCGCAGATCGAGCCGAGCCTGCTCGATCGCACGCTGACGGTGAACGGCGTCTCCAAAGCCTACTGCATGACCGGCTGGCGCATTGGTTATGCCGGCGGCCCGGCACAGCTGATCAAGGCGATGGCGACCATCCAGTCGCAGTCGACCTCGAACCCCTGCTCGATTGCGCAATGGGCCTCGGTGGAAGCATTGAACGGTCCGCAGGATTTCATCCCGGCCAACAACAAGGCGTTCAAGGAGCGGCGCGATCTCGTGGTTTCCATGCTCAACCAGGCCAAGGGCATCGATTGCCCGCGGCCCGAGGGCGCGTTCTACGTCTATCCGTCCTGCGCCGGCACTATCGGCAAGACCGCGCCGTCGGGCAAGCTGCTCGGCAATGACGAGGATTTTGTCACGGAACTCCTGGAGAGCGAGGGGGTCGCTGTGGTGCAAGGCTCGGCGTTCGGGCTCGGGCCGGCGTTCCGGATCTCCTACGCGACCAAGAACTCCGATCTGGAAGAGGCGTGCAAGCGCATCCAGCGCTTCTGCGGCAACCTGCGCTAGAGCCAGTCTGAACGAGTGCTGAATAATCGAAGGGCCCGTGAAAGCGGGCCCTTTCTTTATGTTTGCGCGGGAATCTGGAACAGGCATTCGTCCTGTGCCATAGAGACAGCACCGGGATCACCGGTCATCATTGGTCTTGGCTCGCATCACATTCTTCAGCCGGAGTTTACTTCATGCGCCGCTTAACGTCCGCCGTCGCGATCGCCGCGACCATGCTCACCACAGCTGTCGGGGTCGCTGATGCGCAAGCACCTGCGCGTGTGCGCATCGGTGTGCTCGAATGTCGCGGCGGCGCCAGCATCGGCTTCATCGTGGGCTCGGTGACCAATCTCGGCTGCGTGTTCCGCGTCGAGGGCGTGCCGGAAGACCGTTATGTCGCCACCATCCGTAAAGTGGGCGTAGATCTCGGCATCACTGAGGAGACGGCGCTGGGCTGGGCGGTCTACGCGCCGGTGGAGCGGCTCGGGCCGGGTGACCTCTCCGGCAACTATGCCGGCGCGCAGGGCAGCGCCTCGCTCGGCGTCGGCCTCGGCGGCAATGTGCTGGTCGGCGGTTCCAACAACTCCATCGCGCTGCAGCCCTTGAGCCTGCAAGGCCAGGTCGGCCTCAATGTCGCCGCGGGGCTGGAGAGCCTGGAACTGCGGCCGGGGCGATAGCGCTTTTCATTCGCTCCATCATCTCCCTCTCCCCGTCCTTCACGGGGAGAGGGTTGGGGTGAGGGGCTCTCTCCACGAATTCGGTAGCACTGAGTTCGCGGTGAGAGCCCCTCACCCGCAACGCATCTTCCGATGCGTTGCGGCCTCTCCCCGTGAAGGACGGGGAGAGGCGAAGAACCGCAGCGCAGCGAAGTTTTTTTCATGCTTGCCAAACCTCCGACGCAGGCAGAGCATGGCCGATTGCCGACCCAATCACGGGCCGAGCTCCACATGAAGGAGACGGCGAATGGGACAAGACGTCAGAAGTCCCCGAGGTCCACGGTGCATTGCACTGGTGGGCCCTTTCCAAAGCGGTAAAACCACACTTCTCGAAGCAATCCTGGCGCGCACCGGCGCGATCCCGCGCGCAGGCAGCGTCGATGCCGGCACGTCCGTGGGCGATGCCAGCGCCGAGGCGCGCCATCACAAGATGAGCGTGTCTCTCACGGCTGCGACCACCACTTTCATGGGCGACAGCTACACCTTCATCGACTGTCCGGGCTCGGTGGAGTTTTCGCATGACATGCGCGCGGCGCTGCCCGCGGTCGATGCCGCCGTCGTGGTGTGCGAGGCCGACGAGAAGAAGCTGCCGCAGCTGCAGATCATCCTGCGCGAGCTCGAAGACCTGAAAATTCCGCGCTTTTTGTTCTTGAACAAGATCGACCGCGCCAACAAGCGCATCCGCGAGACGCTCGCGACGCTGCAGCCCGCCTCCCGCGTGCCGCTGGTGTTGCGCCAGATTCCGATCTGGAACGGCGAGCTGATCGAGGGCTTTGTCGATCTCGCGCTGGAGCGCGCCTTTGTCTATCGCGAGCACAAGGCCTCCGAGGTGATCGAACTCAACGGCGGCAATCTCGACCGCGAGAAGGAAGCGCGCTTCTCCATGCTGGAAAAGCTCGCCGACCATGACGACGCGCTGATGGAGCAGCTGCTCGAGGACATCCAGCCGCCACGCGATGCCGTGTTTGATGATCTCGCCCGTGAGCTGCGCGATGGCTTGATCTGTCCGGTGCTGCTGGGATCGGCGAGCCGCGAGAACGGTGTGCTGCGGCTGATGAAGGCGCTGCGTCACGAGGCGCCCGACGTGGCCGCGACCGCGGCGCGGCTTGGCGTACCCGCATCAAAGGACGCGCTCGGTTATGTCTTCAAGACTTTGCATCTGCAGCACGGCGGCAAGCTGTCGCTGACGCGGCTGTTCGCCGGCCATCTCGAGGACGGCGCCACGTTGCAAGCCTCGTCGGGCCAGAGCGCGCGCGTCTCCGGCATCTTTGCGGCCGGCGCGAGCCAGGATGGCAAGCGCAGCTCGGCGGAGGCCGGCGATACGGTCGCGCTCGGCAAGCTCGACACCATCAAGACCGGGGACACTGTCGGGAGCGGCAAGACTGCACCTGCCGCGCTTCTCACCATCGAGCCGCTGCCGCCGGTGCTGGCGATCTCGATTGCCGCCACCGACCGCAAGGATGACGTCAAGCTCGGCCAGGCGCTGTTGCGATTGAACGAGGAGGATCCCTCGCTGACCATGGTGCAGAACCCGCGCACCCACGACACCGTGCTGTGGGGGCACGGCGAGATGCATCTGCGCGTCGCGCTGGAGCGCCTGCACGAACGCTTCGGCGTCAATGTCAAATCGCATCCGCCGGCGATCGGCTATCAGGAAACCATCAGGAAATCCATCACCCAGCGCGGCCGGCACAAGAAGCAGTCCGGCGGCCACGGTCAGTTCGGGGATGTGGTGCTCGACATCAAGCCGCTGCCGCGCGGCGAGGGCTTTCAATTCGCGGAGAAGGTGGTCGGCGGCGCGGTGCCGCGCAACTACATCCCCGCGGTCGAGGAAGGCGTGATCGATGGGCTGACGCGCGGGCCGCTCGGTTTCCCCGTCACCGATCTTGCGGTGACGCTGACCGACGGCTCCTATCACAGCGTCGATTCCTCCGACCTCGCGTTCCGGACGGCGGCGCGTGTGGGCTTGAGCGAGGGCCTGCCGCAATGCCAGCCGGTGCTGCTGGAGCCGATCCACAGCGTGGAGATCGTCTGCCCGACCGACGCCACGGCCAAGATCAACGCCATCCTGTCGGCGCGGCGCGGGCAGATCCTCTCCTTTGACACCCGCGATGGCTGGCAAGGGTGGGACTGCGTCCGGGCGCTGATGCCGGAATCCGAGATCGGCGAATTGATCGTGGAACTGCGCTCGGCGACCGCCGGCGCCGGCAGCTTCACCCGGAACTTCGACCATATGGCCGAGGTCACGGGCCGCGCCGCCGACCAGATCATCGCCGCGCATCGGGATGCGGCATGATTTGATGTCGTTGCCGGGCTCGCGCGAGGAACGCACGAAGCCCGGGACGATATAAGGTCTATGCTCGACAGCTCCCGCAATGTCATGCTCGCCTGCGCGCTCACTGCGCTGGCGGGCTATGTCGACGCGATCGGCTATTTGCACCTCGGCGGCCTGTTCGTCTCATTCATGAGCGGCAATTCGACGCGCCTTGGCGTCAGCCTCGCCGCCGGCGATTGGATCAATGCGGGTGCCGCGCTCACCTTGATCGTGCTGTTCGTGATCGGTGCGGCCGGTGGAAGCCTGATCGTGCACAGCCGAAGCAAGCATCGCCAGCCTTGGCTGCTGCTCATCGAGACGCTGCTGCTTACGCTCTCGGCGCTGAGCTACGCGCTGGGCCTGCCTGTGATCGCGGTCGCAGCCATCGTGCTGGCGATGGGCCTGGAGAATGCGGTGTTCCAGATCGAGGGCGGGCTGGGGCTCACCTACATCACCGGTGCACTGGTGAAGGCCGGCCAGCTCATCGCCGCCGCGCTCACCGGCGGGGCGCCCCTCGCCTGGGTTCCGAACGTGCTGTTGTGGGCGGCGCTGGTGGTCGGGGCCGTGCTGGGCGCTGTGGCCTATCACTGGATCAACCTCGCCGCGATCTGGTTTGCTGCGGGCTTTGCGCTCGCCTTGAGCGGCGTCGTCGCAGTCACGGTGCATCGATGATCTTGATTGTCATATTGACGATCATATTGACTCGGGCCCTCGCTTGGCGGATTGGACGGGCATGAGCGCCGCCGACCAAAGACTGCCCGCCGCCTGCCTGATCGGATGGCCCGCCGCGCATTCGCGCTCCCCGCTGATCCACCATTACTGGCTGCGCAAGCTCGGCATTGCCGGCGGCTATACGATCGAGGCGGTGCCGCCGGAAGGCTTTGCCGATTTCGTCATCCGGCTGAAGCTTCGCGGCTTCGTCGGCGCCAATGTCACCATTCCGCACAAGGAGCGGGCGCTGGCGCTGTCCGCTCCGGACGCCCGCGCGCAAGCTGTCGGCGCGGCCAACACCTTGTGGTATGCGGACGGCGAACTGCGCTCGACCAACACCGACGTCGAGGGCTTTCTCAATAATCTCGACGCATCCGCGCCCGGTTGGGACCAGGCGGAAGACGCGGTGGTGATCGGCGCGGGCGGCGCCTCGCGTGCGGTCGTGTTCGGTCTGATCGAGCGCGGCCTTGCGCGCATCCATCTCGCCAACCGCACCTTCGAACGGGCGCAGGCGATGGCCGATCAGTTTGGCGAGAAGGTGCGCCCGATTGCCTGGGGCGAGATCGGCGCGGTGCTTCCGAAGGCGGGGCTCCTTGTCAACACCACCTCGCTTGGCATGTATCGCCAGCCGGCCTTGAAGATCGACGTGGCGCGGCTGCCGCCGCAGGCGGTCGTCTCTGACCTCGTCTATGTGCCGCTCGAAACTCCGCTGCTCGCCAATGCCAAGCAGCGAAATTTGCGGACCGCGGACGGGCTTGGCATGCTGCTGCACCAGGCGGTGCGCGGCTTTGAGCTGTGGTTCGGCAAGCGCCCTGAGGTGACGCCCGAGCTCCGCGCGCTGGTGGAAGCCGATCTCGCGGGCACGTGAGCTGCGACGCCTTTGCGCGTTCACATCACCGCTCGCGCGGTTGTGAGGCGGAATATCATGAAAGCTTGGGTGTCTGGCGCTAGAGCAGGCCAACCAACCACCTGCTCACCCCCTGGAGACTTTCATGCCGAACCGACCTTCGATCCCCGCACGCCTGCTGATCGCCGTTGCAATGCTGGCCGCCTTCACCCTTCATGCCGCCGCCCAGAAGTCGCCGACGCCGACGCGCGTGCGTGGCACCATCGAGGCCGTCGATGGCGACGTGCTCAGTGTGAAGTCGCGCAGCGGCGAGGACGTCAAGCTGCACATGACCGGCAACGTCCTGATCCTCGGCATCACGAAGATTGCACTCGCCGACGTCAAGGTCGGATCCTTCATCGGCACCACCACGGTGCCGGGACCCGACGGCGCGCCGAAGGCGGTCGAGGTCCACGTCTTCCCGGAAAACATGCGCGGGACAGGCGAGGGATCATACCCCTGGGATTCGCGCCCGAACTCCACCATGACCAATGCCACCGTGTCGGACAGCGTCGCCGGTGTCGACGGCCAGACGGTCATGGTGAAGTACAAGGACGGTGAGAAGAAGGTCGTGGTCACGCAGGATACACCTGTCGTCACCTACATTCCCGGCGACAAGGGTGATCTCAAGCCGGGCGCCAAGATCATCGCCTTTGTGAAAGAGCTTCCCGACGGCTCGTTCGAGACCACCCGCATCAGCGTCGGCCGCGACGGCCTCACCCCGCCGATGTGAGCTGACCGTTAGCGGCAGCGAAGGCCCTTTCCACGAGTCGTCTCGGCTTTCGCCGGGACGACAGGGAATAGCCTTGCCACCCCGGGGTTTGCGAGTCGACCATCACAACTGCTCCGGAAAGGACAGGTCATGCCGAAAATCCTATCCACCCTGCCGCGCGTGCTTGCCGGCGTCGTCCTTTTCTCCACTGTCGCTCTCGCCCAGCAGGCGCCGACGGTGCGCATTCGCGGCACCATCGAGGCCGTCGACGGGCCGGTGCTGAGCATCAAGACCCGTGAGGGCAATGATGTGAAGGTGAAGACCACTGACAATGTCGCGGTGTTCGCGGTCGTGAAGACCTCGCTCGCCGAGATCAAGCAGGGCTCCTATATCGGCGTCACCGCCATGCCCGAGCCCGACGGCACGCAAAAGGCGGTCGCCGTGCATATCTTCCCGGAAAACCAGCGCGGCGCCGCCGAAGGCTTCCGGCCCTGGGATCTCCGTGCCAATTCGACCATGACCAACGCCACCGTCGCCGAGACGGTCGCCGGCACCGACGGCCAGCACATCCTGGTCAAGTATAAGGACGGCGAGAAGAAAGTCGTGGTGCCGCCGGAGACGCCGATCGTCACCTTCGTCGAAGGCAGCAAGTCGGAGATGAAGCCGGGCGCCAAGGTCATCATCTTCGGTGCCACCAAGAAGGACGACGGCACGCTGGAAGCGGGCCGCGTCAATGTCGGCCGTGACGGCATCACGCCGCCGATGTGATGTTGCTGCTAACGGCAGCAAAGGCCCTCTCCACGAGTCGTCCCGGCTTTCGCCGGGACGACCTCGTCATTGCTGGGCTTCACACTGCCAGCACGTGATCGTCGATCTCGGCGATGGTGTTGACGCCGCACAGGCCCATTGTCGTCAGGAGTTCCTTGCGGATGATGTCGATGGCCTTCTCGACGCCGGCCTGGCCGCCGGCCCCTAACCCGTAGGCATAGGCGCGGCCGATCATGCAGCTCTTGGCGCCCAGCGCGAGCGCCCGCATCACGTCCTGGCCGGAGCGGATGCCGCCATCGAACATGATCTCCATCCGGGAGCCGACGCTATCCACGATCTCCGGCAGCACTTCGATCGACGACGGCGCGCCGTCCAGCTGACGGCCGCCATGGTTGGAGACGACGATCGCCTGCGCGCCGACCTTGGCGGCTTCCTCGGCGTCCTCGGTATCGAGGATGCCCTTGATGATCAACTTGCCCGGCCAGATCTTGCGGATCCAGTCGAGATCCTTCCAGGACAGCGTGGTGTCGAATTGCGAGGCCGTCCATTCCGAGAGCTTGTCGAGGCTCTCGGTGTTCTTCACGTGGCCGGCGATATTGCCGAAGGTGCGGCGCTTGCCCTGCAACACGCCTGCGACCCAGGCCGGCTTGCTGGCGAAATCCAGAAGCTTCGAGAGCGACCATTCCGGCGGCACGCTCATGCCGTTCTTGATGTCGGCATGACGTTGTCCGATCACCTGCAGGTCGACGGTCAACACTAGCGCGCTGCATTTGGCGGCGATGGCGCGCTCGATCAGCTCCTTGATGAAGCCGCGGTCCTTCATCACGTAGAGCTGGAACCAGAACGGCTTTTGCACCGCTGCGGCGATATCCTCGATCGAGCAGATCGACATCGTGCTTTGGGTAAAGGGAATGCCGGCCGCTTGCGCCGCTCGGCAGGCATGGATCTCGCCGTCGCCATGCTGCATGCCGAGCAGACCGACCGGCGCCAGGATCAGCGGCATTGTCGAGGGCTCGCCGAGAATCGTGGTCGCGGTGTCGCGCCTGGAGACGTCAACGAGGATGCGCTGCCGGAACTTGATCTTCTGCAAGTCCTCGCGGTTGGCGCGCAGTGTCTCCTCGGCGTAGGAGCCGCGGTCGGCATAATCGAAAAAGGCTTTCGGCACCCGCCGCTTGTGCAACAGGCGAAGATCCTCGATGCAGGTGATGTGCTTCATGAACGTTCCCGGCCCCAAACTTCGCTTTGGTATTGTCCGTCTTGTAATCCGGATGCGCGGTGTCATCTAGCACGGTTGAGGCGCCTGCCAAATTGATCGGGCGCATGGAGGCTGTGATGACCCGGTCTGGTTCCAAGCCCAAGCACGTGAGGAAGCACGAGACGAAGCAGGCGCACGGAGCTGCCGAGTCGGACGAAAGGCAGAGGCTCGAGGAGGCGCTTGAAGAGGGCCTGGAGGAGACTTTCCCGGCCTCCGATCCCGTCAGCGTATCCCAGCCACTGGAACCCAAAGGCAAGCCTTGAAGCCCGCAAGCGAGGCAAATCACAGCGTTAACAAGGCCTTAACGACGCGGCGTGACACCGGGCCCCGGTAATCATTCATCATATTTTTTGAAAGGCTTTTAGCGGCGAAGCCATTATAAGACCGCGAACAAGTGGGACCTACCTGAAAAGTGGGACTTTGAAGGTGGGACTTGGGGCCTGCTCGCAAGTTATGCGAGTATCGGGGCATGCTGGGGGTTACATGAGCCGCAATTATTTCGGTACCGATGGCATTCGGGGACGCGCCAACGGCCTGATCACGCCGGAGCTCGCGCTCAAGGTCGGACAGGCTGCGGGGCTCGTGTTCCAGCGCGGCGAGCATCGCCACCGCGTCGTGATCGGCAAGGACACGCGGCTGTCCGGCTACATGATCGAATATGCCATGGTCGCGGGCTTCACCTCGGTCGGCATGGACGTGCTGCTGGTCGGCCCGATGCCGACGCCGGCGGTTGCCATGCTCACCAAGTCGATGCGCGCCGATCTCGGCGTGATGATCTCCGCATCGCACAATCTGTTCGAGGACAATGGCATCAAGCTGTTCGGCCCGCAGGGCTTCAAGCTGTCCGACGATGTCGAGCGCCAGATCGAGCAGCTGCTCGGCGAATCCCTCGACAAGCGCCTGGCGCAGAGCGCAAGCCTGGGACGGGCCCGCCGCATCGACGGCGTGCATGACCGCTACATCGAATTCGCCAAGCGCACGCTGCCGCGCGACCTCTCCCTCGATGGCCTGCGCGTCGTGGTCGATTGCGCCAATGGCGCGGCTTACAGGGTCGTGCCGGAAGCGCTGTGGGAATTGGGCGCCGATGTGATCTCGATCGGCGTCGAGCCCGACGGCTTCAACATCAACAAGGAATGCGGCTCGACCTCGCCCGAAGCGTTGGCGCGCAAGGTGCGCGAGATGCGCGCCGACATCGGCATCGCGCTCGACGGCGATGCCGACCGCGTCATCCTGGTCGACGAGCGCGGCCACATCGTCGACGGCGACCAGCTGCTCGCGGTGATCGCGCAGAGCTGGAAGGAAGACGGACGGCTGGCGCGGCCCGGTATCGTCGCCACCGTGATGTCCAATCTCGGCCTCGAGCGCTTCCTGCAGGGGCAGGGGCTGGAGCTCGTGCGCACGCCGGTCGGCGACCGCTACGTGCTCGAGCAGATGCTCGCACGCGGCTACAATCTCGGTGGCGAGCCCTCCGGCCACATCATCCTGTCGGACTATGCGACCACCGGCGATGGCTTTGTCGCGGCGCTCCAGGTGCTCGCGGTGGTGCAGAAGCTGCGCCGGCCAGTGTCGGAAGTGTGCCATCGCTTCGACCCGCTGCCGCAGATCCTCAAGAACGTGCGCTACAAGAGCGGCAAGCCGCTCGAGGACGCCGAGGTCAAGTCGGCGATCACCGACGGCGAGAAGCGCCTCAACGGCCACGGCCGGCTCCTCGTGCGCTCCTCCGGCACCGAGCCCGTGATCCGCGTCATGGGCGAGGGCGACGACCGCATGCTGGTCGAGGACGTCGTGGACAATATCGTCTCCGCGCTGGGCCACGCCGCCGCGGCTTAACGTAGCGTCTCGATCGAGCCGCGTCGTCATCCTCCCCTGGAGGGGGAGGATCGCTCGCATGCAATGCAAGCGAGGTGGGGTGAAGCCGCAAAAATGGTCTCGCCTTGCATCTCGAGGGCTCGGCTCTCACCGAGCCACCGACGTCGCTGAGAGACTGTCATCCCACCCCGGTTGCGCATTGCATGCGCAATCGACTGGCCCCCTCCAGGGGCGGATGAAGAGAACTCGTTGCAGCGCGAGAACGCGTCAACACGGCCTGCATCGCAGCCATCGGCTATTGATGGTGGTCCGACGCGCGCTCGCCCTGTAGGAAAATCGGGTCACCCAACCCGAAAATTCCTCCAGGATTGCCACCTTGAACAAGGCCGTCGTCGTATCGCAGGAAACGCTGAGCGAACCGGTCGTCGTGCAAGACGCCTCGCCGGCGCGCGCGGCGAAGGCTGCGAGCTCGGCCTATGCGGCGCCCGTCTACATCGTGCTTGCCGGCATCAGCTTCTCGCATTTCCTCAACGACACCATGCAGTCGCTGATCGCCTCGGTGTATCCGATCCTGAAGGACAATTATGCGCTGGACTTTGCGCAGATCGGGCTGATCACGCTGGCGTTCCAGTTCACGGCGTCGCTGCTGCAGCCGCTGGTCGGACATTTCACGGATAAAAAGGCGCAGCCATTTTCGCTCTCGATCGGAATGGCCTCGACTTTCTTCGGGCTGCTCTTGCTGTCGGTCGCGCACCATTATCTCATCATTCTCGCAGCCGCCGCGATGATTGGGTTGGGCTCGGCGGTGTTTCACCCCGAATCGGCGCGCATTGCGCGGCTCGCCTCCGGCGGCCGCTACGGCCTTGCGCAATCGGTGTTCCAACTCGGCGGCAGCTTCGGCACCTCCATGGGCCCGGTGCTGGCGGCGCTGATCGTCGTGCCGTTCGGGCAGGGCAGCATCGCCTGGTTCTCGTCGATCGCCTTCATCGCGATCGTGCTCTTGTGGCGAATCGGGCTCTGGTACCGGCCGCAGATCAGGGCGCGCAAGACGGCGCCGATCGCGAAGGATCCAAATGCGCCGAGCGGCCGCCGCGTGCAGGTCGCACTCGCGGTGCTGGTGGCGCTCCTGTTCTCCAAGCAGCTCTATGTCTCGAGCCTGTCGAGCTATTACATCTTCTACCTGATCGACAAGTTCGGTGTCTCGACGCAGGCAGCGCAGATCTATCTGTTCGTCTTCCTCGCTGCGAACGCGGTCGGCGCGTTTTTCGGTGGCCCGCTCGGCGATCGCTTCGGGCGCAAGATCGTGATCTGGATATCCATCGTCGGCGCGCTGCCGTTCACGCTGGCGCTGCCGCATGTCGGGCTTGCGGCAAGCGCGGTGCTCTCGGTGATCATCGGTCTGATCATCTCCTCGACCACGTCCTCCATCATCGTGTTTGCGCAGGAGCTGGTGCCGCATCGCTTTGGGATGATCTCGGGCGTGTTCTTCGGCGTTGCCTTCGGCATCGGCGGCCTCGGCGCAGCCGTGCTCGGCAAGGTCGCCGACCACACCTCAATCGCATTCGTCTACCAGGTCTGTGCGTTCCTGCCGGCGATCGGATTGCTAGCGGTGTTCCTGCCGAAGATGCCGCGCGCGCGGGGGCGCGGGGGCGAATAGCGAATGGCGAGTAGCGGATGGGGGGCGGCCTCTCACTCGGTCGCCCCATTCGCCATTCGCCATTCGCTACTCGCTACTCGCCATTCGCCCCTTCACCTTCCGTTAGGAATTGGCGCGCCGCCTGATCAGAGATTATCAACCTTAAAAATTAGGGTTAAGTGCCGCTTAAGCTTTTGATGGCATCGTTTAGTCGTGGGTTTTTTCACGTGAGGCTCTCCTGTCTGCCTCACTGGCTAAAAGGACGAAGCCAATGCGTAGCGTTAAGTCTCTGTTGGCCGCGACTGCGGCTTCAATATTGTCCACCGCGGCGTTTGCCGCCGACCTGCCGATTGCGCCGCCTCCGATGTACGCGCCGCCGCCGCCAGCCGAGTTCAGTGGCTGGTATCTGCGCGGCGACGTTGGCATGACCAACCAGCAGCTCAAGTCGCTCACCAGCACCGACCCGAATGCGGCTGCGTTTACCTCAACCGGCATGGGTTTCGATAGCTCGGTGCTGTGGGATCTCGGCGTCGGCTATCAGTTCAACAACTGGTTCCGTGTCGACGTGACCGGGCAGTATCGTGGCCGTGCCAATTTCCACGGCACGCAGTTCGCCCCGGCCGGGGTTTTCGGCCCGACCTTCGCCGAGAACAACAACTATTCGGGCAGCAAGTCCGAAACCGTGATCATGGCCAACGGTTATGTCGATCTCGGCACCTGGTGGTGCGTGACGCCGTTCGTCGGCGCCGGCCTCGGCGCTTCGTACAACCGGATCAGCGGCTTCCGCGATGACGGCGTGATCTACAATGCGGGTGTCCTCAACAACAGCGTGACCTTCGCGAGCGATGCCGGGAAGTGGAATTTCGCCTGGGCGCTGCACGCCGGCGTTGCCTACCGCGTCACGCCGGACGTCACGATCGAGCTTGCCTACAGCTACATGAACCTGGGTGATGCGACCACCGGAGCCAACAGCAACTTTG
>DASREP010000027.1:0-10019 GCA_035652015.1 Bradyrhizobium sp. | reverse complement strand
GACGAGCGCGCGCCCCTCCTCGGCCACCAGATCACCGATGGTGAGGTCCTGGTGCTCGAAGGGGTGCTCGGCATCGACGATCAGCACCACCACCTCGGCGAGGCGGATGGCGCGCACGGCGTCGCTGGCGGCGAGCTTCTCGGAGAGCTCGCTGATGCGCGCCTTGCGCCGCAAGCCGGCGGTGTCGAAGAGGCGCAACCGGCGCCCGCCCCATGCAAAGTCGGTGGCGACCGCATCGCGGGTCAAGCCGGGCTCCGGCCCGGTGATCATGCGCTCCTCGCCCAGGAGCGCGTTGACCAGCGTCGACTTGCCGGCGTTGGGTCGGCCGACGACGGCGAGACGGATGGGGTGCGCTGCGGCGGGGGACGCTTCCTCGCTCGCCGCCACGCCCTCGCCGCGCTCCCGGCGCCTGGCGCGGTGCGGCTTCAGGCCAAGGGCGGCGAGCATGGCCTCCGCCAGATCGCCGATGCCCTCGCCATGCTCGGCGGAGACGGCGATGGGCTCGCCGAGCCCGAGCTGGAAAGCCTCGTAGAAGCCGCCGTCCGCGGCCCGCCCCTCGCACTTGTTGGCGACCAGCACCACCGGCCGGCCGGACTGGCGCACCAGCCGCGCGAAGGCGGCGTCCGCCGGCATCACGCCCTCGCGCGCATCGAGCACGAACAGCACGAGATCGGCGGCGGCGATCGCTGCCTCGCTCTGGGCGCGCATGCGCGCGGCGATCGAGCCGGGTGCGGCCTCCTCCAGCCCCGCCGTGTCGACGAGTGTGAGCTTGTGGCCGCCGATCTCCGCCTCGCCCTCGCGCCGGTCGCGCGTGAGGCCAGGCATGTCGGAGACGAGCGCCGCGCGCTTGCCCGTGAGCCGGTTGAAGAGCGTGGACTTGCCGACGTTTGGCCGTCCGACGATGGCGATGGTTGCTGGCATGTGGCTCGTGTGGGAAAGGCTGCGCTGCTGCCTGCGCCGGCGCGCGGCGCAGGCGCGCAGTCATAGGCCGATCGGGGACGGGAGCCAATGTCCACCGTGCGCCGCGAGCAGGCCTGCACGCCAGGCGACGCTCGCGGGTTGCATCGAACCTGTGGCGCGCATCACCCGCCCTGGATGGAAAACTCCCTCCCCGCCGCGAATGCTGCTCGTGGCTGCGGCTCTTTGCTTTGACGCGAGAACAGTTTGCAGCGTACTGTATAAAAAATCAAAAAGCATGCGGTCATGGGCCCAAAATCCGTCAACTGGGAGGAAATGCCATGACTGTAGCCGCTGACGTCGGCCGTACGACCTTGCCCTGGTGGCGAGAGCCCACCAAAGATCAGTGGATGGCTTGGGTTGCGGCCTGGCTCGGATGGACGCTCGACGCGTTCGACTTCACCATCTTCCTGCTGATCATGCTGCCGATCTCGCAGGAGTTCGGCGTGCCGCTGACCGCGGTGACGGCGGTCTTTGCCGTGACGCTCTGGCTGCGGCTGCTCGGCGCGACGGGGGCCGGCTGGATGGCCGACCACATGGGCCGCCGGGCGCCGCTGATGATCTCCATCCTGTGGTACTCGCTCTGCAACTTCGCCGCCGGCTTCTCGCCGACGTTCACCTTTCTGTTCTTCTTCCGCGCGCTGCTCGGCATCGGCATGGGCGCGGAATGGCCGGCCGGCGCAGCACTCGCCATGGAATCGTGGCCGGCGCGCTCGCGCGGCTTCATGAGCGGCGTCCTGCAGGGCTCTTGGGGGCTCGGCTTCGCCCTCTCGGCGCTCTGCTATGGCCTGCTCTACGGCAAGCCCAACCCCCTCGATGGCATCCTCCCCTATGCCGGCGCCACGATCGGGTGGCGCGAGATGCTCTGGATCGGCGTCCTGCCGGCGCTGGTGTGCGTGTGGATACGCTACTACGTAAAGGAGCCGGAGGTGTGGGCGGAGAACAAACGCCTGCGCATCGAGCAGAACGCGGCCGCCGCGGCGGCCACGGGGCGGAACGGGTGGTCGCGCCTTTCGAGCAATGCTCTGGCCGTTGCGGGCTGGATCGTCGCGGGCGCGGCCCTGTTTGCACCGCTCTTCTTCGCGTGCCAATGGGTCTTGCCCTATCTGATCCAGTCGCAGCTCAACACGCTGCTGGCCGGGGTCGTGGCGGGCTACGTGACGCTCTTCCTGCTTCCCAACCTCGCGCGCATGCTCGGCGTCGGCATGCCGTATGCGTTCAGCATCTTCCTGCCGGGCCTGTTCTGGAACACGCTGACCGCCTGCGTCTGGATGAGCGCCGCATTCTGCGTCTACTATTCGATCTGGGCGCTGTTTGCGACCTATCTGCAGAAGGAGCTGAGCTGGACTCCGCAGATGGTGGCCACGCCCCTGTTCTGGGCCAACATCGTCGTCTTTGTCGGCAACAGCCTGTGGGGGATCGTCGCCGACAAGTGGGGACGGCGCGGGGGCATCATCGCACCCTCCATCATCGCCATCTTCGTCACCCCCCTCTACCTCTGGAATACGGTGCCGTTCTGGATCATTGCCGGCTTCATCCTGCAGGGCATCTTCGGCGGCTCCATCTACGGACAGAACCCGAGCTATCTGTCCGAGCGCTTCCCGACGGAGGTGAGGGGCGCAGCCTCGGGGTTCGTCTATCATCAGGGCGCGATCTTCGGCGGCCTCATTGCGCCGGCGCTTACCTTCCTTGCCGTCGATCAGAAGATGGGCTTCGCGCTGCCGATGATGTACAGCACCATAGGCTTCCTGGTGGTGGTCATCATTGCCGTCCTGCTCGGGCCGGAGACCAAGGGCAAGAAGCTCACCGCCGAGATCGAGGTCAAGATCTGAGGCGCGCGCCATCGCGCGGCCGGCAATGCTGACTGCATCGGGGCCAGCGGGCCCCGATGCGGCCGCTGCCCGACTTTGCCCCGTTCGACCGCAAGAGCTACATGAAGACGATGGACGTTAGAGCAGCGGGTTATCCGTGTCCAGACAGGGTGGGCGGGCGGCGCCACAAGCTGTGAGCGACCCCGCTGACGCCCCGGTGCCCAGTATGGAACTCAAGCTGCGACGATCATGGGCGCTTGAGGGTGATGCGTCCGTCGACCGTGCGCAGCAGCTGGATATGGCTGTCGTGGGGAATGGACGGTAGGCCGACATCTTTGGTGATCCAAGCGTAGACTCCATCCCGCGCAACAGTCCACAAGGACGTAGAGCCAAGAGGATCGTGGATTTGTATCCGGCCAGTCGGTAGACGCACCGAGGTGGGAAACCGTAGGGACCGATCGGTGGCCGAGTAGAGCCCAAAGCCGAGGCTCTCCTGGAACACCTCAAGGTCGCCATCAAGCTCCACTGCGTCCAGTCCAGCTTCTGAGGAGAATGCGGACACGATCAACAACTGAATACTGTGGGACCGGAGCGCGATTTCCCATGTTGGTTCCCGCTTATTCATCACGACAGCGACATTGCGGGGGACATGACGAACGAGCGTGGTCGCCTGAGGGACGCTTATATTGAGCGCCTTGGCGATCTGAGAAGCACAGTCGTCGAGCGGCTCTCCATATCGGAATGCCCGCACCTGGGGAAGAACGTGGCGCTCAAACGAGTGCGAGGTCAGCTCGACCTCCACCACAAACCAGTGGGAGTAGTCAGCGGGGAAGAGAGCTAGGTCCGGGCGGAGGACCTCACCGTCGAGGCGGAAGCCGCCGGTGAAGACGATGCACTGGTGATTCGGAAAAAAGCAGCTGAGAGCCCGCACGACCTGCTGCTCGAACTCGGCTTCTGTCGGCGCATCGGGATCAACCAAGCGGAGCAGGCGCTCCTTCACGCAATTCCCGACAACGATGCGTCTCATGCTCGGCTCCACGAGACATGTGCTACACCTTCGATCTCGGCCTCCTCTTTCTTGAGGCGGTCCACCTCGGGTGCGGTAGCGACAAGCGTATAGATAAGCGCGCCGTCTTTGCCGCTGGCGGGACGCAGAATTCGGCCCAGGCGCTGAATCCTTTGACGCCTGGTTGCCGTGCTGGCGGCGACAATTCCGATCTGGGTTTCAGGCACGTTGAAGCCCTCGTCGAGGGCGCGGCACGTTACCAGCACGTCGATTTCTCCGCGGCGGTATCCAGTGAGCATCTGCACGCGATCGCGCATCGTCAGCTTTGAATGATAGAGGCCGGCACGCACCTTGTTTTCGGCGAGGACGTGATGAATGAGATTGCACGCCTCGATATCCTCGTGAAAGATGAGAATGCGCTTACCGCGATGCGCCGCGACGAGCCTGAGGGCAATGCGCACGCGCTCCATGCTGAGGTTCATGACGCGCGCTCTTTTGAGGTACAAGGCTACTGTCTCCTGCGCGTCGGCGCCGTACTTGCGGATCGCACGGGCGATGGTCCGGGTCAGCTTGTCGTATTCTTCTTGGCGATCCTGTTCGAGATCGAACACGATGTTCCTAAGATTGAATGGCACAATCACGCCGTCTCGAAGAGCGTCGCGGTAGTCATACTCGA
The DNA here is from genome assembly GCA_035652015.1 of Bradyrhizobium sp. Lineage (GTDB taxonomy): Bacteria > Pseudomonadota > Alphaproteobacteria > Rhizobiales > Xanthobacteraceae > Bradyrhizobium. The sequence goes on along the minus strand of DASREP010000027.1, from coordinate 5,569 downwards.
AGATGATAGGACCGAGAGCGGGAACCAGGACCTGCTGCAGGCCGTCGTCGTATTGACGCTCCGGCGTCGCCGAGAGACCAAGCGAGGCAATGCTCGGTAGGTTCAGGACGGTTCGAAACTCGTCGCTGGCGGCCTTGTGGCACTCGTCGACGATCAGGAAGCATTTGGGGGCGCGGCCGCGCTCGACCAACTTCGAAGCGGTATTCAGAACGGCAAGATTGATTGTCCCGGTGCGAATGTGCCCGTTGCCCCGCACGACATGCACTTCATCGAGATCGAGGTCGAAAAAGGCCGCCGCTTCTGACCACCACTGATCAAGAAGGGCGACAGTCGGCACGACAACGACCGAAGTGTCCGGCTGGAGCTGGTCGATGCAGCTCAACGCAAAGACGGTCTTGCCGCCGCCCGTGACAACGCTGACGATCCCGCGATGATCGGCGGCATGCCAACGGACCATTGCCTCCCGCTGCCAGTCGCGTAAGGAAAGTTTCGGCATGGGAAATCGCTACCGGGTGGCGCCGGCGGTGGCCTCGATGTCCCCATCTTGGAGTGTGGCCGCCGCGTTTTCGATCTTGACTACCTGCACGCGAAGGAGATCGTTTTTAAGCCGCCGCACACTGTCTGGATTTACGCGCCCCTGCAGCTTGGACACCCGGTATTCGGCGATCGCATCGTAGATGTATTGCCGAATGCACTCGTCGATGGCGTCGCTTGATTCGAGCGAGCTATAATAGGGGTGCAAGCCATTGATGATCACGTGGACGACGCCCGGCTCCGCCGCGGCGGCGACTGTGAGATGCGGCTCGTATTCGCTCCGCTCCTGGAGCGAGACGATTATCTTCAGCTCAGGGGTGACGTCGAAGGTCGTCACGCATTCAGCCTCGGAAAGAGATGCCACCTGGTTCCGATTGTTGGCGATGATCGTGTCGATGGGAGGAAGCAGGGAATTGTTGACTGCATCCTTCATCTCATCGCTGCCGAACTCCTTCTTCATGTCGATGAGGAGATCGCGCACCTTATCCTTCGACCATGGCACTCCTGACCGCGCACCGCGGCGCTTGAGCGCATAGTCGCGGTAATCTTTCGTCTCTTTGGCGAGGAATTTCTCGAGCTCGTCCTCTTCGTCGCCGTCGAAGAGGATGGCGTCCTTGGTATGGGAGACGCGGAAGCCGTTAAGCTCAATCACACCCATAAGCCTTTGGGCGATCAGTGTATTGGAGCCTTCGTCGTCGACACCGCCGTAAATAAGTCGCGGCTTCCACGCGTTGGGGAAACCCTGAATCTGGCGCTGGTTCTGGAACAAGGAAAAGCCGCCGTACTTCCGGCCGCCCTTTTTGAGAACCCCTATCCATCCAGTTACGGTCTTGCCTCCGATCAGAATGGGTGGCAGGTCGCGGCGCATGGGCTTTCCGTGAGGATCGGTGTCCATCTCGTAGTGGTCCGGGGCGGTCACCTGCTCATTGTTGTAAAAGATCTTGAGGCGACCACTTTCGAGGTCGAAGCGGTACATAGAGCCGAGATAGCTGCGAATAGTCTCCTCGGTACGTTTTTGAATGTTGCGGTGCAGATCAGAAATGATCACCTCGGTGTAGTGCGCGCTTCGGTCGACCTGCATCGGTGTGAGAGGGATTTTTTTATTCTGATGGGCGATGGCCTCAACATCGACTTCGGCGGTCCATTCTTCCCCGCTGCCCCATTCGCAGGTGACGACCTTCCACTTCTTGCCGATCCAACATGCCGCGGTTTTCATGCCCAGACCGTATTTCGAGCGACCATTGCTATCTTTCGTCGGGTGGGCGATGCGAAGCGCTTCGATTAGGTCTGCCTTGGTCATCCCAATAGAATTGTCGCGAATTGTTATCTCGCGCTTCGTGCGATTGTGAGTGATCTCAACGATGAGCGGATTGCCTTCCTGCTTGAGCACCTCGTCGATTATGGACTCGTAATTCTTCCGCGATTGCGTCGAATTATCGATGAACTCCGCGAGCGCATGCCACATCGTGTAGCTGAGACGGCTGTAGGCATCGATCGCGCGGGGACCTATGGCGAGGTCGGTCTCCTCAGTGACTGGACGATTCATAGTGCCTCCTAAAGTCAGAGGTGAGTTTCTTCAGTCTTCATTGTTGAACTTGGCAAAGCGCCCTTTGGAGCCGAGGGCATAGTCATCTCGTGCTTCAACGGCAATCCATCGGCGCTTAAGTTGTTCGGCCGTCGCGCCAGTAGTGTTCGACCCCGCAAAGGGATCGAGCACGAGGTCGTCCTCGTCGGTCAGAAAATCGATGAAGAAGGCAGCAAGGCCAGGCTGCATGCGAGCTGGATGCGCAGGCACGTTGTGTTTCTCGCAGTAAGCGCGGTAGGGCGCCTCCCATGTTGTGCCGCTGAACCGGAGCAGTGCCGGTGGAATCTTCTCGGCTTTCGGATCCAGGTCGATGACATTGGCGGAAATTGAGCCGCCGTTATCCTGCAGAAATCCTGTTTCCGAGATGACGTGGCCGGATGGGCGCCGCCCGGCATTGTAGCGTCTGCTCGCGAGCAGCCGCTTCATGTCGGCGCTGTAGGGCGCGAGGACGCGCCTGTTGTCCGCCTTGGGCCAGTACGTGCGCGACATCCACCAAACATGGGTGTAACTGTCCTTGAGGCGGGCGCGCTTGACTGTCACCCATGCCGCAGGGCCGGGAAGCCTGGCCGGGTTGTGACAGATGACGTGCTGACACAGGTGAAGGGCCGCCGCTTTGCGAAAGGTCAACAGCGCCTCAAGGGGCAGAGTTGACATAACCGGCACGCCTTCCATCCAGGCGTTGCCGATTTCCAGAACAACCGAGCCGTCCGGGGCCAGAAGTTCGGCGAGATGCGGCGCGAGATTTTCCAGCCACTTGATGTAGCTCTCTCCCGTCTCGTTGCCGTATTGCTTCTTGGTAACCAGCGGGAACGGTGGGGACGTAAGTATAAGATTGACCGAGCCTTTCAGCCTTTGGAAAGCCGCGGTCTTCAATGCGTGCTCGATCTTGCCGATATGCATCCGGCCAAGGCCAGTGCGATACGCTTCTGGCAACGGCTCATAACGCGGCTCTGGCCTCGCGTGTCGGCTCGACTTCGGCAAGATGACCCCCCAAGGCAGTCCGGTCGTTCGGCCCCGGCGAAAACTGATTCGATGAACGCTTACACGTACCGCAGGAATGGAGCCATGGAAACAGGGGAAGCCCGTTAAACCACTTAATGCGAGCTGGTTGCCCGTCCGTCGCCCGTGATTATTCTGTCGCCGTCGTTGGGCTGCTGCAACGGCTGCTCGATGCTGTGCCCCTGAGGCCGGAGCCGGAGATGATCGAACGCGTCCTGTGGCTGCTGCTGGGGGTCGGCGCGGCGATGGCGCAGGGCGCGGGCGCCCGGGCCGCATGCGATACGTTCTCCGACATCAAAGCCGGTGACCCGCGGCTGCAGAGCCTCAAGGGGGCCGTGGCGATGAAGGGCATCGGCGTCTGCTCCGCAGCGCTGGTGACCTTCAAGGGACGACGCGCCTCGGAGCGGGCGCTGGTCCTGTCGGCGGCCCATTGCAGCGAGCGGGGCAAGGCCGAGATCCCGCTCGCCACGCGCAGCATGCCCCTGCCCGATGCCGGCGAGGTGCTCTACCGCGTCGGCGAGCGCCGGACGCTGACGCTCGATGCCGGGAATATCGAGGCGCCCCGGACGTGCATCGAGATCGACCAGATCGTGTACGGCACGATGACGGAGGCGGACATCCTGCTGCTGCAATCGACCGAGACCTACGATCAGATCCGGGCGCGCACCGGCGTGACGCCCTTTCTGGTGTCGGGCGACACCGCGTTTGCCGACGGCCTGGCGGTGCGGCTTCCCTCCGGCTTCTTTCAAGGGCAGACGGAGTGCGAGGTCGAGGCCACCGTGGAACGGCTGAAGGAGGACCGCTGGTCGTGGGGACCGGTGCTGCGCCTCACCCCCGGCTGCGAGGTGCCCCATGGCCTGTCCGGCGCGCCGATCATTCGCAAGGACACATCGGAGGTGATCGGCATCCTGGGCACCGCCAACGACGGAACGGCAGAGCCCTGCGCACTCAACAACGTGTGCGAAATCGGCAGCGGCGGGGAGGTGCGGAGGGCCAAGCCGGAGCAAGGCTACGGCCACTTCGTCCACAAGCTCTACGGCTGTCTCGACGCCGCCCGGAGCCTCGATCTGAGCACGCCGGGATGCGCGCTGCCGAAGCCGTAGCCGGCGGTCGGCCGGTGCCTGCGCCGGCCCCGTCGCGTTGCGTCGGCGCGGGCAGCAAACGCTCGCGGCACGGCGGTGAAGCGGCCCGCTCCCGTCCGCGAGAGGTTCAGTTGAAGGCCATCAGCCGTGCGTTGTCGGTGAGGACGTACATGCGCCCGCCGGCAACGACGGGGGCGATGTAGATCGGCTGGCCCACGTTGTGGGTGACGTCGACCCGCCCGGTGCTGGCATCGACGCCGATCAGGTGGCCCTTGTTGGAGGTGAGCCACAGGCGGTTGCCGGCCAGCACCGGCCCCGACCAGGTGTGCGTGCCCGGCAACTTGGTGGACCACATGATCTTGCCGTCGCGGCGCGTGATCGCCATCAGCTGCCCGCCGGTGTCGACGACGAAGATGGCATCGCCCGCCACCCAGGGCGCCTGCAGGCTCGGCACAGTGAGCGACCACTGCCGCTCGCCGTTCTTCTGGTTGGTCGCCACCATGCGCCCGCCGTGGCCGACGGCGTAGACCGTGCCGCCGTCCACCACCGGACGCGCCGCGTCGCTCATGGCCGCCATCGGCGAGCCGGTGCGGGTGCGCGCAAGCGACTCCGACCACACCGGCTGGCCGTCGGAGATGCGCAAGGCCACGAGGTCGCCGGTGGGATAGGGAACGACGACGATGTCGCCCTCCACCGCCGGGCTGGCGTTGGAGAGCAGGCTCGCGCGCTCGCCCATGCCGCGGAAGGTCCACAGCTCGGAGCCGTCGGCCGCGGCGAGACAGTAGACGAGACCCTCTCTGTTGACCGCGAACACGCGGTCGGCGGCGGCCGTGGGCGAGGTGCGGATGGGCGACTCGACGTTCTTCTCCCACAGCTTGCGGCCGCTGCCGGCGTCGAAGGCGACGACATAGCCGTAGCCGGTGGCGGCGTAGATGCGGCCGCCGTCGGCGGCGAGCCCGCCGCCGAACCCTTCACGGTCGGTCTCGTTGGGCGGCGTCGTGGAGGCCTGCCAGACGAGCGAGCCGCCGGCAGCATTGAAGGCCGACACCTTGCCCGCGGCATCGAGCGTGTAGACCTTGCCGTCGTAGACGATCGGGCTCGCCGTCAGCTTGCCGTAGAAGGTGGAGCCCCTGCCGATGTCGGCGCTCCAGGCGCTCTTGATGGAATCGGCCAGGGCGAGGTGGCCCGGTGCGTTGTTGGGCGAGCCGCCGGGCTGAGACCAGGTATCGTTCGGCCGCGCCGGCGGCAGCGTCACCGGCCGGTCGGCGGCGGCGAGATCGGAGGTGATGTTCTCCTGCTGGATCACGGACACGCGCTTGCCGGGCAGCGGCACCGGCTTCTCGGCGAACGGATTGATGTCGTCGACCTT
>DASREP010000026.1:0-58536 GCA_035652015.1 Bradyrhizobium sp. | reverse complement strand
CCGCTTCGATAAAAAGTCGGTTGTCACGACCGCGGCCGCCGGGGTCACCGACTTTACCCGGCAACTCTGGGGCAATCCGCTCCCACTGCGCGTCGTTCAACATCATTCGAATCAAGGCTGGCCCCCATTTTTCAGCCTTGAATCAACTTTCTACCGATTTGGGAATCCTGTCTGTAAACAGGCCTTAGCGAGGGCTTTGGAATGACCCGCGTTTTTGCCTTTGCCGCGATGACCGCTCTTTTGTTCGTTTTCGGTTCAGTTCCGGCCCGCGCGCAGGCGAATGAGGATCCATCCTCCGACCTGCAATGCTTCCCCTGGCAGGAGATGAAGGGCGGCCGATGCGTGGCAAAGCCGGTCACGGCGCAGCCGCCGGTCTCCGCAACTTCTCCTGCTCCAGCGCCTGCCCCATCCTCTGGTCCCGAGATTTCGACCGACCCGTGCGGCCTGCGCAGCCTCTCCACCCCCTGCAAATGCCCCCCGGCCACCCATCTCGATGCGGCGGGCGCCTGTGTTGCCGACGCGCCCGTCACGCCGACGCCACCACCTGTGGTGACGCCGATCGCGCCGGCCCTCACAATTGTCTGCGCCGGTGGGACGGTGACGAACGGCGCCTGCACATGCCCGTCCGGCTTCAATCTGATGTCGACCGACGGCAACCCCGCCAATGGCGGCACCTGCGTCAAGGCGCATGCCGACAATTGCCTCGGCGGCGAATTGACGGTGAGCGGAACCTGCCTGTGCACCGGACAGGTCGTGATGTCGGGCGAGACTTATGGGCTGGAATATGTGAACGGCAAATGCGTGCCCAAGCGCTGCCCGGAGCAAACCGTGCTGAAGGGCGGCCGATGCCTCGCCATTTCGACGACGGCGGCCGCTCCCGAGCCAGCGGCAACCAAGCCCGCACCGGCGAAAGAAGCGGATGAGGAGGACGAGCACCGCCGCCATTGCGGCAAGGGCATGGTGCACACCCACTCAGGCTGCGTGCCGGCGCGCCATCGCTATCCGGTTGGGCTAGGCGCCATCCCGTCCGACCTGCAGCGCTACTACCGCAACTATCAGATTGCGCCTGGAAATTGATGCTATCGTCTGACTCGCCATTGCGGCACGAAGCGCGCGAGCCGGCCCTGCAAGCGCAGTTGAAGCGGCGGGGGCGCCGTTTCCGCTCGCTCCGGCGAGGCTGACTTTCCAGCAAGCGGCAGGCTGGCGTCGTTCTCGGGAGGCGGTCTCGGCTGCTCCGCGGCAATAGCTGCCAAGGGCGTCGGCGCCGGCAGGCTCTCCGCCGGCAACGGCGATGTTTTCGCTGGGTCAGGAAACCGCCGCCGGGCCATCGTCAGCGCCTTGTCGAAATCGTCCGCATTGACCCAGGCATAGCCGCGCACGCGCGCCTGCAGCTCCTCGTCCCATATCCGAGAGACATCGATGTCGAAGTCACCTTTCAGGCGCTGGTCGACCGCCTGCACCCCGAAGCCGGTGACGGCCCACTGCCTGCCAACCCAATAGATGTCGCGATGAAGCGCCATCGAACCGCTTTCGAGCAACGACTTGGACAAGAAAAGAAGAAAACAACCAGATCGCCGTTCACAACAACGACGGCGCGGGAGCCTGACGGATAAACGCGGCAGAATTATTTCTGCCGCCCGGCCGCGCTGAGGCCGTGCGTGAGGGTCGCGCCCGGATCGCGGCGGGACTACTACTCCGCCGCGATCAGCTTCACTCCGCCCATATAGGGCTGCAGCACGTCGGGCACGGCGATGGTGCCGCCCTCCTGCTGATAGGTTTCCATGACCGCGATCAAGGCGCGGCCGACCGCCGTTCCCGAGCCGTTCAGGGTGTGGACGAAGCGCGGCTTGCTGTCGCTTGCGCGATAGCGCGCGTCCATGCGGCGGGCCTGGAAGTCGCCGCAGACCGAGCAGCTCGAGATTTCGCGATAAGCACCACCATCACCCTGCCCCGGCATCCACACCTCGATGTCGTAGGTCTTCTGCGAGGAGAAACCCATGTCACCGGTGCAAAGCGTCATCACCCGGTAGTGCAGATCGAGCTGGCGCAGCACCTCCTCGGCGCAGGCAAGCATGCGCTCATGCTCGTCCTTGCTGACCTCGGGCGTCGTGATCGAGACCAGCTCGACCTTGGTGAACTGGTGCTGGCGGATCATGCCGCGGGTGTCGCGACCGGCGGCACCGGCTTCTGCGCGGAAGCAGGGCGTGAGCGCGGTGAGCCGCATCGGCAGCTCCTTCTCGTCGACGATGGATTCGCGGACCAGGTTGGTGAGCGAGACCTCGGCCGTCGGGATCAGGCCGAGGCGTTCGGTTTTCAGGCGCTCGTCGGGGCTGACGAGCAGCTCGCCCTTGATGGCCCAGAACTGGTCGTCTTCGAATTTTGGCAATTGTCCTGTGCCGAACATCACCTCGTTGCGCACCAGGAGCGGCGGGTTGATCTCGGTATAACCATGCTCATTGGTGTGGAGGTCGAGCATGAACTGGCCGATGGCGCGCTCCAATCGCGCGAGGCCTTTCTTCAGGACCACGAAACGCGCGCCCGACAGCTTTGCTGCGCTTTCGAAATCCATGTAGCCGAGCGAAGTGCCGAGATCGTCATGCGGCTTGGGCGCAAAAGCGTAGTTGCGGCGGTTACCGAACACATGACGCTGCACGTTGCCATGCTCGTCGGCACCATCGGGCACCTCTTCGAGCGGCAGGTTCGGGATCCCCGACAGCGCCTCGCGCAGCTCTTCGTCCGCGGCCTTTGCCGCGGCTTCGAGCTCCGGCAATTTTGTCTTGAGGCCGGCGACCTCTTCCATCAAGGCCGCCGCGCGCGCCTCGTCCTTGGTCTTCTTGGCCTCGCCGATTTCCTTGGACGCCGCATTGCGCCGCGCCAGCGCCTGCTCCGAAGCCTGGATGGCCGCCCGTCGCTTCTCGTCAATGCCAAGCAGCGAGGCCGACAGCGGCGACAGTCCGCGCCGCTTCAGGCTGGCGTCGAAGGCGTCCGGGTTCTCGCGAATCCATTTGATGTCGTGCATGGCCGTCTGGTCCTGAATCGCCCGCTTGTGGCGGGCATGAACTAGCCTGAATGGAGCTAATTTGGAACCGCTAATGCCGTGCCAGCGCACGCTGCGGGCGGGAAGCGGCGCCCTATTCCGCCGGATTGGCCGTGGACGACGGATTAGCGGACGCGGCCCGCGCCGCGGCGGCCTTCTTCTCGACGATGCTCACCGCGATGATGGAGCCCTCGTAGAGCGCCAGCAGGGGAATCGCCAGCGAGGACTGGCTGAGCACGTCGGGCGGGGTCAGCACCGCGGCGATGACGAAGGCGATGACGATGAAATAGCGGCGCTTGTCGCGCAGCGTCTTGGCCGTGATGATGCCGACCCGTCCGAGCAGGGTCAGGATCACCGGCAGCTGGAAGGCGATGCCGAAGGCGAAGATCAGCGACATCATCAGCGACAGGTATTCGCCGACCTTGGGCAGCAGCTCGATCTGCGCGGTCTCCGGGCCGCCCATCTGCTGCATGCCGAGCGAGAAGCGGGTGATCATCGGCCAGACCACGAAATAGACCAGCGCCGCGCCCAGCACGAAGAATACGGGGGTTGCGATCAGGTACGGCAGGAAGGCGTTGCGCTCATGCCGGTACAGGCCGGGGGCGACGAATTTGTAGATCTGGGTGGCGACGATCGGGAATGAGATGAAGGCGGCGCCGAACAGCGCAAGCTTGAGCTGGGTGATGAAATATTCGAGCAGTGCGGTGTAGATGAATTTCGAGTTCTCCGGCCCCGCGACCCAGACGTAGGGCCAGACCAGCACATTGAAGATCTGCTTGGCAAAGAAGAAGCAGAAGATGAAAGCAATGCCGAAGCCGAGCAGCGACTTGATCAGCCGCGCGCGCAGCTCGATCAGATGGTCGAGCAGCGGGGCCTTCGAGGCTTCGATATCGGCGTCGGTCATGACGCTTTGGCGTCCTTGAGGCTCGGCGCGGCCGTGGTGTCCTCGGCTGCGCCGGTTGGCTGATGCTCCGTGACGACGGCGAGCGGCTCGCCCGCGGCGTGTGTTTCGGCTTCAACAAAGGTTTGCGGCGTCGGCGCGGCCGGTTCGGTCGGGGCGACCGGTGGCTCGATCGCTGGCGTTGCGGGCGGCTCAGCGGGCTTCTCGACAGGGTCGATCCGGAGCGAGTTCGAGACGTCCTTTTCCAGCGACGAGATCAGGTTGCCGGCCGAAAAGCCGGACGCCGCCTTGCGCACCTCGTCAAAACTGTCCTTCAGGTCGGCCATCTCGGCTTCGCGCATGGCTTCCTGGAATTGGCTCTGGAATTCGGCGGCCATCTTGCGCGCCTTGCCCATCCATTGCCCGAGGGTGCGCAAGACCCCCGGCAGCTCCTTCGGGCCAATGGCGATCAGCGCGACGACCGCGATGAGAACGAATTCACTCCACCCGATGTCGAACATTCATACTTCCGCTTGCGCGAACCGCCCCGCGCGATCCGCGCCGATACGCGATGGGACCGGTTGTGGTCGCGTGGCTAGCCTCAGACCGCCTTGCTGCCAACGTCCGTCCGCGCAGCACCGGCCTGCGGGGCGTTGTGATCGAGGCTCTTCATCGGCTCGGACTTGGGGTCGGCGACCTTGTCGTCGTCCTGCATGCCCTTTTTGAAGGCCTTGATCCCCTGGGCGACGTCGCCCATCAGGTCGGAAATCTTGCCGCGGCCGAACAACAGCAGGACGACTGCGATCACGACGATCCAGTGCCAAATGCTAAGCGAACCCATCCTGCAACCCTCCAAAACACGAAATGGCCGGACCCCGGCCTGATCTTGCCGCAAACGTAGGCTTCGCGGGTGTCAAAAACAAGGACCAGCGCTACGTCAAATCACGGTTGACGCTCGCCTATTTGGCCTACCGTTAAATTGCGGACTTCTTCCTTCTCCCCGTGTGAGAAGGTGTCACGGACGCAGTCCGTGACGGATGAGGGGGGTCTCTATCCGCGATTCGGTCAAGAGACTCCCCCGTGGAGGCAAACCCCTCACCCGGATTGCATCTTTCGATGCAATCCGGCCTCTCCCACAAGAAGGGGTGAGGCGGTACCGAGATTGCGGCCCGCTCCCTTACTCCTCGCCCCCGGTTCCCGGCTCTGACCCACCTTCCGGCTCCGGATCGGGCGCCGGCGCGAGCGTCAGTTCCAGATCGCCGGGCTCGAGCGGGTCCTCGTCCTCGCGCAGCGTTGGATCGTCGGACGGCGTCGGGACGGTGAAGCCGGTCGGCAAGCGCGTATCCAGCATGCCGGTGCCTTTGAGCTCCTCCAGGCCCGGCAGGTCGCCGAGCGCTTCCAGCGAGAACTGCGACAGGAAGCTCTCGGTGGTGCCGAACGTCAAAGGGCGCCCCGGGGTCTTGCGGCGACCACGCGGCCGGATCCACCCGGTCTCAAGCAGCACGTCGAGGGTGCCCTTGGAGGTGACGACGCCACGGATCTCCTCGATCTCGGCGCGGGTCACCGGCTGGTGATAGGCGATGATCGCGAGCACCTCGATCGCCGCGCGCGATAGCCGCCGCGTCTCGGTGGTTTCGCGGGTCATCAGCCAGGCAAGATCACCCGCGGTGCGGAAGGTCCATTTGTTGGCAATGCGCACCAGGTTGACGCCCCGCGAGGCATAGTCGGCCTGCAGCTGCAACAGCGCCGCCTTGACGTCGACGCCCTCAGGCATGCGCTTGGCCAAGGTCGCGGTGTCGAGCGGTTCGGCGGAGGCGAACAGCAGCGCTTCGAGCAGCCGCAATTCCTCCGGGCGCGCCACGGGCTCATCCGTGGCGTCGGCCGCCGGCTCCTCGGCGATCGCTTCGCGTTTTTCCGCCAAGCTTGCCATGGCTGGGTCTCCTTCTTCGAACACTTCGAACACTTTCGACTACTCGACGGTCACATCGGGTGCGGGCGCAGGCGGCTGCGGCGGGCGCTTGCGGAAATAGATCGGCGCGAACGCCTGCTTCTGGTTCAGTTCGAGCTCGCCCTCGCGCACCAATTCCAGCGCCGCGGCAAAGCTCGAGGCGAACACCGTGGCGCGCTGCGAGGGCTCGGCGACATAGCTCACGAGATAATCGTCGAGGCAGCCCCAATCCTCGGACTCAGGCAGGCCGATCAGCCGCTCCAGCGAGGCCCGCGCCTCCGCAAGCGACCACACGGTGCGGCGCGCCAAATGCACCGAGGCCAGCACGCGCGACTGGCGCTGCACGGCGTAGGCGGTGAGCAGGTCGTACAGCGTTGCGGTATATTTGGGATGGCGGACCTCGGCGATCTGCTCCGGCTCGCCGCGCGGGAAAATGTCGCGCAGCAATTGTGGCCGGTTCATCAGCCGGTTGGCCGCCTCGCGGATCGCCTCCAGCCGGCGCAGCCGGTTGGCGAGCGCGGTCGCCATCTCCTCGGCGCTCGGCCCTTCCGCCGTCGGCGGCTCCGGCAGCAGGAGCCGCGATTTCAGGAAGGCGAGCCAGGCTGCCATCACCAGGTAATCGGCCGCAAGCTCCAGGCGGATTTTTCGCGCCGCTTCGATGAAGTGCAGATACTGGTCGGCGAGCGCCAGGATGGAAATCTTGGCGAGATCGACCTTCTGCTGGCGGGCGAGCGCGAGCAACAGATCGAGCGGGCCTTCATAGCCCTCGACATCGACGACCAATGCCGGTTCGCTGTCGGACAGCTCGGCAGGCCGTCCGGTTTCAAAGGACAGGATTTCCGCCGTCATGCGCCAGCCGTTCCCGCTTGTGCGATCAAGGCGTCGAGCTCGGAGCGTGCCGCGGTACGATCGAACGGTCTTGCTGCGCGGCGCGAGGCCAAGGCGGCGTCGGCGCGGACTTTGGCCGGGCCTGACAATTGCGGCGTGTTTTGCGCCACCTCGCGCATCTCATCCAGCTTGCCGTTGCAATGCAGGACCATGTCGCAGCCGGCGGCGACAATCGCGCGCGTCCGCTCAGCGACCGATCCAGCCAGCGCATTCATGGACACGTCATCACTCATCAATAGACCCTGGAACCCGATCACGCCGCGAATCACCTGAGCGATCATTGTCGCAGAAGTCGTCGCCGGATGGGCGGCATCGAACGCGCTAAACACAACATGTGCAGTCATGGCCATCGGCAAGTCGCTTAGCGGCCGGAACGCGGCAAAATCGGTGCGTTCGAGCTCGTTTTTGTCCGTGTCGACGGTCGGAAGCCGAAAGTGAGTGTCCGCCGTCGCCCGGCCATGGCCTGGAATGTGTTTCAGGACCGGTAAAATGCCACCCTCCTCCAACCCCTCGGTCACGGCGCGGGCGATGGCCGCGACCTTGGCCGGGTCGGTTCCATAGGCCCGGTCGCCGATCACGGCGTCGGCCCCCGCGACCGGGACGTCAGCCAGCGGAAGGCAGTCGACGGTGATGCCCAGCTGGCCGAGATCATCGGCGATCAGCCGGGCGCTCAAACGCGCTGCCTTCAGCCCCAACGCCGAATCGATATCGTAGAGCCGGCCGAAGACGGCGCCGGCGGGGTAGACCGGCCAGTGCGGCGGCGCGAGGCGCTGCACACGGCCTCCCTCCTGATCGACCAGGACAGGCGCCTCCGGCCGACCCACGGCCCTCCGCAATTCCCCGATCAACGACGTAACTTGGGCCGGGGTTTCAACATTCCGTTTGAACAGGATGAAACCCCACGGCCGCTCCGCCGCGATAAAGTCGCGCTCGGCGGCGGTCAGGCTGATCCCCGCTATACCCGTGATGAAGGCCTTGGTCATGTCAGGCCGATTAGACCCTCCGCATGCGGAGGGTCAAGGAAGGCCGGCTAGTTCTTCACTACCCAGCACTGGCCGCCGGCGGTCTCGTAACTCTTGCAGAACTTTGCGGCCTCGTCGTGGGTCGGGAACGAAACGCCCGCGCGATAGGTGGTCGCCCCGGTCTTGGTGGTGGCCCGCGCGATGACCGGTGACTGCGAGCCCAGCACGGACGGGTACTTGTCCTGCATCGCCCGGAACGCGGCCTGTGACTCGGCCTCGCTCGGCTGCGAGGTAATCGAAACCAGGTAGCCGCCCCCGGAGGCTGGCGGAGCACTTGGTGGCGCGGCGATCTGGGTCGGACTGGTCGAGGCCATCTGGGTGCCGGTATCGACCGGCTGGCCCTGCGGCGACAGCGACATCGGCCCATTGGCGCTGGCGTTGGCCTGCGTCGGCGATCCCTTCGCCATCCTGGCATTCCTGGCGGCAGGTGCTGGCGGCGGGGTCGCCGCCGGCGGCTGAGCGACCGGCGTGGCGGACTGATCAGGCTGGTCGCTTTTGACCGAGAACGTCCGGATCTTCCGCGGCTCGCCGTTCGGGAGCGTGCCGTTGTTTGCAACCACGGTCGGGCCAGCGCCCGGCGGGACCGCGGGGGGCATGGCGGTCGGCGCCACGCTCGCGGCCGGCGGCGGGTTGGCGTTCTGGTTCAAGTTCGGGAAGACCACGCGCGGACCGACACTGCGGGAATTGATGTCGACCGGCTGCTCCTCACGGGGCACGATCTTCTCGGCGCCGTCGCCCGTTACCAGGCGGTCCGGCAGCTTGGCGTTGGCATCGGATTGCTGGGGCACGACCTTGGTCGGCGAATTGTCGGCCTTGATGATCGGGATCTCACCGGATCGGGTCGTGCCGAAATAGCTGTGATAGCCATAGGCTGCGGCGACCCCGAACACGCCGAGCGCCAGCACGGCGCCAACCTTGAACGGCAGGCCGCGGCGCCGTTGCGGCTCCTCCAGCTCCTCGTCGTACTCGCTTTGATAGGCATAAGGGTCGTCGGGATAGGCCGGATCGCGCTGGAAATCCTGCGCGCCAGTCTCGATCTGCCCGTAGAGCGCATCGTCATAGCGCGACGGATCCAGATCCTGCTCGGCTTCCCGATAGGCCTCCTGCGGATCGCGCTGATAGGCGTGCTCCGGCTGGTAGCCCTGCTGTTGATACGCCTGCTGCTGATAGGCCTGCGGCTCGTAGGCCGGCTGCTCATCATAATATTGATCCGGCTGCGGCGGCGGGGCCTGCGGCTGCGGCGGCGGCGCATAGCGGTGCAGCGGATGCACCGCGCTGAGATAATCGTCGGCTTCCGGCTCGGGCTCAGGCGGCAGCGCACGCGGCATCTCGCGCGGTGGCACCTCGCGTTGAAATTCCCGGGCGGGTTCTCGCGGCGGCTCGCGCCGGATATTGGCGCGCTGCATCCAGGCCGGAGGCCCCGCGGGCGCAGGCTGTTCGGCTTCCGGCGAAGGCTGCGCGTAATCCTGTTCGGCGTGATAATCCTGCCGCAAGTCTTGTGGGCGGACCTCTTGTTGACGGATGTCCGGTTGGCGCGGGTCCCTTTGCCGGATGTCTGGCTGGCGAGGCTCTTGCCGCGGCGCCGCAGGGCGCGGCTGTCCCGGCGCGCCTGCTTTCCCGAACGGATCGGTCTGGCCGATCAGCCGCGCGAGCTCTGCCAACGGATCTCCCTCGCCGCGGTCAGAACCATACTGATCGCCGCTGCGACCCTGGCCGGCGCCGTAAGCTCTGTCCTGATATCGATCAGCCATCGTGATGCTTAAGTTTCCCTCGAGAAGGCCGCCCCCTCTCGCCTCTAGATGCTGGCCGGCTACGACCGTGATACGTCCACTGGGCGCCCATTCTAGGGCGCATTCAACCAAGACTACCGCATCTCGTCCGGTGCGTGGACGCCCAAAATGGCAAGCCCCGATGCCAGTACCGAGACGACCCCCTGAACCATGGCCAGCCGTGCCACAGTCAACCCTGCATCATCAGGGATAATGAAGCGTAAATACGGCAAATCGCGCCCTTTCGTCCAGAGCGCGTGGAATTCGGACGCCAAATCATACAGGTAAAAGGCGATTCGGTGCGGCTCATGGCTTGCCGCCGCCGATTCGACGATGCGCGGATAGAGCGCAAGCTGCTTGAGCAGGCTGAGCTCGGCCGGATCGACCAGCCGCCCAACCGGCGCCTTGGCGAGGTAGGCCAGACGTGCCGCGCTCTCCTCGGGACGCACCGGCAGGTCAGGCACGACCTCCCGCGCATTGCGGAAAATGGAATAACCGCGGGCGTGGCCGTACTGCACGTAGAACACCGGGTTGTCGCGCGACTGCTCGATTACTTTCGCCAGGTCGAAATCCAGCACCGCATCGTTCTTGCGGTAGAGCATCATGAAGCGCACCGCGTCGCGCCCGACCTCATCGACCACCTCGCGCAGGGTGACGAAATCACCCGAGCGCTTCGACATCTTCACCGGCTCGCCATTGCGCAAGAGCTTGACGAGCTGCACGATCTTGACGTCGAGCACCGCCTTGCCCGCCGTCACCGCTTTCACAGCCGCCTGCATGCGCTTGATGTAGCCGCCATGGTCGGCGCCGAAAACGTCGATCAGATCGGCAAAGCCGCGATCAAACTTGTTCTTGTGGTTGGCGATGTCGGAAGCAAAATAGGTGTAGGAGCCGTCCGACTTGATCAGCGGACGATCGACGTCGTCGCCGTAAGCGGTGGCGCGGAACAACAGCTGCTCGCGGTCTTCCCAGTCCTCGACGGCAGCGCCCTTCGGCGGCGGCAGGCGGCCCTCATAGACATCGCCGCGCGCGCGCAGGAAATCGATGGTCTCGGCAACCTTGTTATTGCCGGTTGAAACCAGCGAGCGCTCGGAGAAGAAGACATCGTGATGGATGTTGAGGGCGGCGAGATCGCCCTTGATCATCGCCATCATCATCGCGATCGCCTTGTCGCGCGCGATCGGCAACCATTCGGCTTCGCTCAACTTCAACAAGCCGCCACCGTGTTCGGCGGCGAGCGCCTGCCCGACCGGCTTCAGATAATCCCCTGGATAAAGTCCTTCGGGAATGCTGATCGCTTCTCCCAGCGCCTCGCGATAGCGCAGGTAGGCTGAGCGGCCGAGCACATCGACCTGGGCGCCTGCATCGTTGATGTAGTATTCGCGGGTGACGTCGTGTCCGCCAACGACAAGCAGATTGGCGAGCGCATCGCCGAACACCGCGCCCCGGCAATGGCCGACATGCATCGGCCCGGTCGGATTGGCCGAGACGTATTCGACGTTGACCTTGGCGCCGCCGCGCGGCGCGATGCGGCCATACGCCTCACCCTCGCTCAGCACGGTTCGCAGCGCGTCCGTCCAGGCCTCGGGCTTGAGGGTCAGATTGATGAAGCCGGGGCCGGCGACGTCAACCTTGGAAACCAGCGGATCGGCGGCAAGGCGCGCGGCGACCTTGTCGGCGAGATCGCGCGGTTTCGACTTCGCCTCCTTTGCCAGCACCATCGCGGCATTCGTCGCCACGTCGCCATGGGTGGCATCGCGCGGCGGTTCCACCACCACGCGCGAGAAATCGATCCCCTCGGGCCAATTGCCCTGCTTTGCCAGGTCCGCACAGATTGCGTGCACCCGGGCGAGCATATCGGCGAAAAGATGCGGGGTTGCGGAGGTCTCGGCCATCGCCGCCGCCTAACGCAAATCCGGGGTCGAGTCAAAAAGCCTGTGGTGCTCGGTTAACGCGAAACGGTCGGTCATTCCCGCAATGAAATTGCCGATCCGCCGCGCCCGCGCGGCCCCGGTCACCTCCTTAGTGCCCTCCCGCCATTCGACTGGCAGATCATCGGGCTCCCGCTCATAGCGGGCAAACAGGTCGAACACGATCTGCTCGGCGTCCCTCATGATGTGCATGACGCGCTCATGGCGGTACATGTGCTTCCAAAGGAACGCCTTGATGGCTGCCTCCGCTTCGGCCACCTCGCCCGGGAACGCGATCAGCTGCTGGCCTGCATTGCGGACATCATCGACCGAGGCAGGCCTCACCTCGGCCAGGAGCCGCTCGGCTTCGGTAAACACAGCGTTAATGAAATAGGAAATCAGCTCGCGCACGAACTCCGCGCTACGACGATCCATATCCAGGTTCGGATAGCGCCGGTCGATCGCCGCGATCATCGCCCGCGGCACCGGCATCGCGGCGATATCGTCCAGCGAGAACAGACCGGCCCGGAGGCCGTCGTCGATGTCATGCGCGTCATAGGCGATGTCGTCTGCGACCGCTGCGACCTGGGCCTCCAGCGAGGCAAAGCTCCAGAGCTCGAGGTCGTAAACTTTCACAAAATCGGCAATGCCGACGGGCACGCCGCGTTCGCGGTAGCGCGGCAGCGGGCTGCCGTCGCGCGCGATCAGCGGGCCGTTGTGCTTGACGATCCCCTCCAGCGATTCCCAGGTGAGGTTCAGCCCGTCGAAACCGGGATAGCGGTGCTCCAGCGCAGTGACCACGCGCAGCGACTGCGCATTGTGGTCGAAACCGCCATAGTGCTTCAGGCAGGCATCCAGCGCCCGCTCGCCGGCATGGCCAAACGGGGGATGGCCGAGGTCATGGGCCAGCGCCAGCGTCTCCGTGAGGTCCTCGTCCAGCCCCAGCTGCCGCGCCAGCGCGCGGGCGATCTGGGCAACCTCAAGTGAATGCGTAAGCCGGGTGCGATAATGATCGCCCTCGTGGAAGACGAAAACCTGGGTTTTGTGCTTCAGCCGCCGGAATCCGGTGGAATGAATCACCCGGTCGCAATCCCGCCGGAAGTCGCTGCGGGTGCGGCTCGGCCGTTCGGCATAGAGCCGCCCCCGGCTTTTGTCGGGGTCGCAGGCATAAAGCGCGCGGGGGGCAGCCATTCCGACCGACACGGGTTTTTAGTTCCTATCCATTTGATTCCGTGACCGTCTGTACTTAACTATGTCGGGCGCGGGATACCAATGAATTGGTCATGACGCGCGAAATCGGCAAAAGCCCGAACGAAGCTTAAAGAGACAGAGAAGCTTGAAGAGACAGAGATGACCGCAGCAGCCGTGACCATCAGCGATCGGGCCGCCCGCCGTATCGGCGAAATCCTCAAAGGCGAAGGCCAGGGCGCCATGCTCCGCATTTCCGTCGAGGGCGGCGGCTGCTCCGGCTTCCAGTACAAATTCGATGTCGACCGCGCCAAGACCGACGATGATCTCGTGATCGAGCGCGACAATGCGGTGGTGCTGGTCGATTCGGCCTCGGTGCCGTTTCTGGCGGGATCGGAGGTCGATTTCATCGACGACCTGATCGGCGCATCATTTCGCGTGAATAACCCCAACGCCACCGCCTCCTGCGGCTGCGGCACCAGTTTTTCGATCTGATAAAGCCCGCTATAGGTCCGAGTAACGGCGGCTCGAGCCGCACGCTTGGTCCACCTCTCCCACAGGGAGAGATCGATTTGCGCAGCAGATCGGGTGAGGGGTTACCGTCCCTCGAGGGAGCCGCGGCCCCTCACTCGGATCGCCCAGGACGATGCTTCGCATCGCCAAGGCGATCCGACCTCTCCCCGCCGGGGAGAGGTGGACCTTGGTCCCTCGCTTCGTCCCATCCAGCGGCCGGATTTTTCGCATGCGCATTGCCACCTGGAACGTCAATTCGATCAGGCAGCGGATCGAGCATCTCCTCGCCTGGCTGAAGGAGTGCGAGCCCGACATCGTCTGCCTGCAGGAAATCAAATGCACGGACGACGCCTTCCCGCGGCTGGAGATCGAGTCGCTGGGCTACAACGTCGTCACGCACGGCCAGAAAACCTTCAACGGCGTAGCGCTGCTCTCAAAGCTGCCGTTCGACGAGACCAAGTCGGGGCTCGCCGGCGACGACGAGGACGCCCATGCCCGCTTTCTCGAGGGCGTGGTGCCCCACAAGGGCGGCGTGCTGCGCATCGCGTGTCTTTATCTGCCCAACGGCAACCCCGCCGACAGCGATAAATATCCCTACAAGCTCAAATGGATGTCGCGGCTTCTTGAGTATTCGCGAGAGCGCCTTAAAGCGGAGGAGCCGCTGATCCTCGCAGGCGACTTCAACGTCATCCCCGCCGCCGCCGACGTCCATAACCCGGCCGCCTGGGTCAATGACGCCCTGTTTCGCCCGACCACACGCGAGGCTTTCCAATCGTTGGTGGGGCTCGGCTTGACGGACGCGGTCCGCGCGGTGACCGATTCGCCCGGCCAATACACCTTCTGGGACTACCAGGCCGGCTCCTGGCAGAAGAACTGGGGCTTGCGTATCGACCATTTGCTGCTCTCGCCGCAAGCCAGCGATCGCCTGATCGATGTCGGCATCGACAGCTATGTGCGCGGCTGGGACAAGCCGTCCGACCACGTGCCGGTGTGGGCGGATTTGGACCTGCCGACGGCGTAAGCCCAGAATTGTAGGATGGGCAAAGGCGCACCGCGCCGTGCTCACCAATGTCCTTGAAAACTCGGTGGGCACGCTGCGCTTGGCCCACTCCACTCGTCTCAACCCTACTTCGAACTCGCCGGAGCCCCCGTGAAAGTTCGAGACGCCACATCCGCCGACGCCGAAGCCGCCTGCGCCGTTCTGCGGGCGTCGATCATCGAGCTTTGCGCGGCGGATCACGGCAATGATCCAGTGCTCATGGAACGGTGGCTCGCCAACAAGCAGCCGGAGATCGTCGCCGGCTGGATCGCCCAGCCGAATGGTTCGGTGCTGGTCGCGGTCGACGATGGTGACGCTATTCTCGCGGTCGGCTCGGTCACTGACGCCGGCGAGATCACCATGAACTATGTCTCGCCGCACGCCCGGTTTCGCAGCGTCAGCCGCGTCCTGCTTGCAGCACTTGAATCGCGCGCCGCCGAGCGCGGCAACACCGCGTGCCGACTGCACAGCAGCGAAACGGCGCACCGGTTCTATCTGGCGAATGGCTATATCGATGACGGCGAGCCGATCAGGAAGTTCGGCATGAACTCGGGCTATCCGATGTCCAAGCGGATTGGGTAGTCGCGGGATGCGTCAAACGCGGCGCTGTAGGATGGGCAAAGGCGCATCGCGCCGTGCCCCACCATCCTTGTTCGCGTCGGCACGGTGGGCACGCTTCGCTTTGCCCACGCTACTCTGGGCTCGCCGCCCTCAATCCCGCTTGCCCTGCACCCAGTGCTCGAGCATCTGCAGCGCCATGGCGCGGTCGTCGTCGTTCGCCTTGGCAAAGGCCCGGTTGTAGCTTTCCTTGATCCAGGTCTCGTCGGGACCGGCGCTGTCACGGGCGAGCGTCAGCCACATCAAGCCACGCGCGGCCTGGCGCGGCAGGCGGTCGCCGTTGAACAGCATCTGCCCGAGCAGCGCCTGGGCCTCGTGCTGGCCCTTCTGCGCGGCAAGGCCGAGCCAGCGCGCACCGTAGCGGAAATTATCGGGCGAAGCATCCGGCGCCTTCAGATACATCCGCGCGAGATCATATTGCGCGTCCGCATTGCCGAAATAGGACGCGGCATAGGAGAACATCTCGCGCGCCCGGTCCGGGTCGGCCTTCACCTTGGAGTTCGGGATGCCGTTCAGATAGTAGCGGCCGAGCGCGACAAAGGCATTCGCCACGATCTGCGCCTGCGGCGCAGACGGGCTGTCCTCGGCATGCGCATTGGCGATGCGGCTGAAATAGTCGAAGGCGCGCAGATCATCCTGGGCGACGCCCTCGCCATTGGCGTACATGCGCCCCAGCTTCCACTGGGCGATCGGATGGCCACCCTCGGCCGCATATTGCAGTGCGGTGAGCGAGGTGTCCTGTGCGCCAGTCGATTGCGCGCCCTTCTTCAAGGCTGCGGCCGCGCCGGGCTGGCCCGAGACCACGGGCAACACGGGATCCTGGTTGACCGGGGCGCCATCGAAGGCGAGCGCCGGCGTGGCGATCCAGCACGCCCCGACCATCAACCCAACAATGATACGCTCAGATGTCCGCATAGCATTGCTTCTCGTGCGCACCGCCCGGATGGGTTACGGCCCCACCGATTGCCGGCCCAACCTGTTGGGCATACTTCCACAGAGCCCCTGATGTATGATTCGTCTCGCGGGGCGCCCACTTGGTTCTACGTTTGGCAAGCTCTTCATCGGTCAATTTCACGTTAAGAGTGCCTGCCACGGCGTCGATCTCGATGATGTCGCCGTCCTCGAGCAGACCGATCGGACCGCCCACCGCCGCCTCCGGGCCGACATGGCCGATGCAGAAGCCGCGGGTGGCGCCGGAGAAACGACCGTCGGTGATGAGTGCGATCTTGCCACCCATGCCCTGCCCGGTGAGTGCTGCGGTGGTTTGCAGCATTTCGCGCATGCCGGGACCGCCGCGCGGCCCCTCATACCGGATGACGATGACCTCGCCTTCCCGATACGTGCGCTTCTGGACGGCCTCGAAGGCGTCCTCTTCGCGGTCGAAGCAGCGGGCCGGTCCGGTGAAACGTAGGTTCGACATGCCCGCGACTTTCACGATCGCACCTTCTGGCGCGAGGTTTCCCTGCAGCCCGACCACACCGCCAGTGACGGTGATCGGGCTGTTCGCCTGCCGCACCACGTCCTGGTGCGGATTCCATTTCACGCTTTTGAGATTGTCGGCGATGCTGCGGCCCGTGACCGTCAAGCAGTCACCATGCAAGTGGCCGTGGTCGAGCAATGTCTTCATCAGAAGCGGAATGCCACCAGCTTCAAACATGTCTTTGGCGACATAACGGCCACCCGGCTTCAAATCCGCGACATATGGTGTCTTTTTGAAGATTTCGGCGACATCGAACAGGTCGAACTTGATGCCGGCCTCATGCGCGATCGCCGGGAGGTGCAGCGCAGCATTGGTCGAGCCGCCGGATGCTGCAACAACAGCCGCAGCATTTTCCAGCGCCTTGCGGGTGACGATGTCGCGCGGCCGGATATTGGCCTTCACCAGCTCCATCACCTGCTCGCCGGCGGTCATGCAGAAGGAATCGCGAATCTCGTAAGGCGCTGGCGCGCCGGCCGAATAGGGCAGCGCAAGGCCGATCGCCTCGGAGACGGTCGCCATGGTGTTGGCGGTGAATTGTGCACCGCACGCACCAGCCGAAGGGCACGCGACCCGCTCGATCTCATCGAGATCAGCGTCCGACATCGCGCCGACCGAATGCTTGCCGACGGCCTCGAACATGTCTTGAACCGTGACCTGCTGGCCGCGGAAATTGCCCGGGAGGATCGACCCGCCATAGATGAAGATGGAGGGGACGTTGAGGCGGACCATCGCCATCATCATGCCCGGCAGCGACTTGTCGCAGCCGGCCAGCCCGACCAGCGCATCATAGGCGTGGCCGCGCACCGTCAGTTCGACCGAATCGGCGATACATTCGCGCGACGGCAACGACGAGCGCATGCCGTCGTGGCCCATGGCCATGCCATCGGTCACGGTGATGGTGCAAAACTCACGTGGGGTGCCGCCGCCGGCCGAGACGCCCTTCTTCACGGCCTGGGCCTGGCGCATCAGCGCGATATTGCAGGGGGCGGCTTCATTCCAGCAGGAGGCAACGCCCACCAGTGGCTGGTGGATCTGCTCGGTCGTCAGCCCCATGGCATAGAGATAGGAGCGATGGGGCGCGCGCGCCGGCCCTTCCGTCACATGACGGCTCGGGAGCCTGTCCTTGATGTTGACCTTGGCATCCATCGCGCGAAGCCTGTTCCCGTGAGGCCAGACCCCGCAGTCCCGAACATCAACCTCAAACCCTGAGATCTTGTTCCGCCTCTGCCGTGGGCCACTAGCCTACAACTTCATCATTTCACGGAGGGGTGTGGCTAAAAAGCGGCGCAGGCAAGAACGGACTGCGGCGGGAGCCAAATGTTCGAAAAATGTTGCCCGATCGCAACAAGCGTTGCCCTGACGCAACCCTTTTCAAACAAGATTCGAACGCTGGACCGTCCAAAGACTTAATCGACGCTCACATGCGCGGCCTTGATCATCGGCCACCATTTGGCGATCTCGGCCTTCTGCCAGTCGCCAAGCGACTCAGGGGTCAATTTGTCGGCAGGCGGCATCTGCAGGCCGAGATTCTCCAGCGCCTTGCGCACATCCGGGTCATTCAGCGCCTCGATTGCGGCGCCGTTCAGCTTCTCCACGATCTCCCTGGGCGTGCCCTTGGGCAGCCACAACCCCGACCACAGGGTCATGTGCAGGCCGGCCACGCCGGCCTCATCGGTGGTTGGGATGTCGGGAGCGGATTCGGCGCGCTTGTCATCGGTGACGGCATAGCCGCGGATGGTGCCGGCGCGCACCTGGTTGATGGAATTGGAGAGCTGGTCGACAATGATGTCGATCTGGCCGGCGACGAGGTCGTTCATAGCCGGCCCCGTGCCGCGATATGGCACATACTGCAGCTTCACGCCCGTGGTGCTCTCAAAATAAAGCCCGGCGATATGGCTGCCCGACCCCGCCCCCGCGGTCCCCGCTGCGGCCGGCTCGGGCCTCGATTTCAGCCAGGCGATCAGTTCGGAAAGCGTCTTCGCGGGCACGCCGTTCCGCGAGACGATGATCATCGGGTTGCTCGGCAACAGCACCACCGGCTCGAGATCGCCAACAAGGTCGTAATTGAGCTTGTAGATCGCGCCATTCGCGACATGGGTGCCGAGATGGCCGAAGCCGACCGTGTAGCCGTCGGGCGCGGCATGCACGACGCGTCCGACCCCGATCGAGCCGCCAGCACCCGTGACATTCTCGATCAGGACGGGCTGGCCGAGCGAGACCTTCATGCGCTCGGCCAGAATCCGCGACATCGCGTCCGAGGGACCGCCGGCCGCGAACGGCACCACGATGGTGATGGGATGCGAGGGATAGTTCTCGGCGGCGGCGCTGCTGCAGAATGCCAGCAGCATGGCCAGAGCGAATACAACCTTGCGCATCACCGTTTCCCTCGCGATGCCGCCTTGTTGAGCACGGCGGAAGTGGTCCACCTCTCCCAACGGGAGAGGTCGATTTGCGCAAGCAAATCGGGTGAGGGGTTTCGGTCTCTCGATCGAGCTGCAGCCCCTCACCCGGATCGCTGCGCGATCCGACCTCTCCCCGCTGGAGAGGTGAAGATGAGCCACCGAGACTAGAACATCGAATAGTCGATCGGCTTCAACCGATCGAGCATGCGATGCACCGGCGGCAGGGGATACTTAAGGCCTGTGGCGCAGTTGAACAGCATCACGCGATCACTTTTGCTGACGCGGCCGTCGGCGAGGCTCTGCTGATAGGCGGCGTAGGTCGCAGCACCCTCGGGGCACAACAGCAGGCCCTCTTCGCGCGCGACATCGCTGAGCGCAGCGGAAATCTTCTCGTCGGACACGGCGATGGCAAACCCCTTGCTCTCGCGCACCGCGCGCAGAATAAGAAAATCTCCGATCGCCTGCGGCACGCGGATCCCCGAAGCAATGGTGTGCGCATCCTCCCAGCGCGGCGCGTGCTCGACACCGTTCTCGAAGGCGCGCACCATCGGTGCGCAGCCCTCCGCCTGCACCGCGACCATGCGCGGGCGCCTGGAGCCGACGAAGCCGATGGCCTCCAATTCGGCAAAGGCCTTCCACATGCCGATCAGGCCGGTGCCGCCGCCGGTCGGATAGAAAATGACGTCGGGCACGTCCCAGCCGAGCTGCTCCGCAAGCTCCAGCCCCATCGTCTTCTTGCCCTCGATGCGGTAGGGCTCCTTCAGGGTCGAGGTGTCAAACCAGCCGACCTTCGCCTTGCCCTCGCCGACGATCTTGCCGCAATCGTCGATCAACCCGTTGACTCGGTAGACGGTCGCACCCTGCAGCTCGATCTCGCTGACATTCACCTCCGGCGTATCGGCCGGGCAGAAGATGGTGGTCTTGATGCCGCAGGACGTCGCATAGGCTGCGAGCGCTGCGCCCGCATTGCCGTTGGTCGGCATCGCCATATGCTTGATGCCGAGCGCCTTGCCCATCGACACCGCCATCACAAGCCCGCGCGCCTTGAATGACCCGGTCGGCAGCCGCCCCTCATCTTTCACGATGATCTCGCCGCCGCCGAGCTTTTTGGCGAGCCTTGGCAGACGGATCAGCGGCGTCGTGACTTCGCCGAGGCTCACGATGTCCTTGCAGTGGCGCACCGGGAGCAGCTCGCGGTAGCGCCACATGTCGGCGGGGCGCAGGCTGAGCGCGTCCTTGGTCAGCGCCTTCTTGACCCCGGCAAGATCGTAGCGGACCAAGAGCGGCTTGCCGGCCTTGGAGAGATTGTGGACCTGGTCGGCGGGATAGTGGTCGCCTTCCATCGCGCATTCGAGATGGGTGACGAAGGTCGGGCGCTCGATGGTGAGATTGTCGTTGTCTTTCACGGGCTTTCTTCTTTCTCTTGTGCCAGTGGTTCGTCATTGCGAGCGAAGCGAAGCAATCCAGAGTGGTAGTGCGTGGCTCTGGACTTATTACGGCCTTGCAATGACGGCGGTGTCAAATGTTCAGCACACGCCCATAGGCGTCGAGCACTGCTTCCTTCATCATCTCCGACAGGGTCGGATGCGGGAACACGGTGTGCATCAACTCCTCTTCGGTCGTCTCCAGGTTCATGGCGACGACATAGCCCTGGATCAGCTCGGTGACCTCGGCGCCGATCATGTGCGCCCCTAACAATTGCCCGGTCTTCTTGTCGAAGATCACCTTCACCAGCCCCTGGTCCTCGCCGAGTGCGATTGCCTTGCCGTTGCCGACAAAGGGGAAGCGGCCGACGCGGATCTCGCGGCCGCCCTCTTTCGCTCTTGCCTCGGTCAGACCGACGGAGGCGACCTGCGGATGGCAGTATGTGCAGCCCGGGATGAGGTTCTTGTCCATTGGGTGCGGATGCAGGCCCTTGATGCCCTCGACGCAGATCACGCCCTCATGCTCGGCCTTGTGGGCGAGCATCGGGGGGCCAGCGACGTCGCCGATGGCATAGATGCCGGGTACGCTTGTCTTGCAGAGGCCGTCGATCACGATGGTGCCGCGGTCGGTTTTGACGCCGAGCTTTTCCAGGCCAAGGTTCTCGATATTGCCGACCACGCCGACGGCCGAGATGACACGCTCGAACTCGACAGTCGTCGGGCCCTTGCCGTCGTCGATGGTGGCGACGACGCTGTCGGCCTTCTTGTCGAGCTTGGTCACTTTCGCGCTGGTGATGATCTTGATGCCCTGCTTCTCGAAGCGCTTGCGCGCAAGGCCCGCGATCTCGGCGTCTTCGACGGGCAGGATCTGCGGCAGCACCTCGACCACGGTGACGTCGCTGCCCATGGTATGGAAGAAGGAGGCGAACTCGATCCCGATCGCGCCGGAGCCGACGACGAGCAGCTTTTTCGGAATCCGTTCCGGCACCATGGCCTCGAAATAGGTCCAGACCAGCTTCTTGTCGGGCTCGAGCCCCGGCAGCACGCGTGGCCGGGCGCCGGTCGCGATGATGATGTGCTTGGCCTGATAGGCGCCCTCGCCCTGCGCGCCCTTGGGCCCCTCGACAGCGGACTTCTTCACGGTCACCTTGCCCGGCGCGTCGATCGACGCTTCGCCCCAGATCACCGTGACCTTGTTCTTCTTCATCAGGAAGCCGACGCCGTCATTGAGGCGCTTTGACACCCCGCGCGAGCGCTGCACCACGGCCTTGGCGTCGAAGCCGATGTTCTCGGCGGACAGCCCGTAATCCTTGGCGTGCTGCATGTAGTGATAGATCTCGGCCGAGCGCAAAAGCGCCTTGGTCGGAATGCAGCCCCAGTTCAGGCAAATGCCGCCGAGATAGGATTTCTCCACGATCGCGGTCTTCAGACCAAGCTGCGCCGCGCGGATCGCAGTGACATAGCCGCCTGGACCGGAGCCGATGATGATGACGTCGAAGGATGTGTCGGCCATGCTGTTTCCGCCCTACTCAACCATATTTTGCAAGATCGGCCCGATGCGAGGGGCCGCTTACACCATCATCATCACGGGATTCTCGATCAGCCGCTTGAACGCGCCGATCAGCTCCGCGCCCAGCGCGCCGTCGATGGCGCGGTGGTCGCAGGACAAGGTCACGCTCATCATGTTGGCAATCTCGATCTTGCCCTCGCGCACCACCGCACGCTCCTCGCTGGTGCCGACCGCAAGGATGGTCGCATGCGGCGGGTTGATCACCGCTGTGAAGTCCTTGATGCCGTACATGCCGAGGTTGGAGACGGCGGTGGTGCCGCCCTGATATTCCTCGGGCTTGAGCTTGCGGGAGCGCGCGCGGGCCGCGAAATCCTTCATCTCATTGGAGATGGTCGACAGCGACTTGGTCTCGGCCTTGCGGATGATCGGCGTGATCAGGCCGCCGGGCATCGCAACGGCAACGCCGATGTCGGAATGCTTGTGCTTGACCATGCCGCCCTCGGTCCAGCTCACATTGCAGTTCGGGATCTGCTGCAGCGCGACCGCCATCGCCTTGATGACGAAGTCGTTCACCGAGAGCTTGTAGAGCGGCTTCTTCTCCTTGTCCTTCGGCGCTGCGGCATTGATCTGCTCGCGTGCGTCGAGCAGGCGTCCGATGTCGCAGTCGATGGTCAGATAGAAGTGTGGCACGTTCTGCACGGAGGCCGTGAGCCGCTGCGCGATGGTACGGCGCATGCCGTCATGCGGGATGATCTCGTAGGAGCCCGGCTCGAACAGCGACAGGATCTGCTTGTCCGACATCGAGGGCGCGAGCGAAGGCCCCGCAGCAGGCGCGGCTGCCGGAGCCTTCAGGCCCTTGCCGGACTTCGCCTCCTCGACGTCGTGCGCGATGATGCGGCCATGCGGGCCGCTGCCGACGATGCGCGACAGGTCGATCCCCGCCTCCTTGGCGAGACGCCGCGCCAGCGGAGAGGAGAAGATGCGGCCGTGGCCGTTGGCTTGTGCCGCGGCCGGCGGCGGCGCGGCTGCCGCGACAGGCGCAGGTGCCGGTGCAGGTGATGCAGCGGGTCCAGGCGTAGCCGCCGGCTTGGGTGCAGGCGCCTCGGCGGCGGCAGGCTTTGGCGGCGCCGCGCCGGCAGCGCCGCTGGCCGCGGCCTTCACATCCTCACCGTCCCCGGCGAGCACCGCGATGACATTGTTGACCGGCACGTCCTGCGTGCCCTCGGGCACCAGGATCTTCGCGATCGTGCCCTCGTCGACCGCCTCGACCTCCATGGTCGCCTTGTCGGT
This sequence comes from Bradyrhizobium sp., assembly GCA_035652015.1. GTDB lineage: Bacteria > Pseudomonadota > Alphaproteobacteria > Rhizobiales > Xanthobacteraceae > Bradyrhizobium. The sequence goes on along the minus strand of DASREP010000026.1, from coordinate 35,618 downwards.
CTCGATCTCGGCAATGACGTCGCCAGACTTGACCTTGTCGCCCTCTTTCTTGAGCCACTTGGCCAGGTTGCCCTTCTCCATTGTCGGCGACAGCGCAGGCATCAGGATGTTGATGGGCATGCGGACCTCACAAAGCTAACTCTCAAGTCGTAATGATCGTGATCAAGGGCCACCGTCAGTGGCCCTTTTGCGAGCGCGGCGTGGTGGTGCCGACATCGGTCGGACGTTCGAGCTCGGCGCTGAACATGTCCAGGATGCGCTCCAGCGCCTCTTCCTCGCTATAGTCGCTCTCGCGGGCATAGGCGCGCGCGGCATGGCGGGCGATATCGACCAAGAGCAGCCCCCACATCTCCGGCTCCTCGAAGGCGCGGGTGAAGGCGATCGATAAGCCCCCATCGAGCACGAAGGCGCGCAGCACTTCGGTGGCGTCGTCGCGGCCGATCACATCTGGCGGTAACGGCTGCTCCTTGGGACCTGCCATGGCTCTACCTGTAGCAAACGGCCTTGGCGGCCTGCACCACCTCGGCGGCAGAGGGCAGCGCGAGCTTTTCCAGGTTTGCGGCATAGGGCATCGGCACGTCCTTGCCGGACACCCGCAGCACCGGCGCGTCGAGATAATCGAAGGCGTGCTCCATGATACGCGCGGCAACCTCCGCCCCGACCCCGCTCTGCTGCCAGCCCTCTTCAACCGTGACCGCGCGCCCGGTCTTCTTCACCGATGCGACGACGGTTTCGGTGTCCATCGGACGCAGCGTGCGCAGGTCGATCACCTCGGCCTCGATGCCTTCCTTGGCGAGTTCTTCGGCGGCCTTCAGCGCGTAAGACATGCCCATCGACCATGAGATGAGCGTGACATGGCTGCCCTGCCGCGCCACGCGCGCCTTGCCGATCGGGATGACGTAATCCTCGAGCTTGGGCACCTCGCCCGTGTGGCCGTACAGCACCTCGTTCTCGAGGAAGATCACCGGATTGGGATCGCGGATCGCGGATTTGAGTAGGCCCTTGTAATCGGCGGCCGAGTACGGCGCGATCACTTTGAGGCCGGGGATTTGCGAATACCACGCCGAATAGTCCTGGCTGTGCTGGGCGGCAACGCGGGCTGCGGCACCGTTTGGACCACGGAACACGATGGAGCAGCCCATCTGGCCGCCGGACATATAGAGCGTCTTCGCTGCCGAGTTGATGATCTGGTCGATTGCCTGCATGGCGAAGTTGAAGGTCATGAACTCGACGATCGGCTTCAACCCGGTCATCGCCGCACCGACGCCGACACCGGCAAAGCCGTGCTCGGTGATCGGCGTATCGATCACGCGCCTGGCGCCGAACTCCTGCAGCAGACCCTGGGTCACCTTGTAGGCGCCCTGATACTCCGCGACCTCCTCACCCATGATGAAGACGTCAGGATCGCGGCGCATCTCTTCGGCCATCGCATCGCGCAGCGCTTCGCGGATGGTCTGGGTAACCATCTCGGTGCCGGCGGGCACCTCGGGATCGGGGGCGGCAACGGCCTGCGGTGCAGCCGGCGCGGGCGAGGCGGGCGCCTGGCTCCTGGCTTCCGCGGGAGGCGCAGACTCCGCGGCCTTCTCCTGCTTCGCGGGCGCTGCGGAGACCTTGGCAAGGTCGGCCGCGCTTTCGCCGTCAACGAGAATGGTCGCGATCGGCGTGTTCACGGCAACGTCGGCCGTGCCTTCGGGGATCAGGATCTTGCCGAGCGTGCCCTCATCGGTCGCCTCGACCTCCATGGTCGCCTTGTCGGTCTCGATCTCGGCAATGACGTCGCCGGATTTGATGGTCTCGCCTTCCTTTTTCAGCCATTTCGCCAGATTGCCCTTTTCCATGGTGGGCGACAGCGCAGGCATCAGCACTTGAATGGGCATGGGGACTCCGGAAATGAGCGGCTTGCGTGCGCTGTTAGCGGTAGATGTCGGTGTAGAGCTCGGCCGGATCGGGCTCGGGATCATGCTGGGCGAAGTCCGCCGCGGCATTGACGATCTCGCGCACCTCGGCATCGATCTTCTTCAGATCTTCCTCAGGCATCTTGGCTGCCAGGAGGCGATTGCGCACCTGTTCGATCGGGTCGGAGTCGTGACGGACCTTTTCGACCTCCTCGCGCGTGCGGTACTTCGCCGGATCCGACATCGAGTGGCCGCGATAGCGATAGGTCTGCATCTCCAGGATGTAGGGCCCCTTGCCGGCGCGGCACCAGGCGATCGCCTTGTCGGCGGCGGCCTTCACCGCACGGACGTCCATGCCGTCGACCTGCTCGCCGGGAATATTGAAGGAGACGCCGCGCTTGGAGAAATCCTGCTGGGCCGAGGCGCGGGTCACCGCTGTGCCCATGGCGTAGCGGTTGTTCTCGATGACGTAGACCACCGGCAGTTTCCAGAGCTCCGCCATGTTGAAGCTCTCATAGACCTGGCCCTGGTTGGCCGCACCGTCGCCGAAATAGGTCAGGCTGACGGAATCGTTACCGCGATAGCGGTTGGCAAACGCGAGCCCGGTGCCGAGCGAAACCTGCGCGCCGACGATGCCGTGGCCGCCATAGAAATTCTGCTCCTTGCTGAACATGTGCATGGAGCCGCCCTTGCCCTTGGAATAGCCGCCGCGGCGGCCAGTGAGCTCGGCCATGACGCCTTTGGGGTCCATGCCGGTGGCGAGCATGTGGCCGTGATCCCGGTAGCCCGTTATGACCTCGTCACCCGGTTTCATGGCCATCTGCACGCCGACCACCACGGCTTCCTGGCCGATATAAAGATGGCAGAAGCCGCCGATTGCACCCATGCCGTAGAGCTGGCCGGCCTTTTCCTCAAAGCGCCGGATCAGGAGCATGTCGCGCAGCGCCTTCAGCTCCTGCTCTGTCGTGAACTCCGCAGTCGAACCATTGCCCGTTTCTGCATTCGGTTCTTTCGCTGCGGCTTTTTTGGGTGCGGCCATGACAATTCCGGCATCAGGAGGGGGTTATCGAGCCCTCTCTAACCTAACTCCATCCGGCGTGGAAGGATTGGCTTGATACCGTGGATGTTTTTGCAGTGCCGCAATGCAGCGACGATGAAAGTTTTGCAAAGGCCAGCGCAGGATTCGGATAGTCATATTGCGCCGGTCGCTATGATGACCTCCGAACAAACAAAAACAAACAAAGAAGGCGGCACTGCGCATCCACGCGCCGTGCCGCCAAGTCCCTGATCAGGCTCAAGTCTGGGAGGTAGACTTAAGGTCTTCTCAGAAGAAGCCGAGCTTCTTCGGGCTGTAGCTGACCAGGAGATTCTTGGTCTGCTGATAGTGGTCGAGCATCATCTTGTGGGTCTCGCGCCCGATGCCCGACTGCTTATAGCCGCCGAACGCCGCGTGCGCCGGATAGGCGTGATAGCAGTTGGTCCAGACCCGGCCGGCCTGGATGGCCCGGCCGAACCGGTAGCAGCGGTTGGCATCGCGGCTCCAGACACCGGCACCCAGGCCATAGAGCGTGTCGTTGGCGATCGCGAGCGCCTCGTCGTCGGTCTTGAAGGTGGTGACGGAAACGACCGGGCCGAAGATCTCCTCCTGGAAGATCCGCATCTTGTTGTTGCCCTGGAACACCGTCGGCTGGACATAGAAGCCGCCGCTGAGCTCACCACCGAGATCGGCACGCTTGCCGCCGGCGAGCAGCTTGGCGCCCTCCTGCTTGCCGATATCGATGTAGGACAGGATCTTCTCCAGCTGCTCCTTGGAGGCCTGTGCGCCGATCATGGTGGCGGGGTCGCGCGGGTCGGCCTGCTTGATGGCGGCGACGCGGCCCAGCGCCCGCTCCATGAAGCGGTCGAAGATCGCCTCATGCACCAGCGCGCGGCTCGGGCAGGTGCAGACCTCGCCCTGGTTGAGGGCGAACATCACAAAGCCCTCGATCGCCTTGTCGAGGAAATCATCGTCCTCGGCCGCCACGTCCTTGAAGAAGATGTTGGGCGATTTGCCGCCGAGCTCCAGCGTGACCGGGATCAGGTTCTGGCTGGCATATTGCATAATCAACCGGCCCGTCGTGGTCTCGCCGGTGAAGGCGATCTTGGAAATGCGATTGCTCGAGGCAAGGGGCTTGCCGGCCTCAAGGCCAAATCCGTTGACGATGTTGAGGACGCCGGGCGGCAAGAGATCGGCGACCAGCTCAATCCAGACCAGGATCGAGGCCGGGGTCTGCTCGGCCGGCTTGAGCACGACGCAGTTGCCGGCAGCCAGCGCCGGCGCGAGCTTCCAGCACGCCATCAGCAGTGGGAAGTTCCATGGAATGATCTGGCCGACCACGCCAAGCGGCTCATGGAAATGATAGGCGACGGTGTCCTGGTCGATCTCGGCGAGCGTGCCTTCCTGACCGCGCACGACGCCGGCGAAATAGCGGAAGTGATCGATGGCGAGCGGCACGTCGGCGGCGCGGGTCTCGCGGATCGGCTTGCCATTGTCCCAGGTCTCGGCGACCGCAAGCCGCTCCAGATTGGCTTCCATGCGATCGGCGATGCGGTTGAGGATGATGGCACGCTCGACGACACTGGTGCGCCCCCAGGCATCCTTGGCGGCGTGAGCCGCGTCGAGCGCCGCCTCGATATCCTGCGCATCCGAGCGCGCGATCTTGCAGACGACCTGGCCGGTGACCGGCGAGACGTTATCGAAATACTGGCCCGCACGCGGCGCCAGCCATTTGCCGCCAATGAAATTGTCATAGCGCTCCGCGAACGGAGATTTGCCTGCTATCAAGAGTTCCGGCTTGTTCATGTGTTCACTCCCGCTGTGTGTTGTTTGCATTGTCCCGTCGCGTGTTCGCGACTGCGGGAGACGATGTCGTGCGCGGGAGAGAAAGTCAGCGGGGGTGCAACAGCTCGTGGGCACGACCTGTCGCAGATTTGCGACAGTCTTGGGTCGTGCCACGTCATCCGACGCCACTGCCCGCCGACGCAGGGGAAACGGTCGGAGCGGACCGGCCATGCCAATTGCAGCGCAAAACCGGTGAGCCGCTGAATTGGCGCCGAGCTCTTGCCAGACGAGATGTCAGTTTTGTACTAGCTCGAAGGCATAGCCCATGTTAGCCATTTGACGGCCGCAACGGGGCGCCCACTCAAATTCATGGATCATTGCAGCGTTTCGCCCATTGCAGCGCATCGCGCCGCATTGGACGAACTGTTCCATCGTTTCGTGGAGCCCTTTGGCATGACTGGTGATAGGCACGTCGAATTGAAGGTGATCAACCCTTAACCGAGGATGCCATGATTGCCCAACTCACGTTGAATGAGCGCCGGGCCGCAATCCTGATCAGCATTTGCGTTGCCTTGTTAGGCCTGATGCTCGGATTGGCCGGCCGCAACGATCCGCTCGGGATACATGGCGCACTCATCTTCGTGTACGCAACCGGCGTGATCTTTCTCATCGGCAGAAGTTACTACTGCCCGGAGCCTTCAGACGACCGTTTTGCCCACTACTATGACGACCCGATCAAGGCCGGTGTCGTCTTGGCAATCGGGTGGGCTGTGTTCGGCCTCGCCGTTGGGGACTTGGTCGCATGGCAACTCGTCAATCCCGATCTCACCTTCGGTCAAGGCTGGTCGAGCTTCGGTCGCATCAGGCCGGTCCACACGACATCGGTCATCTTCGGCTTCGGCGGCAACGGCTTGATCGCGACCTCGCTTTACGTGCTACAGCGAACTTCGCGGGCGCGGCTTCCGGACCAGCTCAGTCCGTGGTTCGTACTGATTGGTTATAACCTCTTCTGCATTCTCGCCGTCACCGGCTACATGATGGGGATTACCCAGTCCAAGGAATATGCCGAGCCGGAATGGTACGCCGACATCTGGCTGGTGATCGTCTGGATCACCTATTTCCTGATCTACCTGCGCACGCTCGCCCGCCGCAAGGAGCCGCATATCTACGTCTCCAACTGGTATTACATGGCCTTCATCCTGGTCGTGGCGATGCTGCACATCGTCAACAATATCGCCGTCCCGGTCTCGCTCGGGAGCGCCAAGAGCTATTCGTTGTTTTCAGGTGTCCAGGATGCGATGATACAATGGTGGTATGGTCATAACGCGGTAGCTTTCTTTCTGACCTCCGGATTTCTCGGCATGCTGTACTACTTCCTGCCGATGCGCGCGGGCCGCCCGATCTTTTCCTATCGCCTGTCGATCATCTCATTCTGGGGCATCACCTTCTTCTACATGTGGGCGGGCTCCCACCACCTGCATTACACGGCCTTGCCGCAGTGGGTGCAGACGCTGGGCATGACCTTCTCGCTGATGCTTTTGATCCCGTCCTGGGCGTCGGCAGGGAACGCGCTACTGACCCTCAACGGCGCCTGGAGAAAGGTCCGGGACGATGCGACCCTCCGCTTCATGATGGTCGCAGCGGTGTTCTACGGGCTTACCACATTCGAGGGATCGTTCATGGCGATCCGGTCTGTCAATTCGCTCTCGCACTATACCGATTGGACGATCGCCCATGTTCACGCCGGCGCGCTGGGTTGGGTAGCCATGATCACCTTCGGTTCGATCTACGCGCTGGTGCCATGGCTGTGGAAGCGCGAGGCCATGTACTCCGACCGGCTGGTCGAAGCGCACTTCTGGTTCGCGCTGGCCGGCACCATCGTCTACGTCTTCGCGATGTGGAATTCCGGAATTGTGCAAGGGCTGATGTGGCGAACTTACAATGAGAGCGGGACCCTGGCCTACTCATTCCTGGATTCGCTGGTTGCGATGCGCCCCTACTACGTCGCCCGCGCCGTCGGCGGACTGTTGTTCCTGACCGGCGGCTGCATCGGCGCCTACAATGTCTGGATGACCATCCGCTTTGCCAAGCTCCCGTTGGAGAAGCCAGGCGACGCGCCGGCGCCAGCGCCGTCGGCAGGGATGGCGGCCCAACCGGCGGAGTGAGCAAGATGTCGATCTTCGGAGTTCACTATCAGCTGGAGCGCAAGGCTATCAGCCTGGTGCTCGCCATTATCGGGGTCGCCAGCATCGGCGGCCTGGTCGAAATCGCCCCGCTGTTCACGATCCACCAAACGGTGGAAGATGCTCCTGACATGCGGCTTTACACGCCGCTCGAACTCGCCGGACGCAACATCTACATCCGCGAAGGCTGCTATGCCTGCCATTCGCAGATGATCCGCACATTGGCCGACGAGGTGGACCGTTACGGACCTTATTCGCTAGCGGTCGAATCCAAGTACGACCATCCGATGCTCTGGGGGTCCAAGCGCACTGGACCGGACCTTGCCCGCATCGGCGAGAAATATTCGGACCAGTGGCATGTCGCGCATCTGAAGAACCCGCGTGACGTGGTCCCCGTCTCCGTGATGCCCGCCTACACCTGGCTGCTCACGACGGAGCTTCGCACCGACGATCTCTCACTGCACCTCAAGGCGCAGCGGAGGGTCGGCGTGCCCTATACGGACGACATGATCGAAAATGCCGCGCTTGATGCCTATGGCCAGTCAAACCCGGATACACCGCAGGCCGACGGCATCAGCAAGCGCTATGGCAAGGCCACGACCGTGCGAGCTTTCGACGGGCTCCCCAACCAATTGACCGAGATGGACGCCCTGATTGCCTATCTGCAGGTTCTCGGACATCTGACCGATGCCGCCCAAAAGTCCCTCGCGCAGGCCGGAGCCGTCCGATGAGCGTCGCGCATGATGTCCTGGTCGGCTTCGCCAAGTCTTTTGGCCTGCTTTATCTCATGGCGCTATCAGCTGCAGTGCTGGCATACACATTCTGGCCCGCGAACAAGAAACGCTTCGATCAAGCCGCGCAGTCGATCTTTCGCGACGAGGACAAGCCATGGCGGTAGAGAATGACCATCAGCCCGCGCGCGATGGCCTGACCGGCTACCTGACCACGGGTCACGAGTGGAACGGGATTACCGAACTCAACACGCCGGTCCCGCGCGTGGTGTATCTGTTCCTCACCGCGGCCTTCCTGTTTTCGCTCGTCTACTGGGTGCTCATGCCGGCATGGCCGATCGGCACCAGCTATACCCGCGGCCTGCTCGGGATTGATCAGCATCGCATCGTCACCGCTGCGCTGAAGCAAGAAGCCCTGGACCGCAGCATTTGGTCTGGCAAGATCGCAAGCGAAAGCTATGGCGCCATTGCGGCCGACCCCGCCCTGATGACCATCGTGCGCGAAACCGGCCATACCTTGTTCGGCAACAATTGCGCAGCCTGCCATGGCGTCGATGCCAAGGGAGGCCCCGGCTTCCCGAATCTGACGACCTCATCGTGGCTCTGGGGCGGCAAGCCGGAGGACATTTTCAACACCATCCGCGTCGGCATCAACTCCGCACATCCAGATACTCACGTCTCGCAGATGCCGGCGTTCGGGCGCGACCAGATGCTCAAGCGCGAGGACGTTTTCAAGGCCGCAAGCTATGTCTACTCGCTGTCGAATCCGGGCTCCAGGGCGGTCGATCCCAAGAATGTCGAGGCCGGCAAAGCTATCTTCGCCGCGAACTGCGTGGCCTGTCACGGCGCTGATGCCAAGGGCAACAGCGAGGCCGGCGCTCCCAACCTGACCGACCAGTTCTGGATCTATGGCGGCGATCTCGAGACCATCGACACCACGATCTGGGGCGGGCGCCAGGGCCACATGCCGACCTGGGAGGCGCGACTATCCGAGCTCGATCGCAAGATCCTGACGCTTTATCTCCTAGACAAACGGACGGCGGCGCCGTGAGCACCTCCAGCTCGACCCGGCTCTGGCTTCTGGTCGGTTTGGCCCTGGCAGCCCTGCTGGCCGCGAACGCGCACCTTGTCTATGTCTCGATTGCATCGCAGCCGTCCTGCGTCGCCCATGTCAGGCCGGGCGAAAACATCGCCGGCTCCGGGATGTTCGGCGCCGCGCAATCGTCCTGCACGCCGCTCAGGCAAAGGGCTCCGCCATGACGATCATCCCTTCCGTATCGCCGCCAGTCCCGACCCCAAATCGATGGGCGCGCCAATTGACGGCGGCCGACCCATTCAAATGGCTGTCGCTGGGTTATCGGGATTTTGTCAACCAGCCCGCGCCGAGCCTCTTCCATGGCTTCTTGATCTTCCTGATCTCGGTTGCGTTGGTCTGGGGCCTGGTCGCGTCGGGCCGCGACTACATCCTGTTTCCGGCCTTCGCAGGCTTCATGGTGGTCGGGCCGATCCTGGCTGTCGGGCTCTATGAAAAGAGCCGGCGGATCGAGGAGGGACTGCCGCTGCATTGGGGCGATCTGCTGTGCGTCAGGCCACGCTCGGGCGGACAGATCCTGTTCACCGGCGTGCTGCTTTGCCTGCTGACGATGGTGTGGATGCGCGCCGCCGTTCTCATTTACGCGCTGTTTTTCGGGCTGTTGCCCTTCCCCGGCCTGGATCATATCGCGCCGATGCTGTTCACCACCAAAACCGGATGGGCCATGCTTGTGGTCGGCACCGCCGTCGGCGGGCTATTCGCGGCATTCTCATTTGCGATCAGCGTCTTCTCCGTCCCGATGCTGGTGAACGAGCCTGTCGACGCGCTGACAGCGATGGGCTCGAGCATGGCGCTGGTCTGGAATAATTTGCGCGTCCTCCTGATCTGGGCAGCAATCGTGCTGATGCTGTTCCTGCTAAGCCTCGCCACCGGCATGCTTGGATTGATCGTGATCTATCCACTGCTCGGCCATGCCACCTGGCACGCCTATCGGGCTGTGCAGCCATGAGCACTGCCATGATCGACTTCTTTTTCCTCGTTCCTGTTGCTGTCGGCATGGGACTGGTTGGCCTCGGCGCGTTTCTGTGGTCTTTGCGCAGCAATCAATACGATGATCTTGAAGGCGCTGCGGAACGAATCCTCTTCGAGAGCGAGGAAGGGCCGCTGGTCGATGCAAGACAGCACGGATCTCAACCGCGAAGGCGGACGTAACGTTCGTTGCGTCACGCAGCGATCCGTATGGCGGCTCAGGTCAGTGCGGCTTGATCTCGAACCGCTTCAGCTTGCGATGCAAGGTCGCACGGCTGACGCCAAGAGCTTTTGCCGCGGCTGACACATTGCCATCCGCACGCAACAGCGCGCGTTGCAGGATGCTGCGTTCGACGTCATCGAACTGCTCCTGCGCAGCGCCCGGGCCGCCCAGGAGATCGGCGGCCGGCACGGCGCGGAAAGCGCGATCAGGTGCAAGCCCAAGGGCGAGCCGCGCCGAACGCGTCGCGCCGACAACCAGGTCATCGGCATCGATCGCAAGCAATCCGCCGCCATTGCCGTCGAGCGGTGGCGTCAGCACGATCCTCGCTTTGGGAAACGCCGCCCTGAAAATATCTGCCTCGATGCGCCGCGCGGCTTCGGTCACCGCAAGCGTGATCAGATCGGCAAACCCTTCCGTGCGGTCGGCGCGGCAGGAGGACACATCGAGCACGCCGGCGAGTTTTGCGTCCTGGTCATAGATCGGCGCCGCCGTGCAGCTCAAAAGCGTGTTGCGGGTGAAGAAGTGCTGGTCGCGGTCGATGGTCAGTGGCCGCTTCTCGACCAGGCAGGTGCCGATGCCGTTGGTGCCTTCGTGCTGCTCGCTCCAGACCGCGCCGGTCCACAGCCCCCAGGATTCGAAGGTGGGGTCGTCGCCCGCGGCCCCGCGGCGCGCGACCGGAATTCCGTCATCGCCGGCCAGCAGGACGCAGCAGCCGCTCGCGCCAACGGCCTGATAGAGCCGGTCCATCACGGGTCGGGCTGCATGGAGCAACGGTTCGGCCCGTGCGCAAGCCTGCCGGAGCTCGGCTTCACTCAGCCTGACCGGCGTCCGCTTGCCCTCGGGATTGAGATGATGCAGCCGCAGGGAGCGGCACCACGACGCCACCACGGCGGATTTCGCCGCATGGCCTGATGCTATGGCGGCTTCGACCAGGGCCGCATGCTGCGCGAGCTGGCGATCTTTCATCGCGTTCGGCGCTCCTCTCCCTTCTGAAATTGCTAGGGCACCCCTGCCCCGCCCCGTTTGATCTCTGTCAAATCGGGGTACCGACTTCCGTAGAGTAGCGCGCGCTCGTCAGCGCCGCCGGGAAGCTCGTTTGGAAGCAGTCTACTTTGGATGAATCATCCGCACCAGATCATGCGGATTGACATAATCGAGCTGGAACCGCGCCCGCTCGTCCAGCATGTCGGGATCGACCCGGTCGGTCCGGAGAAGCGAGACGCGCTTTTCGCTGTCGGCCCGTTCCTGCTTGAGCCGGGCGAGCTCGGCGGTCAGCGTGACGATCTCCTGGTCGAGCTCCTGCTGGGCGTTCAGGCCGTAGCGGCCTGTATAGGCGTTGACCCCGAAATAGCCGATCATGGCCGCCGCCATGGTGTAGAGGGCAAGGCCGGTCAGGAAGGATTTGAGGCGCTGGCGGGTGACCATGCGCGGCAGCATGTATCGTTGCGGTTAACGGAGCGCTAAGGATACTGCCCGCAAGCGGCGCGTTTTCGAGCGAAGTGGATATCGGTCGCGTGAAGAAAACGCGTCAAAACAACAGTCCGGAGCCTCGGTCCTGATTCAATCAGGACCGAGGCTCCGATGGCGCTTACTTGTTGTGCTTTTCGACGTGGGCCGCAAACGCATCGATATAGGCCTGCAGCACCGGCTTGAGCGATTCCCTTGCGAGCTCGCCATTGGCGTCAAAGGCGTCGCCGATGGCATTCAGATAGGTTTCGGGCTGCTGCATGATCGGTCCGCAAATGCCCGGCAAAATGTTCTGCAGATGCTTGGCCGCGCTGACGCCGCCGAGCGGGCCCGGCGAGTTGGAGACGATGCCAACCGGCTTGCCGTTGAAGGAGCTCTTGCCATACGGGCGCGAGCCAACGTCGATGGCATTCTTGAGCACGCCTGGGATCGAGCGATTGTATTCCGGCGTGACGAAGATGACGCCGTTCGAGGCCTGCAGCTTGTCGCGGAACGACAGCCAGTCCGCGGGCGGGTTCGCCTCGAGATCCTGGTTGAAGAAGGAGATGCCCGCTGGCGTGATCACCTCGAGCTTGAGGGAGGATGGCGCAAGCCTGGCCAGCGCATTGGCGATCTTGAGCGAAAAGCTCTCCTTGCGCAGGCTGCCGACGAGGGTGACGATGGTATGGGCCATTGGGCTGTCCTTGGATAGGTGACGGGTTCCGCGCGCACTTAAACGAGAAGACCATAAACATGCAAGTGCATGCATCACGCGAATTGGGAAACGCAGCGTTTCTCAAAAGGCGCCCGTCCTTCCGCCGGCGCGAGGATCATCTTCATCCGTGCGCGCCAGCGCGAGTCTGCCTTGGCCGGGGAAACTTCGCCTCGCTCCCCCTCATCCCGCCTTGTGCGGGTTGATCAGGAATTTCTCGCCGGTGGCGCGCTTCGCATATTCGGCGAGATTTGAAAGGTCGAGCGCCTCGGAGAGTGACACCACCTTGGTGTAGTGGCTCGCGAACGTGGTCTTCAGCTCGGCTGCCACGCGCTCGCGCAGGCGCTGCCGATCGGCTGCACTGATCTTCATGAGGAACGGGGTCAACAGCCAGCCGCCGACGCCCCAGATCAGGCCGAAGTTGCGGACGAGCTCGGTCGGTCCGGTATCGAGGCTGCCATAGATATAGACCTGCTTGTGCACGCTGGAGCCGTAGCGGCTGTAGACCTTGGCGTCGCGGTTGATCGCGGCTTCCATGCAGGTGAGGATTTGACTGGCGAGCTTACCGCCGCCGATCGCATCGAATGCGATCGTCGCCCCCGTCTCGGCCAGCGCGTTGGTGAGATCGTCCATGAAAGTGGGCGCGGAGGAATCGATCACGTACTTCGCGCCGATCTTGCGCAGGATCTCCGCCTGCTCCGGTTTGCGCACGATGTTGACCAGCGGAATCCCGTCCTTGATGCAGATCTTGTTCAGCATCTGCCCGAGATTGGAGGCGGCGGCCGTATGCACCAGCGCCTTGTGACCCTCGCGGCGCATGGTCTCGGTCATGCCGAGCGACGTCAGCGGATTGACGAACCAGGACGCACCGTCGGCCGCCGTTGTCCCCGCCGGCAGCGCCATGCAGTCGGAGGCCTTGACGGTGCGATACTGCGAATACATCGCGCCACCGATCGCTGAGACGGTCTTGCCCATCAGCGCCTTCGCAGCGTCCGACGAGCCAGTCCTGATCACGACACCCGCGCCTTCATTGCCGACCGGCAGGGATTGATCGAGCCGCGCCGCCATCGCCCTCATCGCAGCTTGCGGCACCTTTGCCATGATGACAGGCATCTGCTTGGTGCCGGAGGCCTTGGCAGTGGAGAGATCGGCGGGACCGGTCAGCAGGCCGAGATCGGACGGATTGATCGGGGTCGCCTCGACCCGCACCACGACTTCGTCATCAGCGGGTTCAGGGGTCGGAATTTCGACCAGCGAAATTTCCAGTTCGCCGCTGTTCTTGATCAGCGAACGCAGTTGCAGTCCGCTCGCGCCTTCCAAAGCCATGTTCAGTCCTCCCTGCTTCATATCTGTCGTCTTCAATTAGGTTCCCTGACCACCGCGAGCAAGGGCAGCCCTCGACCAAAGCAAAAAGCGGCCGCGTCGTGCGCGACCGCTTTTCCCAATGACGTTCCGCTTGGCGAAATCAGGCCAGCGCCTTCAGCGCCGTCTTGCCGGCATATTTCGCCTGCTTGCCGAGCTCCTGCTCGATGCGGAGAAGCTGATTGTACTTCGAGGTCCGATCGGAGCGCGCGAGCGAGCCGGTCTTGATCTGCCCGCAATTGGTAGCGACCGCGAGATCGGCGATGGTGGAATCTTCCGTCTCGCCGGAGCGATGCGACATCACCGCGGTATAACCGGCCTTGTAGGCCATCTCGACGGCGGCGAGCGTCTCCGTGAGCGAACCGATCTGGTTGACCTTGATCAGGATGGAATTGGCGCGACCGTTCTTGATGCCGTCGGCAAGGCGGGTGACGTTGGTGACGAAAAGATCGTCGCCGACGAGCTGGCACTTGTTGCCGACCATGTCGGTCAGCTCCTTCCAGCCGTCCATGTCGTCCTCGGCCATGCCGTCCTCGATCGAAACGATCGGATAGCGGGAGACGAGATCGGCGAGATATTTGGCCTGCTCGGAACGCGAACGCGTCTTGTTCTCCCCGCCATAGACATAATTGCCGTCCTTGAAGAACTCGGTCGCTGCGCAGTCGAGCGCGAGCATGACGTTATCTCCCGCCTTGTAACCAGCCTTCCCAATGGCGCTCATGACGAACTCAAGCGCTGCGTCCGCCGACGGCAGGTTGGGGGCAAAACCGCCCTCGTCGCCGACATTGGTGTTGTGGCCGGCCTTCTTCAACTCACCCTTGAGCGTGTGGAAGATTTCCGAGCCGCAGCGCAGCGCGTCGGCAAAGGTCGGCGCGCCCACCGGCATGATCATGAATTCCTGGAAGTCGATCGGGTTGTCGGCGTGCACGCCGCCATTGACGATGTTCATCATCGGCACCGGCAACGTCCGCGCCGCGGTGCCGCCGACATAGCGATAGAGCGGCATGTCGAGGGAGACAGCCGCCGCCTTGGCGCAGGCGAGCGAGACGCCGAGAACGGCATTCGCCCCGAGCCGGCTCTTGTTCGGCGTGCCGTCGAGATCGATCATGGCCTGGTCGATCTGCACCTGGTGCTCGACCTCCATGTCGGCCAGCGCCTCGAAGATCTCGCCATTGACCGCGGAGACCGCCTTCTGCACGCCCTTGCCGAGATAGCGAGCCTTGTCGCCGTCGCGCAGTTCCACCGCCTCATGGGCGCCGGTGGAGGCTCCCGAGGGCACGGCGGCGCGACCGAGCGAGCCGTCCTCCAGCACCACGTCGACCTCGACCGTCGGATTGCCGCGGCTGTCGAGAATTTCACGTCCGATGATGTCGACGATGGCGGTCATGACTACCTCATTGAATGCTGGACTTCGGGTTCGGCGAGCTTCTACCGCACTGCGGGGAGGCGGAAAAGGCCGGGTGACGGAAAGAATTGGCGGAACGAATTGGATTGGGTAAGAGGCGACCCAGGAAAAACCGCGAGATCAAGATGCTCAAGCGAACCGATCCGAAGAAGGGCTCCAAGCCGGCGCGTTCCGGCGCATTGCTACTCGGCCGAGCGGTGGAATGGCCGAAAACCCCCGAGGACGCCCAGCTCGATCGCGTGCCCAATCCGCAGGCCGGCACCGATTACCTGGTGCGCTTCACCGTGCCGGAGTTCACTTCGCTCTGCCCGGTCACCGGCCAGCCGGACTTCGCCCATCTCGTGATCGACTACGCGCCCGGCCAGTGGCTGCTGGAGTCAAAATCGCTGAAGCTTTATGTCGCGAGCTTCCGCAACCACGGCGCCTTTCACGAGGACTGCACGGTCATGATCGGCAAGCGGATCGCATCCGAGATCAAGCCGAAATTCTTGCGCATCGGTGGCTACTGGTATCCGCGCGGCGGCATCCCCATCGACGTGTTCTGGCAGACCGGCAAGCTGCCGAAGGGGCTGTGGGTCCCCGAACAGGGCGTGGCGCCGTATCGGGGACGCGGTTAGGCCTCGACCTCGGGCCTTGCGGCCGCATCGGCCGGCTTTCGTTGCCGCAACAGCTGCGCGCAGGCAAGCCCGAGCGCGACCATGATGAGGGCCGCAGCCGAGAGCGCCGGCAGCTTGCCGGCGTGCTGGACGCCGAAGCCGTAGCCGATGGGGCCTGCGGTCTGGCCCATGAAAAAGAAGAACGAGTGCAGCGACATCGCGGTGGCGCGGGCCTCGACCGAGAGCTCGCTGGCAAACACCTGCAGGCACCCGTGGATCATGTAGAAGCCCCAGCCCATCAAAAGCATGTTTCCGAACTGGATTTTCCAGGGCGGGCCAAGGGCGAGTGCAACAAGTTGAAGCGCCACGAGAGTGGCGCCCGCCATCATCATGCCCTTCACGCCGAGCCTGGGCAGAAAGCTTGATACGGTCAGGCTGTAGAACAGGCCGCCGACCGCAAAGCCGGCGATCACGATGCCGGCAACGGACAGCGAGGTCTGGCCGAGATCGACCAGGAAGGCGGCAATGAAGGGGAACAGGCCGAACACGCAACAGCCCTCGACGAAGACGGCCGAGAAACAGATGCGCGCGTTCGGATTTTCGAAGATCGTGCGATAGCCCTGCTTGAGCGTCCTCAAATTCGATCTCGGCGGCTGCCTCAGCGCCGCGCCACGGAAGCCGGCCGCCACCGCAATCGACGCAATCAGCACCAGTCCACCGAGCACGGCGAGCACGCCTCGCCAACCCAGGAAATCGCCGATCAGGCCGGACAACGACGCGCCCAGCAGGTTGCCCGTCATCGAACCCGCCAGCGTCCGGCCGATCGCGACCTGCCGCCTGTCCGGTGCCACCAGATCGCTGGTCAATCCGAGCGCCACCGGAAACACACCGCCCGAGCCGATGCCGGCAAGAATCCTGGTTGCGAAGAACAGGTAGACCGAGTCCGACAGCGCGCCGAGGATGCTGGCGAAACCGAGCAGCACCAGGCAACCGATCATCAGCCGCGCCTTGCCGAACAGGTCGGCGGCGGCGCCAAGCATCGGCTGCACGACCGCATAGGTCAGCGCGAACGCGGACGCAAAGCTCGCGGCGGCCGCGATGCTGATCGAAAATTCATCGGCGACGCGCGGCAGAACGGGATCAAGCGCCCGCGCGGAGAGGCTTGCCGCAAAACTCGTGAGCGCGATGACGTTGATCGCAGGCGGCAGGCGCTGGCCACGCGGCCGCTGCATGCTCTGGTGCATCAGTCCGCTTTGCTTTTGGCAAGCGTGTCGAACGCCATCAGCTTCCGCAGCAAGGCCTCGAATTCCGACAGCGGCACCATGTTGGGGCCGTCCGAGGGCGCATGATCGGGATCGGGATGCGTCTCGATGAAGACGCCGGCGACGCCGACCGCGACCGCGGCGCGGGCGAGCACGGGCACGAATTCGCGCTCGCCGCCAGACGAGGTCCCCTTCCCGCCCGGCTGCTGCACCGAATGGGTGGCATCGAAAATCACAGGCGCGCCGGTGGTGCGCGCCAGGATCGGCAGTGCGCGCATGTCGGAGACCAGCGTGTTGTAACCGAACGAGGCGCCGCGCTCGGTCACCAGCACGTTTGGATTGCCGGCGCTCGTGATCTTGGCGACCACATTGGCCATGTCCCAGGGCGCGAGGAACTGGCCCTTCTTGACGTTGACGACCTTTCCGGTCGCGGCTGCCGCGAGCAACAGGTCGGTCTGCCGGCACAGGAACGCGGGAATCTGCAGCACGTCGACAGCCTGCGCCACCTCGGCGCATTGGATGGCTTCATGGACGTCGGTGAGGACGGGGAGTCCAAGCGAGGAACGAATTTCCGCAAAGATGGGCAGCGACTGCGCAAGGCCGAGACCGCGCGCGGCCGAGGCGCTGGTGCGGTTGGCCTTGTCAAAGGAGGTCTTGTAGACGAGACCTATGTTCAAGCGAGTCGCGATCTCTTTCAGTGCAGAGGCGACCTCGAGCGCATGCGCGCGACTTTCGAGCTGACACGGCCCGGCAATGACCGCGAGCGGCAAATCATTGCCGAATTTGACCTGGCCGATTGCAACGATCGGGTTCGCGGATTGCTTGATGTCCAAGATATTCGTTTCCTTTCGGGAGGGGACCATACGGCCCCTCCACCGCCGATCAACCCCCTTTTGCCCCGGGGGATTCGAATATCAGACCGGCCGCGAGCGCCGCGGCTATTTACTTCACGGCCGAGAATGGGGTGGGCGTGAGCAGCTGGCTCGTGATGTTATCGACGATCTGGCCATCTGCCTCGGTCTGCGCCCGCGCCGAAATCCAATCCGGATCGGTCTGGAACGCGGTCCATTTCTTCTCGCGATCGGCAAGCGAGTCCCAGGCCAGGAAATAGGTCAGTTCCTGGTTGGATTGCCCGACTAAAGTGGTGAAGAAGCCGGCCTGCTTGATGCCGTGCTTTTCAAACAGCTTCAGTGTGATCGTGTCGAAGCGCTTGAGCAGCGCCGGCAGCCGGCCCGGCACACAACGATAGACGCGCATTTCGTAGATCATCGATTTCTCTCCCCTGTTCTTGTTGTCGCTCGCGGCGGGGAGGTTTTGTCGCAACAATTTCAGCCGCCGTCAAAGGCGGCTGGCGCAGATCACACCAGCCGGCTCTGCACGACGGCCGCCTGGACAAATGACGCAAACAACGGATGCGGCTCGAAGGGGCGCGACTTCAGCTCCGGGTGGAACTGCACGCCGATGAACCAGGGATGGTCCTCATATTCGACGATCTCGGGCAACACGCCGTCGGGCGACAGCCCTGAGAATTTCAAGCCGTGCTGCTCGAGGCGGTCCTTGTAGGCCATGTTCACCTCATAGCGATGACGGTGGCGCTCGGAGATCTCGGTCGCCTCGCCATAGACCTTCGACACGCGGCTGCCGCGCTTGAGCATCGCAGGATAGGCGCCGAGCCGCATGGTGCCGCCGAGATCACCGCTCTGGGTGCGCTTCTCCAATTCATTGCCGCGCAGCCATTCCGTCATCAACCCGACCACCGGCTCCGCCGTCGGGCCGAACTCGGTCGAGTTGGCCTTGTCGATACCGACCAGATTGCGCGCCGCCTCGATCACCGCCATCTGCATACCGAAGCAGATGCCGAAATAGGGTACGTCGCGCTCGCGTGCGAATTGCGCCGCCTTGATCTTGCCTTCAGCGCCGCGCTGGCCGAAGCCGCCGGGCACCAGGATGCCATTGACGTGTTCGAGGAACGGCGCGGGGTCCTCGTTCTCGAACACCTCGCTCTCGATCCAGTCGAGATTGACCTTCACCTTGTTGGCGATGCCGCCATGCGACAGCGCCTCGATCAGCGACTTATAGGCATCCTTCATCCCGGTATATTTACCGACGATGGCGATGGTGACATCGCCTTCGGGATTGCGGATGCGCTCGTTGATGGTCTGCCAGCTCTGCAGCGCCGGGGGAATCCGCGATTCGATGCCGAACGCCGCCAGCACCTCGTCGTCGAGGCCGGCGACATGATAGGCCTCTGGGACGGCATAGATGCTGTCGGCGTCGCGCGCCTCGATCACCGCACTCTCGCGCACATTGCAGAACAGGCCGAGCTTGCGCCGCTCCTCTTTCGGAATCGGGCGGTCGGTGCGGCAGAGCAGGATGTCCGGCTGGATGCCGATCGAGCGCAGCTCCTTGACCGAATGCTGCGTCGGCTTTGTCTTCAGTTCGCCCGCGCTCGGAATGTACGGCAACAGCGTGAGATGGATGTAGATGACGTGATCGCGCGGCAGCTCGTTCTTCAGCTGCCGGATCGCCTCGAAGAACGGCAAGCCCTCGATGTCGCCGACCGTGCCGCCGATCTCGACCAGCACGAAGTCATAGGCCTCGTTGCCGTCGAGGATGAACTCCTTGATGGCGTTGGTGACGTGCGGCACCACCTGGATGGTCGCGCCCAGATAGTCGCCGCGCCGCTCCTTGGTGAGGATGTCCTGGTAGATGCGCCCGGTGGTGATGTTGTCGGCCTTGGTGGCCGGTCGCCCGGTGAAGCGCTCGTAATGGCCGAGATCGAGATCGGTCTCGGCGCCGTCATCGGTCACGAACACTTCGCCGTGCTGATACGGCGACATCGTCCCGGGATCGAGGTTGAGATAGGGGTCGAGCTTGCGAAGCCGGACCTTGTAGCCACGGGCCTGCAACAGCGCGCCCAAAGCTGCTGATGCCAGACCCTTACCGAGCGAGGAAACCACGCCGCCGGTGATGAAGATATACCGCGCCATGGGACTCAACCTTTAACGCCGTTGACACGATTCGCAAAACGAATCGCGGGCCCCGGCCAAGATTCGCCGCGGCTGTGGGTGAATCGAAAAACGATAGTCTCGTCAGTATGTTGGTGGCGATTTCGGATGCAGCGCGCTAGCTGCCATCCTGCATGGCCACCCTGCTTTATTGCCGTTATTGCGAACGCGGGGCCTGCGGCGCGGCCGGCGCCTGGTTCTGCTGCTCGTCGGCTTTCTTCAGCGTATCGAGCACGCCGCCGCCGCTGCTGGTCGGCGGCACGACCGGCGCAGCGCCACCCGGCTGGGTCTGCGCGGGCTGGCCCCCGATGATCGAGGTCGGCTTGCGATCGAGGCTTGCGAGCCAATTCAGGCCGAGGCTGGTGATGAAAAAGAGCGCCGCAAGCACGGCTGTCGTTCGCGTGAGCAGGTTCGCCGTGCCGCGGCTCGACATAAAGCCGGCGCCGCCGCCCATGCCGAGGCCTCCGCCTTCGGATTTCTGCAAGAGCACCGCGCCGATCAGCACGATAACGATCATGAGATGAACGACAATAACGACAGTCTGCATCTTAACCTTCCGTCACAAGCACAGGTCGCGGCCCGGCGCGGGCTCAAGCGAGGCGGCTTGCGGGGTTCAATGGAGTTGCGCGCGTACTACACGAACGGAGGCGGCAAAGCCACCCCCTGAGACGCTGCACCTTTTAACTAGGGGCTGGCTTTAGCCAGGACAACCCTGCGCGATCGCAAGGAAATCGGTCGCTTTCAGGCTGGCCCCGCCCACCAGGGCACCGTTGACATTGGCCACCGCCATTAGCTCGGCCGCATTGGAAGGCTTGACCGAGCCGCCGTAGAGGAGGCGCATTCTTGCCCCCTCACCCTTGAACCGCTCGGCGAGCAACTCCCGGATAAACTTATGAATTTGCTCAACATCTGCGACCGTCGGGGTGCGGCCGGTGCCGATCGCCCAGATCGGCTCATAGGCCACGACCAGATTGTCGGCCCTCGACCCATCGGGCAGCGACAGGTTGAACTGGCCGCGCAGGATATCCAGCGTCTGGCCGGCATTGCGCTGTTCCTCGCTCTCGCCGATGCAGACGATGGCCACGAGGCCCGCGCGCCAGGCCGCCTCGGCCTTTTGCCTCACCAGCAGGTCGCTCTCGCCGTGATCGGCACGCCGTTCGGAATGACCGACAATGATCGCGGTGGCACCCGCGTCCGCCAGCATCTCGGCCGAGATATCCCCGGTGTGCGCGCCCGACGGTTTGGGATGGCAATCCTGGGCACCGACCGCAACCGCTGTGCCGCGGGCCTTGTCCGCGAAGGCCGCAATCAGGGTCGCGGGCGGGCAGACCAGGAGGTCAGCTTTGGCGGCAACGGCGGGCGCGCCGGCCAGCATGGCCGCGAACTCCCCCTCGGCGGCCTTCAGCCCATTCATTTTCCAGTTGCCGGCGATCAGGGGCCGGATGGGATCGGTCATGGTCTAAATCCTTGGCGTTGTCCCCGCGAAAAGCGATTTGCCAAAGCGCCTAGCAGAGGTGCGCGACCAGTTCCAGATCGGAACAGGGTCTTAACCGGATTCTCAAGGACTTAACGCAACTTTTCATCCCTGGTCTCAAGGTTGCGGCGGCTCTCATGCCACTTTATGATGGCAAATCAATTCGGTGACGCCCTTTTGCAGCATGCGCTATAAGCGCGGCCACCGGTTCCCCTACAAAGACAAGTTGGATCTCATGCTTCGAGGATTGCGTAAGGCCTCATCAAACTGGCTCGGCAAAACCATTATGACGATCGCGATGGGGGCGCTGATCGTCAGCTTCGGCATCTGGGGCATTGCCGACATCTTCCGGGGCTTCGGGCAGTCGACATTGGCGACCGTCGGCAGCACCGAGATTTCGACCAACGAATTCCGCCAGCTCTACACCGATCGCTTGCAGCAACTTGGTCGCCAGTTCGGCCGTCCGCTGACCCAGGAGCAGGCGCGCGCCTTCGGCTTCGACCGTCAACTGCTGGAGCAGACGCTTGCGGAAGCAGCGCTGGATGAGGAAGCACGCCGGCTCGGACTCGGTCAGTCCGATGCCGAAACCAAGCGCGTCATTTTCTCCGATCCCAACTTCAAGGGTACGAACGGACAGTTCGACGCCCAGCGCTTCGAGTACATGATCCGTCAGTTCGGCTTCACCGAAGCGCGCTATGTCGCCGACCAGCGGCGCGTCTCGTTACGGCGGCAGATCGCAGGCACGCTTTCCGCCGGCCTCGAACCATCCAAGACGCTGATCGAGGCGACCAGCCATTTCCAGAACGAACAGCGCGCAATCGAATACATCAAGCTTGGCGCCGCGCAGGCCGGCACCATCGATCCGCCCTCGCCGGAGGCGCTGGCCGGCTATTTCGACGAGCACAAGGCCCAGTTCCGCGCGCCCGAGTACCGCAAGATCGTCTACGTCGTGCTGACGCCGGAGGAGATCGGCAAATGGTCCGACGTCTCGGATGACGACGCCAAGAAGCTCTACGAGCAGCGCAAGGAGCATCTGGGCACCCCGGAAAAGCGCGAGGTGTCGCAGATCGTGTTCCCGAACATGGACGAAGCGACCGCCGCCCGCGCCCAGATCAACTCGGGTACATCGTTCGACGACATTGCCAAGGAGCGGAAGCTTAGCCCGGCCGATGTCGATCTTGGCCTGGTGAGCAAATCCGGCATTCTCGATCCCGCGTTTGCGGACGCCGCGTTCTCGCTGCCCTCGGGCGAGGTGAGCCAGCCGGTGCAGGGCCGCTTTGGCGTGGCGCTGATCAAGGTCGGCAAGATCCAGCCGGCCACGCAGCCGAGCTATGAAAGCCTTGCCCCGCAGATCAAGCGCGAAATCGCAACGGCCCGGGCGCGTGAGCAGGTTTCGAGCCTGCGCGACAAGTTCGAGGATGAGCGTGGCGGCGGAGCGAGCGTGACCGATGCAGCCAAGAAGCTCGGGCTCACCGCGACCACGATCGATGTCGATCGCTCGGGCAAGCAGCCCGACGGTCAGTCCGCCAACATCCCGCAGGGCCTGAATGTGGTTGCGCAGGCGTTCAACAGCGATGTCGGCGTCGACAATGAGCCGATTTCCTATCGCGGCGGCTATGTCTGGTACGACGTGCTCGGCGTCACCCCGCCGCGAGACCGCACCCTCGATGAGGTCAAAGATCAGGTCGAGGCGCGCTGGCGCGAAGATCAGATCGCAAGCCGGCTGCGCGCCAAGGCGACCGAGCTCGTGCAGAAACTCGGCGACACCGGCAAGCTTGCCGATGAGGCCGCGAGCCTCGGATTGAAAGCCGAGACAGCGACGGGATTGAAACGCGACGGCTCCGCGGCGGGCCTGCCCTCCGGCGTGATTGCTGCGGCCTTCAAGACGGCCAAGGACACCGTTGCGCAGGCGGCCGGGGACAGCGATACCGAATGGATCGTGTTCCGCGTCACCGACATTACCGTGCCGCCGGTCGACTTCAATTCCGATGAGACCAAGAAGCTGAAGGAAACGTTGCAGCGCACCTTGAGTGATGAGCAGCTTGCGGCCTATGTGACCAAGCTCGAGAAGAACATCGGCACCAAGATCAACGAAGAAGCCTTCGCCCAGGCGACCGGCGCCGCCAGCAACAACTAGTGTTCGAGTGACGCGATGGACGACTTCAAATCGATCATTGGCAAGGTCGCCACTGGCGCCACGCTGAGCCGTGAGGAAGCGGCCAGCGCCTTCGACAGCATGATGTCGGGCGAAGCCACCCCCTCGCAGATGGGGGGCCTGTTGATGGCCTTGCGTGTGCGCGGGGAAACGGTGGAGGAGATCACCGGCGCGGTTTCGGCCATGCGCGGCAAGATGCTGGGTGTGAGCGCGCCTGCGGAGGCTGTTGACATCGTCGGCACCGGCGGCGACGGCTCGGGCTCGGTCAACGTCTCGACCTGCGCCTCCTTCATCGTGGCAGGCGCCGGCGTTCCCGTCGCCAAGCATGGCAACCGCGCCCTCTCCTCCCGGTCCGGCGCGGCCGACGTTCTGGCATCGCTTGGGGTCAAGATTGATCTGAAACCCGAAGAGGTCGGCCGCTGCGTGCGCGAGGCCGGCATCGGCTTCATGTTCGCGCCGGCCCATCATCCCGCGATGAAGAATGTCGGCCCGACCCGGGTCGAGCTCGCCACCCGCACCATCTTCAATCTGCTTGGACCGCTATCGAATCCGGCCGGCGTGAAGCGGCAGATGGTTGGAGTATTTTCCCGACAATGGGTGCAGCCTCTGGCGCAAGTGTTGCGGAATCTCGGCTCGGAGTCCGTCTGGGTCGTGCACGGATCCGATGGCCTTGACGAGATCACGCTGACCGGTCCGACCTTTGTCGCGGCGCTGGAGAAGGGCGAGATCCGCACCTTCGAGGTCACACCCGACGAAGCCGGCCTTCCCCGCTGCGGCAGCGATGGGCTCAAAGGTGGCGATGCCGATGCCAATGCGGTGGCGTTGCAAAGCGTGCTCGATGGCATGCCGAGCCCGTATCGCGATGTCGCACTGTTGAATGCGGCGGCCGCGCTTATCGTCGCTGGGCGTGCAAAGACGCTGAAGGAAGGCGTCGAGATCGGCCAGAAATCGCTCGACAGCGGGGCTGCATTGGCGCGTCTCAAGCATCTCGTCGCAGTCTCCAACAGCTAGCGCCGGGGCGTCTGCGATGTCCGATATCCTGTCCAAGATCGAGGCCTATAAGCGTGAGGAGATCGCCGCCGCAAAACGGCTACTGCCGCTTGCGGATGTCGAGGCTCTCGCCAGGAGCGCCCCACCGCCCCGGGGCTTTCTCAACGCCATCCGCAGGAAAATGACTGGCGGCGACTACGCGTTGATCGCCGAAATCAAGAAAGCCTCGCCCT
This sequence comes from Bradyrhizobium sp., assembly GCA_035652015.1. Classification (GTDB taxonomy): domain Bacteria; phylum Pseudomonadota; class Alphaproteobacteria; order Rhizobiales; family Xanthobacteraceae; genus Bradyrhizobium. The sequence goes on along the minus strand of DASREP010000026.1, from coordinate 11,060 downwards.
CGAAAGGACTGATCCGCGCCGACTTCGACCCGCCGTCGCTCTCCAAGGCCTATGAAGCGGGCGGCGCGGCGTGCTTGTCGGTGCTGACGGATACGCCCTCCTTCCAGGGCCATCTCGATTTCATGGTCGCGGCGCGCGCTGCCACCCGCTTGCCGGTGCTGCGCAAGGATTTCATGTTCGACGTTTATCAGGTAGCGGAAGCCCGCGCACATGGCGCGGATTGCATCCTGATCATCATGGCGGCGCTCAATGACGGATGCGCGCGCGACCTTGAAGCTGCGGCCATCGCCCACGGCATGGATGTGCTGATCGAGGTCCATGATCAAAGCGAACTCGAGCGGGCACTGAAGCTCCGTTCGCCGATGATCGGCATCAACAACCGCAACCTGCGCACCTTCGAGACCACGCTTGCGACCAGCGAGACCCTGGCCCCGCTCGTCCCCAAGGACCGTGTGATCGTCGGCGAGAGCGGCATCTTTACGCCTGCCGACCTGGCGCGGCTCGAGACCGTCAGGATTACGACATTCCTGGTCGGCGAGAGCCTGATGCGGCAGACCGACGTGACGGCGGCAACGCGGGCACTGCTCACGCGCGCGCCTGCGGTTGCGACTGGAACGCGGTGATGCCACGCAAACCGTCCGACTCTCCCGCCCTCACCCATATCGACACCAGGGGCGAAGCGCGCATGGTCGACGTGTCGGAAAAGCCCGCCACTGAACGGCTGGCCGTGGCAGAAGGCCGTGTCGTCATGAGCTCCGAGACGCTGCAACTGATCGTCTCGGGGAATGCCAAGAAGGGCGACGTGCTCGGCACCGCGCGCATCGCCGGCATCATGGCGGCAAAGCGGACCTCCGACCTCATTCCGTTGTGCCATCCCTTGGCGCTCGCGAAGGTCACGCTCGACATCACCCCCGATGCCGCCCTGCCCGGCTGTGTCGTGCGTGCCAGCGTCAAGGTGACCGGGCCGACCGGCGTCGAGATGGAGGCGCTGACGGCGGTGGCGGTCGCGTGCCTCACGATCTACGACATGATCAAGGCCGTCGAGCGCGGCGTACGCATCGAGGGCATCCACCTCGTTGAAAAGCTGGGCGGCAAGTCGGGCCACTATCGCGCCTGAGTTTTCGGCCTGCTGATTTCACAACCGATTAATCCGCCGAGAACGCGATCTCACTCCGCAGCGCGCTGACGCGCCCGATAGGCCCTGGTCTTGATGCGGTTGCCGCAGAGCGACGACATGCACCAGCGCCGCGTCGCAGGCTTCGACCGGTCAAAGAACACCCGCCGGCACTCCTCGGCCGCACACGTCTTGAGCCGATCGAGCGATCCGTTCCGCGCGGCGTCGTAGAGTTCCGCAACCAGCGTTGAAAGCCCGGACAGCGCATCCTCGCGCGCCGGACGCAAGGACGCCTTTCCTGCGCCGTCGAACCCGGCAATCAGCGGAAATGCGGCGATCTCCTCGTTCAAGGCGCGCGTCGCACTGCGCTGGTGCCGGTTTGCGGGATCCTGCTGCAAGTACTCGCGCAATGCCGTTCGCAAACGCAGCGCGCTCTCCAACATCGCGGGCGTGACCTTCGCACCCGCTCGCGTCAGCCCGCGCGCCGCCATCCATGACGCGAGATCCTGCGGGCTCTTCAACTCGTCCCCTTGCGCATGTTCCACCCGGTGATGGGTGAAATGCCTGAGATCGAGCGTATTGGCGAAATCATACAGGTTTGCCAGCGCGTCAGGGACGTGGAACTTGCGCGACTCTTTCGACATGAAACACCATTTAATTCTCTTTACCGGTTGACGTCAATAGACACCATTATAATATATTTACTGGTGTCTTGTTACATATGGAGGTCGATATGCCCAAGCATACGACAGCGTTTCGTGGCCGCGTCTTCTATGGCTGGCTTGTGGTCGCGGCAGCCTTTGCGATCACCCTGATCGGCTTCGGCTCCGCCTACACATTCAGCGCCTTTCTGGAGCAGCTCGAGCACGATTTCGGCGCCTCGCGCGGCTCGGTGTCGCTCGTGTTCTCGCTCGCCGGGTTTCTCTATTTCGGCCTCGGCATTATCAGCGGACCGCTCGCCGATCGCTTCGGCGCGCGACCGCTTGCGGTGACCGGCATGGTGCTGCTGGCTGCGGGGCTTGCGCTGGCAAGCGTCGCGCACAGCCTGTTCGAGGTGTATGCGGCCTATGGGCTGGGCGTCGGTCTCGGCGTCGGCTGCGCCTATGTGCCGGCGATCGGCGCAGTCCAGCGCTGGTTCGTGCGCCGCCGTGGTTTTGCCTCGGGCCTTGCCGTGAGCGGCATTGGTGTCGGCACGCTGGTGATGCCGCCGCTGGCCTCGATCCTGATTGATGAGGTCGGCTGGCGCGGCGCCTACCTCGCACTCGGCGCGCTTGCGCTGGTGCTGGGCGCAGGCATGGCGTTCCTGGTCAACAACGATCCGCGCTCCCGCGGACTTTATCCCGACGGCGACGCGGAGCCGCCGCGGGGCGGGTCCGGAAGCGGCACCGGTGCAACCGTGCGCGAAGCCATCCGCTCCAGCCGTTTCGCCGGTCTCTATGCGGCCTGCCTGATCTGCTCGTTCGGCGTCTTTGTGCCCTTCGTCCACCTCGTCCCCTTCGCGCGCGATCACGGCATTGCGCCGGCGCAGGCGGCGCTGCTGCTCGGTGTGATCGGCGTCGGGAGCACCGCCGGCCGGTTCTTCCTGGGCGGCATCGCCGATCGGATGGGCCGCGAGCGGTCATTACTCCTGATGTTCGCGGGGATGGCGGCGGCACTAGCGCTTTGGGCGGTCTCGGACCGCTTGTGGTCGCTTGTCGTCTTCGCCTTCGTCTATGGCGTGTTCTATGGCGGCTGGGTTGCCGTTCTGCCGTCCGTCGTGATGGACTATTTCGGCGGCCGCAATGTCAGCGGCATCATCGGGGTGCTCTACACCAGCGTCGCCTTTGGCACGCTGATCGGCCCCAGTGCCGCGGGCTTCGCCTTCGACTTCAGCCACAGCTACGAGCTGCCGATCATCGTCAGCGCCGCGACCAATATCATCGCCGCGGCGATCGTGTCCCTGAGCTCGCGATCGATCGCGCGCAACCCCGGACCGCTGTTCCAGCAATGACCTGGGGCAGCGATGGCAGGCTCTTTACTGTTCATTAACCCCACTTGCTAACGGCGCCTTTCATCTCCGTGTCGTAGCAAATCGGCACGCCGCGACTTCAGATTGAAGCCGCTTCAGTCGCGGCAGCCGACAAGGGCCTGCGATGACTGGCGAAGCTCTCCCGATTGAGAAAGACGCACTGGCGCGTGGCGGCCCGATCCGCTGGCTGGTCGTAGGCGGCCTACTGCTGATCGGATCAATCACCATTGGCGCCGCCATCATGGCCGGCAACTCGCGCGAGCTTGCGCTGCGCGGCAGCGAGCGCGAGCTTGAGAACACCGTGCTGCTGCTGGCGCGGCATTTCGACCAGCAATTCAAGGATTTCGGCGCGATCCAGCACGACATCTCAGGCTTTGTCCGCTCCGCCGGGATCGACAGCGCGCAAGGATTCAGGCAGCGGATGTCGGGTGAGGACGTCCACGCAATGCTGAAGGCGAGAATCGGCGCGCTGTCCTACGTCGGCGCCCTCAACCTGTTCGACGCCGAAGGCAAGCTGATCAATTCCTCGACAGTCTGGCCGGTTCCTGATGTCAATGTTGCGGATCGGTCCTACTTCCGGCTTTTCAAAAGTGATCCGCGCTCGCCCGACATGCTGGTCGAGCCGGTGCACAGCCGGGTCACAGGCGCGTGGACCACGGTTATCGTTCGCAAGCTTACGGGACCGAGCGGCGAGTTCCTCGGTGTCGCCGGCCGCGGCATCGAGCCCGCCAATTTCGAGGCCTTCCTCGCCTCCGTCACTCTCGGGCCAGATGCTGCGATCTCCATGTACCACCGCGACGGCACGCTGCTCGCCCGCTACCCCCATGCGCCCGAGATGATCGGGCGCAATTTCAGGCAGCGGGAGCCGGACCAGCGGCGCGTCTTCGATCTGCCTCACTATACGGTGCGCCTGGCGAGCCCGATCGACGGCCAGGAGCGACTGGTCGCGTCGCGGGCGCTACCCAATTTTCCGATCGTCATCGTCGCCGCCATCACCAAATCCGCCGCGCTTGCCGGCTGGCATCGGCAGCTCGGCATCCTGATTGCGGTGGCCAGCGCATCGGTTGTTGCGATTGCTACGCTCCTGTTTCTCGTGGTCCGCAAATTGTCGCAGCAGTATCGCGCCTCCGAGCGGCGGTTGACGCTGGAGAAACAGCGGCTCGACCGCGCCGTCAACAATATGACGCAGGGACTTCTGATGTTCGATGCGTCGGAGCAGCTCGTGGTCTGCAATCAGCGCTACATCGACATGTATGCGCTGTCGCCTGAGGTGGTGAAGCCGGGCACCGGCTTTCGCGACATCATCCGCCACCGCAAGGAGACGGGATCCTTCATCGGCGACGAGGAAGCCTATATCAGCTCTGTGCTGCGCGAGGTCGACCGCCGCAAGGTCAACATCATCGAGGTCCCCGACGGCCGTTCCATGCAGATCATCAACGAGCCGCTCGCCGACGGCGGCTGGCTTGCGACCCATGAGGACATCACCGAGCGTCGCCGCGCCGAGCAGCAGATCGCCCACCTCGCCCACTACGATGCGCTGACCGATTTGCCCAACCGCGCTTTGTTCCACGAGCGGCTGCGAGAGGAACTCGGCACTATCGAGCCCGGCCGCCGGCTGGCCGTCCACTATATCGACATCGACGAGTTCAAGAGCGTCAACGACACGCTGGGCCACCAGGTCGGCGACGAGCTCTTGCGCTCGGTGGCAGAGAGTCTGAGCCGCTGCATCGGCACGCGCGATTTCGTGGCGCGCCTCTCCGGCGACGAGTTCGCCGTGGTCCAGATTGCGGTCGAGACCACCGAGGAGGTCACGAGTCTCGCAACGCAGCTGCTCATTGCGATCAGGACGCCGTTCGAGTGCCTCGGCCACCGGCTGACCACAGACGCCTCGATCGGCATTGCGCTCGTGCCCGACAACGGCACCGATCTCGACCAGATCCTGCGCAATGCGGATCTGGCGATGTATGCGGCCAAGGCGGCGGGACGGCGCACCTTCCGCTTCTTCGATCCCGAGATGGAGGCTAGGGTTCGCGCCCGCCGCCAGCTCGAGGTCGACCTGCGCGAGGCGATTACGACCGGCACCGGTCTTGAGGTCCACTACCAGCCCTGCCTCAGCCTGCACGACGATCGCATCACCGGCTGCGAAGCGCTGGTGCGCTGGCGCCATCCGGAGCGAGGTTCTGTCTCTCCCGCCGAGTTCATTCCGATCGCCGAGGAGAGCGGGCTGATCAACGCGCTCGGCGAGTGGGTGCTGACCACCGCCTGCATGCACGCCGCGCGCTGGCCCGAGGCTGTGCGGCTGGCGGTCAATGTCTCGCCGGTGCAGTTCAAGAGCGGGACGCTGGCGCTGAAGATCATGGCGGCATTGGCGGCCTCCGGACTGCCGGCCGAGCGGCTGGAAATCGAGATCACCGAGGCCGTGCTGATCCGCGACGACGAGGCCGCGCTTGCGATCCTGCACCGGCTGCGCTCGATCGGCGTGCGCATCGCGCTTGACGATTTCGGCACCGGCTATTCGTCGCTGAGTTATTTGCAGCGCTTTCCGTTCGACAAGATCAAGATCGACCGCGCCTTCGTCAGCGACATCTCGGCACCGGGAAGCGGCTCTTCCTCCATCGTCCAGGCGGTGGTCCATCTCGCCAGTGCCCGCCACATGGCGACCACGGCCGAGGGCGTCGAGACCGAGGCGCAGAAGCAGTTGCTGCGCAGCCTCGGCTGCTCCGAGATGCAGGGCTACCTGTTCAGCGCCGCCAAATCCGCCGGCGACATCGCCGAGCTGTTTGCGACCTATTCTGGCGCCACAGCCCTTCAGCAACAGCAAGGGCGGCGCAAGGCCGCCCTCTGAACTCGTTTGAGCCGGCCAACCGGTGTCGTTAGTTCGGCACGGTCGCCTTGGCAGCCGCCGGCGGCGCGTCGGCATTGACGGTGACGCCGCGGAGCAGGTCATAGGCCGCGTGCAGCGCCTTGTCGTCCTTCTCGTCCGGCGGGACATAGGACTGCGAACCGGACTGCTCCTTGCCCTCAGCCGACAGATGGCCGCGCATCGAGGCCTCGCCCTTGGTGTCGGTACGGCCCTTGAGCTCATCCGGCACGTTCTGCAGGATCTCGATGTCGGGCGTGATGCCCTGCGCCTGGATCGAGTGGCCCGACGGCGTGAAGTAGCGCGCCGTCGTCAGCGCCAGCGCGCCATTGCCGGCGCCGAGCGGAATAATGGTCTGCACCGAGCCCTTGCCGAACGAACGCGTGCCGATCAGCGTGGCGCGCTTGTGATCATGCAGCGCACCGGCAACGATCTCCGACGCCGAAGCCGAGCCGCCATTGATCAAGACCACCAGCGGCTTGCCCTTGGTGAGGTCGCCGCCCCGCGCGGTGAAGCGCTGGGTCTCCTCGGGATTGCGGCCGCGGGTCGACACGACCTCGCCACGGGCGAGGAACGAGCTCGACACCGACACCGCCTGATCGAGCAGGCCGCCCGGATTGTTGCGCAGATCGAGCACGAAGCCGGCGAGCTTCTCCTGCGGGATCTGCTTCTCGATATCGCTGATCGCCTTGTGCAGGCCGTCGGTGGTCTGCTCGTTGAAGGAGGTGACGCGGACATAGCCGATGTCGCCGCCCTCGGTGTGATAGCGTACCGGCTTCACGCGGATGATCTCACGCGTGAGGGTCACGTCGAACGGCGCGTCCTTGCCCTTGCGGATGATGGTGAGCTTGGTCTTGGTGTCGGCCGCGCCCTTCATCTTGTTGACCGCCTGCTCGAGCGTCAGGCCCTGCACCTGCTCGCCATCGATCTGGCTGATGAAGTCGCCGGACAGAAGGCCGGCCCGTTGCGCGGGCGTATCGTCGATCGGCGCCACAACCTTGACGAGGCCGTCTTCCATCGTGACCTCGATGCCGAGGCCGCCGAACTCGCCGGAGGTCGTCTCCTGCATCTCGCGCCAGGCCTTGTCGTTCATGTAGCGCGAATGCGGATCGAGCGAGGTCACCATGCCGTTGATGGCGCCTTCGACCAGCTTGGAGTCGTCGGGCTTCTCGACATAGTCGGCGCGCACGCGCTCGAACACCTCGCCGAACAGATTGAGCTGCGAATAGGTGTCGGCGCCCGCCGCTGTCGCCCGCGCGATCAGGTGCGCGCTCTGCGGCCCTGTCACGAGCAGGGTCAGGCACACGCCGGTTACGGAACCCATCAAGAAAAGCCAATTCTTTCGCATTGCCGCCGCTGCCTTCCGCGCGTTTGAGCTGATCCGGTGCCGCCCGATCGGATCAAGTATGATCGAAACGAGATGCTCACAATAGCTTTCTGTTTTCTTCAAGGCCGATCTGCCAAGTTGACGGTTTTGTGCCAAAACCGCGTCGCGCCCTCACCCCCAGCCAATAGCCGAACTGCGGGGGCACGTTCCGGAACACGCCCTCGGCGCCCAATTTCAGGGCAGCATCCATCGGCCAATTGGGATTGTTGAGGATTTCCCGCCCGACGGCGATCAAATCCGCCTTTCCATTTTGTAATATTTCCTCGGCCTGATCGCCGTGGATGATCAGTCCGACCGCCATGGTCATGATGTGCGCCTGGGTCCGGACATAGTCCGATAAGGGTACCTGGTAGTTGAATTTGATCTCGTTGCCGAGAATCGGGGCCTGGTCGGTAATCCCGCCCGAGGAACAGTCGATAACGTCGACTCCCCTGGTTTTGAGGAGTTTTGCGAGCCGGACGCTGTTCTCAGGCCCCCAGCCGGCGTGATCCTCGACCGAAAGCCGCACGAACAGCGGTTTTGTCTCGGGCCAGTGGGCACGGACCGCCTCGGTCACCTCGACCAGGAACCGCATCCGGTTTTGCTCAGATCCGCCATATTCGTCGGTGCGCTGGTTCGACAGCTCCGAGAGGAATTCGTGCACGAGGTAGCCATGGGCGCCATGCAGCTCCAGCACCTCGAAACCGGCCGCATTTGCCCGCCGCGCCGCCTCGCCCCAGGCGGCAACCAGGTCCTTGACCTCGCCGCGTTCCAGCGCCCGCGGCACCGGCCATTTCTCGCTGTGGGCTATCGCGCTGGGCGCCACCGGCGTCCAGGCATCCCAGTCTTCGATCTCGGCCGTCCGCTGCAGCGGACCGCCACCCTCCCAGGGCCGAAAGGCCCGCGCCTTGCGGCCGGAATGACCGAGCTGAATCCCCGGCACCGCGTTCTGCTGCTTGATGAAGTCGGTGATGCGCTTGAGCGGCGCTATGAACGCATCGTCCCACAGGCCGAGGTCGCCGATGGTGCCGCAACCGCGCCGCTCGACCTTGGTCGATTCGACAATGACCAGCCCGGCACCGCCGGCCGCAAACTTGCCGGCATTGACCATGTGCCAGTCGGTCGGAAAGCCCTTCACGGCGGAATATTGGTGCATCGGCGGCACCACCACCCGGTTGCGCAAGGTGACATCGCGGATGGTCAGCGGCGTGAACAACAAGGGCTCGGTCATCAGGTCTCCCTTGAGTAGTCCTTCCGGCGCTCTATTGCACCGCTTTCTTGACCTCTAACCCTACGCCGGGCTTCGCGCGCAAGCCATGCAAATTTAGGATGGCACGAAGCCTCACGACGCGATACGCGAGAGGGATAAGCACGCATCACAACACCGGGAGGACTCTCATGAACGACGCGAACCCGCTTCCGCCAAGCCGGAATGCCGAGCTCGGCGCCAGCAATGAACCCTTCCAGAACCTGCACGAGTTCGTGCGCAAGGCCCGCGCCAATCTCAATCAGAACGCCTGGGACTACATCATCGGTGGCACGGAGACCGAGACCACGCTGCGCCGCAACCGGATGGCGCTGGACGAGATCGCCTTCCGCCCGCGGGTGCTGCGCGACGTGTCCCGCGTCGACGCGACGGTGGAGAGGTTCGGCCGCAAGATGCGGTTGCCGGTGATGATGGCGCCGGTCGGCGCGCTGGAAATCTTCCAGCCCCATGCGGCTGCCGCCGCGGTCACCAGGGCCGCCGGCCGCTTTGGCGCGGCGCATATGCTGAGCTCGGTCACCGAGCCGGGCCTCGAGAAAGTCGCCGAAGCCGCGCCGGATGCGCTGCGCATCTATCAGCTCTATGTCCGCGGCGACGACGCCTTTGTCGAGGATGTGGTCAGCCGCGCCATTGCCAACCGCTACACCGCCTTCTGTCTCACGGTCGACACCGCCCATTACAGCCGGCGCGAGCGCGACATCGCCAAGCGCTATGTGCGCGAAAGCCGGCTGCGTTCGACCGGGGGCGACTTCCAGAAGGCGCTGAGCTGGCAGACGGTGAAGTTGATCAAGGACAAGTACAAGATCCCGCTGATCATCAAGGGCATCGCCACGGCCGAGGATACGCAGATCGCGCTCGATCACGGCGTCGACTGGATCTACGTCTCCAACCATGGCGGCCGCCAGCTCGATCACGGCCGCGGCGCCATGCATGTGCTGCCGGAGATCGCGGACGCCGTGAAAGGCCGCGCGAAAATCATGGTCGATGGCGGCTTCTGCCGCGGCTCCGACGTGGTGAAGGCGATTGCGCTCGGCGCCGACATTGTCGGCATCGGCCGCCTGCAATGCTGGGCGCTGGCGGCCGCCGGCGAGACCGGCGTGCTGCGCATGCTGGAACTCTTGGAGGACGAGGTGATCCGCAGTCTCGGCCTGCTCGGCGTCACCTCTTTTGCCGAGCTCAATAAATCATTCCTGCATCCGGCGACCGCGACCAATGCGCCCGGCGTCTTCAGCGCGTTCCCGCTGCTCGACATCGAACCGTATCGATATTGAGTTATAAGGGCGGGCGTTCGCCACACATTCAGACGAGCCGTCATGCCACCTGTCCAACTTTCGCCCGGCGCGGCCGATGCGCTGCTGTTCGACATCGGCCGCGTCGTCATCAACATCGACTTCAGCAAGGCGCTGGCCTGCTGGGCCGGTCATGCCGGCTGCGCGCCGTCCGACCTCGCCGGGCGCTTTGTGCCTGACGAATCCTACCGGCATCACGAGACCGGCAAGCTCAGCGACGCCGAATATTTCGCAGCCCTGCGCAATTCTCTCGGCATCGGCATTACCGACGCGCAGTTCCTGGAGGGGTGGAACGCGATCTTCGCGGGCGAAATGCCCGACATTGCCGATCAGCTCGCCCGGGCCGCCAAGCATCTGCCCCTCTACGCCTTCTCCAACACCAACGCGGCGCATGTGGCGCATTTCCCGACTGTCTATGCCGACGTGCTCAAGCATTTCCGCGAAATCTTCCTGTCCTCCAGCATTGGCCTGCGCAAGCCCGATGCGGCGGCCTACGACCACGTCGTGAAGGCCATCGGCGTGCCTGCCTCGCGCATCGTGTTCTTCGACGACGTCGCAGAAAACGTCGAGGGCGCGCGTGCGGTCGACATTCATGCGGTGCAGGTGAAATCGCCGGCGGACATTGCGCAGACGCTGGCGGCGTTGGGGATTTAGGAGCGCCAGCTTTCGCGCGGGTTTCGGGGCCTTCATGGTTCGAGACGCGCGGCCCTGCCGCGCTCCTCACCGTGAGGGTCCGACGGCACCATGAGGGTCTGACGGCGCGTCCGCGCATAGCGCACTCATCCTAAGGAGCCGCGAAGCGGCATCTCGAAGGATGGCCACGAAAATATTGCCGACACGATTTCACGTTCTCGCGGCGCATTTCGCCCGAGCTTTGCATCATCACCGCCCTCTTGAGAAAGCAAAGGGCGCAGGGAAGGCCGGGTGGCCGCTGCACCCGGGGCCCTCGCGCAGCAAAAACTGCGCAAGCGCGAGTCCACAGGTACAGGCGGTGATCACACCGGCCTTCCCTGCGCGATGGTTTACGGCTTATACGTGATCTTGTGTCTGCAAAATCTGCCAGAATGTGCGAACGGGCGGTTCTAACCAACCGCCCGTCGCTGGATCTGAGCCCGTACGTGCTCAAAGGCCGCAAGAGCCTGACGGGGAGCTAGGGACA
>DASREP010000025.1:0-57244 GCA_035652015.1 Bradyrhizobium sp. | reverse complement strand
CCAGCGCGAGGCTCTTGTTTTCATCGAGCGCGCCGACCGCCTGGTGCGGCCTGCGAACTATCCGCGCGGCACGCCCGGTCGCGGTGCCGCCCTGGTCGAGACCAAGAACGGCAAGCATGCGCTCGTCGTCAACGCGCTGGGGCGCGTCTTCATGACCCCGTTCGACGATCCCTTTGCCGCGCTGGAGCGCGAGCTCGGGGCCTGTCCGCTCGGCGTTGCCGCCGACGCCATCGTCGTCGACTTCCATTGCGAGGCGTCCAGCGAAAAGCAGGGCATCGGCTTCTTCTGCGACGGCCGCGCGAGCCTCGTCGTCGGCACCCACACCCATGTGCCGACCGCCGACCACCAGATCCTGCCCGGCGGCACCGCCTACATGACCGACGCCGGCATGACCGGCGATTACGATTCCATCATCGGCATGCAAAAGGACGAGCCGCTGCGGCGATTCACGACCGGCATTCCGTCGGGCCGTTTCGAGCCGGCGGCGGGGGTTGCGACGCTGTCCGGTGTTGCGGTGGAGACCGATGATGCAACGGGACTTGCGGTGAACGTCGCACCGGTGCGCATCGGCGGACGGCTGGAGCCGACGCTGCCGGGGTTTTGGAAGGGTTAGAGCTCGGCTGCTTTTGGCCGAAACCTACTCGCATCTTGATCCGTCATCCTGAGGCGCGAGCGGAGCGAGCCTCGAAGGATGAGCGGCCCCGCTGCGAGAGCCGGGCCGTCGCCCTTCGAGGCTCGCTTGCGCGAGCGCCTCAGGGTGATGGTGATAGTCGAGAGCTCGTCGCGACCTGTGGCGATTGCGCTTAGGCATCAAAACCCGAAGAACTTTTCCCTTAGCGCGTCCTCGTATTTCGCCTTGGCGTCCTTCACGGCGCTGCGCATCTCGTCTTCCTCGAAATGCGCCTGCTCCCAATTGTCGACATCGGCGATTTCGTGCGCGACCGAGGCGAGCGCCTCCTCTTTCCGGATCGCGGCAATCCAGGCCTCGACCGCGGTCTTGTAGGCGGCCTGCAGTTCGTCCAGCTCTGGATGGTCGCTCATGAAAAGACCCCCGCGAATCCGAGAGGGTCTTATAGGGAGCGCCGATGAACAAACGAAGACAGCGATCGCGTAAGCCTTACGATTGCCGCACGCCCATGCGGAAGGCGCCCCAGTGGCGGCCGCGAATGATGATGGGCGAGGAGATGTCCTTCATCAGCACGAATTTGCCGCCGCCCATGTCGCGCCGATAGGTCTGCACCAGGAAAGGCTTGGTGTTGGCCGCGACCTTCTTCACGGCGCGATCATTGAATAGGCGGCGGTTGCGGCAATTGGCGTTGTTCCAGACGGGGTCCTTGCCCTGGGGCAAGCGATAGTTCGGATTGTGCGTCGGCAGATAGCCGCCCTTGGCCCAGGCGACGCAAAACACGATGCGCGAGTCGGATTTCTGGATTGGATCCTGGATGGCGGGCAGCACGCGGTCGGTGAACGCGACATAATCGGTCATGTATTGCTTGGGATCGGTGCCGGGGATCTCGCGATAGTTCTCGTCCATCAATTGCGTCAAGGTGATCTCGCCGCGCGCGATTGCCTGTTCGAAGGTGTCGGTGATGCGCGCCGCGGTCTCGACCGCAACGCGGATCAGCGGCGCATCCGAGGTCTCCACGCCGGAATCGGCGATCATGGCGATCAGGCCCTCGGAGGCTTCGAGAAGTTTCGCCACCCGCTCGTCGGCATGCTTGAGGTCGGTCGAGGACAGGTCGACGCCCCTGGCGAGGTTGGTCAGCTCCTCGATCACCGTGTCGCAATGGCCGAGATTGGAGGTCGCGGCCCTCGCGACACTGTCGATCTCGCGGCCGACGCGGGAGAAGCCGTCCTGCACGCGGGCGATGATGCTCTCGATCGCCTGGGCGCCTTCGCCGGCGTTCTTCGCCCGCACCGAGGCCTCGCTGCTTTCGCCGATGAGATTGTTGAGCTCGCCGTCAAGCCCGCGCACGGTGTCGCCGATCTGCTGGGTCGCCTGGCGTGTCGCCTCGGCAAGGCTCTTCACTTCGCTGGCGACCACGGCAAAGCCGCGTCCCGCAGTGCCCGCGCGCGCGGCCTCGATGGTCGCGTTCAGCGCCAGCAGGTTGGTTTGCCGCGCGATCGCCTCGATCGAGGTCGAGACCTTTGCCACCTGCGCCAGCGCCGAGGACACCGCTGACAGCCGTCCCTCGATCCGGCCGACGGCTTCCACCAACTCGTCGATATGCCGCACCGCGGTCTCCACCACGTTGCGCGACTGGGTGATTTCGTTCACCGCATCGGTGCTCGCGGACTGCACGGCTTTGGACGCGCCGGCGATGTCATGGTTGGCGGTCACCATGGTCTGCGCGGTTTTTTGCAGATGGCCGAACCGCGCGGACTGGTCGGTGACACGGTTCGCCACCTCCTGGACATTGCCGGCGACGTCGGCAAGCTCCACGCCCAGGCCGCCGATACGGTTGGCAAGCTGGTCGACCAGCCGCTCGCTGGTCGATTGGGTTGCAGGCGTTTCCACTTTCACACTCGCAGCTTGCGACATTGCCGCGTCGTCTCCAGGTTTGGTGGCTCGTGATGGTCTTGCATCGCCATTCTGGCGCAGCATGATCTCATCGCTCCTCAGTTTGAGCCTGATCTTTTCGGAAAACCGGTTTCCTGCGGATCATGCCCCTCAAAGCTTGTAGGCGGTGCGGAAGCCGCCCCAGTGCCGTCCGCGGACTTTGATCGGCACGTCGATCTCGCGCATCATCACCGTGTTGCCGCCGCCCATGTCGCGCGCATAGCTCTGGATCAGATAGGAGCGCTCGTTGCGGCCGGCGGCGAGCCCGGCCGCATCGTTGAAGATACGGCGGTTGCGGCTGTTGGCCGTGTTCCAGGCGACGTCGCCCGGGCGCTGCGGCTGCGAGTAGATCTTGTTGTGCACCGGCAGATAGCCGTTGCGGTCGACACAGGCGCAGAAGGCGAGGCGCTTGTCCCTGGTGAGGAAGGCTTCCTGGAAGGCGGGCAGCGCGCGCTCGGCCCAGTCGAGGAATTTGGTGCGGTGCTGCACCGGATTGCTGCCGGCTATCTCGACATAGTCGGCGTCGAACAGATCGGCCAGCTTGATTGCGCCGCTTGCGACCGCGTCCTCGAAGATCCTGTTCAATCTGACGCCCGCTTCCATGGCGCGGCTGACGAATTCGAGATTCTCCTCGCGGATCGCCCACAGCTGGTCTTCGATCTTCTCGGCGGTCTCGGCGCTCAGCGCCTCGAAGCGGGCGTGCGCGCCGCCCTTGGCCTGCTCGTCGATGCGGATGCGGCAGGGGCCGATGTTTTCCAGCCGTGCCTGCAGGCTCTGGTGCAGCGGCAGGCTTGCGGCGCCGGGTCCGGAGATCAACAGCCCCTGCCTTGCGATTTCGTAGACCGGCGCGGTCAGCGTGCCGCGGCTGCTGTCGATCTCGATTCTGAGGTGGCAGGGCAACTTCTCGTGGCGCCGCCGCGCCTCGCTTTCCTTCTGCTTGAGCAGCACGGCACTGCGGGCCTTCAGCTGCTCGGCGAAGGCCGTGACGGCCTTGCCGGCGGAAGCCACGGTCTCGCCGTGGGTCTCCGCAGCCTTCGCAGCCACCTCGATGTCCGCGGCGCTGCTCCCGACGGAAGCGATGAAATGCGAGGCCGAGGCGGCATTGTCGGACATCTCGCCCGTGGTCCTGTTCTGCTCGGCGACCGCGCCGTTGACGGTCTCGAACACCGGGCGGATCGCGTCGATCGCCTGCGAGATCCGGTGCACGGCATCCGCCGAGCCCGCCGCGTCCCGCTGCAGCGCCTCGATCTTCTTGGTGATCTCTTCGGTCGCGCTTTGGGTCTGCACCGCCAGCGCCTTGACCTCGGTCGCGACCACGGCAAAGCCGCGGCCGGCTTCGCCGGCGCGCGCCGCCTCGATGGTCGAGTTCAGCGCCAACAGCGTGGTCTGGCGCGCGATCTGGGCGATCAGGTTGACGACATTGCCGATGGCGGCCGAGGACTCCCGCAGGCGGTCGACATTGCCGCGTGCCTCGGTCGCGGCTGTCGTCGCGAGATCGGCCAGGCGGGCGGCGTCGCGCACCTGGGCACCGATGCCTTGCGCCGACTGGGTGAATTTTTCGGCGGTCAGCGCAAAAGTGGAGGCGGTGCCTTGCGCCTGCGAGGAGCGGCCGCTCAGCGCATCCGTGCGCTCGCGGATGGTGGCGAGCGTCGCCGCCGTCGCCTCGGCGCCGTGTGCTACGGAATGCGCGGCTCGTTCGAGCTTGCGGATGGTGCCGCCAAGCTCGAGTTCCAGCAGTTCAAGGATTTCGCTGACCGAATCATTATCGGAAGCGGGGGCGGCTGCAGGGACGGGCTCCGGCGCAGCGGGGGGCTGGGCAGGCGTCTCCGGCTCCGGCACCCGTTTTTTAAAAAAACCGAACGCCATTGGCTTTTCTGCAATTGTGAATTGAGGCCATGAGCTTTGCATCGACCCATGAAGTCACGGTTAACAATTGCCTGTTCCATGGGCAGGAACAGCTACCTGCATACCGGACTTTTGGCTAAATCTTTGATTTTGGTGCTCACCGGGCCTATAACGCCGCGCTTTCCCATCCTCATCGCCCGACGAATCCCTAAAGAGACCCCGCATGGCCGGACATTCCCAATTCAAGAACATTATGCACCGCAAGGGCCGGCAGGATGCCCAGAAGTCGAAGCTGTTCGGCAAACTGGCGCGGGAAATCACCGTCGCCGCCAAGCTCGGCACGCCCGACCCCGCGATGAACCCGCGGCTGCGGGCCGCGGTGGTCGCGGCGCGGCAGGAAAACATGCCCAAGGACAACATCGAGCGCGCCATCAAGAAGGCGATGGGCGGCGAGGGCGAGAACTATGACGAGATTCGCTATGAGGGCTACGGCCCGGGCGGAGTCGCGATCATCGTCGAGGCATTGACCGACAACCGCAACCGCGCGGCCTCCGACATCCGCTCCTACTTCACCAAGTCCGGCGGCAATCTCGGCGAAACCGGCTCGGTCGCCTTCATGTTCGACCGTGTCGGCATCATCGAATATGACCAGAGCGTGGCTTCCGACGATGCCATGCTGGACGCGGCGATCGAGGCCGGTGCCGACGACGTTATCTCGGGCGAGAACGGCCACGAGATCTACGCCGCGCCGGACAGCCTGCGCGAGGTCGCCAAGGCGCTGGAAGCGAAATTCGGCGAGCCGCGCAAGGCGGCGCTGACCTGGAAGCCGCAGAACACGGTCGCTGTCGACGACGAGACCGGCGAGAAGCTGCTCAAACTGATGGACCTGCTCAACGACCACGACGACGTCCAGAACGTGTTCGCCAATTTCGAGATTTCGGACGCGCTGATGGCGAAGATGGGCGGGTGAGGGTTGCCGTTATCAGGCTCCGTCATTCCGGGGCGCCTCGAAGAGGCGAACCCGGAATCTCGAGATTCCGGGCTCGGTGCTGTCGCACCGCCCCGGAATGACGGTGCAAGACAACTTGGCGCGTCGCCCGCAGCGCTAGCCTGTCCCCGTGACTTCCCCGGTTGATACGCCCCACCTGCGCTAGGCTACCCTCTCCGCCATGAGCTATAAAAACCCATGGCGCCTGCATCGATTCGCACCCCCCTTCGCATTGTCGGCATCGACCCGGGCCTGCGCCGCACCGGCTGGGGCGTGGTCGAGAGCGAGGGCAACCGGCTCACCTTCATCGCCTGCGGCTCGGTCGAGCCGCCGGATACGCTGCCGCTCTCGAGCCGGCTGCTCGCGATCCACGACGGCTTATCCGCCGTCCTGCGCGAGTACGCGCCGGTTGAGGCCGCGGTCGAGCAGACCTTTGTCAACAAGGACGGCGTCGCCACGCTCAAGCTCGGCCAGGCCCGTGGCGTTGCCATGCTGGTGCCCGCAATGTTCGGCATCGCGGTCGCCGAATACGCCCCGAACCAGGTCAAGAAGACCGTGGTCGGCGCAGGCCACGCCGACAAGAACCAGATCGCGGTGATGCTGAAGATCCTGCTGCCCAAGGCCGAGCCGAAATCCCCTGATGCGGCGGACGCGCTCGCCATTGCCATCACCCATGCCCATCACCGCGCAAGCCCCGCGCTACGGCTGAAGGTGGCGAGCCTATGATCGGCAAGCTGAAGGGCCTGATCGATTCCTATGGCGAGGATTTTGTCATCCTCGACGTCGGCGGCGTCGGCTACCAGGTGCATTGCTCGGCGCGCACGCTGCAGCATCTGCCCGCGCCGGGCGAAGCTGCCGTGCTGTCGATCGAGACTTATGTCCGCGAGGATCAGATCAAGCTGTTTGGCTTTCGCAGCGACGTCGAGCGCGAATGGTTTCGCCTGCTGCAGACCGTGCAGGGCGTCGGCGCCAAGGTCGCGCTGGCCGTGCTCGGGACGCTGCCGCCATCGGAACTGGCGAACGCGATCGCGCTGCGCGACAAGGCCGCGGTGGCGCGCACGCCGGGCGTCGGACCGAAGGTCGCCGAGCGCATTGTCACCGAGCTCAAGGACAAGGCGCCCGGCTTTGCCGATGTCGACCCGGCGGTCGTGCATCTGGCCGGCGCCATCGACGACGCCCGTGCCCCGCGCCCGGTCGCGGACGCCATTTCCGCGTTGGTCAATCTCGGCTATGGCCAGCCCCAGGCCGCCGCGGCGATTGCCTCCGCTGCCCGCAGCGCCGGCGAAAATGCCGAGACCGCGCAATTGATCCGCCTGGGCCTGAAGGAATTGGCCAAATAGGCTGTCGTCGAAGTAGGCTATCGTCTCCCGCGGGGGCCGCTTGCTTCATTAAGGACATACATTACCGACCATGCTGACGAAGAAGGACAAGGAACTGATCGCCGCCGCCACCCAGGCGATCAGCGAGCGTTATCGCAACGATTGGCAGGAGGTGGGGGCGGCGATGCGCACCCGCGACGGCCGCATCGTCACTGGCGTGAACATCGACGCCTATATCGGCCGCATCGCGGTCTGTGCCGAGGCGATCGCGATCGGCCGCGCCATCACCGAGAGCGGCGACCACGGCATCGAGACCATCGTCGCCGTGCGCCATCCCAAGCCTGACGAGCCCGGCAATATCGCCGTGGTCTCGCCCTGCGGCATCTGCCGCGAGCTGATCCACGACTATGACGCCAAGGCGCGCGTCATCGTGCCCAACAGCGGCCGGACGCCGAAAGTGGTCACCATCGGCGAGTTGCTGCCGAACAAGTACAAGCGGGGCAACGAATGACGACGCCCTCGCGCCTTGTCACGCCGGAGCGCCGGACCGAGGATGCGGACGGCGCACTGCGCCCGCAGAACCTGTCGGAGTTCGTCGGCCAGCAGCAGGCGCGCGCCAACTTGCAGATCTTCATCGACGCCGCCCGCAAACGCGGCGAGGCGCTGGATCATGTGCTGTTCGTAGGTCCCCCGGGCCTCGGCAAGACCACGCTGGCGCAGATTGTGGCGCGCGAACTCGGCGTCGGCTTCCGCGCCACCTCCGGTCCGGTGATCGCCAAGGCCGGCGATCTCGCTGCTCTCCTCACCAATCTCGAAGAGCGCGACGTGCTCTTCATCGATGAAATCCATCGCCTGAGCCCTGCGGTTGAGGAGGTGCTCTATCCCGCGATGGAGGATTTTCAGCTCGACCTCATCATCGGCGAGGGGCCGGCGGCGCGCTCGGTGAAGATCGAGCTTGCGAAATTCACGTTGGTCGGCGCGACGACGCGTGCGGGGCTCCTGACCAATCCGCTGCGCGATCGCTTCGGCATTCCCGTCAGGCTCAATTTCTACACCGTGGAGGAACTGGAAAAGATCGTCACCCGTGGCGCGCGCGTGCTCAAGGTCGGCATGACGCCTGACGGCGCCAACGAGATCGCGCGCCGCGCCCGCGGCACGCCGCGCATCGCCGGGCGCCTGTTGCGCCGGGTGCGGGATTTTGCCTCCGCCGCGAATGCCGACTCGATCGACCGCACCATCGCCGACCATGCGCTCAGCGCGCTCGAGGTCGATGCCGCAGGCCTCGACGCCATGGACCGGCGCTACCTCACGGCCATTGCGCTGAACTATGGTGGCGGGCCGGTCGGCGTTGAGACCATGGCCGCCGCGTTGTCGGAGCCGCGCGATGCGATCGAGGACATCATCGAGCCCTATCTGATCCAGTGCGGCTATCTGCAGCGCACCCCGCGCGGCCGCCTGCTGACGTCGCATGCCTTCCGTCATCTCGGGATCACCGAGCCCTCGCGCGATCCATCGCAGTTCGGCCTGTTCGGGAATGAGGAGGAGTGAGGGGCGCGGGCTGTCTCCTCCGTGTCGTCCCGGCGAAGGCCGGGACCCATAACCCCAGGATTTCGTTTTACGAACGCAGGCGTCCACCAGTTGAATCAAACGGAGCGATTCCGCGGTGTGGGTCCCGGCCTTCGCCGGGGCGACGGGCAACACGCTTCATCAACCTGAACAGCCCGTAACCATCAGGGTTGCTCCCGCGACGCTCCTTGCCAAATTCTGCTGCAATCTCGAAATACACGACCTCCCGCATCACCGCTCGGTCCCTATGCTCTCACGTCGTCGTTTCCTGCAATTCCTGGCCGGTATCGGCGCCTTCGGTGCTTCGACCTCAGCCTATGGCTTTGGCGAGCCGGTGTTTCGGCTCAATGTTGCGCGCTACCGGTTGGCGCCGCCGCGCTGGCCGACCGATTTCCCGCTCAGGATCGCCGTCGTGGCCGACCTGCACGCCTGCGATCCCTGGATGAGCCTCGATCACATTGACGCGATCGTCAAACGCACCAATGCGCTTGGCGCCGACGTGATCGTGATGCTCGGCGACTATGTCGCGGGCCATCGTCACATCACGCGGAAAATTCCGGCCGAGGAATGGGCCGAGGTCCTGGCCGCCCTGAAGGCGCCGCTTGGCGTGCACGCCATCCTCGGCAATCATGATTACTGGGACGATGTCACCGTCCAGCACAGCGGCCAGGGGCCGACCGCTGCGCGCCGCGCCCTCGAGGGCGTCGGCATTCCCGTCTACGAGAATGACGCCGTGCGTCTGACCGCTGCCGGGCGTCCGTTCTGGCTCGCCGGGCTCGGAGATCAACTTGCTTACTGGCCGGCGCGGCGGTTTCGTCCGGTGCGGCGCATCGGGGTGGACGATCTCAGTGCGACGCTGGCCAAGGTCACTGATGATGCGCCGGTGATCCTGCTTGCGCATGAGCCCGATGTCGCAGGGCGCGTGCCGGATCGCGTGGCGCTGCAGCTCTCGGGCCACACCCATGGCGGCCAGGTCCGACTGTTCGGATGGTCGCCGGTGGTGCCGACGCGCTATGGCAACCGGCTTGCCTACGGCCATGCCCGCTTCAAATGCGACGTCATCGTCTCCGGCGGGCTCGGCTGCAGCATCATGCCATTCCGCCTCGGCGTGCCGCCGGAGATCGTGGAAGTGACGCTGGGCGGCGAGGTGCCCGCACTGTCCTGACGATGGACCGGTGCGCTTGCGCCTGTTGCGGATTTGCGCAAAACCTGTTGCGAGCAGCAAACAGGTGCGCAAGTGAGCTTTCCTCATCTCGACGGCGAGATCCGTGATGGTCGGCATCACATGCAGGTGCGCGTCTATTATGAGGACACGGACTTCTCCGGCATCGTCTATCACGTCAACTACCTGCGCTTCATGGAGCGCGGCCGCACCAACCATTTGCGGCTGATGGGCGCCGAGCAGCATGCGCTCTATGCCCAGGCCGAGCGCGAGGCGCCGGGTTTTGCGTTCGTGGTGCGCTCGATGCAGATCGATTATCTGCGCCCGGCGCGCATGGACGACGTGCTCGACATCGTGACCTGGCCGGTCGCCGTGAAGGGCGCCTCGATCACGCTGGCCCAGGAGGTGCGGCGGGGCGAGGAGGTGCTGGTGAAAGCCGAGGTGCGCGTCGCCTTCATCAGCGAGGGCCGCGCGCATCCGATCCCGAAATCGCTGCGCACGCTGCTCAAGGCAGATTTGATTTAGCTATCGCGCGATAGCAAACGCGCCATCGACTTGCCGGATGGCGGCGATAGAGTGGCGGCCTGTCGAACCAACCGCCGAGGCCAACCATGTCGCGTCCACCACTTCCGCCATTCACCCGAGAGACCGCCGCGCAGAAGGCGCGCATGGCCGAAGATGCCTGGAATTCCCGCGACCCCGAGCGTGTCGCGCTCGCCTACACCGAGGACAGCCGCTGGCGCAACCGCTCGGAATTTTTCGAGGGACGCGCCGCCATTGTCGCCTTCCTCACCCGCAAATGGCAAAGGGAACTGGACTATCGCCTGATCAAGGACCTCTGGGCCTTCGACGGCAACCGCATCGCGGTGCGCTTCCAATATGAATGGCACGACGCATCGGGCCAATGGCACCGCTCCTATGGCAATGAGCAATGGGAGTTCGACGAGCACGGCCTGATGCGGCGGCGCGAGGCGAGCATCAACGATGTCGAGATCGCGGAGAAAGACCGGCGTTTCCATTGGGCTGCACCGGGCCCGCGGCCGGCGGATGTGCCGGGGCTGGGGGAGAGCCCGTTCTGATCACCGCTGTCGTCCCGGCCAAGCAAAGCGCAAGCTCGGCCATGACGCTCGGGGTTAGCAATCGCCTGTCTCACCACGCCCTGGGATTATGGGTCCCGGCGTTCGCCGGGTCGCCACCGAATGATTGGCGACAGCCGTGCGCTACGCCGCAGCCTTGTGCCGCGCGAGCTCGGCCTTGTACAGCTCGAACTCCTCGGCGATCGCTCTTGCCACCGATGGCCGCGCGCGCAGGCGCTCGTAATAGGTTTTGACCGTCGGCCATTTCGCAAGCTCGATCGGCGGCGTCGCCATGGTCCAGTTGATCACGGTGATGAGATAGGCATCTGCCACGCTGAAATGATCGAGCAGGTAGTCGCGGCCTTTCAGATAGGTCTCGAGATATTCGAGCCGCGACAGGTTCTTTTCAAGCACATAGGCCTTCACCTCGGGCGGCGCTTTACGGTCCAAGAGCGGCACGAACAGGCTCTTGTGCAGCTCGGTGCCGATGAAGCAGAGCCATTGCTGCAGCCGGCTGCGCTCGAGCCCATCGGCGGCGCTGAGGCGGGCCTGCGGCAGGCGCTCGGCGACATATTGCAGGATCGCGGCATTCTCGGTCAGCACGACGCCGTCATCGGTGCGCAGCGTCGGCACGAGGCCGAGCGGATTGACCTTGCGGAAATCGGAACCGTCCTTGAGCACGGTCTTTGTCTTGGGATCGACCTCGAGATAGGCGGCCGAGCCGCCGGCTTCGTAAAACGCAATGCGCGTGGCCATTGAGCAGGCGAGCGGGGAAAAATACAGCTCCATCGGCGGATTCCTTTGAGGTTGTATGCCCGGTATGCGGAGCCCCGGTTGATTTTTATACTGTTCCGCATAATATAACCGTGGTCAAGGAATAAATTGCGAAATGGTACAAAAAACAAGAAGACCGCTGCCGCCTGCCGCCAAAGCCGATGCCCCCGCCGAGCCCAAGCGGCGCGGACGGCCGCGCGGCTATGAACCGGATGTCGCGCTCGGCCGCGCGCTCGACCTGTTCCGCAAGAGCGGCTTTGCCGCGACCTCGCTGGATGATCTCTCGGCCGCGACCGGCATGAACCGGCCGAGCCTCTATGGCGCGTTCGGCGACAAGCGCGAGCTCTACATCAAGAGCTATCAGCGCTATCGTGACAATGCGCGCGCGGCAGTGGAGGATATCTTCCGCGTGCAGCTGCCGCTGCGCAAGCGGCTGGAGCGCATCTATCAGGTTGCGCTCGATATCTACCTGTCGGGCGAGGAGGGACCGAAAGGCTGCTTCACCGTGCTCACCGCGGCGTCAGAGGCCGTCAACGATCCCGTCATCCGGGCCATGGTGGTGGATGCGCTGAGCGAGCTCGACAAGGCATTCGCGCGATGTTTCCGGATCGGCCAGGAGAAAGGCGAGCTGCCTGAGGACGCCGATCCGGTCGTGCTGTCGCAGCTCGCCTCGGCCACCCTGCACACCGTCGCGATCCGCGCCCGCGCCCAGGTCCCGCGCAAGGAGCTCGAGGCGATCATCAAGGGCGCGATCGGCGTGATGTGCCGCGGCGGGACATAGTCTCCGTCACGCGCTATTTGGCTGCGACGAAATAGAAGTCCCGCCTGCCGGAAATCGATCCGTAACTGAACGGCTGCTGTTGATTGTTGGTCATGTCCATGACGTCGTCACGGACATAGTCGAACAATCGTCGCACTTCGAGGCCGGGCGTCTGAACGTTCTTGACGAAGGCCAGGGTAAACGGACTGTCGGCTCCATCGCCGTCCGAGGCCTGTTGTCCGTCTTTCGCCGCGTAGACGACCATGGTCCCGGCCGCCGGCTCGATGGCGGCAAGGCCCCCTGAAACCGAACGCGATGCAACGGTCAGGCTTCGCTTCATCCTCGCCTTGAACGGATTGTCCCGGCACGCATCGAGGATCACGAGGCGCAGCTTGCTGGCACGCTCGGCAGCGTTGAGAACCTGGTCCAGCGGAACGGCTTCGAATCCAATGTCGCGGTCCGACGCAATCTTGGCGTCAACCGGCACGAGATAATTGGTGCCTCCGACTTCCATGCCGTGGCCGGCGTAGAAGATCACCGCCCAGTCCGCGGTGTCGGCCTGCGCGGCGAAATCGCGCAGCGCCTTGACCATGTCGTCCTTCTTGAGATTCGTCAGCAAGGTGACCGACTTGAATCCCGTGCGGTTCAGGACGTCGGCGATCAGCTTTGCGTCGCGCTCCGGGTTCGGCAGCGCCGGAACATTTTCATAAGCGGAATTGCCGATCACGAGCGCGACGCGACGGCCGTCGACCACGGGAGCTGCAGCCGAACCAATGACCGTCGTAACGGTGTGCGATGGCGCGGCTGTCGTCGGCCGCGGCGCCGGCAGCACGGCGAGCCGCTCCTGCGCCTTGTCGAATGGCCATTTTGCGTTAAGGCCCGACCGCGGCAGGTCAAGGACAGTCTTGAAGTCGCCGCGTGCCTTCTCGACGTCGCCCAGCTTTTCGAACAGCAACCCGCGATTGGCATAGGCATACGCATATTGCGGATTGAGCCGGATGGCTTCGTTGTAATCCGCAAGCGCCCGATCCCTGTCGGCTTTGCTCATGTAGGTGTTGCCGCGAATGACGTATGAAACCGGATCCTTGGGATTGAGCCGGATGGCTTCGTCGCAGTCCGCCAGCGCAAGATCGACCGCGCCACCCTTGGTGTGATAGGCAGCACAGCGGCCGCTATACGCATTCGCAAATTTGGGATTGATCCGGATCGCCTCGCCACAATCGGCGATGGCATGGTCGAAATCGTTCTTGGCGCGGTAGGCGTTGCAGCGGCCGCTGTACGGATACTCATATTTGGGATCCAGCCGTATCGCTTCACCATAATCCGCGATGGCGCGGTCTTCGTCGCCTTTGGCGTGGTAGGCGTTGCCGCGACCGTTGTACGGAAACTTGTAGCTCGGATCGAGTCGGATCGACTCGTTGTAGTCGGCAATGGCGCGGTCGTAATCGCCCTTGGCCTGATAGGCATTGCCGCGGCTGTTGTATGCGCGCGTATTCTTTGGCTCGAGCCGGATCGCCTCGGTGTAGTCGGTGATCGCGCGATCGTAATCGCCCTTGGCCTGGTAGGCGTTGCCACGGCCGCCAAATGCATTGGCAAATTTTGGATTGAGCCGTATCGCTTCGTTGTAGTCGTCGATGGCGCGATCCTGGTCGCCCTTGGCCTGATAGGCGTTGCCGCGATTGGCGTATTGAATCCACGGCTTGCTCGCTCCGGAGCTGATCGCCCGTGTGCAGGCGGCAATCGAAACGTCGCCCGTCGTGGCGTAGCAGGTATAGGCGTCGTCCGCCGGGCCCGCGAGTGCCGCTGAAGACAGCGCTCCGAGGAGGAGCGCGCCAGCCAAAGCCAGTCCCCGTTTGAACGCGTTCATGACAGCAGGTCTCTATGCCCGAAAACCCTCATGCCATTTTCGCAGCAAGGAAGAGGCGGCGCAATTTTCATTTGCGCCCGTCAATTTCCCAACGTGATCTTTGTCACGTTCGGATTGCCGTACAAACCCGTCTTCCTGGCGCGCGAGCTGGGCGTTCTCGGCAAAATCCTATTTGTCGCTGTATCGAACGGCACGCCGTGATGACATCGGCTGGTGTTCGGGGTTCTTTGGGCCGCGTGGCGACCCCGTCAGCCGGTCAAAGGCGTTCCCGCGACATAGAGGATGGCGTCCAGCCCATGCCGCAGGCCTGTGCCGGCGACAGTGGATGAAAGGACAAGCATCTGAAACGACCTGCTCGCAACCGTGAGGGGATGTTCGAATGCGTATTCCTTCGTTTCCCGCTCCGGTGCGCTGGTGTCGACGAGGCCGATCCAGGATCGTCCCTCCGCGACCGCCGGCAGCACGAAGCCAACCTCCTGATGGCCTGCGTTATAGATCATGAGCAGGGTTGCGTCCGAGCCGCGCCGCTTGATTCCGGTCGCCTGCGCCCTGCCATCGAGCAGCATGCCGAGACAGCGCGAGTTGGGATCCTGCCACTGCTCGATCGTCATTTCCTCGCCCGACGGGGCAAGCCAGGTGACGTCCTTCACATCAAGTTCCTCGTTATAGGCACCGACGAGGAAGCGGCTGCGGTGAAGGACGGGAAACGCCTTGCGCAAGGCGGTCAGCCTGCGGACAAACTCGCGCAACGCGCAGCCCTGGGTGGTGATGCGCGGCCATTCCATCCAGGTCGTCTCGTTGTCCTGAGCATAGGCATTGTTGTTGCCGCCCTGGCTATGGCCGAACTCGTCGCCGCCGAGGATCATCGGCGTGCCCAGCGAGAGCAGCGTGGTCGCCAGCAGGTTGCGCTTTTGCCGCTCCCTCAGCGCGGTGATCTCGGGATCGTCGGTCGGGCCTTCGATGCCGCAATTCCAGGAGCGGTTGTCGGCGTGACCGTCACGGTTGTCCTCGCCATTGGCCTCGTTGTGCTTGTCGTTGAACGAGACGAGGTCGTTGAGCGTGAACCCGTCATGAGCCGTGACGAAGTTGACGCTCGCCCAGGGCTTGCGGCCGCGCTTGTTGAAGAGATCGCCCGAGCCGGTAATCCGTTTTGCAAGATCCGCCAGCGCCGCGGAATCTCCCTTCCAGAAGCTGCGGACCGTATCCCTGAACTTGTCGTTCCACTCGGCCCAACCCGGCGGGAATTGCCCGACCTGGTAGCCGCCGGGGCCGACGTCCCAGGGCTCTGCAATCAGCTTGACGCTGGAGAGCACGGGATCTTGCCGGCACGCATCCAGAAAGCCGCCGCCCTCGTCGAAGCCGTAGGGCTCGCGCGCAAGGATGGTCGCGAGGTCGAAACGGAAGCCGTCGACCCGCATCTCGCTCGCCCAGTAGCGCAACGAGTCCGCCACCAGCTGCAGCACGCGCTGATGGGAGAGATTGAGGGTGTTTCCCGTGCCGGTGTCATTGATGTAGTAGCGCTTCTGGTCCGGCAGCAATCGATAGTAGCTCAGGTTGTCTATGCCCTTGAAGGAGAGTGTGGGACCGAGCTCATTGCCTTCGGCGGTGTGGTTATAGACCACGTCAAGGATCACCTCGATGCCATGGGCGTGGAATTGATTGACCATCTCCTTGAACTCGTTCGCGAACGGCGTCCTGAGGTAACGCGGCTCCGGCGCGAAGAAGGCGAGCGTGTTGTAGCCCCAGTAATTGCGCAGGCCCTTGTCGATCAGATAGCTGTCGTCGACAAAGGCGTGAATGGGCAGCAGCTCGGCGCTGGTGATGCCGAGCGCGCGCAGATAGGTGGGAACGGCAGGATTGGCGAGGCCTGAGAAGGTGCCGCGATCGTCCTCCGGCACCAGCGGATGCAGCCGCGTAAAGCCCTTGACGTGCATCTCGTAGATGATGGCGCGCTCCCAGGGAATTTCCGGCTTGCGCGCGGCTCCCCAGGTGAAGGCGGGATCGATCACGCGGCATTTCAGCATCGACGGCGCGCTGTCGCGCTCGTCATAGGATTTGTCCTTGTCCGCGTGCTCGAGCTGATATGCGAACAGCTCAGGACCCCAGCGCAGCTCGCCGACGAGCTGCCTCGCATAGGGATCGATGACCAGCTTGTTGGGGTTGAAGCGATGACCATTGTCCGGCTCATAGGGGCCGTGCACCCGATAGCCGTACACCGTGCCGGGACGCGCGCTCGGCAGGTAGCCGTGCCAGACCTCGTCGGTATATTCCGGAAGCTCGATGCGCTCGATCTCCGTCTCGCCGCTTTCGTCGAACAGGCACAGCTCCACCTTGGTGGCGTAGGCCGAAAACAGCGCAAAATTCACGCCCAGACCGTCCCAGGTCGCCCCGAGCGGAAATGGGCGGCCTTCCGTGATGACGGAGCGGCGGAGCGCAGCCGCGGCCTTCACCAACGCATCGTCTGCCGCGGAAATCTTGTCCATGCCGTGAGCCCCAAAGGAGCTGCAACGTTCCAGATGGGGCAGGTGTTCCACGACGGTCGGGTAAGGGCGTATGATCCCCAATATCCGCACCCGCGATCGAAGGCGCAGGCCCGATAGCTGCGAACCGCTGCTTGGGCGGGAGCGGCGTTTAAACCACTGTGGCTCCAAACGATGCTTGATGCATTTGGCGGTCAGCAAGGCTACCATGTCGCTGATGACCGAAGACAAGGTGAAACGGCGGCTGACCACCGTGCTGTGTGCCGATGTGCACGGCTATTCTCGCCTCATGGGAGCAGACGAAGCGGCAACCTTGGGCACGCTGCGCCGCTGCCGCAGCGCCATTGCAGGATTGGTCGCGCGCCACGACGGACGGATCGTGAACACCTGGGGCGACGCGGTGATTGCCGAGTTCGCCAGCGTTGTCGAGGCTGTGCAGTGCGCGGTCGAGATTCAGCAGGAAATCTTGAGACAGGAGGCGGACCCGCCGCAGGCGCTCCAGATGCGGTTTCGCATCGGCATCAATCTGGGAGATGTCATGGTGGACGGTTCCGACATCTTTGGCGACGGGGTCAACATCGCGGCGCGGCTGCAAGAACTCGCTGAGCCCGGCGGCATCGTGGTCTCCGCCTCCGTCTACGATCAAGTGCACAACAAGCTGTCCCTTGGTTTTGACAGTCTTGGCCGGCAACAGATGAAAAACGTTGCTCCCGTCATGAGCTATCGCGTTACAATGGGTGGCGCCGCCGGCGGCCAACATGAACTCCCGGTTGACCAGAGTCCTGCTCGCCAGCAATCCATATGGACAGGCTCGATCCTGGATCGGCTGGCGAATCTGCCGCGCCCCCTTGCGGTCGCACTCACAGCTTCGGGCTTCCTGCTTCTCATCAATGTTTTCACCGGCCTGCGTCAAATCTGGTTTCATTGGCCGGCCGCGATATTGCTCTTCATCGGCATCATGCGGACAATGCGCCAGCACAGGCCCGCGTCGGACCAAAACGAGGGCCGAACGCGTCGGGATTGAGTGGCTCGGCTGTTGCAGAACCCGACGGGGTCACCGAGCTGTTGGCCATGAGTCCACGCCCTTAGTACCCGCGTCCGCGGTCGACGACGTTCTCCAGCGCGCCGCCGGATCCTCCACGACAGAATGGACCTCCATCGGCACGTCCCATCAACCCCCGACGAGAGCATCGAATAAGCTGTTCATCGGGGGAAGCGCAAGCGCGCCTCTGGATCGCCAGCGTGCCTTGGCGCAGAATTGTAATGGCGTAGAAATGTAAGTGGCGCGCCACGGTCGATGAAGATGGGCACTATTGTTTCGCCGTAGCGCTATGATGCCTTGGCCTGCCGCTCGCGCTGATCCACAAGTGTTCGACGCCCTGCGGAAGTGTACTACGCCGGCTAGGCTGCCTTCGGCTTGTTTACGGTCTCGATCCGGTCGAGAATCTTGCCAAGATCGCGCTGGGCGACTTGAAGATCATAGTCAGTCTGCAGATTGAGCCAAAGCCGCGCCGTCGTGCCGAGCGCTTTGCCGAGCCGCAGCGCAGTGTCGGCCGTAATACCGGTCTGCTCGCCGGCAATCCGCTCGATCCGAGTCCGAGGCAAGCCGCAGACCTTGGCAAGAGCGCCCGCCGACATATTGAGCGGAACGAGAAATTCCTCCCGCAGGACCTCACCGGGGTGCATAGGCTTGAGCTTCTTGGTCATTGCGGCGTCCCTTCTAATGGTAGTCCACGACTTCGACCTCCGCCGGACCTTCCACCGTCCAAATGAAGCACACCCGGAATTGGTCGTTAATGCGGATCGAGTGCTGTCCCTGGCGATTCCCCGCGAGCGCCTCAAGGCGGTTGCCGGGAGGCGACCTCAAGTCGCCAAGATCGCCCGCGGCGTTGAGGTAGCGCAATTTCCGGCGCGTCACCTTGACCAGATCGACCGGAAAGCCTTTCGGGCTTTCGCCGTTGAAAACGGCTTCAGTGGTTCTGTCCCGAAAGCTCCTGATCACATTCTGTTTGTATCATTTAATGATACAGAGGTCAAAGATCAAATGTATCAACGAATGATACCGCGATCGGCGAGTTCAGCGAGGCAAACGACAGTGGCGCAAAGCGCAGAAACGGTCCCAAAAGCGGGCTCTAGCGTGCTTTGGCGAATGGCGCCCGAGGAGACTCGAACTCTTAGACGCAAAATCCGTCCGCATTGGACCGCATGCACACGTTCCCGTGGCCCAGAGGCCGCGGTCTAATAGCCCCGCCCGCGATCGACCACGTTCTCCAGCGCGCCACCCGCCTCGAATTCTGCGATCTGCTGCGCAACATATTTCGAGATCTCGTCCGGGTCGGTGTCGGCGGCGTTGTGCGGGGTCAGCACGACCTTGGGATGGGTCCAGAACGGGCTTGATACGGGTAATGGCTCCTGCACGAAGACGTCGAGTGAGGCGGCGCCGAGCGTGCCGTCATCGAGACAGGCGAGGATATCGGCCTCGTTCTGCAAGGCCCCGCGGCCGGCATTGATCAGGACAGGCGCGCCGAGCGGGCTCGATCGATGGAGCTTTGCAAAGAGCTCGCGGTTGAGGATGCCGCGCGTGTCAGGCGTCAGCGGCAGCAGGCAGACCAGGATGTCGGCCCGGCGCAGGAAGGCCTCGAGTTCTCCGCTGCCGGCGAAACATTCGACGCCTTCCACCTGACGGGCGCTGCGGCCCCAGCCGACGACGCGAAAGCCGATGCCTCTCAGCATCTCGGCCGCGCGCATGCCGAGCGTGCCCAGGCCCATGATGCCGACCGAGAGCGCGCTCGCCGGCCATTGATATTTCGGCGCCCAGCGCTTTGCCTCTTGCGACGCCCGCAAGTAGAGCTCCTGCCGGTGATGCATCAGGACATGCAGCACGACATATTCCATCATCCGGTTGGTGAGATCGTCGACGGCGACGCGGACCAGGGGAACGTCGGGCAGGGTCGGGTCGGCCATCAGCGCGTCGACGCCGGCGCCCAGGTTGAAAATCACTTTGAGATTCGGAAAGGCGGCCAATTCACCGGGAACCGGCTTCCAGACCGCGGCGTAGGTCACCTCCGCCGGATCGAATCCGGTCGCCGGCATCAGGACGACCGGGCGGTCGCGGCAGATCTCGGCAAAGCGGGCCTTCCAGCGGTCCGGCGACCAGTTGTCCGTGCCGCCATGGATCAGAAGCGCGAGCGCGCCTTTTGTCATACCAATTCCGCCTTTGTTTCTGGGATTGTGCGGCACATTATCCGTTCGGTCAGCCTGCGCAAAATTATTCGCCGCCTGCTGTCGGCTGCTGCCAGGGCCAACCGTCCTTGAGAAGAAACGAGGGAATCCCGATGCTCTATGCCATCCTCTGCTACCATGACGAAGACTTTGTCGGCTCCTGGAGCAAGGAGCAGGACGCGGTCGTCATGAAGAAGCTCGCCGTGGTGCAGGAGAAGCTTGCAAGAGAGGGCCGGCTCGGGCCGGTGGCGCGGCTGCTGCCGACCACGGCGGCGACCACCTTGCGCAAGGAAAATCCGCCGCTGGTGCTGGACGGTCCCTATGCCGAGACCAAGGAGCAGCTGCTCGGCTTCTACCTCGTGGACTGCAAGAACCTCGATGAGGCGCTGGAGGTGGCAAAGGATCTCGGCGCGGCCAATCCCGGCGGTGCCTATGAGATTCGTCCCGTCGGCGTGTTCTCGCCCGGAGGAGCCTTGAAGTGAGCGTGACCGATGCCGCCTGGGTGGATGCTGCGCTGACCTCGGCGCGGCCCCAGGCGGTCGGCGCCCTGTTGCGCTATTTCCGCGATCTCGACACCGCGGAGGAGGCGTTCCAGAACGCCTGTCTGCGTGCGCTCAAGAGCTGGTCGCAGAACGGCCCGCCGCGCGATCCGGCGGCGTGGCTGATCATGGTGGGGCGCAATGCCGCGATCGACGAGGTGAGGCGCAACCGCAAGCAGCAGCCGTTGCCGGAGGACGACCAAGCGATCTCCGATCTCGGTGATGCCGAGAGCGAAATCGCCGAGCGGCTCGACGGTTCGCACTATCGCGATGACATCTTAAGGCTGATGTTCATCTGCTGTCATCCGGACCTGCAGCCGACCCAGCAGATTGCGCTGGCGCTGCGCATCGTCTCCGGGCTTTCGGTCAAGCAGATCGCGCGCGCGTTTCTGGTCAGCGAGGCCGCGATGGAGCAGCGCATCACCCGCGCCAAGTCCCGGGTCGCGGATGCCAATGTGCCGTTCGAGACGCCGGGGGCGGTCGAGCGCAGCGAGCGGCTCGCGGCGGTCGCCGCCATGATCTATCTGATCTTCAACGAAGGCTATTCCGCGAGCGGCGACACCGCCGATATCAGGAAGCCGCTGTCCGAAGAGGCGATCCGCCTGGCGCGGCTGTTGCTGCGGCTGTTTCCGGGCGAGCCGGAGATCATGGGTCTCACCGCGCTGCTCCTGCTGCAGCATGCGCGGGCCGAGGCGAGGTTCGATGCGCAGGGCGAGCTGGTCCTGCTCGAGGACCAGGACCGCACGCAGTGGAATCAGAAGCTGATTGCGGAAGGGCTTGCGCTGATCGACAAGGCGATGCGCCATCGCCGCAGCGGTCCCTATCAGATCCAGGCCGCGATCGCCGCCCTGCATGCGCAGGCGGCAAAGCCCGACGACACCGACTGGCAGCAGATTGATCTGCTCTATGGTGCGCTGGAAGTGGTCCAGCCCTCGCCCGTGGTCACGCTTAACCGCGCGGTCGCGGTGTCCAAGGTAAAGGGCCCGCAGGCCGCGCTCGACATGATCGAGCCGCTGGCGCCGCGGCTTGCGAATTATTTCCACTTCTTCGGCGTGCGCGGCGCCTTCCTGATGCAGCTCGACCGCAACGAGGAAGCCCGTGTCGCCTTCGATCGCGCCATTGCCCTCGCCAACACCTCGGCCGAGGCCGCCCACATCCGCATGCATCTCGACCGCCTGATGCGCGACAGCAGGCCGCCGGGGAAGTAGGTCTCTCCATTAGTTCTGCCGTCATTCCGGGGCGGTCCGAAGGACCGAACCCGGAATCTCGAGATTCCGGGCTCGCCTCTACGAGGCGCCCCGGAATGACGGTGCGCTACGGCGCGCCTCGGAATGAGAACGCAAGAATTTCGTCCCGCACCTGTCGGTCCGCGTCGACTCCGCTCGTCTATTGCTCGAACCCTTCATCAATGGAGCGAGCGATGCCGAGCCAAGTGCTGCAACAACCGCAAGACCCCGAGGTCTCGGTGGCCGCGCGCTGGCTCGGCCGCGTTCTCTCCGGCCTCGCCATCCTGTTCCTGTTGTTCGACGGCGCCGTCAAGCTGGTGCCGCTCGGTGTCGTCACGGAAGCGATGGACCGGCTCGGCTATGGGGCGAGCGAGACGCTGGCGCGATCCTTGGGAGCGATCACGGTGGTCTGCACGCTGCTCTACGCGGTGCCGCCGACGTCCTTTGTCGGCGCGATCCTGCTCACGGGCTATCTCGGCGGCGCAATCGCATCCCATGTGCGAATCGCCGATCCCTTGTTCACCCATGTGCTGTTCGGCTTCTATCTCGGCCTGATGGTGTGGGGTGGCCTGTGGCTGCGCGATCCAAGGTTGCGCCAACTGCTGCCATTCAAGACTTCGCCAAAATGATGATCCAGCATCCCAACGCCGGGCTTGCACGCCGCGGGAACTCGTAAAGCGCCTGAGACGCTGACGTCGAAATCAAGCAACCAAGGAGTAGATCATGCAGGTCGATCCCTATCTTCACTATGACGGGAATTGCGAAGCGGCATTCAAGTTCTACGAAAAGGAACTCGGCGCCAAGGTCGAGGCGATCATGCGCTATGCGGATGCACCGCCGGACATGCCGACCACGCCCGAAAGCAAGAACAAGGTCATGCATGGGCGGATCTCGATCGACGGCGCCGTGGTCATGGGCTCCGACTCGCCGCCCGGCCATTTTCAGAAGCCGCAGGGCTTTTCGCTGACGCTGACGGTCGATGATCCTGCCGAGGCCGAACGCAAGTTCAATACGCTGTGCAAGGGCGGCGCCGTTCACATGCCCTGGGCCAAGACCTTCTTCGCCAAGGGCTTTGGAATGGGCGTCGACCAGTTCGGCATCCCCTGGATGGTGATCTCGCCGATGGAGCATTGAGCCTAGCCGCTCTCTCTCACCGTCATCCTGCCTCACCGTCATCCTGAGGCGCCGGAGCGCAAGCGGAGGCCTCGAAGGATGAACGGCCCCGCTGTGAGAGCCGGGCCGTCGCCCTTCGAGGCCCGCCGCTTCGCGACGGGCACCTCAGGGTGACGGGTCCAAAACTTCACATGCTCTCAGGGTGATGGTGAGAGTTGGGAGCTTGGTTCAATCGAGTCCTTACCTGCACGACCTGTATATCGCCGCAAGCTCGCGTCCGCGCAACAGCAGGAGCCGTGACGTCAGGCCGCCGCGGCTGATGATCCAGTCGCGGATCGGGGCGGGGTAGGTTTCAAGCACCGCTTCGGAGGCTTCCGGCTCGGCATAGATGCGGCCGCGGCGGTCGATCGAGCGCGCGGCGTGGAAGCCGAGCACGGCGCGGCGGGTGACGCAGATGCGCTCGTTCGGCACGATGCTCAACACCAGCGTGCAGGCCGACAGGCACGGACCGTCGATGACGACGCGCTCGCCTGACTGGCGAACCTGCTCGAACAGGTCGAGAAACGGTCCGACCTGTCCGCCCGGGCTTGCAATGATGCGGACGTCGGCATGTGCTGGCCTCGCCATGAGCGCAAGCACCGCCATCATGATCGCAACGAAGCCTGGCAATATCCGCATCTGCTTCCCCGTTCGTTGTTAGATCATCCATTCCTGCGCTGGCCGCGCAGCGTCGGCAGTCCGATGCCCGCGGCATCGAAGCCGCCGTCCACGGCGAGAATCTGACCGGTGATGTAGCTCGAGCGCTCGCTGCTCAAAAAGAAAATGGCTTCGGCCAACTCTTCTTCAAGCCCGTAGCGGTTGAGCGGGATCGCGTCATGATAGTCGGCGCGGATCTCCGCCGTATGCACGGCTTTGGCCATTGCGGTGTCGACCGGGCCCGGCGCCACGGCATTGACGCGGATGCCCAGCGAAGCCAGTTCCACCGCGAGCTGCTTGGTCAGATGCGCCAGTCCCGCTTTGCTGGTGCCGTAGGCGGACCGCAGCGTCGAGGCCCGCACCGCCGAGATCGAGGTGATGTTGACGACGGCGCCGCGACCGGCATCGCGCAG
Organism: Bradyrhizobium sp.; assembly: GCA_035652015.1. Taxonomy (GTDB): domain Bacteria; phylum Pseudomonadota; class Alphaproteobacteria; order Rhizobiales; family Xanthobacteraceae; genus Bradyrhizobium. The sequence continues at coordinate 33,638 of DASREP010000025.1, read as the reverse complement.
CAGCGGCACCGCCGCCTTGGTGCAGATGAACGGGCCCGACAGGTTGACCGCGAGGATCCGGTTCCAGTCGGCATCGGAGGTTTCCAGAAGCGGCGCGAACACCGCGACTCCCGCATTGTTGATCAGCGCATCGAGGCGGCCGAACCGGCTCGCCAGCTGGTCCATCGCCTTCGCCACCTGCGCGGCGTCGGCGACGTCGCAATGGAGCGCCAGTGTGCTGTCCGCATGCCCAAGGCTTGCCACGGCGCTGCGCAACAATTCGGCCTCGATATCCAGCAGCGCCACGCGCCAGCCTTCGTCGAGGAAACGCCTGGCGGTCGCAAGTCCGATGCCGCGCGCGGCCCCGGTGACCAGGGCCACTTTTTGCGGGGAGGGTGTCATCTGAGGTCGTCATCCCTTAAGTCGTCCGGGCCGGTCGCGAGGCCGGTTGCGGACATGCTAACAGTACCAACAGCTTTTATGGGCGACTTCCGTCCGACAAAAGGTCATTTCGAAGATGACGCTGATCGATCCCGCGACCCGGTCTCTGGAACATTGGCGCGAGGGTGTGACGACCCGCATGCTGGTCTCGGCCGAAACCGGCGCGGTGCAACTTTGCGTGTTCGAGCAATGGATCGCGCCGGGCGCCGGGGCGCCGACCCATTTTCATCCCGTCGAGGAAATCTTGACCGTGCTTGCGGGCGAGGCCGAGATCTGGATCGAGGATCAGCGCTATTCCGTCAAAGCCGGTCAATCCGCGCTCGTGCCGGCGGGGAAGCGCCACGGCTTCCGGAATTCCGGCAGCTCGGAGCTGCACGTCCACGCCGTTCTGGCGGCGCCCGTGTTCGAGGCCATGCCTGATGGCGCGACCGAGATGACGCGGCGGTGGGCGCCGGGGTGAGCAAATATTTTCGCCGGCCTGTCGATCCGGCAACGCCTCGCTCGTCTTCACCGCGGGTGCCGGCACTGACCGCCCGGACACGCACAAACCACACGGAGAAGACCCCATGCGTTTCATGCTGCTGATGATCCCCGGAGGCTATGAGGCGGCGCCGCCCGGCACCGTGCCGCCGGCCGAGGCGGTGGAGAAGATGATGCGCTTCAACAAAGAGCTGGAGGAAGCCGGTGTATTGGTCACGCTGGACGGCCTGCATCCGCCGTCGATGGGCGCGCGCGTCTCGTTCAGGGACGGCAAGCCCGTCGTCACCGACGGGCCCTTCACCGAGTCCAAGGAGGTGATCGGCGGCTACTGGATGATCGAGGTGGACTCGCGCGAGGAGGCGATCGCCTGGGCGACGCGCTGCCCAGCCTCCGCCAACGAGGTCATCGAGATCCGGCAGGTGCAGGAAATGGCCGATTTCCCTGCCGACGTCCAGGAGGCGGCGAGCGGCTTTGCAGAGATGCGCAAGCGCGCCGTGCATTGATCATCCAAATCCGATTATCAACCTCACATCACGACAAAAGGACAGAGTTCCATGAGCACTAATTATCTCGCCGTGTTCCTCGGCTCCAAGACCAGCCCGCAGATGATCGCCTGGAACGCGCTGCCCGAGGCCGAGCGGCAGGCCAAGATGCAGCAGGGCCTCGCCGCATGGCATGGCTGGGTTGACAAGCACAAGGGCGCGATCGTCGAGATGGGCGGCCCGCTTGGCAAGACTCTGAAGGTCGATGCCAAGGGCATTCACGAGGTGACCAACCTGTTAACCGGCTTTACCGTGCTCCGCGCCGAGTCCCACGAGGCGGCCGCGAAGCTGTTCGAGAGCCATCCACATTTTGCGATCTTCCCGGGCGAGTCCGTGGAGATCATGCCCGTGATGCCGATCCCCGGCAGTTCCTGAACACTCTCCTGACGGCAATATCACTAGTGACTTGCGGCCGGCTCATGTAAAAGCCATTTACATGAACTGGCGCAAGGATCAGGGCCGCGAGCGCGGCTATCACCATGGCAACCTGAAGGAGGCGCTGCTGCAGGCGGCGCTCGACCTGATCGGGCAGAAGGGCGCGGCGGGTTTTACCTTTGCCGATGCCGCGCGCATGGCCGGCGTCAGCCCGGCCGCACCCTACCGCCATTTCCGCGACCGCGACGAACTGTTGTCCTCGATCGCCCAGCGCGGCTTCGAGCAGTTCGAGTCCGCGCTCGGCGGCGCCTGGGACGACGGCCGGCCCGATACCATGACCGCGTTCGACCGGCTCGGCAAAGCCTATCTCGCCTTCGCCCGCGAGGAGCCGGCCTATTACTCCGCGATGTTCGAATCGCAGATTCCGAGCGACGCGACGCCTGCGTTGCAGGCTGCGTCCGAGCGCGCGTTTGGCATCGTTCGCGCCGCGGCCGAACGGCTGGCCGCCCTGGCCCCGGCCGGCACGCCGCGGCCGCCGGCGCTGATGATGGCGCTGCACATCTGGTCGATGACGCACGGCATTGCCTCGCTGTTCGGGCGCGGCGATGCGGCGCGGCGCGCGCTGCCGATGTCGCCGGAGGAATTGCTGGAAGCGGAGATGCTGATCTATCTGCGCGGCCTCGGCTTCCCCGCTACCGCCATCAACGGCGCGCAAAAGCCCGATGAAAAACCCGCTGGCCCCTGGGGCAAGCCGAAATAAAATTACGAAAATAAATCGACAGGCCTGTGCGGCGCCCGTCTTGACAGAAATCCGGGATCGGCTATCTATGTAAATGTTATTTACATTCACACCGGCGTGATGCCGTGGTGCCGCAAATTGGAGAGCGCGAATGGCCTACACTGCAGACGTCAATCGCTGGCGCGGACAGTCGGAGCCGCCGCCGTATCAGCGGCCGCATATGCTCGATACGCCCTGGCATCCTGGCTGGATCGCCGTCACCATCCTCGGCTTCATCATCTGGTGGCCGATCGGACTTGCCCTTCTCTTTTTCACCCTAGGGAGCAGAAGAATGTCTTGCTGGAGTCACCACGATAGCGATCGCTGGCAGAACAAGATGGAGCGGATGCAGTACAAGATGGACCGCATGCGCTCGCGCATGGAGCGCCGCGGCTTCGGCTTCGGCTTCGGTCCGCCCTCCAGCGGCAACCGCGCCTTCGACGAATACCGCATGGAGACGCTGCGCCGTCTTGAAGAGGAGCAGCAGGAGTTCAAGGACTTCCTGACCCGGCTGCGCCACGCCAAGGACAAGGAGGAGTTCGACGCCTTCATGGCCCAGCACCGCAACCGCCCGCAGGGCGGCCCGACCGAGGAGCCGCCGCAGCAGGGCTGAGACTTTCAGTCGCGCAACGTCCTCAGGTGTCATGCCCCCATAAGACCTGACGGACTCCAGAGCCGCCCGTCTGCGACAGCAGGCGGGCGGTTTTGCTTGAGACGATCCGCTTTTGCAGGCGGAGTGGTCGCTCGCAAATGGCCGCTATAAGCGAACGCTACCGAAACAATCGGGTCTACCGGCTCGCGCTTGGCTTCCGGTTTGCCACGGGCTTTCTCGAGCTGTCATTCAACGCCCTTCAGCGGCGTCTCGGTCGGCCTGATCGGAGATTTCATCGGCGTGCACTGGTAGCTGGCGATGGCGGCAATGCTGGTTGCGGCCGGGCTGTTGGTTCTGCCTTGACGGACCGAACCTGGGCGTCCCTGGGACAGACCAAGTGCTGGCGAGGTCAATTGCGCCTGCGAGGTCTTCGATGGACGGTTGGACCAGGTTCCTGCTCGGCATCACCGCTGTTGCGGTGACCGGCTACATCGCGCTGATCTATGGTGGCTGCGCGCTCGACGCGCACTGCCATCTGCGCAGCTGTCCGCATTCGAAATATGTCTGCGGGGTGGCGTATGATGCCGATCAGACGGTGCAGGCGCGCTGACCCGTTACGCTCAGGACGCCGCGGTCTCATCCTTGTCCCGTTGCGCCACGAATGTGCCGTTGGGCTGATGAAACACAAGCTCGTCGACTGAGCTGTTCGCCCCGCGCCGGAACTCCACGCGAAAACCTTCCAGCTCGACAATGCTGAACATGCTGCCCTGGTAGGGACGCAGGTGATACAGCGGCTGATAGTCCGGCTTGAGCGTCAACTTGCCATCGCTCTCCTGGGCGACCGCATGGATGATGGACCCATGTCTGTAGCGGCCGATGCAGGCGGTCCGGAAGGTCGCATCCATGCAATCGCCCGCGGGAACGCGGGTGAACACGATATCGGGCACCATCAGCTCGAACTGGGCGGACAGGCTCGCGACATTGCCGTCGCGATCGGTCGTAAAGGTGATGGCCAGCCGATCCGGGTTGAGCTCGAACGGGATGCGCGGGATTTCGAACGTCTCGTAGTGCCGGTGCGCGAGTTGCCCGGCGAGCGTGCGATAGGCCCAGTGCAGGCTATCTCCGTTTCGCGTGATGCTGATCCGCCCATAAGCGGGATGTTCGAACGTGCCGGCATAGTCGGAGAGATCGTGGCCCGGCCGCGCGTTCTTCCGATCAGCGGCCTGTTGCTGTTCATCGATCTCCTGCTGCGCCAGCGCCTTGCGGCGCAGGTCGCGAAGGCGGTCGAGCCACGGCGCAGGTTCTTTGCCTAGCGTGCGATCGATCACATGGTTGATCAGAATACTCGGGATCGGCGCTCCCCCGAGGTTGCAGAACACGGCGACGCCGAGCTTCCGCTCGGGCACCAGCCGCATCAGCGTAGAAAAGCCGATCCAGCCGCCGGAGTGCCCGACGACCCGCTCGCCGCGATAGATGGTCGAGCCAAAGCCCAGGCCGTAATGCGAATCGCCGAACTCCGGAAATTCCGACCCGCCGGCGTGAATGCGCGGCACCTGCATGTCGCGCACCAGGCGCGCGGACAGCAGCCGCTCGCCGTCGAATTCGCCGCCCGCCAGCAGAAATTTCATCCAATTCGCCAGCGCGGCGACCGAGGTGTTGATGCCTCCGGCCGCGGTCGCGCTGATCGGCCAGAATTTCGTGCGCTGGCGCTGCTCGCGATGCGCGAGATAGGGCGTTGCCGCGTTGTCCGCTGCTACGAGCTCCGCGACCGTGAACGTCATGGGCATCTTCAGGGGCTCGGCGATGCGCGCGCGGGTCAATTCCTCCCAGCTTTGGCCGGTGATCCGCTCCGCAACGATGCTCGCAACGTTGTAGCCGAGGTTGCTGTACTGGAAGTCCGTCCGGATATCCCGGCTCGGCTCGATGTGACGCATGGCGGCGAGCATCTCTGCGCGCGAGAAGTCGCCGGGCATCCAGATCCAATCATGCCGCGGCAGGCCGGAGTGGTGACACAGCAGGTCGCGCACCGTGATCCGATCGGTCGCGATCGCATCGTGCAGCCGGAACTCGGGAATGTAATCGCGCACCGGCTTGGTCCAGTCGAGGCGGCCCTCGTCGACCAGCATCGCGAGGCCAGTTGCGGTAAACGTTTTGGTGATCGAGCAGATTGTGAAGTGCGTGTCGGGAGTCGTCGGCAATCCGGCTTCGACATCGCGCTGGCCATAGGCCTTGAGCAGCGCGGTTTCGCCATTCTGCACGATCGCGATCGCAGCCGCGGGCACCTGCCATTCCGCCATCGCCTCCGCGGCGAGCGCATCGAGCTCCGGCGCGAGGTCTGCTATTGTCGAGTCTGGCATCGCTGACTGCGTGGACATTTGCGAACTCTCGGACAGCACCGTCGGGCAGGTCTTTTTCCGCCCCTCTGCCATTCGCTCGAAGCTACACGAAACATGTGATAGCTGTATCAACAAATTGGTGAAAGCAACGGTTGCATAGACAGATGTCCTCCCGCGACGAGCTTGACCTTGAAATCGACCTTGCACCCGCACAGCGCGCGGCCGCGCGTGTACGAGACATGCTCACCGGTTTGCGAAAGTGCCACGATCTGGCGCGCTTCGAATACACGAAGCGTGTCCGGATCGCCCCGACCGAGATCCCGCACAGCCACCCAGTTCTCACCTTGAACACCTTTCTGCGCGACGACGTCGCGCTGTTGTCGGCCTACCTGCATGAGCAGATGCACTGGTATGTGAGCTGGTATTCAAAATCTCGCCCGTCCGACTGGGACACGTTGCTTGCCCGGCTCCGCGCACGCTATCCGCAAGTGCCGGCGGCAGGGGATGGCGGCGCGCAGGACGAGTTCTCGACCTATCTCCACCTTTTGGTTAATTGGTGCGAAGTCGATGCTGCGAGCCAGTTCGTCAGCCGCGAGACCATCGTACGGCACGTTGGCACTTTGCCATTCTACCGCTGGATCTATCGAACCGTGCTCGACGACTGGGCTGAGCTCGCCGCGCTCTACCGCGCGACCGACGCGGTGCCGATGCGCCACGCGACCGACATGGATTCCGACGATCTCGCGGTGTCGGGCGAGTGAACGAAAGGCGCTGTCAACGGTAGCGCTCACATTGCCCGGACCGGATGAGCGAGGCCCGGTTCAACCTGCAGCGTCAACCTGCAGCAATCGATGCAGGACAAGACGTCCGCCGGAACGAGTCCTGCGGCTGTATTCAATCTGCTGGGGTATACGTGCAGACAAACCATCGTTTGTCTTGACATCCTGAAAAAAATTCTTCGCGAGAGTCGCAAAGCGAACGGACGCTACGAACGTCAACAGACATAGTGGCGCTACGGGCTGGGACAAAGCTCATCAGAACATCGCTAGAGGGGAGCGGAGCGCGCCTCCGTCTCCATGAGGTTTCTCTTGACGCCATGCGTCGCGGGAAGCGGTTTCGTTTGACTAAGGAGACAAGGTTGTGAGTGAAAGTGAAATGAAAGCGGGCGTGGACGCGGGACTGAACGGAGCGGCCAGGTCGAGCATGCCGTGGCTCGACTTTTCCAGGAACCCGTTCGCTGGCATCGCCGGGCGCGGCATCGCCCAGGCGCAGGAACGCTGCGACAAGATCAAGGCGCTATCGGCGGACCTGGCCGAGGCGCTCAGCGAGACCTACACAAGCAATGCCAGGGGCGCGACGGATTACGGGCTCAAGCTGATCGAGATCTCCAGCGCTAACACGGCCTCGGCGATCGATTTCCTTTCTCATGTGCTGGACTCCAGGTCGATGACGGACGTCTTCACCATCTCGGCGACCGAAGCGCGCAAGGCGCTCGACACCGCAGCCGCTCAGAACCGCGAACTGTTCGGTCTGGCGCAGAAGCTTGCAAGCGCGACAGGTGAGCCGATCAGAAAGCGCGTCGCGAACGCTCTGCAGCAGGCCAGTTGAAGCGCCCCCCAGTCGCAACGCAAAATTCCTTCAAGGAGGGAATCCGGCCGGTTGGAGAACGTCCGTCCCATGAGTGTCCCCGCGCTCGAAACGATGGGCAGGTGCATCCCCCCAAATCCCACACACTGCACCGAGAAGAGGCGATATCTCCAACCGGCCGGTCTTTTATTGGTGTTTGTCTCCGGGCGTAGCGCCCAACAATCACATCAAGAATTACGTCGACAAAAAAATCGAGGGAGAGACGCAGATGGGGATGGTCATGGTCAAATGCCCGCAAACCGGGCGTGCGATCCCGACGGGCATCGAGACCGATCACGAGAGCTTCCAACGCTGTGCCGTGTTCTTTGGACGCACCCGGTGTCCGATCTGCCGAACCGATCATGCCTGGTTCGCACGCGAAGCCTGGGTCGGCGAACCCAACCGCTTGACGGCGCGCCGCGTCGTGCCGGCCCAGATTTAGCGGCATTCTTCGCCATCCGATGGAGGACGTCGTGGCGCAGGCACAAATCAATCAAGCTTCCAGCTGGCTGATGCAGGCCAAGGCCTTCCTTGACGATGCAAGGCGCTTGAGGCCGGGGCCCGCGCGCGACGAGTTGCGCGAAGTCGCCAGGGTGTTGCGCGAGATCGCAAGGCTGGAGACGCAATCGGGCTTCGCCACTGACCTCGATGGGCCGGGCGAGAGCTGAGTCCGGCCGAAGCCGCGGGCGCCTCGTCGGATCAACCCCCGGGCGAATGCACGATCTCGGCTGACTCGGCCGCAGTGCCGGACAAGGACCGCCTGGTCGAAAAGATCTCCTCGATCTCGCGACGCATGGTGGCGTGACATTCACATGCGACCGCCGCGAGGCGGGGCCGGTCGATCTCGATCTGGCCCCGGCGTTCCGACCGGATCGCCCCGGACGCGCGCAGGCTCCGCATCAACAGCGTGACTGTCGTTCGCCGCACGCCGAGGATCTGCGACAGCGTCTCCTGGGTGAGCGGGAGCATGTCGTCGTCGCTATGGTCGCGCAGATGCAGCATCCAGCGTCCCATCCGCGCCTTGACCGGATGCAGCGCGTTGCAGGCGGCGCCGAGCTGCAGCTGCACCAGCGTCGCCCTGATGTGGGTCTGCAGCGCATAGCGGATGGCGGGACTGCGGCTGAACGCTGCGTGAAATCGCGAAGCGGGAAGCCGCGACGCAGTGCCGGCCATGCGAACGATCGCGGTGATCGCCGACGGCGAGGGCCCGAGCACAGACAGGCTGCCGATCGCTCCCTCGCGTCCGACCAGGGCGGTCGCGACCGTCTGCCCGTTCGCCATGTCCACCATCAGCGTGATGGCGCCGCTGTGAGGGAAAAAGACGTGCTCCGTCCGGCCACCTGCCTGCAGCAGAACCGTGTCCTGCTCAAGCGTGACCGTCTCGAGTTCAGGCGTCAGCAGATCGAAATCCGCTGGCGGGAGCGCCGCCAGAAGGCGGTTACCAGTTCCGCCGGGATACATCACACGATGTAACCTGCACCAAGGCAGGTGGTCCCATTCCGACATCCGCGGAATGGCGCTTTTAACATAGGTTTATTTTGGCCGTTCCTGCGCGCATCAAGATTGGGTCCACTCACCGACGCTTCAGCTTGCAACAAACAAAGCTCCAAAATCTCACAACACTTGATCGCGACTAAGATGCAAATCCCCTTCCAGGCACAATTGCAAAATGGGTATGGGTAACACCGTAAGACACGCCGTCCGGTTTGGTTCCAATGCTGAATCTGCGCGGCGAAAGCCGAGTCGCTACACTCGAAATGAGATGGCGCCAGTATCGCCCGAAAGCCTTGAGTGGGTGCCGCCTTCGCTGGGACGAAGCCAATGGATTGCGCGTCGTGACTGAGCTTGGACTCGCATGCCCTACGGGTTCTGCCGTGAAGCGGACCACATCCTCAACGTTGTCCCGGCCTTCGCTGGCACGACGGCGATGGACGTGGCGTCGGCGTGCAACTGATTTGCCTCGACAGGCGGCAGGGTAGAACTCCTGTCAACGCCCTGTCGCAAAAATATTCATCTTTTCAGAAATTCTGATTTGCCGTATAGTCGCTTTCGTTCCGCCCCTGAACAAGGGGCGTCTCGCGATCGCCGCGGACGTGGCGCGGAATGTGGTGGACGGGTCGGTGCCGTGAGGCGAGCGGCATCGACGCGGACGGATGAAGTCGTGTGGTTCTGGCGCGCTCAGGCTAGGCGTCAAGCTGTCGTGTGGCTCTAAAGGTCGCATGACCGCGACGGTGGCAATCAGGCAAAGCTCACCGAGAAGAGCACGAAGTAAGCCGTAACCCACTGCGCAGGGAAGGCCGGAGTGTCTCCGCCTGTACCTGTGGTCACGCGCGCTCGCGCAATGTTTTTTGCGCGGCGGCCCCGGGTGCATGCGGCCACCCGGCCTTCCCTGTACCCTCCGTGGTTTCGGAGGGTGATGAATGTGCAAAGCTCGGGCGAAAGGCGTCGCGAGGATATGGACTCACGTCCACCCCACCGTGCGGCCGGCCGCGAGGCGAAGACAAGGGACCACATCGGACCTATAGCCTTTGGTCGCAAAATGCGCCCCGAAGTGCTCTAACCGCTTGCTCTGCCTTCATTTCGCCCCACCAAATTCCTTTTTGGTAACCGTGTCTTAACCACGCTTAGCGTTTGGTTAGGGCGGCAGGCCTACGCGAGCAGCCCTCGTTTTGACATGTTGGCAGGGGAATGAGGCTCACGGCTTCGGCGGGCCTCCCATGCGATCAGATCAGGACGTGAGAAGCGCAGGCTTAGCCTTTCGCGCGAGAGGCGCGCGGCCACCGGACGCCATTTCTCCGGGAGGTTTGAAGGGACACTTGCGTTGAGAGGATACCAACGATGAATCCGGCTGACGTCACTCAGGCAGCGCTGCCGCTGCAGTCCGCCGACGTGTCGCTGATCGCTCTGTTCTTCCAGGCGCATTGGATCGTCAAATGCGTGATGCTGGGGCTGTTGTCCTGCTCGGTGTGGGTCTGGGCCATCGCGATCGAGAAATTCATGATGTATTCCAGCGCCCGCCGCTCGATGGACCGGTTCGAGCAGGCGTTCTGGTCGGGTGAATCGATCGAGGAGCTCTATCGCTCGCTGTCCGCCAAGCCGACCCATTCCATGGCCGCCTGCTTCGTGGCCGCGATGCGCGAGTGGAAACGCTCGTTCGAAAGCCATGCACGCTCCTTCGCAGGCCTTCAGATGCGCATCGAGAAGGTGATGAATGTCTCGATCGCGCGCGAGATCGACCGGCTGGAACGCAGGCTCCTCGTTCTCGCGACGGTCGGCTCCGCCGGCCCGTTTGTCGGCCTGTTCGGCACCGTCTGGGGCATCATGACGAGCTTCCAGTCGATTGCGGCCTCGAAAAATACCTCTCTGGCGGTTGTGGCGCCCGGTATCGCGGAGGCGCTGTTTGCCACGGCAATCGGCCTGATCGCCGCAATTCCGGCGACAATTTTCTACAACAAGTTCACCTCCGAGGTGAACCGCCAGGCCCAGCGCCTGGAGGGGTTCGCGGATGAATTTTCCGCCATCCTGTCGCGCCAGATCGACGAGCGGGCGTAGGGGCGGCTAAGATGGGCCAGCGGGAGTTGGGCTTTACATCATGGCGATGAACATCGCGAGTTCGTCCGGAGGCGGTCGCGGCCGCCGCGGTCGCAAGCCGGTCATGGCGGAGATCAACGTCACCCCCATGGTCGACGTCATGCTGGTGCTTTTGATCATCTTCATGGTGTCGGCGCCGCTTCTCACCGTCGGCGTGCCGCTCGATCTGCCGCAGACCCAAGCCAAGAGCCTCGACCAGGACAAGAATCCGCTGACGCTGTCGGTGAACCTGAAGGGCCAGGTGTTTCTCAACGACACCGAGATTGCGCTGGACGATCTCGTCCCCAAATTGAAGGCGATCACCGATGCCCGTGGGGGGCTCGATGAACGAATTTTCGTTCGCGGTGACAAGCATGTCGATTACGGCACGGTGATGAGGGTGATGGGACGGCTGTCCGCCGCCGGCTTCCGCCGCGTGGCGCTGGTGACCGAAGTGGATCAGGGGTAGGCGGGAAACGGTGAAGGTCAAGATCGACAAGTCATTGGCTGCGTCGATTGTGCTCCACATCCTGGTGCTCGGATGGGGACTGATCTCCTTTTCCGCGCGCTCTTACGAAGTCCCGCAGGAATCGCTTGCCGTCGATATCATCTCCACTGACCAGCTCGCCAAGATGACGCAAGGCATCAAGAACGGCGAGAAGGACAAGCCGAAGCCCCTGGTCGAGAAGGTCGCCGACGCGAAACCCGTCGACGAGGCGATCGGCAAGGTGACCGAGAAGGAGATCACCACCTCGGCTGCGCCGAAGCCTGTCGAAAAGCCGGTCGAGAAAAAACCTGATCCGCCCAAGCAGGCTGAAGAGAAGCCCAAGGACGAGCCGAAGCAGGCCGACAAGAAGCCAGATCCCGCCAAGGTCGATCCGATCGCGGAAGCCCTAAAGTCGGAGGAGGCCAAGAAGCCGAAACCCAAGCCGAAGCCGAAGCAGGAAGCCAAGGCTCAGCCAACGCCGCCGCAGCCGAAGCAGGAGCGGGTGTTCGATCAGACCAAGATCGCAGCCCTGCTGGACAAGCGCGACCCGACACGCGAGTCGATTACGGGCAGCGCGCTCAACGCGTCAGCCTCGCTCGGCACCCACAGCGGAAATTCGCAAAACATCGTGGCGACCTGGAAGGGCGCCTTCGTCGCGGCGGTGCGACGCTGCTTCAGCTTCCCCTATAACGGCATGGATGCCGACCAGTTCGAGGCCGACATTGACATCTATATGCGGCCTGATGGCACCTTGGCCTCCCAGCCCACTATTGTTGCCGTGCGCGGACCGGCGGCGTCGATCAGTCGCGCCATGGGCGAGAGCGCCGCACGCGCTATCGTGCAATGCCAGGCCTATTCGTTCCTGCCCAAGGAGCAGTACGAGACCTGGAAATACATTCCCATGACTTTCGGTCTGAAAGACATGATGTGACATTTGAAGTGAAAGCAAAGATCCAAATGAGTGATACGAAATCCATCACCCGGCGCCGCTTCATGATGGCGACAGGATCGACCGTGGCGATGTTGGGTGTGCAACCCTCCTTCGCGCAGCGGCTCAAGATCGATCCGAACGCGTTCCAGCCGATCCCGATCGCAATCCCGAATTTTGGCGCGGGCTCGCCGGCCGACGGCCAGGTCGGCGCAGATGTCGCCGGCGTCATCACCAACAATCTCAAGCGCAGCGGCCTGTTCGCGCCGATCGATCCGGCCGCCTTCATCCAGAAGACCATCAATATCGACGACGCGCCGCAATTCCAGAACTGGAAAACCGTCAACGCGCAGGCGCTGGTGGTCGGTCGCGTCACGAGGCAGTCCGACGGCCGGCTGCTCGCCGAATTCCGCCTGTGGGATGTGGTCTCGGGCCAGCAGCTTGCGGGTCAGAAGTATCAGACCGCGCCGGAATTCTGGCGCCGCATCGCCCACATCATCTCCGACCAGATCTATACGCAGCTGACTGGCGAAAAAGGCTATTTCGACAGCCGCGTGGTGTTCGTCGACGAGAGCGGCGCGGCCGAGCGGCGGGTCAAGAAGCTCGCCATCATGGACCAGGACGGGGCCAATGTGCGCTATCTGACCCGCGGCTCCGACCTCGTGCTCACGCCGCGCTTCTCGCCGTCGAGCCAGGAAATCACCTACATGGAGTTCGGGCAGGGCGACCCGAAGGTCTATCTCTTCAACATCGAGACCGGACAGCGCGAGATCGTCGGCAATTTCCCGGGCATGTCGTTCTCGCCGCGCTTCTCGCCGGACGGCCAGCGCATCATCATGAGCCTGCAGCAGGGCGGCAATTCCAACCTGTTCGTGATGGATCTGCGCTCGAAATCGACCACGCGTCTGACGGACACCCCGGCGATCGACACCTCGCCCTGCTATTCGCCCGACGGCAGCCAGATCTGCTTCGAGAGCGACCGCGGCGGAAGGCCGCAGATCTATGTGATGCCGGCCGCCGGCGGCACTGCCCAGCGCATCTCCTTTGCCAAGGACGATGTCAATGCGAGCTACTCGACGCCGGTATGGTCGCCGCGCGGCGACTATATCGCCTTCACCCGCCAGGGCGGCGGGCAGTTCTCGATCGGCATCATCAAGCCCGACGGCACCGGAGAGCGGCTGCTCACCTCCGGCTTCCACAATGAGGGGCCCACCTTTGCGCCGAACGGGCGGGTGCTCATGTTCTTCCGCGATCCCGGCGGCAACAGCGGACCCTCGCTCTTCACCATCGATATCACTGGCCGCAATGAATTGAAGCAGCCCACGCCGGGCTATGCCTCCGACCCCGCCTGGTCGCCGCTGCTGTCGTAGGAAGCGGGGTATTTTATTCAATCGACCGCTGGTTGTGTCGGGCGAGACTTGCTTATCACATTGATTTAAAAGAGGAAATCCGTCATTTTGGCGAGACTGGGCAACGTTTCGCTAACGATGTTCCCTCAGAAAGACTTCATCTGGGCGCGGTAAAGCTAAGCACTTCCGAAGCGGACGTGCGCCCGAACAATGCAGCTCGCCAACCAGCAGGACATATCTGACGAGCAGATCTCTCCGTCCATTCGTGCGGCGCTGATCGATTCGCTGTTCGAAACGCCCGGCCCGGTGCAGGTGGGCATCGTCATGCTGGCGCTTTCGGCGAGCATGACTGCGCTCAAGACCGGCGAGAATCTGATCTGGGGATGCGTCGTCCTCCTCGTTCTGGCCGGTCTCGTCCGTGTCTTCGACTGGCGGCGCTATCAAGCGCGGAAGCCCACCCTGACCGCCGACGAGGCCACGCAGTGGCAGATGCGCTACCAGGTCGGCGCGATGCTCCAGGCCTCCGCAATCGGCATCTGGGGCGCCACCACCTTGTTGAGCAGCGACGATGCGGTGGCCCACATGATCGCGCTTTCCGTCATTACCGGCGTCGTATCGGTGGGTGCGGGCAGGGCCTATGGGCGGACGTGGATTTTCCAGGTGCAGGCCGCGCTTGCCATGGGTCCGGTCGCAATCGCGCTGGCCTTGCGCGGCATGCCCTATTACATCGCGCTGTCGGTCGTGACGGCGATATTTCTGGCCGTCGTGATGCAGATGTCGGCCAATCTGCACATGATTTTCATGCGCGCTCTCGTAGCGCGCGAGCGCGAAGCGGCCTTGGCAGGCCAGTTCGACACTGCGCTCAACAACATGCCGCATGGCCTGTGCATGTTCCGTCCCGATGGACGGCTTGCGGTCATGAACCACCGCTTCGGCGAGATGATGGAGCTGTCTGATCATCTGGTTCGCCGCGGCACAAGCGCGGATGATGTCGTGCAAGGCTGTGTGGTCTCAGGGGCGATCTCGGCGGCGAGCGCCAAGGTCATCCTCGCAGAGATTCAGAATTCGAAAGCGCGCGACATCGTCACCACCGATCCCGACCCGGCCCGCGGCCGTTCGTTGTCGTGGACCTTCCAGCCGATGGCCGATGGCGGCGCCGTCGTGCTGCTCGAGGACGTCACCGAGCGGCGCAATGCGGAAGCCCGCATCAGCCATCTGGCCCGCTATGACGAGCTCACCGAGCTGCCCAACCGCGTCAACTTCCGCGACGAGATCGAGCGGCTCCTGAAGATGCCGCAGCGGGACGGCCAGCTCTCCGCCTTGCTGTTCATCGACCTCGACCAGTTCAAGCAGGTCAACGACACGCTCGGTCACCCCTGCGGGGACCGGTTGCTCTGCGCGGTCGCGGATCGGCTGCGCGCGATGCTCCGGCCCGAGGATTTCGTGGCCCGTTTCGGCGGCGACGAGTTCGTGGTGTTCCAGCAGAACATCAATTCGAGCGAGGAGGCCGCCGTGCTCGCGCGGCGTATCGTCGAGCATCTGAGCGAGCGCTACAAGATCGACAACCACCTGGTCGAAATCGGCGCCAGTGTCGGTATCGCGCTGACCCTGCCCGAGGTCAGCGCCGACACCCTGCTCAAGAACGCCGACATGGCGCTCTATCGCGCCAAGGCCGACGGCCGCGGCACATTCTGCTTCTTCCACTCGGAGATGGCGGAGGTCGTGGAGTCGCGCCGCATCCTCGAGCTCGATCTGCGCAAGGCGCTGGCGGACGAGGAGTTCGAGCTGTTCTTCCAGCCGCTGGTCAACCTCAAGTCCGGCAAGATCACCACCTGCGAGTCGCTCTTGCGCTGGAACCACCCGGTGCGCGGCACGGTCTCGCCGGTCGACATCATTCCGGTCGCCGAGGACATGGGGCTGATCGTCGATCTCGGCCGCTGGATCCTGCGCAAGGCCTGCATGGAATGCATGAAATGGCCGGAGGGCGTGAGCGTTGCGGTCAATTTCTCGCCGCAGCAGTTCCACCAGCGCGACGTGGTCAGCGAGATCCGCTATGCGCTGGAGGTGTCGGGCCTGCCGGCGCAGCGCCTCGAGATCGAGATCACCGAATCCTCGCTGCTGCGCAACACGCAGCTGACCCATGATGTGCTGTCACAGCTGCGTGCCATCGGCGTGCGCATCTCGCTGGATGATTTCGGCACCGGCTATTCCAGCCTGAGCTATCTGCACAACTTCCCCTTGCAAAAGGTCAAGATCGACCGCTCGTTCCTGGAAGGCATCGACACCGACCGTCCGCTGACGCTGCTGCGCGGCGTGGCCCGACTGTCCGCCGATCTCGGCATGCAGGTCGTGGTCGAGGGCGTCGAGACCAACGAACAGCTCGAACTGATCAGCGCCGACGGGTCGGTCACCGAGGCGCAGGGCTATCTGTTTAGTCGGCCAGTCCCGGCGGTGCGGATACGCCAGCTGCTCAACGCCTCGCACGGCCGGCGCATGCCCGACGATCAGATCGTCCTGCTTGCCTCGCGCTCGATCGCCTGACCAGACCGATCAGCCCTGCCTTGTATTTGCTGCGTCGCTCCCATGAATTTCGCGGGCCCGAAGGGTTAACCCTAATGGTTAGAAGGCTTTGCAATTGAGTTAAGGAACAGTTAATACTCTTCTCGCAGAAGTTGTTTGCAAGCGTAAGGGGTAGGGGATGAAGTCCGGAGCCGAACCGCACGGTCCGCCTAATGTGCGGGGGGCAGGGCTATTCGATCGCATCGACTACCGTCGCATCGAAACCGCTGAGGACAAGGATCAGCTCTATGCGATGCGCTATCGGGCCTATCTGCATGGCGGACTGATCCTGCCGTCAGAGACTGAACGGGTCAGCGATCGGTACGATGATGCGCCGAATGCCTGGACTTTCGGAATCTATGTCGACGGCGAACTCTGCAGCTCGCTGCGCGTCCACGTCCTGACGTCTGAGGCGCGGATGTCCTATGCAACGGAATTGTTCGGCGACATCCTCAACCCGCGGCTCGATCGCGGCGAGATCTTCGTCGATCCGGCACGCTTCGTCGCCGATCCGGAGAAGCACCAGCGTTTTCCGGAACTCCCTTATTTGACAGTGCGGCTCGCCTATCTGGCCTGCGAGTATTTCAACGCGGATTCCGGTCTCGCACTCGTTCGGACCGAGCATCAGGCGTTCTACCGTCGGGTGTTCCTGCAAGAGACCATCGCCGAACCGCGTTCGTTTCCGAACGTCTTGCGGAAGGTCGCATTGATGGCCTGCGATTACCGGGCCGTTCGGGAACGCGTCGTAACTCGCTTTCCGGTCATGCGTTCGAACACGTTTGAGCGGCGCATGCTGTTCGAGCGTGCTCCTGTCCGCCGGTTTCACACCTCGGCGGCTAACGACGCCCCGGCTCTGCACCTGATCGCCCCGGGGCTCTGACATCGGCGCGTCTCCGACTCGCAGGCTGGTTGGCCCAGAGTTCAGTGGAAAAGCGCCAAAACTGCCCAAAATCCGTGCGATATCCGGACTCCGGTTCCGCTTGCCTTCACCCTCACGCCACATTTACAACGCATTAACCATTGCGTTTGCTTTTCGCCGACTGGGGGCATTTGATCGGGCTTGGCAACGAGCCATCAAGGTTGACGGAACGTTCGCTTAACCAACCCCCTGTAGATCGGATAGCAGTAGACAAGCGTGAGCGTGGAGGCTCCCGAATGAAACACTCTATGCGTATCCTCCAGGGATTGAAGTTGGCCGCAGTGCTCGCGGTGGCCTTGTCCATGGGCGCCTGCGCCAACAAGAACCTTGGTGCCGATGCCATGGCGAGCGCCGCCACGCCGGGCAGCCAGCAGGATTTCGTGGTCAATGTCGGCGACCGCGTGTTTTTTGACAGCGACCAGACCGATCTGAGCCCGCAGGCGATCGTGACGCTGGAAAAGCAGGCGCAATGGCTGCAGACCTATCCACGTTACTCCTTCACCATCGAAGGCCATGCCGACGAGCGGGGAACGCGCGAATACAACATCGCACTTGGCGCGCGCCGCGCCCAGTCGGTCCGCAATTTCCTGGTTTCGCGCGGCATCGATGCGAGCCGGATGCGGACCATCTCCTATGGCAAGGAGCGCCCCGTTGCGGTCTGTAACGACATCTCCTGCTGGTCGCAGAACCGCCGCGCCGTGACGGTGCTGAACGCCAGTTCCTGACGGCTCTTGCCCGGTCGATATCGTCCCAAACCGGCGCCCTTTGGCGCCGGTTTTGCTTTGCAGCCGGACGCGCGCGACCCATTTGAATCAGTCACATTTTTGGCGTACTCCCTGCGCCATGGTGCGCGCCGTTGCGGGTTACGCGGATTACGTCATCAGGGCCAAATGTCATTCAGATTCCAGAACTTGAGCCGCGTCGCGGCGCTCGCTGCGCTGACCGCGCTGTCATCCCAGGCGCTCGCCCAGTCAGATGACGAGGATCCCTCGATCCGGATCGAGCGACTGGAGAATCAGCTCCGGCAGCTGACCGGCCAGAACGAGGAGCTGCAGTACCGCAACCGCCAGCTCGAGGAGCAATTGCGGGCGCTGCAGGGAGCCGCACCGCCGGCGGCCGGTCAGCCGGCGGCCCAGCCCGGGGTCGCCGCTGTACCCCCCGCCCAAGGCGGATATGGCCAACAGCCTCAGCGGGCCTATCAGGCCCAGGGCGGCTACGCCCCTCAGCCGCAGGCGCAGCCGGGTTACAACCAGCAGGGCGGCTATGGCCAGCAAGGCTACAATCAGCAGGGCGGTTACGGCCAACCCCAGGCCGCCGCGCCCGCGCCGATTGTCCAGGAAGCGCCACCAGCAGGGGGCGGCGTCTCGCGTCGCGGCGACGCCTTCGATCCAAGCCAGAATCCGAACGCGCCGGGGGCGCCGCGTGCGCTGGGCGGCGGCCAGCTGCTGATCCCGGCCGATGGATCGGTCGGCGCTCCCAGCGGCCGCGCTCCGGGCGAACCGCTGAACCTCTCGAACGCCGCAGGCGCACCGCCCTATCAGCAGGGCAATGTGCCGCAGGCTCCGCTCAACCCAGCCGGCGCCGGTGGGCTCGCGACCGCACCGCCAACCAACACGCCGCGCGACGAATACGATCTCGGCATCGGCTACATGCAGCGCAGGGACTATGCGCTGGCCGAGCAAACCATGCGCAATTTCGGGGAGAAATTCCCGAACGATCCGATGGTCGGCGATTCCCAATACTGGCTCGGCGAAAGCCTGTTCCAGCGCCAGCAATATCGCGATGCCGCCGAGGCCTTCCTCGCCGTGACGACCAAGTATGACAAGTCGTCCAAGGCGCCCGATGCGATGCTGCGGCTCGGACAGTCGCTTGCGGCGTTGAAGCAGAAGGAGGCTGCCTGCGCCTCCTTTGGCGAGGTGGGACGGAAATATCCGCGCGCGTCAGCCGCCGTGAAGGCCGCCGTCGATCGCGAGCAGAAAAAGGAAAAGTGCTGAAGCGGTCGGCGCGGTCGGCTTTGTTCGCCTTGCGTCTCTGATGCTTGCAACGGCAGTGTTGAACTGCGCCGCCATCGGTTTCAAAATGGTCTCGGTGCAACGCAAGCGGAAGCTCTGGGGCCTGTGACGGCATGTCAGAGGACGACGATTCCCCGATCTCGGCGCTGGATGCCAGGCGCCTGTTCGCCGATTGGAGAG
The DNA here is from genome assembly GCA_035652015.1 of Bradyrhizobium sp. Classification (GTDB taxonomy): domain Bacteria; phylum Pseudomonadota; class Alphaproteobacteria; order Rhizobiales; family Xanthobacteraceae; genus Bradyrhizobium. Next base: position 14,485 of record DASREP010000025.1, on the reverse strand, counting down.
AGGCGCCGGCGCTGGTGCTTGCAGTCTCCGGCGGCCCCGATTCGATCGCCCTGATGTGGCTGATGGCGCGCTGGCGGCAGGCCTTGTCGCGAGGCCCGAGGCTCCTAGCGGTCACGGTGGATCACGGCTTGCGGCCGGAAGCGGCGCGCGAGGCACGCGACGTCAAGCGGTTGGCGCAAGAGCTCGACCTGTCGCACCGGACCCTGCGCTGGCGTGGCGAGAAGCCGAACACCGGCGTGCCGGCGGCGGCGCGCGAGGCGCGCTATCGCCTGCTGGCGCAAGCCGCAAGAAGCGCGGGCGCCAGCCACATCGTCACCGCGCATACCCGCGACGACCAGGCCGAGACTCTGCTGATGCGCCTGTTGCGCGGCAGCGGCATCGCAGGTCTTGCCGCCATGAAACGCGTGAGCCCGGCAGAGGGGGCGATCCTGGCGCGGCCGCTGCTCGACGTACCCAAGGCGCGGCTGCTCGCGACGCTGGACAAGGCGAAGATCGACTACGCCGATGATCCGACCAACCGCGACATGACGTTCACGCGGCCGCGGCTGCGTGCGCTGTTGCCGGCGCTCGCTGCCGAGGGCGGCGACGCCCGCGCTCTGGCGCGGCTTGCGACCCGGCTCGCCAGGGCCAATGCCGCCGTGGAGGTCTTGACCGACGGAGCCGAGCGCTACCTCGCTTTGAAAGGACAAGGCGCGCTGCATGCCGACCGCAACGCCATGGTGTTCGATGCATCAGCGTTCGCGGCGCTCCCGGAAGAGATCAGGCTGCGCCTCCTGATGCGCGCCGTTAACCGCTTCGGCCATGAGGGGCCGGCCGAGCTCGGCAAGCTGGAGACCCTGCTTGCGCAGCTGGACCGCAACTTTACGGAGGGCCCTGACAGGAGTGGATCCAAGCCTGGCGGATTTCGCTTGAAGCAGACCCTTGCCGGTGCGCTGGTAAGCCTCAAGACAGGTCAGATCCGCATCGAGCCGGCGCCGGCACGGCGCAAGCCCGCTCGCTGAAATTGCCGAATTTCAAGGACGGGCGGGTTTTCCCGAATATAGCTGGCCTCCAACCTTAACTACTATCGGAAACACCGGCCAAAACGCCATTTTTTGAACGGGAATCGCGCTAGGATGCGCTAAATAGTCCTGCGTGGTTCCCTTGGCATCCCGGCCAGTGGTACCTAGATTGTGATACGGTCGACCGGGGGATTCCCTCGTGGCTTCCCAGGGACAGGTCCAAAGGACATCAAGGCCGCGATCCGCGCGACCACGAAGGAAGATCAATGAACGCCAATCTGCGCAATTTCGCCCTCTGGGTCATCATTGTCCTATTGCTGTTGGCGCTGTTCACGCTGTTTCAGAATCCCGGTCAACGCACCTCCTCGCAGGACATCTCGTTCTCGCAGCTTCTCACCGAAGTCGATCAGGGCCATGTGCGCGACGTCGTGATCCAGGGGCCGGAGATTCATGGCACCTTCACCAACGGCTCCTCCTTCCAGACCTATGCGCCGAACGACCCGACGCTGGTGAAGCGCCTCTATGACGGCAAGGTGCAGATCACGGCCAAGCCGCCCGGCGACAACGTGCCGTGGTTCGTGTCGCTGCTCGTGTCCTGGCTGCCATTCATCGCGCTGATTGGTGTCTGGATCTTCCTGTCGCGCCAGATGCAGGGCGGCGCTGGCAAGGCGATGGGGTTTGGCAAGTCTCGCGCCAAGATGCTGACCGAAGCGCATGGCCGCGTCACCTTCGAGGACGTCGCGGGCGTCGACGAGGCCAAGCAGGACCTGCAGGAGATCGTCGAGTTCCTGCGCGACCCCGGCAAGTTCCAGCGGCTCGGCGGCCGGATTCCGCGCGGCGTGCTGCTGGTTGGGCCGCCCGGCACCGGCAAGACTTTGATCGCGCGCGCGGTCGCGGGCGAAGCCAATGTGCCGTTCTTCACGATTTCGGGGTCCGACTTCGTCGAGATGTTCGTCGGTGTCGGCGCGTCCCGCGTGCGCGACATGTTTGAACAGGCCAAGAAGAACGCGCCCTGCATCATCTTCATCGACGAAATCGACGCGGTCGGCCGTCATCGCGGTGCGGGCCTCGGCGGCGGCAATGACGAGCGCGAGCAGACGCTGAACCAGTTGCTGGTCGAGATGGACGGCTTCGAGGCCAATGAGGGCGTGATCCTGATCGCCGCTACCAACCGCCCCGACGTGCTCGATCCAGCGCTCCTGCGTCCCGGCCGCTTCGACCGCCAGGTCGTGGTGCCGAATCCGGACGTCGTCGGCCGCGAGCAGATCCTCAAGGTGCATGTGCGCAAAGTGCCACTGGCGCCCGATATCAACCTCAAGACCATCGCGCGCGGCACGCCCGGCTTCTCTGGCGCCGACCTGATGAACCTCGTCAACGAGGCGGCGCTGACGGCCGCGCGTCGCAACAAGCGCATGGTGACGCAGGCTGAGTTCGAGGAGGCCAAGGACAAGGTGATGATGGGCGCGGAGCGCAAGTCGCTCGTCATGACCGAGGAGGAGAAGCTCCTCACCGCGTACCACGAAGGTGGCCATGCCATCGTCGGCCTCAACGTCGTCGCGACCGACCCGATCCATAAGGCGACCATCATTCCGCGCGGACGCGCGCTCGGCATGGTGATGCAGCTGCCGGAACGAGACAAGCTGTCGATGTCGCTGGAGCAGATGACCTCGCGCCTTGCCATCATGATGGGCGGCCGTGTCGCCGAAGAGCTGATCTTCGGCCGTGAAAAGGTGACCTCGGGTGCGGCGTCCGACATCGAGCAGGCCACGCGTCTTGCCCGCATGATGGTGACGCGCTGGGGCCTGTCCGAAGAGCTCGGCACCGTCTCCTACGGCGAGAACCAGGACGAGGTGTTTCTGGGAATGTCGGTATCGCGCACCCAGAACGCGTCGGAGGCAACCGTCCAGAAGATCGACTCCGAGATCAAGCGCCTGGTCGAGGAAGGCTATAACGAGGCCAAGCGCATTCTCACCGAGAAGCATGACGATCTCGAGACGCTTGCCAAAGGCCTGCTCGAGTTCGAGACGCTGACCGGCGACGAGATCACCGATCTGCTCAAGGGCAAGAAGCCGAACCGCGAATCCGTGCTTGAGCCGAGCACGCCGCGCACCTCGGCCGTGCCGCCGGCCGGCAAGCCGCGGCCGCGGCCCGATCCGGATCCCGGCCTGGAGCCGCAGCCGCAGGCCTGACGCTGAATCTCGATGGCCGGTTATTCCGGCAAACCGCTCGCGCAAAAGCTCGGCATCAAGCCGGGCTTTTGCATTTTTGTCAGCGGCGCGCCTGCGTCTTACGCCGATATCGTGGGCGCGCTGCCTGAGGGCGCGACGCTCGCCGCCCGACTGAAGGCGCCGCTCGACATGGTGCATCTGTTTGCAACCAGGTCCGGCGGGCTCGCCGCCGCGCTGAAGCGCTACCGTGCGGCAATCGCGCCGCACGGCATGGTCTGGGTGTCCTGGCCGAAGAAGGCGAGCGGCGTTGCGACCGATCTCAGCGACCTCGTGGTGCGCGCGACCGCGCTGCCGCTCGGCCTGGTCGACGTCAAGGTCTGCGCCATCGACGCCACCTGGTCGGGGTTGAAGTTCGTGATCCCAAAAGACCAGCGGGGCTGAGAGCGCGGGCCGCTGCGATCTACGCCACGACCCTGATCTGGCCGGTGCGGCCGTCCTGCAGGCGCTCGAATGGGGCGGGCTTGCCGATCGCATAACCCTGCGCATAGTCGACGGCGATGAGCTTCAACGCATCGAGAATTTCACGGCTCTCGACGAACTCGGCGACCACCTCAATCCCCAGGATCTTCGCCGTCTTGGTGATCATCTCGACCATTGCCCGATCGACCGAGCTCGATAGCATCTCCCTGACGAAGGAGCCGTCGATCTTGAGGTAGTCGACCGGGAAGTGCTTGAGATAGGCGATCGACGACATTCCGGTGCCGAAATCGTCGAGCGAGAAGCGGCAACCCAGCTTGCGGAACGACTCGATGAAGAACTTGGCCTCGTGGAGGTTGGCGATCGCGCTGGTCTCGGTGATCTCGAAGCAGATGCAGGCGGGATCGATGCCATGGTGCACGAGCTCGTCGGCGACATAGTTCACGAATTTGCGGTCGCCGAGCGTGACGCCAGAAATATTAATGGCGTAGACTGCCGGCTCCAGCGGAGAGCCAAGGCGCGCGATCTGCTCGAATGCGGCGCGGATCACCCATCTGTCGATCAGCGGCATCAGGCCATAACGCTCGGCGGCCGGAAGAAAGCTGCCCGGCGACAACAGCTTGTCACTGCTTTGACGCAGCCGAAGCAGCAGTTCGAAATGTGCCTTGCCGCAATCGTCACGCAGCGCGCGCACCTCCTGGGCGAACAGACGGAAACGATTGTGCTCCAGCGCATCGCGGATGGTCTGCACCCAATTCATTTCGCTGATGCGGCTTTCGATATCTTCGTCGGTCGGACAATGGATCTGCACGCGGTTGCGCCCCTTTTCCTTGGCCAGGAAACAGGCGACGTCGGCCGCGCGCAATGCATCGGCCGGACTAGCGACATCCCTCGTGAAGACGAGGCCGATGCTGCCGGTGGTCCTGAATGCGGTCCCATCGTAGAGGCAGGCGTTGCGCTCGATTTCGCTCCGCAGTCGCTCGGCAAGCGCGATCGCCTCTTCCGAGTGCGTGACGCGGATAAGCATGGCGAACTCGTCGCCACCGAGGCGCGCGACCAGTCCGTGATCGCCGACGACATCCTTGAACAGGCTTGCCGCGTGGCGAAGCAGGCGGTCTCCGGCCGCGTGGCCGCTGGTGTCGTTGACGATCTTGAGCTGGTCGAGATCGGCCAATATCAGCACCAGTGTGCCCTCGTCGGCGGCCGTCTTGGCCATCTCGCGCTCGAGCTGGAATTCGAATTGCCGGCGATTGGCGAGTTCGGTGAGCCCGTCATGCGAGGCTTGCCAGGCAATCCGGTCGAGGAGATTGCGCTCCGCGGTCATGTCGCGGATGACGAGGACATAGCCGCCGTCCCTCGCATGCCGCAATTCTGAGCGGGAAACCGCCACCTGTACCGACGAGCCGTCGGATCGCACCAGGACCTGCGACGGGCGCGCGCAAGCGTCGGCATCGCCGTGATCGGCCGCGGCGATGTAGGGGCTGGCCGCATCCTGATCCTGCAATGAAAACAGCGATGCGGCCGGTCTGCGCTCAACTTCGCCGGTTACACATAGCAGGCGGCAGGCGGCGGGATTGGCAAAGGTGACAAGACCGTCGCCCGAGACCACGATGACGGCTTCGCCGATCGAGCTCAGCGTAAGCGAGGCCTTTTCCTGTTCCAGCATCAATTGCTGCTGCGCCGCCATTTGCGCGGCGAGAATCCTTTGCAGCCGCAGCAGGACAAAGCCGATCAGCAGCACGGCTGACGCAAGATTGACCGCGGTGAGCAGCCGGTTGATCGATTTGGAGCCTCTTCCGAGGCTTTCTGAAAAGGCAACGGCACGCGGGGCCAGCTGCTCGTCGATGGAATCGATCTCGGCCTTCCAGTCCCGGACATGCTGATCTTGCAGGCCATGTTCGGATTGCTGCTCGACCGTGCTGCGCAAGGCCATCAGCTGCTGCAGTGTCGCGTCGGTCTCGCGCCAATACTCGACGGCGTCGCGCATGTAGGGTGCGGCCGCAAAATACCGGAACAGCCAGATCATGCGCTCGACGTCATCGGGCTTGTTGCCCCCTTCCAGAAAGCCTTTCCGGGCCTGATCGATGTCCGCCGACGGTTGCTCCAGCGCCTTGCGCGCGGTGAGGTCGCCGAGCGGGGCTGCAATCGCCGCATCGAAGCGTCTCAGGAACGCGGCATCGCCGGTCGCAGCATAAAGCTGAATGAAGCGGATGGCGTCCTTCTGGCCTTTCGACCAGAAGCTTTCACCGGCGACGTAGGCCCGCACCGCCGACATCAATTCGAGGCTGCCCGCGGACAGGACCGCCTGGAAGATGACGACCGCGATCACAGGAATCACGATGCGCAGTAATTTCGCCGACGACGGACTCACGCGCGCTCCGGTTAGGCTGTAAAAAAAACGTACCCAGATTGGCAATTCGCACCCAACGCCCGATCCTGTGGGCTAGTGGCCTAAAGGACGGTTTATGACCAGAAGGGTGGGAGAAGGCGGTGAACTTCACCCGAAGCGGCCGGCGCAACATTGGCTAAAATTCGCACGATCGAGGTGACCGCATCCGCACTATCTGGTGTTCGTCCGAGCGGGCCAGCGCGCAGGTATTAGGTGCCGCGTCGGTTCCGCACCCGCGCCGCTGTCGTTCGTTTGGCCTGCGATGCTATGATCTGCGGGCGAATCAGGGGAGTGCGTGCATGGTTGCTGACAGCGACAGCAAGATCGCCTGGCACCGGGTCCAGCTCAGGAGAAACCGCGAAGCGGTCCAATCTCTGGAGACGGTGCGGTTCTCAACAGGCGATACGGGCCCAAAGGCCGCCGCAGCGACACAGCGCAAGGTCGCCGAGTTGAAGCGAAAGATTGCCGAATCCGAGCGCTGCATCGCCGAGTATGAGAAGCGGACCCGCCGTCCGCTCACCACCGATTTCAAGACGCTCGCAAGCGTCAGCTGGAGCAATTGGGATGCGTCACCTGCACAATCCCGCAAGGCTGCGCGCTGAGCTTTGGCGGCAAGCTCGGGCCGCGAGCCTCGGCCGGTGCGGCGATGCCGCTTGAAAGATGTTGTTGCTAAGGCAACTAATTTGTGAGATGCTTTCCGGACCAGGCGCGAGAGCGAGCCAATCGCCGCGCCCGTTCGGGGAGGGATCATGCGCGGCATTGCTGCGGGCGTCGTGACATCACATGCCGTTGCCGGTGACGGCACCGAGATTGTTGTGCAGCCGTCGCAACAGATCGATCAGCACCTCCTGCTCGTCGCCGCTCAGGCACGAGAGCAGGCGCCGCTCGCGGTCCATCGCGGCGACGATCACCTGATCATGCGTCGCGCGCCCCTTGGCGGTCAGCGAGATCATATGCGTGCGGCCGTCGTCGGGGTCGGTGCGGATCGCAATCAAGCCGCGCTTCTGCATGGTCGCAAGCGTGCGGCTGACCGGGCCCTTGTCAAAACCGATCACCTGGCAGATGCGCGCGGCTGCAATGCCGGGCTCGATTGCCAGGAGCGACATGATCCGCCATTCCGTGACGTTGATGCCGAACCTGCTCTGGTAGAGCGCGGTCGCGCTGTTCGACAGCTTGTTGGCGATAAAGGTGATGAACGCCGGAACGTAGCGCTCCAGGTCGAGCGTCGGCCCCTCATGCGAGCTTTGCGCATGCGGCTTCCGGCGTGGCTTGCTGACGGGGGGGATGATGGACATGGCTCGGACCGCTTTGTCTGGCGTGCTCATGCGAGAGATAAGGACATGAGGCTGCGCTTCACAAGACTAAAATTCGGGAGGTCAGAATGAGTGCAGGCATTTCCTCTGCGCAGACGCAGACATCCGGCAGCAAGCCGCAATCCGTTCCGCATCTGGATGTCGATCCTTTCGCGATCGATTTCTTCGAAAATCCCTTTCCGGCGCAGGAGGCGCTGCGCGAGGCGGGAAGCGTCGTCTATCTCGACAAATGGAGCGTCTATGGCGTCGCCCGCTATGCCGAGGTTCATGCCGTCCTCAACGATCCCGCAACCTTCTGCTCCAGCCGCGGCGTGGGCCTCAGCGATTTCAAGAAGGAGAAGCCGTGGCGGCCGCCGAGCCTCATTCTGGAAGCCGATCCGCCCGCGCATACGCGAACCCGCGCAGTGCTGAGCAAGGTGCTGTCGCCGGCGGTGATGAAGCAGATCCGCGACCGTTTCGCAGCCGCGGCCGAGACCAAGCTCGACGAGCTGCTGCAGCGCCGGACCATCGACGCCATCCCGGATCTCGCGGAGGCCTATCCGCTTTCGGTGTTTCCCGACGCGATGGGGCTCAGGCAGGAGGGGCGCGAGCATTTGCTGGCCTATGCCGGCGTCGTCTTCAACGCCTTCGGACCGCCGAACGAGCTGCGCCAGGCCGCCATCGAGCGCTCGGCACCGCATCAGGCCTACGTCGCCGAGCAGTGCCAGCGGCAGAATCTCGCGCCCGGCGGGTTTGGCGCCTGCGTGCATGCGTTTTCCGATACAGGTGAGATCACGGCGGACGAGGCGCCGCTGCTGGTCCGTTCGCTGCTGTCGGCGGGACTCGATACAACCGTCAACGGGCTCGGCGCCGCCATCTATTGCCTGGCGCGCTTTCCGGACCAGATGGCGAAGCTGCGCGCCGACCCGTCGCTGGCGCGCAATGCGTTCGAGGAGGCGGTGCGGTTCGAAAGCCCGGTGCAGACCTTTTTCCGCACCACCACGCGCGAGGTCGAGATCGATGGTCACGCGATCGGCGAGGGCGAGAAGGTGCTGATGTTCCTTGGCGCCGCCAACCGCGATCCGCGGCGCTGGGACGAGCCCGACCGCTACGACATCACGCGCAAGACCTCGGGCCATGTCGGCTTCGGCTCCGGCATTCACATGTGCGTCGGCCAGCTGGTGGCGCGGCTCGAGGGCGAGGTCGTGCTCGCGGCCCTGGCGCGCAGGGGCGTGAGCATCGAGATCAATGGCCCGGTGAAGCGGCGCTACAACAACACGCTGCGCGGGCTTGAGAGCCTGCCGATCATCATCAAGCCGGCTTAAGGGACATCCATGACGTCGATCATCTTCATCCATCCCGACGGACGCAGCGAGCGCATCGAGGCTGACGGTGCGGAGAGCGTCATGCTGGCGGCGACCAGCAACGCCATAGATGGTATCCTTGCGGAGTGCGGTGGCAACGCGATGTGCGCGACCTGCCATGTCTATGTCGACGAGAGCTGGCTCGGGCGTCTGCCGCCGATCGGTGCCGAGGAGGACGCGCTGCTCGACGGCGCGGCGGCCGAACGACTGCCCAACAGTCGCCTGTCCTGCCAGATCAAGCTCGCGCTCGAACTCGACGGCCTCGTGCTGCGGCTGCCGGACCGCCAGACCTAGCACGCTGCAACCGCCTCAAGCGGCGCGAAGCTCTGCTCGCTTCAACCCACTGAGATCGCTCAGCAGCACGGCGATCAGGGCCACGCTCAATAGCGGCGTGAAGCGGCCAGCGACCACATAGGCCGGCGGGCTGATCAGAGGCACGAGCCAGATGCCGAGGCCAAGCAGCCAGTGCAGCCATTTCGGTGCGTGGTTGGGTGCGTTCGCAGCGCTTGCCAGCATTAGTCCGACCCCGGTGACCAGCAGGACCGCGTCATAGGGGCCCCAGTGCGGCGCGGCGAGCACTGCGCCGGCGAGCAGCACAGCCAGTTTCTTGTCCGCTGCCAGCGACGAGCGAAAGGCGATGAAGGTCGCGATCGTGCTTCCCGCCAGCGCGGCAAGCTGCAACAGCGAGGCCAGGCGCGGCGGCAGGCCGAGGAGCACGCTGCAAGTCCAGACGCTGTTGCCCCAGATGCGGCCGTACTCGACCCATTTCGGATCGGGGCTGGTGAGATTGGCGATCGCCTGCGGCACCCACCAGATCCAGAGATCGATGCCGAAGATCAGCGCACTCAGCAGCGCGAGCGTCAGCGCCGAGGCCGCGGCGGCAATCAGGCTGCGCCATTGGTCGAGGGCGACAAGCGCAAACGGCACCAACAGGAAAAATTGCGGCTTGAAGCTGAGCAGCCCGAGCACGGCGCCGGCGAGGACAGGCCGCGCTGCGATCAGCCGCACGCCCGCAACCATCAGGCCCGCGACGAGGAAGGCGCACTGGCCGTCGAGCATGTTATTCGAGGCGGCCGGCGAAATCAGCACGGCGGCGATCAGGTAGCGGCTGCTTGTGGCATTGTCTTGGTTCAGCGCGGCCGCCAGGAAGCCGCCCGTCACGAGTTGAAACGCCACATAGGATCCGACCAGGCCGAGTGGCGCGAAGGGCAGCAGCAGCACCAGGAAACCCGGCGGATAGAACCAGGGCCGGAATTGCAGCGGAACCGACAGCCAGCCGGCAAAGTCGTGGTTCAGATAGGCGGTGAATTCGTCGCCGTTCATGATCAGCGGGAGATGGCTTGAAAGCGCCGCGCGCACCGCGCCGTAGAACACCATCCAGTCCGTTCCCGGCGCGATGTGGTTCAGCCCGATGGAGCCGGGACGGATGAAGGTCGAGACCAGTGCGGCCCAACCATACAGCGTCGCAAGCAGCGCGGCCGGTATCAGCCCCCAGCGCAGCCAGAGCCAATCGCGGTGTGCGCCGGGCAGTGGGCTTGCTTCGGACGAGATGCTCACTTCGAATCTCCAACCGCGCCCCGCGGCGTCGCCCCCGTCCTGATGTGAACGACAGCGATGTCATCGGCATAGAGCCGTCGCCAGCCGGACATGCGATCCAGCAGCTGGGCAGCCGGCAGACGCGGCGAAAGCAGGGTGGCGTCGATGTCATTGTCATCGAGCAGCGCAGCCAGGCGATCGATATCGTGGGCGGACACCGCGTCGAAATAGTTCAGCACGTATTTTTCGCCATAGACCTCGGCGCGCCCGTCGATGAAGGTCGGCACGTCGCGGGCGATCAGATAGCCGCCGAATTCATATGCGTTGAGGATGCGCTTGGCGCCATATCGCTTCAGGGCATCGAGGGCCGCGGCCGGCGTCTGGGTCTTGACGAAGGCGTATTCATGATGGGCGGTGTAAGCCGCGGTCGAGACCACAGTGCCGATTGCGATGGTGAGCATCAGAAGCGAGGGCATGACCGGGAGCGGCGCGGTCCCGCGTGCCGCGGCAGCCGAGTCATGCTGCGGCCAATGATCCGCGAACGGTTTTGCCAGCGCGAGCGGCAGCAGGAAGGCGAAGGCATCGATGCTGCGGACATGCGCAAGCGCCATCTGTGTCAGCAGTAGCGCCAGGGCGATCCGCGGCGGCGACACTTTGATGCCGCGATAGAGCGCAAGCCCGATGAGGCCGAGCAGCGTCGCCTCGAACAGGCCGAATGAGGAGAAATCGGCCGGCCGCCATTCCGAGAGCACCGCGAGCACGTCGCCGAGGTTCATGATCGTGGCCGCCGCGACCAGTGTCTTCCAGCCATAAGGTGTGCAGAAGCTCGCAGCCAGCGCCGCGAGAGCAAACATCGCCCATTGCATGCCGATCACGATGCGCTTGTCCGCATCGGCACTCCAGATCGCTTCCAGCGCGATCGGCGCAATCAATGCGAGCCCCAACACGAAGCCGCCATGCAGATTGGCCCATAGCGTGATCAGCGGCAGCAAGAGCCACGGCGGCGTCGCGCGCCGATCGAGAGATATAATCAGCCCGCCGGCCCAGGCCACCATCGCCGGCAGCGCCAGCACATGCGGCCGCGCCAACAGATGATGCCATGACAGCATCAGCGCCAGCATCCCAATCAGGATGCGATGCGCCGGCTCGAGATAGGGCTCAAGCAGATGGACGAGAAGTGCGGCCGCGCCCGCGATCGCGAGCGCGGACAGCACCACCACACCGGCCCAGCCATGATGCACATAGGCGATCGCATACAGCACCTGCGAGAGCCAGGCGTTGGAGAGCCAGGGCTGGCCCGCGTGGGTGAAGGAATAGAAATCCGCAGTTGGCATCGCGGCGTGGTCGATGATCCACTGGCCGATGCCGATCTGCCAGAACGTATCGGAGTCCTGCAGCAGGCTGTCGCCGGTCACCAGCACGAACAGATAGACCCCGGCGCCGACGCAGAGCGGTGCCAGCCCTCGCGCGGCGCGGGTCGTGTCGATGCGGTCGGCGACGGAAAGCGACATGGTCTCTATTTGCTGGGATGCATTTCAACAGCCGCGTGGCTTGGGCCACAGTCGACCACCTGCGCCATAAGCTTTGGTAAATTCAATGCCGCAACTGTTGCGCATGGTTCCCGCATCCCTTCCAAATTGGCGATCGCGGCTCAAATCTTAAGATTTCTTCAACGCCGCCCGGCCTAATGCTTGAGAGGCTCGCGCGCCCCGTTTCTGTTCGCGCCCAGAGGACGGCCATGGCCACGTCAGGCATGACAATGCTTCCCGGGCGGGCAGCGATCCCGCGCGCGCTGCAGACGATCTGCTTTGCGCTGTTCGTCATCAATGCGTCGTTCCTGTTGGCTGCGTGGCTGTCGCATTGGTGGGTCTACGACGCCAACGGCCTCGGCATTCCCACCGACTTCGTCAATGTCTGGTCCGCCGGCCGCCTTGCGCTTGACGGACATCCGGCGCAGGCCTGGGACTGGGACATCCAGAAGCAGGTGCAGGTGCTGGTGCTCGGCCAGACCTATCCCGGCAATTTTGCGTGGCACTATCCGCCGCCGTTTCTCCTTGTCGCGATGTTCCTCGCGCAATTCCCCTATGGCGTCGCCTTTGTCGGCTGGGCGGCTGCGAGCTTCCTGCCTTATCTCGCGATGATGCGCGCGACGGTCGGCAAGCCGTTTGGCCTGTTGCTCGCGGCGTGCTTTCCGGTCCTGATCAACAACGCAACCGTCGGGCAGAACGGATTCCTCACGGCCGCGCTGATCGGCGGCACGCTGTATTTCCTCCCCGTTCGGCCGGTGCTCTCGGGCATCTGCCTCGGGCTCCTCACCTACAAGCCGCAATATGGCCTCTTGTTTCCGATTGCGCTGATCGCGGCGTCGCAGTGGACCGTGTTCGTCACCGCCGCCATCGTTGCGGTGTTGCTCGCGGCCGTCTCGCTGCTCGCCTTCGGCCTCGAGAGCTGGCAGGCGTTCCTGCACTGGATGCCGATGTTCTCGCAGGCTTTCCTCACCGAGGGCCGCGCGCCCTGGTTCAAGCTGCAGAGCATCTTTGGTCTCGTTCGCTATCTCGGTGGCTCCGAGCAACTCGGCTGGGCTTTCCAGTGGACGATGACGGCAGCCGTCGCTGTGGCCGTTGTCGTGATCTGGCGCAGCCACGTGCGCTATTCGCTGAAGGCTGCAAGCCTTGCGGTCGGGGCGCTGCTCGCAACGCCCTATCTGTTCCTCTATGACATGATGGTGCTGGCGATCCCGGTCGCCTACCTGGTGCGCCTCGGCCTCGCGCACGGCTTTCGCGCCTACGAGGTGCCCGCGCTCGTCATGGCGATGCTCCTGACCCTGATCTTCCTGTTCACGGGGCTTCCGCTCGGGCTTGGCGCGACGTTGATCGTGGGTGCCCTGGTGCTGCGCCGCGCCGGGCCCTGGTGGCGGGCGCAGCGCGTGCTGCCGGTCGTGGCCCCTAGTGGGGCATGAGTCGGTATTTTCAGTCATCTATTTGATTCAATTGGCCTTTCAGCTCCTGCCGAAGGCTGTTCGAGGGCCGGCGCCGAGTTCCGCCTATGCGTTAAGCACGACCGCGCTATGTTCTTCTTGAATCGCCGTTTTTCGTCTTGTCAGCCGGCCTGAATAGTTGTTCAGTTTTTCAAGGTGATTTGGCCCCAAATCGCCCAAAACAGTGAAGACGCGTTCGATTCGCCCGGGAGTAAAGTCCTTGGCCGCTCCGCGTCAGTGGGATCTGGAAACGCGCCATGGTGTATCGGCGAACCCATCAAGTGGTGAAACGGCTGGCGGCGCGGCGCAGCGCTATTCTGGCGGCCGCGCGCGAGGCGGCGGCTGAGAGCGGCATGTCGGCGGTGCAGATCGCGCCGGTCGCGGTCCGCGCCAATGTCGCGGCCGGCACGGTCTATCGCTACTTCCCCTCCAAGGCCGATCTGATTTCCGAATTGATCGCCGAGGTCTCGCGCGACGAGCTCGCCGCGATCCGCCGGGCCGCCGATGCCGCGCCGGGGCCGTCGTCGGCGCTGGCCGCGGCGGTCTCGACTGTCGCGCTTCATGTGCTGTCCCAGCGCAAGCTCGCCTGGGGCATCCTGGCCGAGCCCGTCGATGTCGACGTCACCGCCTCGCGCCTTGCGAGCCGCCGCGAGATCACGAACGAGATCGCATCCCGCATCGACGCCGCCGTGCGCGCCGGCCATCTGCCCGCGCAGGACACGCAACTTGCCGCCACGGCGCTGCTCGGGGCGCTGAATGAAGCGCTGGTCGGCCCGCTCGCGCCCGACGATCTCGACGATGATCCCGCCAGGCTCCGCGACACCGTGCAAAGCATCACGCTGCTCGCGCTCCGCGCCGTCGGCGTGATGGACGCCCGCGCGCGCGGCCTCGTCGTGCAGGCCGTGCTGCCCGCGAAGGCGCTGGTCGGGGCGTAGGCTGGGTCAGAGCCAACCTCAGTTTGGCACATTGATCGCCGCAATGTGCACCTCTCCCGATGGGTCATTGCAAGCCAACGGGTCCGGCCTTTTGGCCGGCCCGATGACAGGCTCCGCGCGGCAATCCAGGGCCACGCATACCACTCTGGATTGCCGCGTCGTGGAGCCTGTCATCGGGCCGCGCTTCGCGCGGACCCGTTGGCTCCTCGCAATGATGGGGTGGACGGCCCCCGAACGGCATCGATGTGCCAGACTGGCGGTGTTGAGTCGACCAGACAAAGGGAGCCGTCCATGATGAAGATTACCACAATTGGTTTGGATTTGGCGAAGAACGTGTTCCAGCTTC
>DASREP010000024.1:0-40683 GCA_035652015.1 Bradyrhizobium sp. | reverse complement strand
CTGGATTGCTCACATGGGGATTGAGGATGTCAAGGAGGTTGTCAGCTCTTTGTTCGATTGTGCGCCAGCTCTTCGTCCCGACCATGGAGCTGTGACGATGGCGCGCGCAGGTCAAGTCAAGGCCGGCCCGTAGGGCCGCCGCGAAGCGGCTTGGCCTTGACTTGAGCGAGCACGCCATCAAGCTTTTGGGGTCGGGCGGCCAGTGGGCCGGGTAGCTCCTTATCGTTGGCGATCCAAGGTTCGAGCCGGTTTTGGCAATCTGGTTTGCGTGCCAGATCAAACTCACATTCGGTCGTCGCGCGAGGCGGCTGCACCAATATTCCGCTTGCGGCGGGCAGGCTCGAGAGGACGAGGCCATTCTTCGTTGCGGCTTTTTAAGCCATGCAATCCATCGGTTCGTCCACCCGGATCGGCCGGGCTGATCGGGCCGCGGCAGATTGGTTTTAGCTCAGGCAGCAACCGCTGATGCTAGGCGCCCTTCATCTTGGCTCCCTCGATCACGACACCAGCGGTGACGTACTTCCACAACGCCACGAGCAGCTTGCGCGCCAGTGCAACGATGGCGGTCTTGCGCCCTCGCTTGCTGTGGGCCTCGAACCAGCGCGCCAGCGCCGACTGGTTCTGGTGTCGCCGCCACAGCCAGGCGAGCTGGATCATGGTGGTGCGCAGCCGGGGATTGCCGGCCTTGGAGACGCCTTGTTCCCGCGCGATGCCGCCGCTTCGCCAGGGCGTCGGAGCAAGTCCTGCATAGGCGGCAAGCTGGCGTCGGTTGGCGAACTGCCGGTAGAAAGCCTCCGACCAGAGCGCGGCGGCGAAGTTCGGCCCCATTCCCTTCAGCGCGAGCAGCATCGTCACCGGATCTGGCGCAGCCGCCTGGTCGGCAGGCTTGCTCGCCTGCGCCAGCAACGCATCCTGCTCAGCCTCCACCGCCTTGATCTGCTTGAGCAGCAGTTCGACCCGGTCAAGCTCGCGGCCGATCTGCGCCTTCAAATGCGCCGGCAGCGTCCGACCGTCGCCCGTGCGCAGGGCCTCAAGTCGGGGCCGCCGGTCGCCACGCAGCGGCGCATAGCTGGAGATGCCTTGCGCGAACAGAAGGCCCTTGATCCGGTTCACATGCCTGATGCGCTCATCGATCAGGGTCCGCCGTTCGCGGCAAAGCCTGCGGCGATCCTCCTCCTCAGGCGAGGGCGCAACAACCATCGCACAGACCCGTGGCTCCCCGCGCTTGTAGGCCAAAAGCGCCCGCAACAGCGTCTCGCCATCCAGCCGGTCCGTCTTGGCCCGCCTGCGCCGGCGCGGCGTTGCGATCGAAGCCGGATCGACGACGTGGCTCTCGACCCCCTCCTGCTGCAGAACGCGGTGAAGCCAGAACCCATCCAGCCCCGCCTCCTGGATCGTGATGATCGGATAGCTCTCGCCGGTCCGCACCTCGGCCTTGCGCTTGAGGTCTGCGAACAACTTCATCAGTCCCGCAACATCGCCCGCGGGCACGCTATGCCTGGACATCTTCTCGCCCTTCCCAGGCGAAAGCGACGTCACCAGCCACGTCGAACGGCTCAGTTCCAATGACACAAAAATTGCGCCAAACTGGGTGCGGATAGCGGTCGGTCTGTCGGTAGCATGATCGAGCAACATCGTTCGTCTCCAGGTGAGTGGTTTGAGCAACCTCAGTCTGGCTTCAGAACTGGTCGCTATCCACTCCCCATGGAATCTTCGTCGCTTCGCTCCTCGCAATGACGTCGGGGCGATTGCCCTCGCGCCGCGTCTGATGCCATGCTCCCGCGGATAACAAACAAGGGAGGCTCATGATGTCCGAAGCTGACGCCGTGCTGGTCGAGCGCGATGGTCCAGTCACCATTGTCTCGATCAACCGCCCACACTGCCGCAACGCCGTCGACGGCCTGACCGCGCGCAAGCTGTACGACACCTTTCTTGCGTTCGATGCCGACAATGATGCCTCCGTCGCCGTCTTCACCGGCACCGGCGGCTTTTTCTGCGCCGGCGCGGATTTGAAGGCGGTTGCGGCCGGCGACGTCAACAAAAAGCGCGAGATCGGCGGCCACAACAGTATCGCGCCGATGGGGCCGAGCCGGTTGCGGCTCTCGAAGCCCGTGATTGCGGCGATCGAAGGCTTTGCGGTCGCCGGCGGCATGGAGCTTGCGCTGTGGGCCGACATGCGCGTGGTCGCGGAGGACGCGACCTTCGGCATCTTCTGCCGCCGGTTCGGCGTGCCGCTGATCGACCTCGGCACGGTCCGCCTGCCGCGTCTGATCGGCCATTCGCAGGCCATGGACCTGATCCTCACCGGCCGCCCCGTCGGCGGCCCGGAAGCCTTGCGAATGGGCCTCGCCAACCGCCTGGTCGCCAGAGGCGAGGCGCGGGCGCAGGCGATGGCGCTGGCGCGTGAGATTGTGCGCTTTCCGCAAGCCTGCCTGCGCGCCGACCGCCTCTCGGCGCTTCGGCAATGGGATCTTGCGGAGGAGGACGCCATTGCGAATGAGATGCGCGGCGGGCTGGAGGTGATCGCCTCTGGCGAGACGCTCGCCGGCGCCACACGCTTTGCCTCCGGCGCCGGACGCCACGGCGCGTTCGCGGGCGACTGAGCCCGCAGCCACCCTGATCGCGCCGGAGGCAGGTTCCATGTTCATAAAAATGTTGTTGTGAGGGCGCGCAGCGCTCGTCTACCAGTAGCTAATTGCGAGGACAGGGGCGCGGTGTCGGCTTTATCGGTCAGTTTCAATCCACGGGTTTCGCGCGCGCTCAATGATGTTCTCGGCGGCACCGCCGCCAGTGTCCTGACGGTCACGTTTGGACTCTCCTATGCGCTGTTGATCTTTGCGGGGCCACTGTCGCCCTATCTCGCTTACGGCGTCGGCATCACCTTCATCACCTCGGCGGTGCTCGCTGCCGTGCTGGCGCTGGGCAGCTCGCTGCCGTTTGCGGTCGGCGCGCCCGACACCTCAACCGCGGCCATGACCGGCATCCTCGCCTCCTCGCTGGTCGAGCGGATGGCGCTGCACAATCCCGAGGCGCCGGTGCTCGGACCGGTGCTGATCACGCTTGCGGTGGCGAGCATCCTGACCGGCATCGTGCTCTGCGGCTTCGGGCTGACGCGGATGGGCCGCGCGATCCGCTACGTGCCCTATCCGGTGGTCGGCGGCTTTCTCGGCGCCACCGGCTGCCTGATCTTGCTCGGCGCCGTGCGCGTGATCACCGGCCGGCAGCTGCAGCTGGCGACGCTCGGCAGCTTTGCGAACGCGATGACGCTGTACGAGATTGCCGCGGCCTGCGCGATGGCGCTGCTGCTCTATCTGACCTGGCACCGCTCGCGCACACCGTTCGGCCTGCCGATCATCCTGATCGTCGGCACCGTCGCCGCCCATGTCGCCTTCTACGCGTTCGGCATCTCGGCTCATGACGCCCAGCAGCTCGGCTGGACCTTCCAGCCGCCGCAGCACATCACGTTCAGCCTGCCGTGGCAGCGCGAGGCCATCGCACATTATCCCTGGTTCGCGCTGCCGGATCTCGCCGGCAATCTGATCGCCGTCATGTTCGTGACGGCCTCGACCACGCTGTTC
The DNA here is from genome assembly GCA_035652015.1 of Bradyrhizobium sp. Taxonomy (GTDB): domain Bacteria; phylum Pseudomonadota; class Alphaproteobacteria; order Rhizobiales; family Xanthobacteraceae; genus Bradyrhizobium. The sequence goes on along the minus strand of DASREP010000024.1, from coordinate 37,105 downwards.
AACACCACGGGCATCGAGGTTGCCACCCACAGCGAGGCCAATCTGGAGCGCGAGCTCAATGTCACCGGCATCGCCAACATGCTGTCCGGCGCCTTCGGCGGCTATACCGGCTGCGTCTCGGTGAGCCGCAGCGTACTCAACTACAGCGCGGGCGGCAGCGGCCGCCTGTCCGGACTGACGACGGCCGCGATCTCGGCCTTGATGCTGGTATTCGCGCCGGTGCTGCTCGGCTACATGCCGAAATTCGTGCTCGGCGGACTTCTGATCTATCTCGGCGCCGACACGCTGCACAAATGGATCGTGCAATCGCGGCGGCGGCTGTCGCGCACCGAATATGTCTCGCTGCTCGCGATCATCCTGATCATCCTGCAATGGGGCTTTATCGCGGGTATCCTGATCGGCGTCGTGATCGGCTGCGCCACGTTTGCTCTCTCGGCATCCCGGATCGACTCCATCAAGTTCGCCTTCGACGGCTCGGAATACCGCTCCTCGCTGGATCGTTCGCGCGACGACCAGGCGGTGCTCTCGATGCATGGCGGCAAGATCCAGGGACTCAACCTGCAGAGCTATCTGTTCTTCGGCTCGGCCAACCGGCTTTATCAGCATGTCAAGGCGGTGCTCGCGCGCCATCACGAATGCCGCTATTTGATCTTCGATTTCAAGCTTGTCACCGGCATCGATTCCTCCGCGGCCTTCAGCTTTGCGCAGATCAAGCGCGCCGCACAGGATCGCGGCATCACGCTGGTGCTGGTGCATCTTCCTGCGCTGGCCGAGAAGGCGCTGCGCTCCAGCGAGTTCATCTCGCCTGAGGTCCTGGTCATCCCGGAGCTCGATCACGCGCTGGAATGGTGCGAGAACGAGCTGATCACGCAGCATCAGGGCCGCGCGCAGGAGGACGCCAATTTGCGCGACTGGTTCACGCAGATTCTCGGTGACGCGGATGATGCCAACGAGCTGATCCGCCGCTGCGAGCGCATCGAGGTCGAAGCCGGCCAGACCGTGGTCAGCGCCGGCGAAGCGGCCAACTCCATGCATTTCATTCTCGACGGACGCGTGGGCGTGATGGTCGCTGCCGACAATGGCGGCACCACGCGGGTGCGCAGCCTCGGCCGCTACACGACCATCGGCGAGATGGGCCTGGTCTCGCAGGCCCCGCGCAGCGCCACCATCCAGGCCGAAGTCGCCAGCGTGCTCTATGCGCTGAGCACCCAGCAGTTCGAGGCGATCAAGCGCGAGCATCCGGTGCTGGGGCAGAAGCTCTTGACGTATTTTGTCTCGGTGATGGCCGAGCGGCTGACATTTGCCAACCGGATGATTGCGGTGCTGAGACGATGACGGTCGTCGCCGACATGGATCTGCTTGTCGCGGCCGAGCGCGGGAGTATATTGGCGCAATGGCCGTCAGCTCGCCCGATCTGAACGCGTTCCTGCTTGCCACGCCTTTCTTCGGTGGCCTGTCCGAGGCTAGCCTCGACCTCCTCGTCTCGATGCTGGTCGAGCGGCGCTTCGAGGCCGGCGCAACCGTGGTCACGGAAGGGGCGCCGGGGCGCTCGATGTTTATCGTTCACTCCGGCGAGCTCGTGGTGAGCAAGCTCGGCAGTTCCGGGCACGTGCTTCGCATCTCACGCCTGCAGCCCGGCGACTTTTTCGGCGAAATGACGCTGCTCGAAATGCAGAACCGGTCAGCGACCGTGGTCGCGGAAAGCCCGACCGTGCTGTACGAGCTCACGGCCCACGATCTCTACAGGTATTACAAGTCCGATATCCACGCCTACGTGATGGTGATGCAGAACATCAATCGCGAGCTCTGTCGACGGCTGCGCCGCGCCGATAATCGCATTGCGGAGATGCAGATGCATCGTGCGGAGCGGTGAGACAGGGATCGTAGGTAGCCCCGCGTGTCGGCGAGCGGAGACCGCTACACCCCCGCCATCATCACATATTTGATCTCGAGATACTCCTCGATGCCGTGATGCGAGCCTTCGCGGCCGAGGCCGCTTTCCTTGACGCCGCCGAACGGCGCGACCTCGGTGGTGATGAGGCCGGTGTTGACGCCGACCATGCCTGATTCCAGCGCCTCCGCCACGCGCCAGACGCGGCCGAGGTCGCGGGCATAGAAGTATGACGCGAGCCCGAACGGCGACTTGTTGCACATTGCGATCACGTCGGCCTCGTCCTTGAAGCGGATCACCGGCGCGAGCGGCCCGAAGGTCTCCTCATGCGCCACCAGCGCATCGGGGCGCACGTCAGACAGCACGGTCGGCTCGAAGAAGGTGCCGCCGAGCGCGGAGCGCTTGCCGCCGGTGACGATCTTCGCACCGCCCTTCACCGCGTCGGCAATGTGGCGCTCGACCTTGTCGACCGCTTCCATGTTGATCAGCGGGCCTTGCGTGACGCCTTGTTCGGTGCCGTCGCCAATTTTCATGGCGGCGACCTTCTTTGACAGCTTCTGGACGAACTCGTCGTAGATCTTGTCCTGCGCGTAGAGACGATTGGCGCAGACGCAGGTCTGGCCCATGTTGCGGTATTTCGAGACCATGGCGCCCTCGACCGCCGCGTCGATGTCGGCATCGTCGAACACCACGAACGGCGCGTTGCCGCCGAGCTCGAGCCCAAGCTTCTTCACGCCGACCGCGGACTGCCGATACAGGATCTTGCCGACCTCGGTCGAGCCGGTGAAGCCGACGAAGCGCACCGCCGGATGCTCGCACAAGACCTTGCCGATCGGCGGCGCATCGCCGGTGATGATGTTGAGCACGCCCTTCGGGATGCCCGCTTTTTCGGCGAGCGCGGCGAGCGCCAGCGCGGACAGCGGCGTCTCGTTGGCGGGCTTGATCACCACGGTGCAACCGGCGGCGAGCGCCGGCGAAACCTTGCGGGTGATCATGGAGTTCGGGAAATTCCACGGCGTGATGGCGCCGCAGACGCCGATCGGCTGCTTGATCGCGAGCAGCCGCGCATCTGCGCGCTGCGTCGGGATGGTCTCGCCATAGACCCGCCGCGCCTCCTCGGCGAAAAACTCGATATAGGCGCCGCCGATATCAACCTCGCCCAGCGCCTCCGCCAGCGGCTTGCCCTGCTCGGAGGTGAGGATCAGCGCGAGGTCCTCGCGGTTCGCGGCGATCAGCTCATACCATTTGCGCAGGATGTTGGAGCGCTGCTTGGCGGTGAGCCTGGCCCAGGCGGGAAACGCGCGCTCGGCCGCCTCCACGGCGCGCGTGCAGTCGTCAGCGGACAGCTGCGGAACCTTTGCGATCTCCGCGCCGCTTGCCGGATTGTTCACCGCAAATACCGGCGTGCCGACCCAGGCGCCATCGATATAGCAGCGGTCGCGGAGCAGCGAGGGATCCTTCAGGCGATCGCGAAGGTTGTGGGTCGATTGCGAAGCGCGTGCGGCAGCAGTCGGGGTCATGAGCAACTCCTCGGAATTATCGGGGGTTGATGCGAATATAGGCCGGGCGGTGCGCCGTGGCGACCTCCGCCCATGCGAGGCTGCCTCAAGCTGGATTCAGAGCTAAGGTGCCACGGGCCTCCCCGAGTCGTCCCGGCGAAAGCCGGGACCCATACCGCGGAATCTATCCGTACGCTTCGGTGGGAGACGATCTTCGCAAGAACTGCTCCCTGGGCTTATGGGTCCCGGCTTTCGCCGGGACGACCGGAGAACCCCGTTACGCCGCGCCGCTCATATAGGTTTCGCGGCGACCGATCATGCGCTCGGCGGCTGCCTTGGCATCGGCCTTGGTCGAGGCGGCACAGGTGCGGTATTCGAGGTCAGGAACCCCAGCGGTATCTTTGCGGCCGAACCAGGATTTCGGGGTGACCTGCAGCAGCGCCAGCGCCTGCGCGAGATTGTCGACCGCACCGAAGGAATGCAGCGCGCCGGTGGCAGCAATTCGCACCTCATAGATGCCAGGCGAGATCGGCGCTTCGAGATTTTCGCCACGGCCCGCACGGGGGTAGCGTTTCCATTCACTCCAGGTCGAGATCATTCCGGTCCCCTCGCGGCTCGGAGCCGCTGCAATCAATATTAAAACTAACGCCCGCCGGCGCCATTTTGCGCGCGATATGAACGCCTTACTGCGAAATTGGTTTCAGCGACAGTACCCGATCAGCATAGCGCCGATGCGCGGGCAGGTCATCGCTTGTTGAGGCGCCGTCCCCTTTATTTGGGGAGAGTGGCAATTCTTTAGCCCGCGCGGGCCCTTTTTGCATCATCACGAGATCGCGACCGCTGCGCTGCACCGAAAGCGCCGCTTGCGGGATCGAGGGCCGAGGAGGAAGATCACTAGCACTCATAAAATAAATCGGGAGGACACGGATGCAAAGCAAGGCACAGATCGACCAGGCGTTGCGCGCTAAATGCGACGCCAAGGAAATCCCCGGCGTCGTTGCAATTGCCGCCAGCGGCAGCGAGGTGATCTACCAGGGCGCGTTCGGCAAGCGCGACCTCGGCAAAGACGAGGCGATGACGACAGACAGCGTGTTCTGGATCGCCTCGATGACCAAGGCGGTCACCTGCGCGGCCGCGATGCAGCTGGTCGAGCAGGGCAAGCTCGCGCTCGACGAGCCGATCGGCAAGCTCTTGCCCGACCTCGCCTCGCCGCAAGTGCTGGAAGGGTTTGACGCGGACGGCGAACCGATCCTGCGTGCCGCGCGGCGCCCGATCACACTGCGCCATCTCATGACCCACACTGCCGGCTTCTGCTACGATTTGTGGAATGTCGACATGGGCCGCTACATGGAAAAGACGGGCACACCGGGCATCATCAGCTGCACGAATGCCGCGCTGACGACGCCGCTCGCGAGCGATCCCGGCACGCGCTGGGAATACGGCATCAACATCGATTTCGTCGGCAAGGCGGTGGAAGCCGCATCCGGCAAGCGTCTCGATGCCTATCTGCGCGAACATATGTTTGCGCCGCTCGCCATGAACGACACCGCCTTCAAGATCAGCGACGACATGCGCAAGCGCCTGGTCGGCGCGCACGCACGCGGGCCTGACGGGACGCTCTCGCCGCTGCCGTTCGAGCTGGAGCAGGAGCCGGAATTCCACATGGGCGGTGGCGGGCTCTACTCCACTGCGCCCGACTACATCAAGTTCTGCCAGATGATCCTGAACAAGGGCCGCGGCAACGGTAACCAGCTGCTCAAGCCCGAGACGGTCGCGCTGATGGCGCAGAACAACATGGGCGATCTCGTCGTCACCAAGATGGTCTCGGCGGCCGCGGTCTACACCAACGATGTCGATCTCTATCCCGGCATGGTGAAGAAATGGGGCCTCAGCTTCCTGATCAACACCGAGCTGACGCCGGAGGGCCGCAGTCCCGGCAGCCTCGCCTGGGCCGGACTTGCCAATACCTTCTTCTGGATCGATCCGGCGCGCGACGTCGCAGGCGTCATCCTGATGCAGCTGCTGCCCTTCGCGGACGGTCCGGCCCTGGAGACCTTTGCCGCGTTCGAGCGTGGCGTCTATGCCGGGCTCGACGCCGCCGGCGGCAAGAAGGCGGCCTAAGCGGCCTCACATAACGTTTGCTCGCCCCCTGCCTCCATCAGAGGCCAGGGGGCGAATTTTTTCCGTCTGCAACGTAAGTCGAGCCTGCCCGGCGCCCGGCAATTCATTATGATGCCGCAAAAAACCTGCGCGGCCCGCGCGCAGCTCTCACTTCGACCCGCTTGCGGGGCGAGGCAAGAAACACGAGGAGGACACGAACGTGAGCGAACGAGTGGACAGTTATGTGTGCGGCATTTCCGATACGCCGCTGCTGGGCGAGACCATCGGCCGCAGTCTTGACCGCGCGCGGGAGAGCTGGGGCGACCGTGAGGCGCTGGTGTCGCCGAGCCACAATGTGCGCTGGAGTTGGCGCGAATTTGCCGAGCGTGTCGATGCGCTGGCCGCGGGATTTCTGGCGCTTGGCCTGACCCGTGGCGAACGCATCGGCATCTGGTCGCTGAACCGCCCCGAATGGACGCTGACGCAATTCGCCGCTGCGAAAGCAGGGCTGATCCTGGTCACGATCAATCCCGCCTACCGGCTGAGCGAGCTGGAATTCGCGCTGTCCAAGGTTGGATGCGCCGCGATCGTCACCGCGACCGCCTTCAAGACCAGCAACTACATGGAGATGCTGAACACGCTGCTGCCGGAGCTTGCGAATAGCGAGCCCGGCCGCCTGCAGGCCAGCCGCCTGCCGCAATTGCGCGCGGTGATCCAGGTCGGCGGGCCGGCCTTCCCCGGCACGATTCCGTTCGAGCAGGTCGCGACCATGGGCGGCGCGCGGCATCGCGAGCAGGTCGAGGCGCTCGGCAAGGAGCTGCAGTTTGACGACCCCGTCAACATCCAGTTCACCAGCGGCACCACCGGCTCGCCCAAGGGCGTGACGCTGACCCATCACAACATTCTCAACAACGGCTATTTCACCGGACGCGCGATGCGCCTGACCGAACAGGACCGCATCTGCATCCCGGTGCCGCTCTATCATTGCTTCGGCATGGTGATGGGCAATCTGGCCTCTGTTACACTTGGCGCGACCATGGTCTATCCAGGCGAGGGCTTCGATCCGCTCGCGACCTTGCGCACCATCGAGCAGGAGAAATGCACCACGCTGTACGGCGTGCCGACCATGTTCATCGCCCAGCTCGATCATCCCGAATTTGCGAGCTTCAACCTGAAATCGCTGCGCACCGGTATCATGGCGGGCGCGCCCTGCCCGATCGAGGTGATGAAACGCGTCAACAATGAAATGAACATGGGCGAGGTGACCATCGCCTATGGCATGACCGAGACGAGCCCCGTGAGCTTCCAGAGCGCGGTCGACGATCCGCTCGAGCGGCGGGTGTCCACCGTCGGGCGCATCCATCCTCATGTCGAGGTCAAGGTCGTCGACCTCGAGGGCAGGATCGTCCCGCGCGGTGCGCGCGGCGAGCTTTGCACGCGCGGCTACAGCATCATGCTCGGCTATTGGGACGAGCCGGTGAAAACCGCCGAGGTGCTCGACCGCAATGGCTGGATGCACACCGGCGATCTCGCCGTCATCGACGACGAGGGCTATTGCAACATCGTCGGCCGCATCAAGGACATGGTGATCCGCGGCGGCGAAAATCTCTACCCGCGCGAGATCGAGGAGTTTCTCTATCGCCATCCCAAGATCCAGGACGTGCAGATCTTCGGCGTCGCCGACGACCGCTATGGCGAGGAGCTCTGTGCCTGGATCAGGGTGCGCGCGGGCGAAGCGCTCACCGCCGACGAGGTGCGCGCGTTCTGCCAGGGCCAGATCGCCCACAACAAGATCCCGCGCTATGTCGAGTTCGTCGAGGAATTCCCGATGACCGTGACCGGGAAGATCCAGAAGTTCCTGATGCGCGAGGCGGTGGAGCGGAAGCTGGGGCTGAAGGCGGCGAAGACGGCGTGAATGACTTGCACCGTCATTTCGGGGCACGCGGAGCGTGAACCCGGAATCTCGAGATTCTCAGGTGCGCAGTTGCGCACCATAGTTCGGTGCTGCGCACCGCCCCGGAATGACGGTGCAAGTGGCTCCCTACACCGGCAGGCCGTTCTGCTGCGCGAGCTCCTTCAGCGACACCTGCGGCCTTGCGCCGATGTGCTGGATCACCTCGGCGGCGGCGAGTGCGCCGAGGCGGCCGGCGTTCTCGTAGCCCGCGCCGCGGACGAGGCCGAACAGGAAGCCGGCCGCGAACAAATCGCCGGCGCCGGTCGTATCCACCATCTGCGCGATCGGGAAGGCCGGCACGGAGATCACGGCCTCGCTTGAGGCCACCACGCAGCCCTTCTCGCTGCGCGTGACCACGCCTAGTCTCGCATCGATGCGCAGCTGCTTCAGCGCGGTGTCGAAATCGGAGGTTTCATAGAGCGAGTGCAACTCGGCCTCGTTGGCAAACACCAGATCAACGGTGCCGTTGCGCATCAAACCTAAAAACTCGTCGCGGTAGCGATCGACGCAGAAGGAATCCGACAGCGTCAGTGCGACCTGACGCCCCGCCTCATGGGCAGTGTCGGACGCCTTGACGAAGGCGTCCTTGGCGCTCTTCGGATCCCACAGATAGCCCTCGAGATAGACGATGCGCGCAGCCGCAATCTGCGCCCGGTCGATATCGGCAGGCGTCAGATCCTGCGCCGCGCCGAGATAGGTATTCATGGTGCGCTCGCCGTCGCCGGTAACGAGGATATAGGAGCAGCCGGTGGCGGGACCGCTGGGCGCGGGCTTCGTGTCAAAGGCGACGCCGGCAGCCCGGATGTCGTGGCTGTAGAGCTTGCCGATCTGGTCGTCCTTGACCTTGCCGACATAGGCGGCGCGGGCGCCGAAGCTTGCCAGCCCGACAATGGTATTCGCAGCCGAGCCGCCGCTCATCTCGGTCGCTGGCCCCATATCGCCGTAGATCGCAGCCGCCCGGGCCTCGTCGATCAGGGCCATGCTGCCCTTGGTCATGCCATGGCGGCTCAGGAAGGCTTCGTCCGTCCTGACCAGCACATCGAAAATCGCATTGCCGATCCCGAGAACATCGTATTTGGCTTCAGTCATTCTTTTAGATCCAACCTCTAAGTTTGCGGTTCCGGCGATTGCGGGCAGCCCCAAAATCCGGCTACAGAGCCGGCTTGCGGGCTTACCAATTGGCGCTCGCGGCCTATCACGGCCGCCCCTGCAGGAGCAAGCAACGGTTCCGTCCCCTTAAACCATGATCCGCTCCTTTCTCACGGTATCCACGGGAACGCTGGCCTCGCGCCTGCTCGGATTCGTGCGGGACTCCATGATTGCCGCCTTGCTCGGCACCGGGCCGGTCGCCGACGCCTTCCTAGTGGCGTTCCAGATGATCAATGTGGTGCGAAGGCTTCTTACCGAAGGCGCGCTGAATGCCGCGCTGGTGCCGGCCTGGCTACGCCTGCGCGAAACCGAGGGCACGGTCGCGGCCGCGGCCTTCGCAGGCAAGGTGCTGGCCACGGTCAGCGCGGCGCTGCTTCTACTATCCGCGCTGGTCGGCCTGTTCATGCCGCTCGTGCTGACCGCGCTCGCGCCGGGCTTTGCGGGCGAGCAGACGCTTCATCTTGCGATCGGCGATGCGCGGCTGATGCTGCCATATCTCGCCTTCGCGGGCCCCTCGACGGTGCTGCTGGCGCTTTATTCCGCGCAATCGCGCTTCGCGCTCGCTGCTTTCTCACCGCTTTTGTTCAACATCGCGCTGATCGCCGTGATGGTTGCGCTGATCCCGTCAAGGCCCGAGGCCGGCCTCGTCGCCCGCGCGCTCGCGGCAACCGTCGGCATTGCCGGCTTGCTGCAGCTCCTGATGCTGTTCTCGCGGCGGGGTGGACGCATCGCAAGCCCGTTGCGCGTGTCGCTGGCCGCCGACATGCGCGGCTTCTTCGCCCGTGCCATCCCCGGCATGGTGGCGAATGCCGCGCCGCAGCTGTTGATCGTCGGCGCCGCCATCATCGCCTCGGCCTCGCCCTCGGCCGTGTCGTGGCTCTATTTTGCCAACCGCCTGGTCGAGCTGCCGCTCGGCATTGTCGGCGTCGCGATGGGCACGGTGCTGGTCAGCGAACTCGCCCGCGCCCATCGCAGCAGCGATGCGGCCGCCATCGCGACCGCGCAGTCCCATGCGCTGCAGCTTGCGACGGGGCTCGCGCTGCCGGCAACGCTCGGATTGATCGTGCTAAGCGAGCCGATCGTGCGGCTGTTGTTCGAGCATGGTGCGTTCACCAGCGACGACACAGCTGCGACCGCGCAGGCCCTGGTCTGGCTCGCGCTGGCCTTGCCGGCCCATGTGCTGACCAAGGCGCTGTCGCCCTCCTTCTTTGCACGCGAGGACACCGCAACGCCGCTCAAGGCGAGCCTGATCGGCCTCGTGGTCGCCATTGCGGCGGCGTTCCTGCTCGATCGCGCATTCGGCGCGAGCGGCATCGCCGCCGGCCTCGCGCTCGGCGCCTGGACCATCACCGTTTGCCTGATCCGCAGCGGTATCGCGGCGTTCGGCTTTGCCCTGCTTCCGGCCACGGCCGGCCGGCTTGTCCGCATTGTGCTGGCCGCAAGCCTGATGGCAGGCCTGCTTGATCTGGCGGCGCGCCTGCCCGCACTGCACGCGCCCGCGCACGGCCTCGCGCAGGCCCTTGCGCTGGCGCTCCTGATCGCGGGCGGGGTCGCCATTTACCTTCTCTTGCTCGCTCTGTTCGGCGTCGGCAGCTGGCGGCAGGCGGTTAATGCGATAAAGGCAGGCGGCCCCCGCGACTTCGTGACCTGACTTGCGCACCTGACCGCTCTCGTGGCAAACGACGGGCCGCAAACAGCGGGAAGCTAGTTATGGCCTTCGTGGAACGGGTTTTTTCGGGCGTCCAGCCGACGGGCAATCTGCACCTCGGCAACTATCTCGGCGCCATCGTCAACTTCGTGAAGATGCAGGAGACGCATAACTGCATCTATTGCGTGGTCGACATGCATGCGCTCACCCAGAACATCGACGTCTGGGGCGGCCCGGCCGGGCTTGCCCGCAACACGCGCGAGGTGACCGCGGCGTTTCTCGCCGCCGGCATCGATCCGAAGAAGCACATCGTGTTCAATCAGAGCCAGGTTACCGGCCACGCCGAGCTGACCTGGATCTTCAACTGCGTCGCCCGCGTCGGCTGGCTCAACCGCATGACCCAGTTCAAGGAGAAGGCGGGCAAGGACCGCGAGAACGCCTCCGTCGGCCTCTATGACTATCCGGTGCTGATGGCGGCCGACATTCTGCTGTACCACGCCACCCATGTGCCGGTCGGCGAGGACCAGAAGCAGCATCTGGAGCTCGCACGCGACATTGCGCAGAAGTTCAACAATGACTTCAGCGAGTCCATCCGCGGCCATGGCGTCGCCGACGGCCAGTTCTTCCCGCTGCCGGAACCGATGATCACGGGACCGGCGACGCGGGTGATGAGCCTGCGCGACGGCACCAAGAAAATGTCGAAATCCGACGCCTCCGACTATTCGCGCATCAACCTGACCGATGATGCCGACACCATCGCGCAGAAGATCCGGAAAGCGAAAACCGACCCGGAGCCGCTGCCGACCGAGGAGAGGGGCCTGGAGACGCGGCCCGAGGCCGACAATCTCGTCGGCATCTTTGCCGCGCTGTCCGGGCGCAGCAAGCAGCAGGTGCTGACCGATTTTGGCGGCGGCCAGTTCTCCAGCTTCAAGAACGCGCTGGTGGAATTATGCGTCACCAAGCTCGCGCCGATCGCCTCGGAGATGAAGCGGCTGGTCGCTGACCCCGGCCATGTCGATGCGATCCTGATCGATGGCGCCAATCGCGCACGCGAGATCGCCGAAGCGAACATGCTCAAGACCAAGGACATCGTCGGCTTCGTACGCAAGGCCTGATTTTGCGCCGCATGCGCGTCGCGGCGTGCACGAGACCACCACATCCCCTCTCCTCACGCGAGACGGGATGTGGCAGCATGCGGTGGGCGTAACGCCGATCAGCCAGCGGTGCAGGCATGACCACCCAGCGACGCAGCTACGAGGCGGGTCACAGTCCGAAATGCCTTGTTGTCGTCGACGAGACCGCGGAGTGGGATCGCGCCGTCTATTACGCCAGCCGCTGGGCCAGCCGGCTCGGCGGCGGCGTCGTGATGCTGCATGTGATCGAGACCGATCAGCAGAACCAGCAATGGCTCGGGGTCGCCGACATCATGCGAGCCGAAGCCTATGAGAACGCCAATGCGGCGCTCGACCGTGCCGCCGGGCGAGCCAACCGCATTGCCGCCATCACGCCGGAACAGGTGATCCGCGAGGGCGAGGCGGCCGAGCAGATCCTCGAGGCGATCGAACAGGACGTCGACATTGCCATGCTGGTGCTGTCAGCCAGTCCCGCCCCCGAGGGCCCCGGTCCGCTGACGACAATGCTCGCCAAGACTGTCGGGACTTTCCCGATACCGGTGGTGATCGTCCCCGGCGATCTCAGCGATTCCGATCTCGACGCGCTGTCGTAGCCGTCAGTCATTCGGCAGACCGCCCGGAACCTGCCCTTTTGTCCCCTTGATCGTGCGTTTAGAGACGCCATCTGCTAAAACAGCGCCCACGCGCCGGCCTTGAACCGGCGACGCCGGAGAAAATCATGTTCATTCAAACTGAAGCGACCCCCAATCCCGCCACCCTGAAGTTCATTCCCGGACGCCCGGTGACCGATGGCGGCCCCGTGGAATTTACCAGCCGCGAAGCCGCCGCGCGTTCGCCTTTGGCCGCGCGCCTGTTCGAGGTGGCCGGTGTCACCAGCGTGTTCTACGGATCGGACTTCATCACCGTCACCAAGGATTCCAGCGACTGGCAGCATTTGAAGCCGGCGATCCTCGGCGCCATCATGGAGCACTACATGTCCGGCGAGCCGCTGCTCGCCGACGGCAGCGCACCGAGCGCTGACGAGACCGACGAGGCGGAGGAGTTCTTCAGTGAGGACGACGCCGAGACAGTCGAGATGATCAAGGACCTGATCGAGACCCGGGTGCGTCCGGCGGTCGCCAATGACGGCGGCGATATCACCTTCCGCGGCTTCAAGGACGGCGTTGTCTATCTCAACATGAAGGGCGCCTGCTCAGGCTGCCCGTCATCGACCGCGACCCTGCAGCACGGCATCCAGAACCTGCTGCGCCATTTCGTGCCTGATGTGGTCGAAGTGCGGCCGATGTGACTTTTGAGGCGTCGCAGCGCGACGCTTCAAAGGTCATCCCGGGGCGGTCCGCAAGACCGAACCCGGGATCTCGAGATTCCGGGCTCGGTGCTGTGCACCGCCCCGGAATGACTGGCCGAAATAAACTAAGCCGCCTTCCCCCCAATCGCAGCCGCTTCCGCGGCGGCGCGCTGCATGTTGGTCGACATCTCGCTCGTCACCGCGCTCTGCTCCTCGACCGCGGCAGCCGTCGAGTTGACATATTCGGACACATCCTGAATCGCCTTCTTGATCGAGTCGAGGGCGCCGACGACGTCCCCCGAGATGCCGTTCAGATTGCCGATCTCGAGCTCGATCTTGTCGGTCGCCTGCTTGGCCTGGTTGGCGAGGTTCTTCACCTCCGAGGCCACCACGGCAAAGCCGCGGCCCGCTTCACCCGCGCGCGCGGATTCGATGGTGGCATTGAGCGCGAGCAGGTTGATCTGGCCGGTGATGTCGCCGATCAGCTGCACGATGCTGCGCATCGATTCCGCCGCTGCCGACAGCCGCTGGGCCTGCTGATCGGCGGCCTCGACGCGGCTCACCGCCGTCGAGGCGGTGTCCTTTGACTTGGTCATTGCCGCGGAGATTTCGCGCACGGAGGCGTTGAGCTCCTCGGCGCCGGCCGCGACCTGGTCCATCATGCCGCTCACCTTCTCGCCCTGCAGGCGCGCGATCACCTGCGCCGTGGTGTCGGCGGCATATTTCACCACCTTGAACGGCTTGCCGTTGAGATCGAGGATCGGATTGTAGGTGGCCTGGATAAAGATGTCCCTGCCCCCCTTGGCGATCCGCTTGAACTCGCCCGATTGGTATTCGCCGCGATTGAGCTTGGCCCAGAACTCGCGATAGGCCGCGCCGTCGCGCTCGGACGCATCGATGAACATGCTGTGATGACGGCCCTTGATCTCGGAGAGCGAATAACCGAGCGCGCGCAGGAAATTGTCATTGGCCGTGATGATCGTGCCGTCCATGTTGAACTCGATCACCGCCTGCGACTTGCCGATGGCCGCGACCTGGCCGGCGAGATCGGCGTTGCGCAGCTTCGTCTCGGTGACGTCGGTTGCGAATTTCACGACCTTGTACGGCTTGCCGTTCGAATCGAGGATCGGGTTGTAAGAGGCGAGAATCCACACCTCCTTGCCGCCCTTGCCGATCCGCTTGTATTCGGCCGCGTCATATTCGCCGCGGTTGAGCTTGGCCCAGAACTCGCGATAGGCCGCGCTGTCGCGATAGGCGGGCTCGACGAACATGCTGTGATGCTTGCCGCTGATCTCGGCAAGCGAGTAGCCGACCGTGCGCAGGAAGTTCTCGTTCGCGGTGATGATGCTGCCGTCCATGTTGAACTCGATCATGGCCTGCGACCTGCCGGCCGCATCGACGATGGCGCCCAGCTCGTGGTTGCGCAGCCTGAGCGAGGCGTCGGCCCATTCGACCGCGAAACCGGCAGGGCGGCCGGACTTGTCCTGCAGGGGGATTGCGGCCAGATCGAAGTTGCGGCCGCCGAGCTTGATGGTCGCGCGATGCAGCTGCTTCAGGCCGGACAGCAGGCGGCGCTGGTGTTGCGGGTTCTTGTGAAAGACGTCGATGTTCTGGCCGATCAGCTTGGACACCGAGAAGCCGGGCAGGTCCTTGCGGATGTCGGCCTCGGCGGCGCCAAGGAAGTCGCTCAGAGCACGGTTGACGTAGACGATGGTCAGGCTCGGATCCGCCACCATCAGATTCGTCGTCAGCGAATCCATCGCGGCCGATTTGGCGGCGTCGGCCGCACGCATGCCGGTATTGAACATCCAGAAATCTCCTTGGTATCAAATGAATTGGATGTCCAGAGCGGCGGATGTGTCGACGCGTCGGACACGGGCCTCGTTGCCAAGCCACTCACGAGGTTCTCGCAATTTGACACTAATTTTCTATTAAACACCGTATTTTCAAGGGGTTGCGCCGACCGCAGGTTGCAGCCGGGAGCCCTCGGCCGGTCTGCGGGAACCTCCGACAGTCCAAAAAAATCGGGTTGGACAAGGTACTTAGATGGGAGCTCGGGCCTTGACCCGCTCCGCCGTTGGGCATGTTAAGAGCGGAACATGCTGATCCTCGCCATCGATACCGCGCTCGATGCCTGCGCGGCCGCGATCCTCGACACCGGCCCGGGCAGGCTGATCGCGCAGGCCTCGCAGGCCATGAAGCGCGGCCACGCCGAAGCCCTGATGCCGCTGCTCGCCGGCGTGATGAAGGAGGCCGGCCTGCCGTTTGCCGCGCTGGACCGCATCGCGGTGACCACAGGCCCCGGCAGCTTCACGGGCTTGCGCGTCGGCCTGTCCGCCGCACGTGGCATCGCGCTTGCGGCCAATAAGCCGGTGGTCGGGCTGACCACGCTGTCCGCCTATGCCGCCCCTGTTATCGGCGAGGATGAGGCGCATCCGATCCTTTCCGCCATCGATGCGCGCCATGACCAGGTCTATTTCCAGGTCGTGGGCGGCGACGGCGCGTCCCTGGTCGAGCCGCGCCTCGCACCCATCGCGGACGCGCTGGCAGCCTCACGCTTCGGCGCGCCTTTTCTGGTCGGCAATGCCGCCGCGATGCTGGCGGAGCGCTGGCCGAAGGACGCGCCCGCTCCGCTCAAGGTCGATGCGCAGGCGGCGCCCGATATCGGCTGGGTGGCTTGGCTCGGCGCAGCCGCCGATCCCGCGACCGCGCCCGCCCGTCCCTTCTATTTGCGCGCTCCCGACGCCAAGCCGAGCTTCGAGGTGCCGCCGCAAGGCCTGCCCGATCCGGCAGCTTCGCCAAGTGCTGGGTCGTGAGCAGGTTCGTGAGCTGGTTCAAGAACTGGTTCAGCGCGCCTTGGCGCGGCAGCGCGGCCTCGGTCGAGCCGGCGACGCTTGCGGATGCGCCACGGCTGGCACAATTGCACGGCGCCGCGTTTCGTGCCGGTTGGGGCGAGGGTGAATTCGAGAGCATGCTGCGTGAATCCAACACGCTGGTGCATCGCTTGCGGATCAAGCGGAAAACCGTGGGCTTTGCCGTGTCGCGGATCGGCGCGGATGAAGCCGAGATTCTCTCGATCGCTATCGACGAGCACTGTCGTGGCCGAGGGCTGTCGAGACATCTCCTGCTGACCCATCTCGGCCATCTCGCAGGCCGCGGCGTGCGAACTATATTTCTCGAGGTCGAAGAAAATAACAGGCCGGCACTTAGCCTCTATAAAAGAGCCGGGTTTACCGTGGTCGGCCGGCGCGAAAGATACTACCAACAGGCGGGCGGGGAACAGCTGAACGCGCTTCTGATGCGCCGCGACTTGTCGTAACATGCGCGCGGTGGCAAGGCTTTCCTCCTTGGCGCAAATCCATCACAGCCGGAAAGATCCATGACCGCACTGAAACCGTCATCAGCACCAAAAAACTCTGGCATCGAAGCGCGCTGTGCCGCGACCGGCATGCGCATGACCGAGCAGCGCCGCGTCATCGCGCGTGTGCTCGCGGAAGCCGAAGATCATCCCGATGTCGAGGAGCTCTATCACCGCTGTGTCGCAGTCGACGACAAGATCTCGATCTCGACGGTGTATCGCACGGTCAAGCTGTTCGAGGACGCCGGCATCATCGAGCGGCACGATTTCCGCGAGGGCCGCGCGCGCTATGAGCAGATGCGCGACAGCCACCACGATCACCTGATCAATCTGCGCGATGGCAAGGTGATCGAGTTCACCTCCGAAGAGATCGAGAAGCTGCAGGCCGAGATCGCCCGCAAGCTTGGCTACAAGCTGGTGGATCACAGGCTGGAACTGTATTGCGTCCCGCTGGAAGAGAACAAGGGCTAGCCGCCCACCGTCATTCCGGGGGCGTCGCGCAGCGATGAACCCCGACTCTCGAGATTCCGGGCTCGATGCTCCGCATCGCCCCGCAATGACCGTGCTCCAAAGGGAATGAGAGGCGTTTCGGGGCATATTCGGGCGTTTCGGCCGAAATGCAGGGCCAGCGCGGCGGGCGCATCCTAGATTTTTGCCGTCCAAACCTATATTTGAGCCCCGCGCGCTGCGTCTGGACCCCGGCACGGGCGCTGTTACCCCAATTGCAACCCGGTTTTCATGACCTCGCAGCGCAAGCTCCACATCAAATCCTACGGCTGCCAGATGAATGTCTACGATGCCCAGCGCATGGTGGACACGCTGGCCGGCGAAGGCTTTGTCGAGTCCGCAAGCGCCGAGGAGGCGGATCTTGTCATCCTCAACACCTGCCACATCCGCGAGAAGGCCTCCGAGAAGGTCTATTCGGAGCTGGGTCGGCTGCGCGCCGCCAAGACCGAGGCTGCGCGGAGTGGCCGCGAGTTGCAGATCGCCGTCGCGGGCTGCGTCGCGCAGGCCGAGGGCGACGAGATCATCCGCCGCGCGCCTGTGGTCGACATCGTCGTGGGCCCGCAGAGCTACCATCATCTGCCGCAACTGATCGCGCGTGCAAAGACTGAAGGCCGCGCGATCGAGACGGAATTTCCGGTTGAAGACAAATTCGCCGTGTTGCCGCAACCCGCGCCAGGCGCGATCCGCGCTCGCGGCATTTCGGCGTTCGTCACCGTACAGGAAGGCTGCGACAAGTTCTGCACCTTCTGCGTGGTGCCCTACACCCGCGGCGCCGAGGTATCGCGGCCGGTCGAGAAGATCATCGAGGACGTCAGGCGCCTCACCGAAAATGGCGTGCGCGAGATCACGCTGATCGGACAGAACGTCAATGCCTATCATGGCGAGGGCAAAGACGGGACAAGCTGGCCGCTCGGCAAGCTGCTGCACCGGCTTGCCGAGATCCCGGCGCTGGCCCGGCTGCGCTATTCCACCAGCCATCCCCGTGACGTCGACGACAGCCTGATCGCGGCCCATCGCGACCTGCCGCAGTTGATGCCCTTCGTGCATCTGCCCGTGCAGTCGGGTTCCGACCGGATTCTGGCGGCCATGAACCGCAAACATACCGCCCGCGATTATTGCGAAATCATCGACCGTTTTCGCCGCACCCGCCAAGATATTGCTTTTTCATCGGATTTTATTGTCGGCTTCCCCGGCGAGACGGAGGCGGATTTTTCCGCCACCCTCGCGCTTGTCACGCAAATCGGCTACGCTGCGGCCTATTCGTTCAAATATTCGCCGCGGCCCGGCACGCCGGCGGCGGACATGCAGGAGACGGTGTCGACCGAAGAGATGGACGAGCGTTTGGCGCGGCTTCAGGACCTGATCAACAGCCAGCAATCGGCCTTCAACAAGGCCGCCATCGGCACCACCATGGACGTGCTGTTCGAGGGGCCCGCCCGCAATCCCGGCCAGATCGTCGGTCGCAGCGCCTATCTGCAGCCCGTCCATGTCATGGCGTCGCCCGAGATCGTCGGGAAGGTGTTGCCGGTGCGGATCGAGAGCCTCGAGCGCTTCAGTCTGCTAGGCACGCTCGCCGCATCAGCTTCGAACGTCCAGCCCGCGCCCTCTCAAATGACCATTGGAGCCTGAAACCCTTGCCTAAAAGCGCATCGGATTCGTCTTCGCTCGCTCCCAGCCGCAAATTTGATCGCGACATGCAGGTTCCGCCCGAGACGCAAGTCGTCATCGATTTCGACGACAACCGCGCGGTGTCGGTGCTGGTCGGCCCGTATGGGCAAAATCTCGCCCAGATCGAGCGCAGGCTCGGCATCGTCGTCGACTCCAAGGGCAATCACATCACAATCGCCGGCTCGCGCGACGGCTGCGATGCGGCGCGGCGCGTGCTGGAAGCGCTCTATGCGCAGGCCTCGCAAGGGCACGACCTCGACCAGGGCGAGGTCGAAGGCGCGATCCGCGCCGTGATCGCGCAAGGCTCGCTGTTCGAATATGACGCCAAATCCGCCAAGGGCGCGTTCGAGATCATCAATTTGCGCAAGCGCCCGGTCCGCGCCCGCACCGGGGCGCAGGATTCCTACATTCGTGCGCTCAAGCGCCACGAGTTGGTGTTCGGCGTCGGCCCGGCCGGCACCGGCAAGACCTGGCTCGCGGTGGCGCATGCGGCACAGCTGTTCGAGCGCAAGGAGGTCGATCGCATTATCCTGTCGCGCCCGGCCGTCGAAGCCGGCGAACGGCTCGGCTTCCTGCCCGGCGATCTGCGCGAGAAGGTCGACCCCTATCTGCGCCCGATCTATGACGCGCTCTATGACCTGATGGATGCGCGCATCGTCGAGCGCGCGCTGCAGACCGGCGAGATCGAGATCGCGCCGCTCGCCTTCATGCGCGGCCGCACGCTGACCAATGCCGCGATCATCCTGGACGAGGCGCAGAACACCACGTCCATGCAGATGAAGATGTTCCTGACCCGGCTCGGCGAGAACAGCCGCATGATCGTCACCGGCGACCCGTCGCAGGTCGACCTGCCGAACGGGCAGACGTCCGGGCTTGCCGAGGCCGCCAAACTGCTCGATGGGGTCGAGGGCGTGGCGCAGGTGAAGTTCACAGCCGAGGACGTGATCCGCCATGAGCTGGTGGCGCGGATCGTCGCGGCCTATGAAGGCGCGCCGCAGCCGCAGACAACCGCGACCAGCAAGGCCTAGAGGAAGGATCACGCCGGGTGGCAGCGTATTCTCCGCCCGAAAGATGTTCCGTTGAGATGCCAGAAAGAGCTTACCCCATCACCGAGGTCGTCATCGCCGCCGATTGCTGGCAGAGCGAGCCGGAGGCCGAAGCCACCGTGCAGCGCGCGATTGCCGCGGCAAGCGAAGTGGCCGACGCCGATACCGGCCATGCCGAGGTCGCGGTGATGCTCACCGACGACGTGACCATCCGCACCTTCAACAAGGACTTCCGCGGCATCGACAAGCCGACCAATGTGCTGTCGTTTCCGGCGCCCGAAATGGACATACCAAACGCTGAAGAGCAGGCCTGCCGCGCGCTCGGCGACATCGCGATTGCCTATGAGACGCTGCGCCGCGAGGCCGATGAGGAGGCAAAGCCGTTCCTGCATCATCTGAGCCACCTTGCGGTGCACGGCTTCCTGCATCTCGTTGGCTACGACCACGAGACCGATGCGGACGCCGAGGAGATGGAAGCGCTCGAGGTCGCGGTTCTGGCGCAGCTCGGGATTCCCGATCCCTATGCGGACCGGGAACGGATGGATTGAGATGCCGGACTCCGAACCTATTCACGACAACCCGCGCAACACGCGCAATCTGCCCGCCGTGGTGCCGGCCAGCGAGGTCGGCCGCCCCGCGAGCGAGAACTGGTTGGTACGGGCAGTCCGCACGCTGTTCGGCTGGAAAGCAGGCTCGGTGCGCGACGATCTTCAGGTCGTGCTCGATGCATCGGCGCCCGACGATGTCGGCTTCACGGCCGTCGAGCGCACCATGCTGCGCAACATCCTGTCGCTGCACGAGCGGCGCATCGCCGACGTGATGATCCATCGCGCCGACATCATCGCCGTCAAGCGCGACATCCAGCTCGGCGAGCTGATGGACCTGTTCGAAAGCGCGGCGCATTCCCGGCTCGTGGTCTACAACGAGACGCTCGACGATCCGGAAGGTATGGTCCACATCCGCGACCTGCTCGCCTTCATGACCGTACGGGCGCGGATGCGCGACCCCGCCAAGACCCGGCGCAAGAAACCGTTCCCGGCGGGCCTTGATCTGCGGGCAGTCGATCTCGCCATGCCGCTGTCGGACGCCAACATCATCCGCAAGCTGCTCTACGTGCCGCCCTCGATGCGTGCGATCGATCTGCTGGCACAGATGCAGGCCTCGCGCATTCACCTGGCGTTGGTGGTCGACGAATATGGCGGCACGGATGGCCTTGTCACGATTGAGGACATTGTCGAGCAGATCGTCGGCGAGATCGACGACGAACATGACAGTGACGAGCCGCCAGCCATCGTGCGCCAGCCCGACAATTCCTTTGTGGCGGACGCACGCGCAAGCCTTGACGATGTCCGCTCGGTGATCGGCGAGGATTTTGTCACCGGCGAAGCCGGCGAGGAGGTGCAGACGCTCGGGGGCTATCTCGTCAGCCATGTCGGCCGGCTGCCGGTGCGCGGCGAGGTGATTTCGGGTCCCGGCAATTTCGAGATCGAGGTGCTGGACGCCGATCCACGTCGCGTGAAGCGGCTGCGCATCGCCGTGCGCAAGGAGCGCACGCCGCCACGCACCGCGCGCGAGGGCCGCAAGACACGAGAGGCGGCGCCGGATGGGGCCCCGCCCCCGAGCAACGACAATTCAAGCCCGCCCACTTCCGGTGACGGAGCCGGCTCACAGTGATCCCGTCCAAGCAACTTCGCCGCGCAGGAATGGCCATCATCCTGCCGATCATTCTTTCTTGGGGCTGGAAACGCGCGCTGATCGCGTTGATCGCGGGCGCGCTCTCCTCGCTCGCGATGGAGCCGTTCAACGCCTGGCCGGTGCTGTTTGTCACCTTTCCGGTCGCGGTGTTTTTGATCGACGGCGCCGGCGCCGGCCGCGCGCAAGGCATCCCGGCCGCTGCGCTCACCGGCTTCTGGTTCGGGCTCGGCTATTTCGTGCCGGGACTGTACTGGATCGGCAACGCCTTCCTGGTCGAAGCCGACACCTTCGGCTGGCTCATACCTTTCGCGGTGCTGGGGCTGCCGGCCTACCTTGCCCTGTTCACCGCATTCGGCTTTGCGCTGTCCCGCCTGGTCTGGACCAAGGGCGGCTCGCGCGTGATCGCGCTTGCGGCGAGCCTGACCATCTCGGAATGGCTGCGCGGCCATGTCCTGACCGGCTTTCCCTGGAACGCATTCGGCTATGCGCTGACCGAGCCGCTGGCGCTGGCGCAAACCGCCTCGCTGATCGGAATCTGGGGCCTGACCTTGCTGGCCGTGGCGGTCTTCGCCTCGCCCGCCGCGCTGATCGACGGCAGCACCCGCGACCGCAAGGCCCTCGCCCTGCCGCTTGCGGCGGTCTTGCTTCTGATCGCCATGGGCGTGTTCGGCGTCATCAGGTTGAACATGCATCCGACCCGGATGACCGCGAGCGTCAAGCTCAGGATCATGCAGCCCAACCTGCAGCAGGACGAGAAATTCAACTACTCCGCCAAGCAGGCGGTGATGCAGAAATATCTGGCGTTGTCCGACCGCGCCACGGGGCCGAACACGACAGGTGTGCGTGATGCCACCGTGCTGATCTGGCCGGAATCGGCGTTCCCGTTCTTCCTGACCCGTGAGCCGGATGCAATGGCTGAGATCGCGGATCTCTTGCCCAAGGGCACGACCCTGATCACAGGCTCGGTGCGCGCCCCCGACCTGCCGCCCGGCGTGCGGGTCACGCAGGCCTACAACTCGATCTATGTCATCGACGACGAAGGCAGCGTGCTGTCGGTCTATGACAAGCTGCATCTGGTCCCGTTCGGCGAATATCTGCCGTTCCAGGACCTGATGGAGCACCTGGGCTTCGAGCAACTCACGCGCGTCAGGGGCGGCTTCATTCCCGGCAAGGTCCGGCGCCCGCTGCAAATCCCGGGTGCGCCGCGAGCGCTACCCCTGATCTGTTACGAAGCAGCATTTCCTTCGGATGCTGCAACCGCGGACGACCGCCCGGGCTGGATGGTCAACCTGACCAATGACGGCTGGTTTGGAATTTCGACCGGGCCCTACCAGCATTTGCAGCAGGCGCGGATGCGCGCGGTCGAGCAGGGATTGCCGCTGGTCCGTGCTGCCAATACCGGGATTTCTGCCGTGATTGATCCCGTCGGACGCATCGTGGCGCACCTTCCGCTGGGCATCGAGGGCGTGCTGGACTCGCCGCTGCCTGCCGCGATCGCGCCGACGGTCTATGCGCGCCTTGGCAACATCCCGGCCGCCATTTGCGTAGCGGCCGCCTTGCTGTTTGTCATTCGGCGCCGCCTATTGCGGCGCTAGGACCACAAATCGGTGGCGCAAGTGTGGAGCGGCGCTCTAGAAGCGCTTGCAGCAGGGGTGACGCGCGGCGGCGATCAGACGTTGCTGTTTTCCTGGCTCGCCACTCACCGGGGAAGGCGCACGAGATGCCCAGTGCTCGCGCGGAGCGGTGCCGATTAGGGATGCGCGCATCAGTATGGTCGGCGCCCAGGGTCCTTCTCGCGCCCCACCTCCATTCGTCACCGGGCACCATGTATTGCGGCGATTGCAGTCCGATCCAATGGCACAACCGTGGAGCGGTACTCTAGAACATCAGTGCAAATTCCTAAAAAGGCGCTAAGTTCCACCCCGATCGGCTCTGATTGTAGCCTTGACTCCCAAGTAGAAATTTTTTTCGGACCAGCGCGGTTCCGCCTGTTGACAATATACCACACCACTTCGCATTTTGAGCTACCGGTAACCCCCCACCAGTCACCTCATTGTCACATTATCTGATCACCGCCGGTTCCCCGAGCAGGTTTGTGCAGAGAGGCCTGGCCAGCGATTTACCCGGCTCGTTGATGCCTTATGCAGAAGGAATCTCGGAAATGTCCACCAAAGCACCGAACCCTGTTGACAAATATGTCGGCAGCCGGGTGCGGATGCGCCGTATCATGCTGGGGATGAGCCAGGAAAAGCTTGGCGACGCCTTGGGGCTTACGTTCCAGCAGATACAAAAATACGAGAAGGGTACCAACCGGGTGGGCGCAAGCCGCATCCAGCAGATCGCCGAGGTGCTGCAGGTGCCGGTCTCGTTCCTGTTCGAGGGCGGGCCGACCAGTTCGCCCGGCAAGGACAATTTTAGCGAAGGCACCTCGCCGGCCTATGTATCAGATTTCCTCGCAACCTCTGAAGGCCTGGCGCTGACCCGCGCCTTCACACGGATTGCCGATTCCAAGCTCAGGCGCAGCATTGTCGATCTGGTCGAGCAGATCGCCGCGCGCGAGGCAACGGAGGGGGGCTGATCCCGCCCATTTGGATTTGAGCAGGCGCGAAATCTAGCCTATGTCGGGAGGAAGTCCGTCCCGAAGGTCACGCGATGCTCAAGACGTCCAATCCATTCGATGCCGGCGCCATTCTCGACGGCATCCGCCGCTGGGTCGAGATCGAGACGCCGACGGAAGCACCCGAAGCGGTCAACCGCCTCGTGGCACTGGTCGCCGACGGCTATCGCGACCTCGCGGCCCATATCGAGCGCATCCCAGGCCGGGACGGACGCGGCGATCATCTGATCGCGCGCTCCGCCTGGGGCCAGGAGGCGCCCGGCATCCTGGTGCTGAGCCATCTCGACACCGTGCATCCGCTCGGCTTCATCACGCGGCTGCCGTTCAGAATAGAGGCTGACAGCGCCTTCGGACCCGGCATCTACGACATGAAGGGCGGCGCCTATCTCGCCTATCACGCCTTCCGGCAGCTTTGCGCTAATGGCGAGCGCACGCCGCTCGGTATCACGCAGCTCTACGTCTCGGATGAGGAGATCGGCAGCCCGACCTCGCGCAAGCTGATCGAGCAAGAGGGCGAGAAGGCAAAATATGTGCTGGTGACGGAACCGGCCCGCGACGGCGGCAAGGTCGTCACCGGGCGCAAGGGCGTCGGCCGCTTCGAGGTCTTCATCAAGGGCGTGCCCGCGCATGCCGGCAGCCGGCCCGAGGACGGCCGCAGCGCCATCCGCGAGCTCGCCAATGTCATCGAGACACTGGAAGGTTTCAACGATCCCACGCGCGGCATCACGGTCAATGTCGGCGTGGTCAGAGGCGGGACGCGACCAAATGTGATCGCGGAAGAAGCCTATGCGGAGGTCGATCTGCGTGCGCCAACCGTGGCCGCGGCCGACGAGCTGGTCGAGAAGATCCTCTCCATCAAGTCGCGGAGCGAGGGCGTCAGCGTCACCGTGACAGGTGAGTTGAACCGGCCGCCCTACGAAAAGGGCAACGCGGGCGCGGCGCTGTTCGAGCACGCCAGGACGCTCGCAGCCGAGCTCGGCTTCGAGCTCAACGACATGTTCACTGGCGGCGGTTCGGACGGCAATTTCACCGCCGCACATACCGCGACCCTCGATGGCCTCGGTGTCGACGGCAAGGGCGCGCACACCCATTACGAACAGCTTTACATCTCCTCGATCGAGCCGCGTGCGCGGCTCTTGTATCGGCTGTTCCAGACCCTGCGATGAGCGCCGCAAGCCCCTACGACGAGCAGCGCGAGTCCTCGAGCCACGCGGGCGCGCGGCAGGCCGGCTCGTTTTTCGGCCGCCGCAAGGGCCATAGGCTGCGTGCGCACCAGGCTGACCTGATCGACAATCTGCTGCCGCACCTCGCGCTGGAAATCGCAGGTCCAGCGCCGGCGGATGCCGCAGCCCTGTTCGATCCGCCGGCGCAAGCGCTGCGGCTCGAGATCGGTTTTGGCGGTGGTGAGCACCTGGTCGCCGAGGCGAAAGCGTTTCCAGACATCGGCTTCATCGGCTGTGAGCCATATGTCAACGGCATGGCCAAGATCCTGGCGCAGATCGAGGCCCACAACATCAAGAATATTCGCCTGCTGGCGGGCGATGCGGCCGAGCTGTTGGCCTGGCTGCCGCCGCAGTCACTCACGCGGATCGATCTGATCCATCCCGATCCCTGGCCCAAGCGGCGGCACTGGAAGCGACGCTTTGTCCAGGATGCGACGATCGCGGCCATGGCGCGCGTCCTGACAGGCGGCGGCGAGTTTCGCTTTGTCAGCGACATCGACGATTACGCCGATTGGACGCTGTGGCATCTGTTGCGATCGCGCGATTTCGAATGGCTCGCAGAGCGCGCCGACGATTGGCGCCTGCCCTGGCCTGGCTTCACCAAGACACGCTACGGCCAGAAGGCCGAACGCGAGGGCCGCAAGGCGACTTACTTGCGGTTTCGGCGGGCGTGAGGTGGCCGGACGTCGTTCCGGGGCGCCCCGAAGAGGCGAACCCGGAACCTCGAGATTCTCAGGTGCGCAATTGCGCACCATAGTTCGATGCTTGCGCATCGCCCCGGAATGACGGTGCACGCTTGTTTCACCCCGACTGCCGCGTCCTCCAGAAACTCACCACGCGTTCGGCGGTCGAGGGCATCAGGCGGGCATAGTTGATGCGGATGTTTTCGATATCGGCCGGCGCCGGCACCCGATGCGCTCCCAGGCGAAGCAGGACCAGCGCGCGGACCGTCGCCCATTCAAGCCCGATGAACTTGCCGAGGATCAGCACGGGATCATGGCGGTCGCCCGAGATCAGCCGGTCGAGTGTAGCGATGCCGACCCCCGACATCGCGGCAAGGGCCGCGACGGATTCCTCATAGGCAAAGCGCTTGGCAAAGCCGAGCAGCGCGGCCTCGTTGAGATTGCCGCCCCGGTGGAGCGCCAAAATGGTCCGCTGCGCCGGGACGAAGTCACGCTTGCTTTGGACGATCTCGGGGAACTCGCCGATCGCGTTCATGACGCGGTTGATCGCGGCCTGCCGCTCCGGCTTGACCAGGTCGAACAGGCGGCGGCGGACCACGTCCAATGATCCCGTCAGCAGCTGCTTCAGATGCGCATCGGAGAGATCGCGGCGTTGGCCGACGGTGAGCGTCAGCAGGCCATCCTGTGCCGCGCGCTTGATCAACGCGTGATAGCCCGTCGCAGAAAAGGCTGCGCCTGCATTGCCTGCCGTACGGCGCACCACCTCGCGGTCGCCGCGCCGGACCATGATGTCGGTCAGGCCGGTCGAGAGCGTGCCGCGCTCGGCCATTGCCAGCAGATGGGCCTGCCCCTTGAGGCGCGCGACGTCGAGCAGCACGTCGTCATCGAGCACGACCGAGCGGCGCAGCACGGGTGCCGCCACCAGGATCTCGTTCTCGCGCGCAAATTGGCCAACCAGCGCGCGCGGCGCATTGGCAATCAGCGAGAAGCGCTCGGCGAGCTCGGCGCGCGCCACCGTTTCGACGTAGGGGACCAGCCCGATCAGGATGTCGTCGAACAGCGCGACATGGCTTGCGCGCAGCCTGGTGGCATCCTCGAAGAACAATTCGGAGATCCGCCGCGCGGCCTCGGCGCGGCGCGCCGGATCGCTGTGGCGGACGATGTCGTCAAGCCCGGGGATCAGCGACGCGGCCGCTGTCATCAGATCGTCCCATCAGCAACCGCCCCCACGCGAAGACCTGTCCGCAAACAGGCGGATAGTGGGCGCTCGCGTCAATTTATGCGGGCTTGATGAAGGAAGGGTTAGGCCCATTATCGGGCATGCGCGAGGCCTCAAAATCCGCCTGGCGAGGCCGGCGGCCCCTTGTAGGGGGACGGAAAAGTCGCTATATCGCGGGCAACTTAAAGTTCTCATACGAAACGCGTAGTGAGAGTGGGCCCCTCCGGACCCGCTCTTTTTTATTACCTGAAGCCGAGTCAGCGGATAACCGCAGGCCGGCTCGGGTTAATGCCATCGGGACCGGACCTGGAAGGAAGCTTCGGTCCGCCATTCGAAAGATTAACAGACCTGACCCACGCCTTGATACGCGACATGACCGATTTGACCGCGCCTCGTACGGATGCTGACCTGCTGGCCGAACCGCGCCTCGTGGTCGAGCCGGGCGTGGCGGCGCGGGTCGCGGCGATCGCGGGCCCGGTCCTGCAGGGCATGGGCTACCGCCTGGTGCGCATCCGAATTACCGGCGAAGCCGGCTGCACGGTCCAGATCATGGCGGAACGCCCTGACGGCACGATGCAGATCGAGGATTGCGAGGCGGTCTCGAAGGCGCTATCGCCGGTGCTTGACGTCGCCGACCCCATCGATCGCGCCTACCGGCTGGAGATTTCCTCGCCCGGCATCGACCGTCCCTTGGTGCGCCGCTCGGATTTCGAGCGGTCCCGCGGCCATCTTGCCAGGATCGAAATGGCCGTCGCCCATGACGGGCGCAAGCGGTTCCGCGGCACGCTCGAAGGCGTGGATGGCGATCGTGTGAGGCTGCATCGGGACGATGCGCGGGAAGGCGAAGATGCCGATGTGCTGCTGACGATGGAGGACATCGCCGAGGCCAAGCTCGTCTTGACCGACGAATTGGTCGCGCAATCCATGCGCCGCGGCAAGGCGGCCGAGCGTGAGTTGAAGCGCGATCTCGGGCTCGAACCTCCGGCCCCCGCCCATGCCACAAGACAGACCAAGACGACTGCGCCCAAACCCAAGACCAAGAACAAGCCGGCGCCGACAAACACCAAGAAACACCGCCTCGCCTCGATGAGGGCGCGCAGAGGCGAAACCGATGCCGATAGAGGAGACTAAGCCATGGCAGTCAGTGCCAACCGACTAGAACTGCTGCAGATCGCAGACGCGGTGGCGCGCGAGAAGTCGATCGATCGCGGCATTGTGATCTCCGCGATGGAGGACGCCATCGCCAAGGCCGCCCGCGCCCGTTACGGCAGCGAGACCGACGTCCATGCCGAGATCGATCCGAAAAAGGGCGAGCTGCGCCTGTCGCGCCACATGCTCGTGGTCGAGACCGTGGAGAACGCCTCCAACCAGATTTCGCTGGAGGATGCGCGGCGCGCCAATCCCGGCGCGCAGATTGGCGACACCATCGCCGACACCCTGCCCCCGCTGGAATATGGCCGCATCGCCGCCCAGTCCGCCAAACAGGTGATCGTGCAGAAGGTGCGCGAAGCCGAGCGCGACCGGCAGTACCAGGAGTTCAAGGACCGCATCGGCGACATCGTCAACGGCATCGTCAAGCGCGTCGAATATGGCAGCGTCATCGTTGACCTCGGCCGCGGCGAAGCCATTATCCGCCGCGACGAGATGCTGCCGCGCGAGGTGTTCCGCAACGGCGACCGCGTCCGCGCCTATATTTTCGACGTGCGGCGCGAGACGCGCGGCCCGCAGATCTTCCTGTCCCGCACCCATCCGCAGTTCATGGCCAAGCTGTTCGCGCAGGAAGTCCCGGAAATCTACGACGGCATTGTCGAGATCAAGGCAGTGGCCCGCGATCCGGGCTCGCGCGCCAAGATCGGCGTGATTTCCCGTGATTCCTCGGTCGACCCGGTCGGCGCCTGCGTCGGCATGCGCGGCTCGCGCGTGCAGGCCGTGGTCAACGAGCTGCAGGGCGAGAAGATCGATATCATTCCCTGGTCGCCCGACATCGCGACCTTCGTGGTCAACGCGCTGGCGCCGGCGGAAGTCGCCAAGGTCGTCATTGACGAGGACCGCGAGCGCATCGAGGTCGTTGTGCCCGATACCAACAACCAGCTGTCGCTGGCGATCGGGCGCCGCGGCCAGAACGTCCGCCTTGCCTCGCAGCTCACCGGCTGGGACATCGACATCCTGACCGAGCAGGAGGAATCGGAGCGCCGCCAGGCCGATTTCGAGAACTCCACCCGCGTGTTCATGGAATCGCTCAATGTCGACGAGGTCGTCGGCCAGCTGCTGGCCTCCGAAGGCTTCACCTCGGTCGAGGAACTGGCACTTGTGGACGTCAAGGAACTCGCCGGCATCGAAGGCTTTGACGAGGAGACTGCGACCGAGCTGCAGAACCGCGCCAAGGAATATCTGGAGCAGCAGGAGGCCGAGCTCGAGGCCAAGCGCAAGGAACTCGGCGTCGAGGATGCGCTGAAGACCGTGCCCGGTGTGACGTCCAAGATGCTGGTGAAGCTCGGCGAGAACGACATCAAGACGATCGACGATCTCGCCGGCTGCGCCACCGACGACCTGGTCGGCTGGACCGAGCGCAAGGAAGGCAGCGAGCCTGTCAAGCATACCGGCGCGCTCGACGGCATCGAGATTTCCCGTGACGATGCCGAGCACCTGATCATGCAGGCCCGCGTCAAGGCGGGCTGGATCTCCGAGGCCGACCTCGCCAAGCCAGCCGAGCCGGCCGAGGCCGATACGCCTGCGGCATAGGCCAAGGAGATGCCCGCCGCATGCTCGCCCAAGCTGACTCCGACCTCGACCTTGGACCGCGGACCACCAAGTCCGCGACCGAGCGGATGTGTGCGGTCAGCCGCGAGGTGCGGCCGATCGACCAGCTGATCCGCTTTGTGGTTGCGCCCACCGGCGAGGTGGTCGCCGATCTGAAGCGGAAGCTGCCCGGACGTGGACTTTGGGTCACCGCCTCGCGGCAGGCGGTTGCGGAAGCGGTCCGCCGTCACCATTTTTCCCGAGGGTTCAAGCGCGACGTCAGGGTCTCGCCGGACCTTGCCACAGAAACCGAAGCTCTTCTCGTCCGCGGCGTGATCGACGCGTTAGCCGTGGCCGCCAAGGCCGGCCAGGTGGTGGCTGGGTTCAGCAAGGTCGAGGCGGTCCTGAAAGAGCGTGGCTCCCGGAACACGGTTGCGGCGCTCATTCATGCCGCCGACGGAGCTTCCGACGGAATCCGCAAGCTGGACGCCCTGCTGGGCCAACGCAGCGGGCAAGATCCGGCCCAGGAAACCTTGAGTTTGGGGGAATCAGCGCGGATTCCCGTCATTACTATCTTAACTTCGCTAGAATTGGATTTGGCACTCACCCGGTCAAATGTGATACATGCAGCGCTGCTCGCGGGCCCGGCGAGCAAGACTTTCCTGTCGCGCAGCCAGACCTTGGTCCGATACCGGATGGCCGACGCCGACAAGACTGCCGGAACCGGTGCCAGGAATTCGAAACCGCATTCAACGTCGCTCTCGCGAGACGGCGACGACTTGCAATAATGGATGATGCGCTAGCCGCGCATTAGAGGAACGGATTGGGACGACTGAATGGCTGATAACAACACGCCTGGCGACAAGAAATTGAGTGTGCCCAGCAAGACCTTGACGCTGAAGCCGCGGGTCGAGACCGGTACCGTGCGCCAGAGCTTCCCCCATGGCCGCAGCAAGCAGGTCGTGGTCGAGAAGCGCGGCAAGCGCAGGGTCGGCGGCGAGGATGCCCCGCACGCGCCCGAGCCCGTTGCGCCCAAGGCCGCCCCCCCGGCCGCGAGGCCGCAGCAGGGGCGCCCGGGTGGCGGCGCGCAGCCGTCCCAGCCGCGCAACAGCTCCGGCGTGGTGCTGCGCACCTTGACCGAGGACGAGCATGCGGCGCGCGCCAGCGCGCTGGCCGATGCCAAGCTCCGCGAAGTCGAGGAACGCCGCCAGGCTGAGGAAGAGGCGAGGCGCCGCGCCATACGTGAAGCCGCCGAGAAGGCCGAGCGCGAGGCCGCCGAGGCCCGTCGCAAGGCCGAGGAAGAGCGGCACCGCCATGAAGAGGAGGCCAGGCGCAAGGCCGAGACCGAGGCCAAGAAGCGCTTCGGCGAGGGTGAAGCCGCGCGCGCCGCGTCGGCACCGGCCGC
Source organism: Bradyrhizobium sp. (assembly GCA_035652015.1). Classification (GTDB taxonomy): domain Bacteria; phylum Pseudomonadota; class Alphaproteobacteria; order Rhizobiales; family Xanthobacteraceae; genus Bradyrhizobium. The sequence goes on along the minus strand of DASREP010000024.1, from coordinate 6,283 downwards.
CGCAGCCCCTGCGTCGGCTGCCCCCGCGGCTGCGGCTCCGCAGCCTGCTGCGGCCCGCGCGCCCGGAGCCCCTGCCCGCACGCCTGGGGCCCCTGCTCGCGCGCCCGCTGCGGCATCCGCTGCCGGACGGGCGGCAGCGCCGGCCACGGCTCGTGCCCCTGTGCCGGCTCGCGCCCCCGGCGTCGCCGTCGAGGCGGAGGAGGACGAAGGTCCGCGCCAGATCCGTCGCGGCCCCGGCGGCGCCGCCCGCCCCGCCGCTCCGCCCAAAACCACGCACAAGCCCGGACCGCAGAAGCAACGCGGCCGTCTCACCGTCGTCACCGCGCTCAATGCCGATGACGTGCGTGAACGCTCGATTGCCTCGTTCCGCCGCCGCACCCAACGCCTAAAGGGTCATGCGGCCAACGAAGCGAAGGAGAAGCTGGTCCGCGAGGTGACGATCCCGGAAGCGATCACCATCCAGGAACTCGCCAACCGCATGTCGGAACGCGCGGTCGACGTCATCCGCATGCTGATGAAGCAGGGCGCGATGTACAAGATCACCGACGTGATCGATGCCGACACCGCGCAGCTGATCGCCGAGGAACTCGGCCATACCGTCAAGCGCGTGGCCGCCTCGGACGTCGAGGAAGGCCTGTTCGACGTGGTCGACGATTCCACCGACACCGAACCGCGCTCGCCCGTGGTGACCGTGATGGGCCATGTCGACCATGGCAAGACCTCGCTGCTCGACGCGCTGCGCCACGCCAACGTGGTCTCGGGCGAAGCCGGCGGGATCACCCAGCACATCGGCGCCTACCAGGTGAGCTCCCCGGAAACCGGCAAGAAGATCACCTTCATCGACACTCCCGGCCACGCCGCGTTCACCGCGATGCGCGCGCGCGGCGCCAAGGTCACCGATATCGTCGTGCTGGTGGTCGCCGCCGATGACGGCGTCATGCCGCAGACGGTGGAGGCCATCAATCATGCCAAGGCGGCGCGGGTTCCGATCATCGTTGCCATCAATAAGATCGACAAGCCGGACGCCCGGCCTGAGCGCGTCCGCACCGAGCTGCTGCAGCACGAGGTCCAGGTGGAATCGCTCGGCGGCGACGTCGTCGATGTCGAGGTCTCCGCCAAGAACAAGACCAATCTCGACCGCCTGCTCGAGATGATCGCGCTGCAGGCCGAAATCCTCGATCTCAAGACGAACTCGGAGCGTCCGGCGGAAGGCACCGTGATCGAGGCCAAGCTCGATCGCGGCCGGGGTCCGGTCGCGACCGTGCTGGTCCAGCGCGGCACGCTGCGTGTCGGCGACATCATCGTCGCCGGCGCCGAGATGGGCCGCGTCCGCGCGCTGATCTCCGACCAGGGCGAAACCGTGCAGGAGGCTGGCCCCTCGGTGCCGGTCGAAGTGCTCGGCTTCAACGGCCCGCCGGAAGCAGGCGACCGCCTGGCGGTTGTCGAGAACGAAGCGCGCGCGCGCCAGATCACGAGCTACCGCGAGCACCAGAAGCGCGAGAACGCCGCAGCCTCGATCTCCGGCATGCGCGGCTCGCTCGAGCAGATGATGTCGCAGCTCAAGACCTCGGGCCGCAAGGAGTTCCCGCTGATCGTCAAGGCCGACGTGCAGGGCTCGCTCGAAGCCATTCTCGGCTCGCTCGAGAAGCTCGGCACCGACGAAGTCGCCGCACGCATCCTGCATGCGGGTGTCGGCGGCATCTCCGAATCCGACGTCACCTTGGCGGAAGGCTTCAACGCCGCGATCATCGGCTTCAACGTCCGCGCCAACAAGGAGGCGGCGGCCGCCGCCAAGCGCAACGGCATCGAGATCCGCTACTACAACATCATCTACGACCTCGTGGATGACGTGAAGAAGGCCATGAGCGGACTGCTTGCGCCGACATTGCGCGAGACCATGCTTGGCAATGCGCAGATCCTGGAGATCTTCAACATTTCCAAGGTCGGCAAGGTCGCGGGCTGCCGGGTCACCGACGGCACCGTGGAGCGCGGCGCGCATGTCCGGTTGATCCGCGACAACGTCGTCGTGCACGAAGGCAAGCTGTCGACACTGAAGCGCTTCAAGGACGAAGTGAAGGAAGTGCAGGCCGGCCAGGAATGCGGCATGGCATTCGAGAGCTACCACGACATGCGCGTCGGGGACGTGATCGAATGCTATCGCGTGGAGACCATCCAGCGCTCGCTGTAAGTCCAAATCTTACGAAGCGCTTTGGTTTTCGTATCGTCATTTGCCTGGGTGAATGTGCAACGCGCGTCGTTGCGCTAGATCGTCGGGCAATCCATCCGCGCAGGCGGATTCTTGAAACAATTGGATCGATGCCCGGGCGCGGCCCGGGCATGACAAGGTGATTTACCAAAAATGTCTCGCGCTCACCCCAAAAAAGGCTCAACGCCCGGCGGCTCGCAACGCCAGCTGCGCGTGGGCGAAGCGGTGCGCCACGCTGTTGCCGATATTCTTCTGCACGGTGGCGCGCATGACCCCGAGCTTGAGGGTCACATCATTACGATTCCCGAGGTTCGGATGTCTCCGGACCTCAAGCTTGCAACAATCTACGTGATGCCACTCGGCGGACGCGACACGGACATCGTGCTCGCGGCGCTCGATCGCAATAAGAAATTCCTGCGCGGCGAGATTGCTCGGCGCGTTAACCTAAAATTTGCGCCCGATGTCCGCTTTCGCGTCGACGAACGATTCGACGAAGCGGAACGTATCGAGAAATTACTGCGAACGCCTGCGGTGCAACGAGACCTCGCACCCGATTCGGACGAAGATCAATGACCATAACCCCGGCCAAAAACCTGGCAGAGGGCCCGGCAGAGAGCGCGCGCGCGCAGACGTCGACTGATTCGCGCAGCGACGAAAAAAATATTTTCGTCGATGCACGCCGCAACGAGCCGCGCGGCAACAACGATCCGCGCGCCAAGCAGCAGAAGAACAATCAGCCGCGCCGCGACAAGCGTGACATTCATGGCTGGGTCGTGCTCGACAAGCCGATCGGCATGACCTCGACGCAGGCGGTCGCCGTCGTGAAGCGGCTGTTCTCGGCCAAGCGCGCCGGGCACGCCGGCACGCTCGACCCGCTCGCCTCCGGCGGCCTGCCCATTGCGCTTGGTGAAGCCACCAAGACCGTTCCGTTCGTGATGGACGGCCGCAAACGCTACCGCTTCACCGTGCGCTGGGGCGAGGAGCGCGACACCGACGACACCGAAGGCAAGGTGGTCAAGACCAGCGATGCGCGGCCAAGCGTCGAAGCTATTCGTGCGCTGCTGCCGCAGTTCACCGGCCTGATCGAGCAGACCCCGCCGCGCTATTCCGCGATCAAGGTCCAGGGCGAGCGCGCCTATGACCTCGCACGCGACGGCGAGGTCGTGGAACTGGCGCCGCGCCCGGTCGAGATTCACCAATTAACCTTGGTTGACCAGATCGATAACGACCATTCTCTGTTCGAGGCCGAGTGCGGCAAGGGGACCTATGTGCGGGCCTTGGCCCGCGATATCGGCCGGATTCTGGGCTGTTTCGGGCATATTTCGGCCTTGCGCCGGACCCTGGTCGGTCCTTTCGGCGAAAACGACATGATTCCGCTGGAACAGTTGGAGGCTTTATGCAATAGAGCCGCGTCGGGCGAGGGAAGCCTCGCCGACGCGCTTTTGCCCGTTGAGACCGCGCTGGACGACATCCCGGCACTGGCCGTCACACGGGCTGATGCGGCAAGGCTTCACCGAGGCCAAGCCGTTTTGTTGCGCGGACGGGATGCGCCCAATAGTAGCGGCACAGTCTATGTCACGGTGGCAGGCCGGCTTCTCGCGCTTGCCGAAATTGGCAATGGCGAACTCATCCCCAAGCGTGTGTTCAACCTGACCGGACTGACAGCCAGCTCCGGTCGCAACGAGAAAGTCTGACGATGTCGATTACCGCCGAACGCAAAGCGGAAGTCATCAAGGCAAGTGCCAACAAGGCCGGCGACACGGGTTCGCCGGAGGTCCAGGTCGCGATCCTGTCGGAGCGCATCAACAACCTGACCGAACATTTCAAGACCCACGTGAAGGACAATCATTCACGCCGGGGCCTGTTGAAGCTCGTGTCGACCCGCCGCTCGCTCCTCGACTATCTGCGCAAGACCGACGAGGGGCGTTACAAGGCGCTGCTCGAGAAGCACAACATTCGTCGTTGAGCTTTTGTTGAAGTCTGCGCGCGCAAGTTTGCGCGCGTTTTTGCATGATGATTCGGGACGTCGGCTAGGGCTCCCAAAGCGTTCATCGTGCGAGAGGGCATGATCGGAATGCCGCGATGAAGCGGGTTCCGGCACGCTTAAACAAGGCGCCCAGCAGCAATCCGGCCGCTGGACGTAACGGGCAAGGTGCCCGTGTCGACGACAAGGATGGTCGCCATCCGAAATATGACAACCATGGCAGGATCGCCGGACGCTGATTTGATACGATCAGCGTCCCGCAATCTTGCGCATGGTTTTTGTGTTTTGGAGCGGCCGTTCTTTCGTGAACCATGAAAGAAGACCGATAATGTTCAATATCCATTCTGTAGAGATCGACTGGGGCGGGCGTCCGCTCAGGCTTGAAACCGGAAAGATCGCGCGCCAGGCCGATGGTGCCGTGAAGGCGAGCTATGGCGAGACTGTCGTGCTCGCCACCGTCGTCGCCGCCAAGACGCCGCGCGAGGGTGTCGATTTCCTCCCCCTCACCGTCGACTACCAGGAAAAGGCCTATGCCGCGGGCCGTATCCCCGGCGGCTATTTCAAGCGCGAGGGCCGTCCGACCGAGAAGGAGACCCTGGTCTCCCGTCTGATCGACCGTCCCGTCCGTCCGCTGTTCGTCGATGGCTGGCGCAATGAGACGCAGGTGATCGTCACCACGCTGTCCCATGACATGGAGAACGATCCCGATATCGTGGCGATGGTCGCGGCCTCCGCCGCGCTGACGCTGTCGGGCGTGCCGTTCAAGGGTCCGATCGGCGCGGCCCGCGTCGGCTTCGTCAATGACGAGTATGTGCTCAACCCGACGCTGGACGAGATGACCGAGACCCAGCTCGATCTCGTCGTCGCTGGCACCGCGGATGCCGTGCTGATGGTGGAATCGGAAGCCAAGGAGCTCAACGAGGAGATCATGCTGGGCGCGGTGATGTTCGGTCATCGCCACTTCCAGCCGGTGATCAACGCCATCATCGATCTCGCCGAGAAGGCGGCCAAGGAGCCGCTGGAAGTGACGCCGATCGACGACAGCGCGATCGAGAAGGAGATGCTCGGCCTGATCGAGCAGGATCTGCGCAAGGCCTATGCGATCCCGGTGAAGCAGGAGCGCTACGCCGCCGTCGGCGCCGCCAAGGAAAAGGTGATGGCGCACTTCTTCCCGGAAGGGCAGGAGCCGCGGTTTGAAAAGCTGCGCGTGGCCGATGTCTTCAAGTCGCTCGAAGCCAAGATCGTGCGCTGGAACATCCTCGACACTGGCCGCCGCATCGACGGCCGCGACGTCAAGACCGTGCGCAACATCACCTGCGAGGTCGGCGTGCTGCCGCGCGCCCACGGCTCGGCGCTGTTCACCCGCGGCGAGACCCAGGCGCTGGTCGTCACCACGCTCGGCACCGGCGAGGACGAGCAGTATGTCGACGCGCTGTCGGGGACGTACAAGGAAACGTTCCTGCTGCACTACAACTTCCCGCCCTACTCGGTCGGCGAGACCGGCCGCCTCGGCGGCACCAAGCGGCGCGAGATCGGCCACGGCAAGCTCGCCTGGCGCGCCATCCACCCCGTGCTGCCGCCGCATCACGAGTTCCCCTACACCACGCGCGTGGTCTCGGAGATCACCGAGTCCAACGGCTCGTCGTCGATGGCTTCGGTCTGCGGCGCTTCACTCGCGCTGATGGACGCCGGCGTGCCGCTGAAGCGGCCGACCGCAGGCATCGCCATGGGCCTGATCCTCGAGGACAGCCGTTATGCGGTGCTCTCCGACATCCTCGGCGATGAGGACCATCTCGGCGACATGGACTTCAAGGTCGCCGGTACCGAAGGTGGCATCACCTCGCTGCAGATGGACATCAAGATCGAGGGCATCACCGAGGAGATCATGAAGGTGGCGCTCGGCCAGGCCCGCGAGGGCCGGCTGCACATCCTCGGCGAAATGTCCAAGGCGCTGACCGCCGCGCGCGCCGAGCTCGGCGAATACGCGCCGCGCATCGAGACCTTCAAGATCCCGACCGACAAGATCCGCGAAGTGATCGGCACCGGCGGCAAGGTGATCCGCGAGATCGTGGAAAAGACCGGCGCCAAGATCA